>NZ_JAFCWO010000003.1:0-673036 GCF_049897605.1 Sphingomonas sp. DC1600-2
ACCTGCTCGCCCATATCTCCCCGCTCGGATGGGCACATATCCTCCTCACCGGCGAATACCTCTGGCCCAAGGATGCCGATGCTTAGGGTGTCATTCCGCCCTCAGCCGGAACCGACCCCATAACGATTGGGGTTGCGATGCCAGTTGCTTTGCCGCGCCCAGCTCGCACTATAGCCAAGCGAGATGTCGCGGGTGAGCGCAGCCTTGCCGGCAAAGCGCACGCCATAGGTCTGGCTCGACAGGCGAAAGCCCTGCACGGCGCTGGCATCCTGATCGACGAGATAGGCGAAGCCGCTGACCGTGCCGATGCCGGTCGCATAGCCAAGTACCGCGAAGAGGTTGTTGCCGCCGATGTAGCGCGGCCGCGCGCCCGTCCCGTGGCTACCGTTCACGGTCTGCACGTTCCAGCTATAGGCGAGGTCCGCGGTGAGTCCGGTCGCCTTGCCCCATTGGAAGCGTGCGGCATCGAAGGTCTGCTCGCTTTGCCGCCATCCGGCCGACCCGACGAAGCGTTCGTCGACAAAGGCGAGGCGTTGCCGTCCCGTCGTCAGCGCCAGGCCATCCTTGCCCGCATAGCGCAATTGCGCGCGGTTGAGCTCGATATTCTCCGGATCGGCCACCAGCGGGTAGAGCGTCTTGCCGTTCAATCCGTCATTATAGCCGTCGGCCAGCGCCAGCACGCCCTCGCCCTCGACGAGGGCGGACCAGCCGTTCCAGCTGGCGGTGACACCGGGGCGTATGCGCAGCGTCACCGCATCGGCATCGCGGGGCAATCCTTCCTGGTCGATATGCTCGTAGCGCAGGCGCACATCGGCGCTGGGGGTAACCGTAACCTCCTGGGCATGGGCGACACCCCCCAACGACAGGCCGGCCGCTATCGCAAGCGCGGTCTTCATGGGCGTTCTCCGAAAGGAAAAGCTTTGGCCCCACCGCCTTGGCGGCGGGGCGCAGGATCAGATGGTTGCAAGCGGTGCGTCGAGCGCGCCCAGTTCGCCGCGTGCGCGTGCTTTGCGGCCATAGACCGCCTCGAACAACGGCGTGGCCATGACGGTCGTGACGATCGCCATCAGCACCAGCATCGAGAACAGCGTCGGCCCGATAATGCCCTTTTGAAGGCCGATATTGATGATGATCAGTTCCATCAGCCCGCGCGAATTCATCAAGGCCCCAATGCCGAGCGCCGTACGATTGTCCTCGCCCGACAAACGCGCGGCCGCGTAACATGCCCCGAATTTCGCGAGGATCGATACGATGAGGATGCCCAGCGCGATGACCAGCAGCGTGGCGGAGTTGACCATGTCCAGGCGCGTGTTGAGCCCGGAATAGGTAAAGAACATGGGCAACAGCAGCACCACCGCAAGCGGCTCCACCTTGCGCTTCAGCTCCTCGACGAACAGCCCGCGCGGCATGCACACGCCCATCAGGAAGCCGCCGAAAATGGCATGGATCCCGATCGCATCCATCACGAAGGCCGACAGGCAGAAGAGCAGCATGGCCATCGCCAGCATCTCGCTGCTCATCGCGCCCTCTCGCTCGACAATGCGGCCGAGCGGGGCGAGCAAGCGCCGCCCGAACCCCAGCATGAAGGCGGTGTAGAGCACCGCACCGCCGATCGCGAGCACCGCCACCCCGGCCCCCGCGCCGAAGGTGGCCAGCACGATCGCCAGCACGCACCACGATGCGGCATCGTCAAAGGCACCGGCCGTCAGCGACAAGGTTCCCAGGGACGAGTTGGCGAGCCCGCGCTCGTTGATGATCCGCGCCAGCATTGGAAACGCCGTCAGCGCGATGCACGCGCCCATGAACAGGGTCGCGCTCGCCCGGTCGATGCCCGGCGCGAACAGGCCGGGGACGGTCAACAGGAAGGGCGTGATCAGCACTGCAAACAGGAACGGTGCCGCGATTCCCGCCCCCGATACCATTGCCGCGCTGCGCGCCTTGGATTTGAAGTGATCAAGGTTCAGCGTCAGCCCGACGATGAACATATACAGGCCGACGCCCAGCTGTGCGCCCACGTACAACACGTTGCGCGTTTCCTTGGGGAAGACAGTGAGCTGCAGATCGGGAAGCAGCAGCCCGAACAGCGAAGGCCCAAGGATCACGCCGGCGATCATTTCACCGACGACTTGCGGCTGGTGCAGCAGTTTCTTGCCCAGCCATCCGACCACGCGACAGGTGAAAATGATGACGGCGAGCTGCAGGAAAAAGTGGATGCTGAAGTCGCCAGGTACATAGCTCTTTGCGGCATTCACCGCCGGACCGTGCGGACCTAGGACCCCCGTCAGCGCGTGCCACGCGCTGGTCAACAGTTCAAACATGCACTCTCCCCATCGTCTCGCGCAGCTGCGTCCCCGCCGTCGCAACGTTTAGAAAAGCGCGCTTATTCCGATGTGTGCAACACCGTAGCGGGTCGACGCCGCGTTTTTTCCGCCACATCGTGCCTTGTGTTGCGCGGGGTCAACAATGTAGTAACATCGCTACATAAGAGCATGCTCGAAATAGCGACATAGGCACATATGAAGGTCATCGGAAGCCGGGAGTTTAACCAGGATGTCAGCGCGGCAAAGCGCTTGGCCCGTACCGAACCGGTGTTCATAACCGACCGCGGACGCCCGACACATGTGTTGATGAGCTTCCAAACGTTTCGCCAGATGAGCGGGCAGTGCGACTCGATCGTCGATCTTCTCGCCATGCCGGGAGCCTCTGACGACGAGCTGCCACCGCCGGGGCGCTGGGCCGCGCGGGAGGTCTCCTAATGTTTCTCCTCGACACGCCGATCGTCTTCGATCTTCGCCGTGCGCGAAGCCCGGACACCGAGCAGGGCCTTGCGCTTTGGGCCGGGGAGGTCGCGCGCGAGCGCTTGTTCGTGTCGGCGCTGACCGTGATCGAGTTGGAGGCCGCGGCGACCCAGGCTGCGCGGCGCGACAAGGCTGCGGGCGCGGCGCTGCGCCGCTGGATTGACGATCGGGTGATTCCCGCCTTTGACGGCAATATCCTGCCCATCGACACTGCGGTGGCGCAACGGCGCGGTCAGGTAACATTGGCGGATATGCGCGACGCCTTGCTTGTGGCGACCGCGCTCGAACATGGACTGACGCTGGTGACCCGCAATACCGCCGCCGTCAAGACCGCGCGGGTCAAGCTGTTCGATCCGACCGGTTATCGAGCCGAGGAGGTGGCGGAGGACGCCGATTGGCGCACCGCCGGGCGTGACGGGGCGGTCTGGCTGCGGAATCTGTTCGTACGATCGTGATTGCCAGCGGATGCGGTCGGGTCAGCCGCCCAATTTTCCGAATGCCGCCTCATAGCCCGCGCGGTCGCCAGCGTTTAACAGCTTTGCCTGTTCAACCCAGCGGTCGCGCGTCATGCGGCCTTTGAAGGTGCCGAGCTTTGCGTCAAGGTCGGCGGCGGCGGACGGGCTTAGCGCGGCGATCTGTTCGACGCTGGTGATGCCGTGTTCGCCAAGTGCGGCGGCAAGTTTCGGACCCAGCCCCTTGATTTGGACGAGGTTGGTGGCGACCGGTGGAGTGGGCGCGCTTGGTGTCGGCGCGGGCACCGGAGGCTGAGCGGGCACCGGCGGGGCGACGGCTTCGGGCGACGAAGCGGGGTCGGGCAACGGCGTTTCGTCCATACCTTGCACGGTGGCGGGCGTGGTTGCGCCATGTTCCTCGGCGATCGCGAAGTCTTCGTCGACTTGGGTTTCTGCCTCCGCCCGGCGGCGGCGCAACACCGTCCCCCACCAGATGGCGAGGACCGCCGCAATCGCCAGCGCCGCCATCAGGACGATATGAACGGTGGTGATCGGTCCCATCACGTCGATCGCCTGGTTCGGGTTTTGCGGGCCGCTAGCCATCATGGTCTCCTGTGTTTTCGGAAGGTTAGCGCAACCGGTCAGCGCGCGTCGCGTGCAATCTCACGCCAACCGATGTCGCGGCGGTGAAAGCCCGAGGGAAAGGCAATCGCATCGACCGCGCGGTAAGCGGCGGCCTGCGCCTCGGCAATGCCGGCCCCCAGCGCGGTAACCGCCAGCACGCGCCCGCCGCTGGCGACGATGTGCCCGTCCTGCAGCCGCGTTCCCGCCTGGAACACCGTCGCGCCGGTCGCTTCGGCCTCGGCGATACCATCGATCTTCCCGCCACTCTCGGGCGTGCCGGGATAGCCATTGGCGGCGAGCACCACCGTCAGCGCAGTCTGCTCGACCCATTTGGCGGCCCCGCGCTGCCCGAGCGTGCCATTGGCGACCGCCAGCAGCACCTCGAGCAGATCCTCGTCGAGCCGCGCCATCAGCACCTGGCATTCGGGGTCGCCGAAGCGCGCATTATATTCGATCAGCTTGGGGCCATCCGCGGTCAGCATCAGCCCGGCATAGAGTACGCCGGAGAAGGGTGTGCCCGCTTCCGCCAGCGCGGCCACGGTCGGGCGGACGATCTCGTCCATCGCGCGCTGTTCCAATTCGGGGGTCAGCACCCGCGCCGGGCTATACGCACCCATGCCGCCGGTATTGGGGCCGGTGTCGCCCTCGCCGACGCGCTTGTGGTCCTGCGCCGAGCCGAAGGACAGGATGTCCTTGCCGTCGGTCAGCACGAACAGGCTGGCTTCCTCGCCCTCGAGAAACTCCTCGATCACCGCTTCGCCGCCGCGCGCGCCGAACAGATCGGCCAGCGCTGCCTCTGCTTCCTCGCGCGTCGTCGCCACGGTCACGCCCTTGCCCGCGGCAAGGCCATCGGCCTTGACCACCACCGGAACGCCGAAGCGATCGAGCGCAAAGCGCGCCTCGGCCCGGCTCGTCGCATGGACATAGCCTGCGGTCGGAATCCCGGCCCGGTCGCACAGTGCCTTGGTAAAGGCTTTCGATCCCTCAAGCTGGGCTGCGGCCTGGTTCGGCCCGAACACGGCAATCCCGGCGGCGCGCAGGCTGTCGCCCAGGCCATCGACCAGCGGCGCTTCCGGGCCGATCACCACCAGTTCAATCGCATTTCCCTGCGCAAAGGCGATGACGGCGCCGTGGTCGGTCACATCCAGCCCTGCGATTTCGGCATGCGCTGCAATGCCCGGATTGCCGGGTGCGGCGAACAGTGTACCGAGGCGCGGTGATTGCGCGAGCTTCCATGCCAGCGCATGTTCGCGACCACCCGAGCCGATCAACAGGACATTCAATGGCGGACCCTTTTCTAGAGATTGCCCGGCGAGAGGGCGTAGGCGCGCTCCTAGACGAGCCGGTCGCAGGGGACAACGCCGCGCCAATGAGTGTGGGCGAACTGGCAGGCAAGCTCAAGCGCGTGGTCGAAAGCGAGTTCGGCTTCGTCCGACTGCGCGGCGAGATTTCGGGCTATAAGCGCGTCGCCTCGGGCCATGCCTATCTCAGCCTCAAGGACGACAGCGCCGTGATCGACGGCGTGATCTGGAAGGGCAATGTCGCGCAATTGGGCTTCACCCCGCAGGATGGGGCCGAGGTGATCGCGACCGGCAAGGTCACCACTTATCCCGGCCGCTCCAAATATCAGATCGTGATCGATCGCATGGAGCTGGCGGGCGAGGGCGCGCTGATGGCGCTGCTCGAGAAATTGAAGGCCAAGCTGGCAGGCGAGGGGCTGTTCGCCGCTTCCGCCAAGAAGCGCCTGCCGTTCCTGCCGCGCCGGATCGGCGTGGTCACTTCGCCGACCGGCGCTGTCATCCGCGACATTCTCCACCGGCTGGAGGATCGCTGCCCGACGCATGTGTTGGTGTGGCCGGTCAAGGTGCAGGGCGTCGGGTCGGCGGAAGAGGTTGCCGCCGCCGTGCGCGGCTTCGACGCGATGTCGCCCGAAACGCGCCCCGACCTCGTCATCGTCGCGCGCGGCGGTGGCTCGATCGAGGATCTGTGGTCGTTCAACGAGGAAGTGGTGGTGCGCGCGATCGCGGCGTGCAGCATCCCGATCATCTCGGCGGTCGGCCACGAGACCGACACCACGCTCGCCGATTTCGCCGCCGATCTGCGCGCGCCGACGCCCACGGCGGCGGCCGAGATGGCGGTGCCGGTACTCGCCGATCTGCGTTTGACGCTGGCGGGCTACGGCACCCGCACCGAGAAATGCGCGCGGCGCTATGCCGATCGCGGACGCGAGCAGCTCACCGCATTGGTGCGCGTGCTGCCGCGCCGTGATGCGTTGCTCGGGCCGCAGCGGCAGAAAGCGGACGACCTCGGCGCGCGGCTCGATCGCGGGCTGGAACGCCGCGTGGTGGTGGCGCGCGGCCAGCTCGATCGCTCGGCGGGCGCGCTCCGTCTTTCGACGCTCGATCGCCAATTGGAGCGCGCGCGCGATCGGCTGGCGGCGACGTGGCGGCTGGTCGAATCGCTCGGCCCCAATGCCATTCTCGATCGCGGTTATGCCTTCGTCTCGGCGCGGCCATCGGGTGCGGTGGTCGGCTCGGCCGATGCGGCGCGCGCTGCCACCAATGTGACGCTCCATTTTCGGGACGGTCAGGTTGACGCTAAGGTTGAGCGCGCGGGCACCAAAGCCTATGGTGCGCCCAAGCCCGAGCAGCCGACGCTGCTCTGATCCGCCATCGCTGTTTGAAAAGCGCGCCTTATGCTGATGTCCAATACCGATCGCCCCGCGCGCCTGCACTTCATGGCCAATGGCTTTCGCGTGCTCGCCCCCGGCGATCATGTCCTGTGCGCGGTATCGGGGGCGCGGATCGCGCTCGACGATTTGCGCTATTGGAGCGTCGCGCGGCAGGAGGCCTATGCCAGCGCTGAAATCGCGACCGAGGCGATGGCATCGGAATGACGCGGCGCGGGGGGCTGGCGCGAACGGTTTGGGGGGCAATCGGGTCGGTGGCTCTGGTTGCCTTGGGCAGTTGTACCACCGCGCCCGAACGCCCGACGGTTCAGCCGGTCAGCGCGCCGCCGGTCGCGCGCCGCGCCACCCCGCAGCCGCAGCGCGAGCCGCAGCGGACCAGCTTCAGCTATTCGGGCAGCCTGATCCAGGGTGGGCTGGTGATCGGCATCGCGCCGTCCAATACCAGTTTGCTGTCCTTCGACGGCGAAACCGTCCCGGTCGCGCCCGACGGGCGTTTCCTGATCGCCTTCGACCGGGACGCCAAGCCAAGCGCCAGCCTCGTCGCGACGCTCGATGACGGGCGCGTGGTTCGCGATACCCTCAGTATCGCACCGCGTGGCTGGGACATTTCGCGGCTGAATTCCTTGCCCAAGATTCCGTTGCCGCAACCCGAATTCGATCGGCTGCGCCCGGCCGAACTGGCGCAGATCAACGCCGCGCGGCGCGTTTCGTCGGACTCGCAAGGGTGGCGGCAGACCTTCCTGTGGCCAACCACCGGCCGCATCTCCACGCTGTTCGGATCGCAGCGCATCTACAAGAATGGCGAGGCGGGATCGTATCATTCAGGTGTCGATATCGCCAAGCCGCAAGGTTCGGTCATCCTTGCTCCCGCCGATGGCGTAGTAGTCCTGGCGGCGGACCATCCCTTCACGCTGGAGGGAAATTTGCTGATGATCGATCATGGCATGGGCCTCAACACCGCCTTCCTGCATTTGTCGCGCATCGACGTGCGCGTGGGCGAGCGTGTTCGCCGCGGGCAGCCAGTGGCGCTCTCGGGCATGACCGGCCGCGCGACCGGACCGCATCTGCACTGGAGCCTGAAATGGCACGATGCGAAGATCGATCCACTGCTCGTCGCAGGGCCGATGCCGCGCAGCGAGTGAGGCGTTTGCGGCGGGCGTAAGGCGGGTAACGCAAGAGTGTTGCACCGCAGCGACACTTGGCGAAAGTTCCGTGTCGGCCTCTTTACAATGCTGTGGGATCGTTACAGTCTAGCATCATTGCGGTGATCCCGGGGGTTCGGGATCGCCGACGCAACGCTGCGCCATTGCGCACCATCTGGGGGTTTTTCATTGATGCAGACCACGCAAGCTCGCGCATTTGCGCGCCTTCGTTCAAGTGCCGCGCCCGTCGCGCTGCTGATCGCGCTTTCGGCCGGCCCGGCATTTGCGCAGACCGCGCCCGCACCGGCAAGCGAGCCGGCACCGGCCACTGCCGAGGCGAATCAGGACATCGTCGTCACCGGGTCGATCTTCCGGCGTACCAACACCGAGACTCCTTCGCCGGTCACCGTCCTGACCAGCGAGACGCTGGCGCGGGCCGGTATCACCAACATCAATGACGCCGTCCGTTCGATTTCGGCCGATGGCGCGGGGTCGATCTCGACCGGCTTCACCAACGGCTTCTCGGCCGGCGGTGCTGCTGTGTCGCTGCGCGGTCTCGGCGTTTCGTCGACCCTGGTGCTGATCGACGGTCTTCGCAGCACCAACTTCCCGCTCAACGATGACGGCCACAACGCCTATGTCGATCTCAACTCGATCCCGTTCAGCGCGGTCGAGCGGATCGAAGTGCTGAAGGACGGCGCATCGTCGAGCTACGGTGCCGACGCGATCGGCGGCGTGGTCAACATCATCATGAAGAAGCATTTCACCGGTATCGACGGCAACGTCGAAGGTGGGGTGACCGAAAAGGGTGACGGTGCCCGTTACCGTGCCAACCTGACCGCCGGCTATGGTGATTATCAGGAAAAAGGCTGGAACGTTTACATTAACGGTGAATATCAGAAGGACCGTCCAATTGGCGCGACTACGCGCGGTTTCCCGTATAATACCAACGATCTGAGTTCGATCGGCGGCAACGACAACAATTCCGCCGACAGCTCGCTAACGACGGCATCGACCAATGCTGTCGTGCGCCGCGCATCGCAGAGCAACCTCAACGATCCGTTCACCGGCGGCACGCCATCGGGAACCTACACGCTGCTCGGCGGCACCGCGCAGTGCGTGAACGGTACCTTCACCGTGGCCGGCGCGTCTGGCGGCACGGGCTGTAAGCACGACTATGGCAAGGAATATGGCACCCGCTACAACGACATCCAGCCGGCGCAGGAACGCTACAACGTCTCGGGTCGCTTGAGCTTCCGCGTCAGCGACGCGATCGAAGGATATGCAACGGGCAGCTACTCGCATAGCCAGGTGACGATCAATCGTGCCCCGTCTTCGATCCGGCAGACCCAGCCTTATGGTTCTTCACCGGCGCTGTCGTCGAACAACCCGGGTATCGTGCTGCCGTACTTCGTCTGCGCGGCTGGCATCAACTGCATCACGGCGGCCGACCGTACCCTCAACCCGAACAATCCCTATGCCACGAATACCGCGGCAACCGCAGCGGACGCGATGGCGAATGCCGCTAGCATCCGTTATGCCTTTGGCGACATTCCCGTCGGCACCGTGCGCAACAACGAAGTGTTCCGTGGCGCGGTCGGCTTTAACGGCGACATCGCTGGCGGCTATCATTGGAAAATTGACGCAGTCGGCGCACGCGACAATTTCTCGATCACCGAATATGGTGTCATCGACATTGCCGGGCTGAAGAAAGCGGTCAACACCGGTGCCTACAACTTCGTCAATCCGTCGCTCAATTCTCAGGCTGTTCGCGACTTGATCGCGCCGACCTACTCGGTGCCCTCGCACACTTCGCTGATCTCGCTTGACGGGTCGATCGCCAAGGATCTGTTCGCGCTTCCGGGTGGTGACCTGCAGTTTGCGGTCGGCGGCCAGTTCCGCCACGAAACCGAAGAGAACAATGGCGTTGACGTCGGTCTCACCAAATATGCCAACACGTCGGCAGCCTTTGGTACGCATGACGTCTATGCTGGCTATTTCGAAGTCAACGCGCCGATCCTGCCGACCCTCGAGGTGAACGGTTCGGGACGTTACGACCATTATTCGGAAGGATTCAGCCACTTCTCGCCCAAGGTTGGTGCCAAGTGGACGCCGATCAAGCAGATCGCAATCCGCGGTACCTATTCGAACGGGTTCCGTGCGCCGACCTTCGCCGAAAACAATCCGCGTTCGAGCTATGCCGGTTTCGTGACCTTCACCCCGCCGTGCAGCTTCATCCTCGCACATGGCGGTACGGGTACGCTGACGTCGTGCAATGCCGGCACCAATCCGTATATCCAGCCGTACAGCCTTGGTTCGGGCGCGACCGGCAACCCCAATCTGAAGCCGGAAAAATCGCGTAGCTTCACCGCAGGTGTAGTGGTCGAGCCAGTCCGCAACGTCAGCTTCACCGTCGATTACTACAACATCAAGAAGACCGACGTGATCGTAACCGGACCCGATGCGGGCGCTGCCCGTGCGGCTTATTTTGCAGGCACGGCACTGCCGGCGGGTTATTCGGTTTCGGCCATCGATGCGCCCGATCCGCTGTTCCCGAACGCCCTGCCGCGCGTGCTGATCGTCAACGTGCCTTACGTCAACGCTGGTGCCGTTACGGTCTCGGGCCTCGACTTCGGTGCGAATGTGAGCTTGCCGATCACCAACGACGTCAAGTTCAGCAGCCGCCTCGATCTCACCTATCTGATCCAGTATGACCTCAATCCCGGCGGCGGCGCTGCCGTCCAGCGTTATGCCGGTACGCTTGGACCTTACGAATTGTCGTCGGGTGCCGGTACGCCGCGCGTGCGTGGCAACTGGCAGAACACGATTGAATATGGCCCGCTCTCGCTGACCGCGACGACCTATTACGTGTCGCGGATCAAGGAAGTGGCGGCTGACGAAGGGGATACGAGCCACTCTTGCTCGGCAGCGCTGTACGTTGCCGCCAACGGATCGGATCAGTTCTGCTACATCAAGCGCTTCATCTATGCTGACGTGAGTGCGGCCTTCAAGGTCAACGACAATTTCACGTTCAACCTGTTCGTCGGCAACATCACCGGCGAGAAGGCACCGCTTGCTCCAGCGTCGTATTCGGGTGCCAACTATCTGCCGACCTGGCACATGGCCGGCATCGTTGGTCGCACGTTCCGCGCGGGCGCACACTTTAAGTTCTAAGGTACGGCGTATTTGTTGGAAGGGGGCGGTCTCTGCGAAGGGGCCGCCCTTTTTCGTTAACCTGTTGCAAACGCGTAACGAAGTTGTTGTTTTTATGTAACAGAGTGAAATGAAAGCGTAGTCGGGCGTGCGCGGCTCACTTTACAGCGTGCCTTGGGCGCTTCATCCCATGCGCATGTCTCGGGGGGCCGAGCACATGTTCGGTCACGAGACTTGCAAACAACGCCGCGGTGCGAATTTTCGTAGATGCGTGCGGTCAGCAAGGGAAAAGACGTGATCGGAACAGACTTCATCGCTCGCAAGGCACGGCTGCTGACGGGGGCCGCATCCACTGCGCTACTGCTTGCTGCAGTGCCAGCATTTGCGCAGGACCAGCAACCCGCCGCACCGTCGACCGCGCCAGTGCCCGAGCAGGCGCAGCCCGACACGGGCAGCCAGGGCCAGGACATCGTGGTCACGGGTTCGTTGATCCGTAACAGCGCCGCCGCGACGGCCGCCCCGATCAACACCTTGACCGCGCAAGACTTTGCCAATCGCGGTCAGAACACCATTGCCGAAGCGCTGCAGACCATTCCCGCCAACGGTGCAGGCACGATGACGCGTGCCTGGAACAGCTTCGGTTTCGCCACCGGCGCGACCGCTGTCTCGCTGCGCGGCCTCACCACCGGTAACACGCTGACCCTGTTCGACGGTCTGCGCTCGGCAATTTACCCGCTCGGCGATGACGGCCAGCGCAGCTTCGTCGATCTCAACACCATTCCGCAGTCGGTCGTCGAGAAGGTCGACGTCCTGCAGGACGGTGCCTCCGCGACTTATGGTGCGGATGCGGTCGCGGGCGTCGTCAACGTCGTCGTGAAGAAGGAGATCGTCGGTCTGCACGCCAACGCATCGGCCGGCATCTCGCAGCGCGGGGACGGCGGCGAAACGCGCGCCGATCTGACCTATGGCTATGGCAAGCTCAGCGAGCAGGGCTTCAACTTCTACGTCAATGCCGAATTCCAGCACGACAACCCGATCTACGCGCGCGACCGTGGTTATCCGTGGAACACCAACAATTACAGCGCGATCTGTAAGGCGGGCGGCACTTGTCTGCCCAACGAGACGATCAACGGCATTCAGGGCGATGGCAGCTTCGGCGGCCTTGGCTCGACGCGCGTGCCGGTTGCGCGGCCCTATCTGAACGGCAGCCCGGTTGCCGGCTCGCAGTTCCAGTTGCTCAATCCCGCCGCTGGCTGTCGGGACCTTACCGCGATCACCCTGACCCCGGCGCAGCAAGCGCAAGCGGCAGCGGCAGGTACGCCGACCGGCTCGCTGGTCTGCTCGCAGGATAACGTCAAAGATTATCTGCTGGAAATTCCAGAGGAGCAGCGCTTCGGGGCGACGGCGCATTTGACCGTCAATGTCGGCAGCAAGGCGCAGGCCTATCTGATGGGCAATTTCTACGAGACGCAGACCAACAGCAGCATTTCGCCGCTGAGCTTCGCCGGCCAGACCGCAGCGGGCGGGACGCAGTTCACCCTTAGCCCGGTTCTCTTGCCGGTTTACGTCTGTCCGCGCGGCACGACCGTGGCGTGCACCGCGGCCAATGGCACGCTCAACCCGAACAATCCGTTTGCGGCACTTGGTCAGCAGGCGCGGGTCAATTATCGCTACGATCAGCCGCGTATCTCGTTAACCGACACGAAAACCTATCGCTTCGCAGGCGGGATCCAGGGCACGTTCGGCGAAGGCTGGAAGTACAATGCCGATGCGACCTATTCCGAGGTCGATCTGAAGGTTACCAACAAGAACTACCTAAATCCGCAGCGCCTGATCAACGTGATCAACGACGGCTCGTTCAACTTCGTCGATCCGTCGCTCAACACGCAGGCAACGCGCGACTATATCGCGCCGACCAACAACAATCTGTCGACATCGAAGCTGTGGCAAGTCCAGGCGTCGGTTTCCAAGTCGTTCTTTACCTTGCCCGGTGGCGAGCTGACGGCGGCGGTCGGCGGCGCGTATCGCTACGAATCGGTCAACAATCCGAGTGCGAACGCGCCGAATGAGATCAATCCTGCCGACCGCTATTACAGCATCAACTCGGTGAGTACGGCGGGCAGCCGCAACGTGAAGTCGGCCTTCTTCCAAATTGATGCGCCACTGTTCAATATGCTGACGCTGAGCGGTGCCGGTCGTTATGACGATTATTCGTCGGGGCAGAGCAACTTCTCGCCGAAGGTCACCGCGATCTTCAAGCCAATCGAGCAGCTGCGGATCCGCGGAACCTGGTCGCGCGGCTTCCGCATCCCGAGCTTCCAGGAAGCCTATGGCCAGCCGACGACCGGTTATATCACGTCGACGGTTTCGCCGACCCAGGCCGGCGGTGCGGCATACATCGCCGCGCATGGCGGCGACTCCTACGCGACGCTGCCGTACAGCTATGGTTTGACCTCGGCGGGCAACCCCAATCTGAAGCCCGAGAAGTCGACCAGCATCACCGGCGGCATCGTCTTCGAGCCGACCCGCCGCTTGACCTTCACGCTTGATTACTACCACATCAAGATCAAGGGTCTGATCGGGGCACCGGATTATTCGGGCGTGGCTGCGGCCTATTATGCCAATAACGGCGTCGTGAATGTTCCCGGCATCACCGTAAAGCCGGGCGTCGCCGATCCCAACTTCCCGAACGCGCTGCCGCAGTTGGGCTTCATCCAGTACAGCTTCATCAACACGACTTCGGAAACCACGTCGGGGCTCGATATGTCGGGTACCGCGCGGATCCCGCTGGGCAACGGCATCAACCTGACCAGCCGCGTTGATGCGACCTATCTGATCAATCTCGAGCAGGTTCAGCCGAACGGTACGGTTCAGCGCTTCGACGGATCGCTCAGCCCGTGCAACATCACCTCGTGCTCGGGTGCGCCGAAGTGGCGCGGCAGCTGGCAGAATACGCTCGACTTCAACGGCAAGGGTACGTTGAGCGCGACGGCATATTACACCAGCGGCTATGACATGGCTTCGGTCGACTATGGTGGCGTACCGGGCGATTGCGCCAACAATGGCGGTGTTTCGGTCTACACCTATTCGGATGGTTCGCCGTTCAAGTGCCGTGCACGCCGCTTCATCGATGTGGACATGAGCGCGAGCATCAAGGTGGGCAACCGCTTCACCTTCTATGCAAACGTCCTCAACGTGTTCGACGTGAAGCCCGACTTCAACCCGGGCCAGACCTATGACACGGGCTTCGGCTACAACGTGGCATGGGAAAGCCAGGGCTTCATCGGCCGCTTCGTCCGCTTCGGCGCGAAGATCGACTGGTAAGCCAACCGCATCACACCAACGCGGAGGGGCGGTTCCTGCAAAGGAGCCGCCCCTTTTTTTGTCACTCGACGGTCAGCTCCAGTCTGCCGTCGCCTTCGTCGACCCGCACCGTCGCGCCATCCTTCACGCTGCCGCGCAGGATCAGGTCGGCGAGTGGGTCTTGCAGATAGCGCTGCACCGCGCGCTTCAGCGGCCGCGCGCCATAGACGGGATCGTACCCAACCCGCCCCAACCACGCCCGCGCAGCATCGGTCAGCTCCAGCGAGACCTTGCGCTCGGCCAGCAGCGTCGCGATCCGCTGCACCTGGATGTCGACGATCGGTGCCATCTCCGCTTGCCCGAGCCGGTGGAACAGCACGATCTCGTCGAGCCGGTTGAGGAATTCGGGCCGGAAATGCCCGCGCACGATCTCCATCACTTGCGGTTCGACGCTCGCGACGTCTTCGCCTTCGCCCAGCGTCGTGAGGATCTGGCTGCCGAGGTTGGAGGTCAGCACGATGATCGTGTTGGTGAAGTCGACGGTGCGCCCCTGGCCGTCGGTCAACCGCCCGTCATCGAGCACTTGCAGCAGGATGTTGAAGACATCGCCATGCGCCTTCTCGACCTCGTCGAACAACACCACCTGATAGGGCCGCCGCCGTACCGCCTCGGTCAGCACGCCGCCTTCCTCATAACCGACATAGCCCGGAGGCGCACCGATCAGCCGGGCAACCGCGTGCTTTTCCATGAACTCGCTCATGTCGATGCGCACCATTGCGGTCGGGTCATCGAACAGGAATTCGGCGAGCGCCTTGGTCAGTTCGGTCTTGCCGACGCCGGTTGGCCCGAGGAACAGGAACGAACCGAGCGGGCGGTTGGGGTCCTGCAACCCCGCGCGCGCGCGCCGCACGGCGGTGGAGACCGCACGGATCGCATTTTGCTGGCCGATCACGCGCTTGCCGATCGTCGCTTCCATCTGCAGCAATTTGTCGCGTTCGCCTTCCAGCATCCGCTCGACCGGGATGCCGGTCCAGCGTGCGACGACCCCGGCAATGTCTTCGCTGGTCACTTCCTCGCGCAGCATCGCGCCCTTGGTCGCGCCCGCTGCCGCGTCCAGTTGCCGTTGCAGTTCGGGGATGCGCCCGTAGGACAGCTCGCCCGCCTTGGCGAGATCGCCGCTGCGCTGCGCCTGGTCGAGTTCGAGCCGGGCAGCGTCGAGTTGCTCTTTCAGCCGGGCCTCGGCGGAGATCTTGTCCTTTTCGGCCTGCCAGCGCGTGGTCAGTTCGCTCGATTGTTGTTCGAGATTGGCGAGTTCGCCATCGAGCTTCACCAGCCGGTCGCGCGACGCTTCGTCGCTCTCGCGCTTCAACGCTTCGCGCTCGATCTTGAGCTGGATGATCCGCCGGTCGAGGATTTCGATTTCCTCGGGCTTGCTCTCCACTTCCATGCGGATGCGGCTGGCGGCCTCGTCCATCAAATCGATCGCCTTGTCGGGCAAAAACCGATCGGTGATGTAGCGGTTGGAGAGCGTCGCTGCCGCAACGATCGCGGCATCGGTGATGCGCACGCCGTGGTGCAGCTCATACTTCTCCTTGAGCCCGCGCAGGATCGAGATCGTGTCGGGCACGGTCGGCTCGCCGACGAACACCGGCTGGAAACGGCGCTGGAGGGCTGCGTCCTTCTCGACATATTTGCGATATTCATCGAGCGTGGTCGCGCCGACGCAGTGCAGCTCGCCCCGCGCAAGCGCCGGTTTCAGCAAATTGCCGGCATCCATCGCGCCTTCGGATTTGCCCGCGCCGATCAGCTGGTGCATCTCGTCGATGAACAGGACGATGTCGCCCTCGGCGGCCTTCACTTCGTCGAGCACGCCCTTGAGCCGCTCCTCGAACTCGCCGCGATATTTGGCACCCGCGATCAGCGAGCCCATGTCGAGCGACATCAGGCGGCGGTCCTTCAGCGTGTCGGGCACGTCGCCATTGGCGATGCGCAGCGCGAGGCCCTCGGCGATCGCGGTCTTGCCGACGCCCGGTTCGCCGATCAGCACCGGATTGTTCTTGGTGCGCCGCGCCAGAATCTGGATCGTGCGGCGGATTTCCTCGTCGCGGCCGATCACCGGGTCGAGCTTGCCGTCACGCGCCGCCTGGGTCAGGTCGCGTGCGAATTTCTTCAGCGCGTCGAACTTGTCCTCGGCGCTGGCGCTGTCGGCGACGCGGCCATTGCGAACCTGATCGATTGCGGTGTTGAGCGCCTCGGGCGTAACGCCTGCGGTCTTGAGCGCCTTGCCTGCTGCCGTATTGAGCGACAGCGTCAGCGCGACCAGCAGCCGCTCGACCGTGACAAAGGAGTCGCCCGATTTGGTCGCGATCTGCTCGGCCTGGTCGAGCACCCGCACCGCATCATTGTCGAGCCCCGGCGTCTGTTGCGCGCCGCTCCCCGACACTGCGGGAATTTTGGACAGCGCGAGGTCGGTCTCGGTCGCCGCGCGTTTGGCGTCGCCGCCCGCCGCTGCGATCAGGCCCGAGGCCATGCCCTGCTCATCTTCCAGCAGTGCCTTGAGGATATGTTCGGGGGCGATGCGCTGATGGCTCATGCGGATCGCGACGGTTTGCGCCGATTGCAGGAAACCCTTGGCGCGATCGGTGAATTTTTCGATATTCATATGGAAGTATCCCTCCTTCTTCCGTCCCGATGTAGTGTTGCACTTTTGCAACACAAGAGTGACTCGCGCACGATTCTGAAGTGCCCGATGTACCAGCAGAAAACGTCATCCGCTTGACGCGGATTTTACGTATTTCCGCAACGCAGCATGGCTAGGCGCGGCACTGGGCGCGGGGAGTAGTGCCCTGCAAAAAAGACTCTTTTCAGGGGACCGACCATGCGTCGCTTTACGCTTTGCCTACTCGCGGGTGCTGCCTTGGCGTGGCCGCTCGCCGCCTCGGCCCGAGACCTCCCTGCCGCACCAGCACCCGCACCAGCTCCCGATGCCCCGGCACCCGAGGCTCCGCCTGCCGTGGATGATGCGGGCGGCGACATCATTATCGTCGGCAAGGGCCAGACGCGGCAAGTGCAGCAGCTCAGCCAGGCCGATCTCGCGATTCTGGCTCCCGGCACCAGCCCGCTCAAAGCCATCGCCAAGCTGCCCAACGTCAACTTCCAGTCGGCCGACGCCTTTGGCGCGTATGAATGGTCCGAGCGCGTCTCGATCCGCAGCTTCAACCAGAACCAGATCGGCTTCACGCTCGACGGCATTCCGCTCGGCGACGGCTCTTATGGCAACACCAACGGCTTGCATATCAGCCGCGCGATCTCGCCCGAAAACGTTGGCCGTACCGAAGTGTCGCAGGGTGCGGGTTCGATCGGGACACAAGCGACCAACAACCTTGGCGGTACGATCGAGTTTTTCTCGAGCGACCCGAAACCGACCTTCGGGCTGACGCTGAACGGCACCTATGGCAGCGCCAATACCGTGCGCGCCTTCGGTCGCCTCGACACCGGTGTCCTCGGAGAGAACGGGCCGAGCGCCTATGTCTCTTACGGCTTTCTCGATACCGACAAGTGGAAGGGCTATGGCGTGCAGCGCCAGAACCAGGTCAACGCCAAGTTCATCGCGCCCGTCGGCCCGGTGCGGCTGGTCGGCACCTTCGATTTTTCGGATCGCCGGGAAAATGACTATCAGGATCTGTCGCTCGACATGATCAAGCGCCTCGGGCTGCGCAACGACAATATTTCCAACAATTTCCCGCTGGCGGTGCTGATCGCCGACACCGGGGCAAACAGCGGCTATACCGGCGCACCCAAGCTCAATCCGGCGGCGGGCACGGTAACCCCCGCGCCCTACGCCAATGCCGATGACGTTTATTACGACGCCGCCGGCCTGCGGCAGGATTATCTCGCGTCCCTGGGGATCGAGACCGCCAAGGGCGCAACGGTGCATGGCGAATTGAAGGGCTATTACCATTCCAACCACGGCCAGGGCATCTGGTTCACGCCTTATGTTCCTTCCCCGTCGGGCGTGCCGATCTCGGTGCGCACCACCGAATATGACATTCATCGCAAGGGCGTGTTCGGCTCGCTTGGCACCAAGCTCGCCTTTAACGACATCACCGTTGGCGGCTGGTACGAGGTGAACGACTTCCGCCAGGCACGGCGTTTCTATGGCCTCGACAGCCGCACCACGCCGACGCGCGATGCGCTGCACTTCCAATATCTGCCGTTCGCGACACAGTGGTACAACACCTACGAAACCGACACCGTGCAATATTATGTGCAGGACAAGATCGCGCTCGGGGATCTGACGGTCGATCTCGGCTGGAAGGGCTTCTCGGTCACCAACAAGGCCACGCCGATCGTGTCGGGCGGGCTCGCCTCGGGCCGCATCCAGGTGAAGGATTTCTTCCAGCCGCACGCCGGGCTCAACTACAAGCTGGGCAATCAGGTCGAATTGTTCGGCGATTTCACCGAAGTGACCCGCGCATTCGTTGCGGCGGCGACGAGCGGACCGTTCGCTACCACGCAAGCCGGGTTCAACGCCCTGCTGACGACCAACAAGCTGAAGCCCGAATCCTCGGACACCTATGAAGTCGGCGCGCGCTATCATTATCGCGGGATCAACGCGCTGCTGGCCGGCTATTATGTCGATTTCCAGAACCGCACGCTCGCCCAGACGGTTGGCGCAGGCATCGTCGGCAACCCGCCGATTCTGTCGAATGTGGGCTCGGTCCGCGCTTATGGCCTCGAAACCGCGCTGGAGGCCAAGCTTGGCTATGGCTTCGGCGTATTCGCCTCGTACAGCTACAATGACTCGACCTATCGCGACAACGTGACGGTCGGCGGCTTGGTGCAGAACATCAAGGGCAAGCAAACCGTCGACACCCCCAAGCATCTCGCCAAGGGCGAATTGACCTATGACAAGGGCATGTTCTTCGGTCGCATCGGCGCGGATTATATGAGCCGCCGCTATTTCACCTACACCAACGATCAATCGGTGCCCGGACGCGTGCTGGTCGACGCGACGATCGGCGCACGGGTGACGATCGCCGATCGCAAGTTCGAGATCCAGGGCAACGCCACCAACCTGTTCGACAAGAAATATATCTCGACGATCGGGTCGAACGGCTTCGGCTATTCGGGCGACAACCAGACGCTGCTGGCGGGCGCGCCCGCCCAGTATTTCGTGACGATCAAGGCGGGGTTCTAACGCGCGTTCTCCCGCGCAAGCGGGAGCCCAGGGTTGCAGGCGCTTCGCTTGTAACCCTGGATCCGCGCTTTTGCGGGAAAACGGCACGAGCCTCGCGAAACAATCCCCTCGTCTCGGCCGGATCGCCCGGCTACATCTTGCCGCAAACGATAAGAGGGCAGGGTGGATGCGGGGATTGCGGCGGGTGCTGGCCGGGTTGGGCGTGCTGGTGTTGGTGGTGGGTGTCGGGCTCGCCGTGTGGGAGCCACTGGTCGCGATCCGCGTCACGCCACCACCCGTCCACCATTATGACAGCGTCATCGCCCGCGATCGTTTCGGTGTGCCGCATATCTTCGGCAAGACCGATCCCGATGTCGCTTATGGCGTGGCTTATGCCCATGCCGAGGATGATTTCGCGACGCTGCAGGAGGCGGTCGCGATGGCGCGGGGACGCCTCGGCGCGCTCCAAGGCGCGGACGGGGCCAAGGTCGATTACACGCTCCGTCTGCTCGGTGCCCGCGAAACTGCGGAGCGCGATTATCAGAAGCAGCCGGCGGACGTGCGCGCCTTGCTCGATGCCTATGCCAGCGGGCTCAACGCGTATGCGCGGCGGCATCCGGGCGAGATCCGCCTCGCGCGGCTGTTCCCGGCCAATGGCGAGGACATTGCGACCGGCTTCGTGCTGCGCACCCCGTTCTTCTTCGGGCTCGACCAGACGCTCGGGGCGCTGTCGGGCGATACGCCGCTGCCGCGCGAAAGCGCGGGCGCGGTGCCCGACAGCGCCGATCCGGCGGCGTTACCGGCGAGGGGCGAAGCCATGCCCAATGGCTCGAACGCCTTTGTCGTCGGCCCGAAGCGTTCGGCCGATGGCTTCACCCGCGTCATCGCCAATTCGCACCAGCCGTGGAGCGGCCCGGTCGCCTGGTATGAACTGAGCGTGCAATCGGGCACTGGCTGGCACTTTTCGGGCGCGACCTTTCCCGGCGTGCCGTTTCCGGTGCTGGGGCATAACGAACATCTCGGCTGGACCAACACCGTCAACCGCCCCGATCTGACCGACGTCTACAAATTGGCGCTCGATGCCGACGGTACGCACTATCGCTTCGACGGTGCGTGGCGTCCGCTGCAAGCGCAGCGCGTGTGGCTGAAGGTGCGCTTCGGCCCGTTCGTGCTGCCGATCCCTAAAATGGCGTATCGTGCGGTGCAGGGGCCGGTGATCGTCAACAAGAGCGGTGCCTATGCGATCCGTTATGCCGGGGCCGACCAGCTCCGCATGATCGAGGAATATTACCGCCTGACGCGCGCGCGCGACTTTGCCGAATGGCAGAAGGCGCTGGCGATCCAGGGCGTGCCTGCGACCAATTTCCTGTACGGCGATGCGCACGGCAACATCGCCTATTTCTACAATGCGAGCTTCCCCAACCGGAAGCCGGGATTCGACTATCTTCATGTCCTGCCCGGCGACACCTCGCGCGATTTCGCCTTGGGCACAGTGCCGTTCGCGCAGGTGCCGCGCAATGTGAACCCGGCCTCGGGTTTCCTGGTCAACGCCAACAACACCCCGTTCCAGGCGGCGGGGGCAGGGGCCGAACTCAAGCCCGGCGACTATTCGCCACTGCTCGGCATCGAAACCGACACCACCAATCGCGGTACGCGCGCGGTCGAGCTGATGGGGGCGCATCCCTCGATCAGTGCCGACGATCTGCGGCGCATCAAATATGACACGGGCATCAGCCGCCTGAGTTGGGCGGCGCGCTGGTACGGCGATATCGCGCGCGTCGACCCGCGCGGCGATGCGCAACTGATGCAGGCGCAAGCGTTGCTGAAGCGCTGGAATTGGGATTTCGACGGCCATCATGCGGGGCAGGCGCTGGCGGCGATCCTGCTGCGCACGGGGCAGAAATGGCACTATCCGCGTCGCCCCGAACTCGACCCGCGCGATGCGCTGGCCAAGGCGGCGGGGTATCTGCAACGGCATTTCGGCACGCTCGATCCCCCACTCGGCACGGTGTTGCGCCTGCGGCATGGCGCGGTCGACTTGCCGCTCGACGGTGGCCCCGATGTGCTCCGCGCGGCCTCGACCTGGGACGAAGCCGATGACGGGCGGCTGGTGGTGAAGCATGGCGACAGCTTCATCATGTTCATGACGTGGGACAAGGCAGGCCGCGTCAGCTCGGAATCGGTGCAGCCTTATGGTGCGGCGACGACTCGGCCGCGGTCACCGCATTATGCCGACCAGGCCCCGCTGTTCGTCGCGCATAAAACCAAGCCGGTATTGTTCTGGCGCGACGACTTACGGACCAGCGTCGAGCGTGTGTATCGGCCGTGACGTATTGTAACGAAACCGGCCACTGCTATACCTAATCAGTACAGTCGTTTACCAACGACATCGCCAGGGGAACCATCAATGACCGTCAAGCTGTTCGCGCTGTGTGGCGTGGCCCTTTCAACGCTGGCGATGCCCGCCGTCGCGCAGACCGCGCCCAAGCCCGTTCCGGTCGCGGACTTGGTCAAGCAAGTCGATATTCCCTATAGCGAATTCCGCCTCGCCAACGGTTTACGCGTGATCGTCAATACCGATCGCAAGGCCCCGGTCGTCGCGATCAGCGTGTGGTACAATGTCGGTTCGAAGTTCGAGCCCAAGGGCAAGACCGGCTTTGCGCATCTGTTCGAGCATCTGATGTTCAACGGCTCCGAGAATGCGCCGAAGGACTATTTCACCTATACCAAGGCGATCGGCGCGACCGATCTCAACGGCACGACCTATTTCGATCGCACCAATTATTTCGAGACGGTGCCCGTCGCAGCACTCGATCGCGCGCTGTTCCTCGAAAGCGACCGCATGGGCTATCTGCTCGGGGCGATCACCCCCGGCGTGGTCGATGAGCAGCGCGGCGTCGTGCAGAATGAGAAGCGGCAGGGCGATAATCAGCCCTTTGGTCTGGTGCAGTACAAGCAGACCGAGACACTGTTCCCCACCACGCACCCTTATGGCCACACCACCATCGGATCGATGACCGATCTCGATTCGGCGAGCGTCGAGGATGTGAAGGCGTGGTTCCGAGGTCATTACGGCCCCAACAATGCGGTGCTGGTGCTGTCGGGCGATATCGACGCCGCCAAGGCGAAAGTGCTGGTCGAAAAGTATTTCGGCGCGATCCCCAAGGGGCCGGAGAGCGTCGTCCCCGCCGCCGATGTGCCGACTTTGGCCGCGCCCAAGGTTGAGACGATCAAGGACCGTGTCGCCACCACGCGCATCTATCGCATGTGGGCGGTGCCGGGCCTCAACAACCCCGAAGCGGTCTCGCTGGACGTCACCGCCGGAGTGCTCGGTGGCCTTGCCAGCAGCCGCCTCGACAATGCGCTGGTGCGCAAGGAAAAGCTCGCGGTGCGCGTGTCGGCGAACAATGAGAGCTTCGCGCAGGTCGGCATGTTCGTGGTCAGCGCCGATGTGCGCCCGGGGGTCGATCCGGCGCTGGTCGCCAAGCGGCTCGACGAGATCATCGCCGATGTCATCGCCAACGGCCCGACTGCGGATGAAGTGCAGCGCGTTGCGACGCGCGATGCGGCGGCACGCATTGCCGGGCTCGAATCGACCGGTGGTTTCGGCGGCAAGGCGGTCGCGCTTGCCGAAGGCGCGCTGTATGAGAACGACCCCGGCTTCTACAAAAAGCAGCTTGCCGAACTCGCCGCGCAGACGCCCGCGCAAGTCAAAGCGGCCAGCGCGAAATGGCTGACGCGCCCGGTCTATGCGCTGACCGTCGTGCCCGGCGCGCGCGATGCCTATGTCGAGGCGACCCCGCCGGCCAAGGTCGCGGCGGCACCCGAGCCTGAATTCAAGGGCACGCGCGGTGCGCTGCCGCCGGTCGGGACGTTGGCGAGCCTCGACTTCCCCAAGGTCGAGCACGCCAAGCTTAAGAACGGCATCGAACTTATCTATGCCTATCGCAACGCCGTGCCGATCACGCAGGCGTCGATCAGCTTCGATGCCGGTGTCGCCGCCGATGCGCCGGGCAAGCTCGGCACGCAGACACTGACGCTCGACATGCTCGACGAGGGCACGCTCACGCGCGATTCGATCGCGATTGCCGAAGCGAAAGAGCGGCTGGGCGCGAACATTACCAGCGGATCGGGGGCTGACCGCACCGTTGTCGGCCTGTTCACGCCGAGCGCGAACCTTGCGGCCTCGACCGAATTGCTTGCCGATATCGTGCGGCATCCGAAGTTCGATCCGGCGGAAGTCGCCCGCGTCAAGAACCAGCAGCTTTCGCGAATCTCGGCTGAGCTGACCAGCCCGCAGGGCCTGGCAACGCGCGTCTATCCCAAGCTGATCTACGGCGCGGCCTATCCCTATGCCAAGTCGTTCGGCAGCGGCGACGCCAAGGCGGTGGCGGCACTGACGCGCGACGATCTGATTGCCTTCCAGCAAGCCTGGATCCGGCCCGACAAGGCCAAGATCTTCGTCGTCAGCGATCGTCCGCTGGCCGAGGTGAAGGCGGCGTTCGATGCGCGCTTTGGCGATTGGACGCCGACCGGCCAGGCCGGCGTCAAGGATTTCAACGTCAAGGCAGCACCTTCGGCTCCCAAGATAGTGCTGATCGACCGGCCCGATTCGCCGCAGTCGTTCATCATCGCCGGGATTCCAACGAGGCTGGTCGGCACTGACGATCTGCTGCCGGTGATCACCGCCAACGACACGCTCGGCGGCGATTTCCTGTCGCGCGTCAACATGGACCTGCGCGAGGCGCGGCATTGGTCGTACGGCGTCAACGGCTCCTTCCGCCGCGCCCAGCACGACACGCCCTATCTGCTCGGCACCGGGGTGCAGGCCGACAAGACCGGCGAATCGATCAAATCGCTGCGCACCGATTTTGCCGAGTTCCTGACCACCAAGGGCATTACCAAGGACGAGTTTGATCGCACCATCACCGATGCGATCAGCTCGCTGCCGGGCAATTTCGAAACGTCGGGTGCCGTGCTGGGCGCACTGCAACAAAACGACCTGTATCGTCGCCCCGACGATTATTACGCGACGCTGCCGCAAAAATATCGCGCGATGACGGCAGCCGAGCTTGACGCTGCGGCACGCACGGCAATCGACCCGGCCAAGACCGTCTGGATCGTCGTCGGCGATGCGGCCAAGGTCCGCGGCCAGCTTGACAGCATCGGGTTGCCGGTTGAGGTGGTGCCCGCCGCATCCGTCGCGGATGCGCGTTGAAGATTCTTGTCAGGAGAGAGACAATGGCTGCAATCGACGGAACCTGGGATACCATCGTCAAGTCGCCGCTGGGCGACCAGAAGGCCGTGCTGACGGTCAAGACCGACGGCAATAGCTGGACCGGAAGCCAAGTCGGCGCGCAGGGCAGCGCCGAAATCACCGACGGCATCGTCGAGGGTGAGACGATCAAGTGGACGATGTCGATCGTCGTGCCGATGCCGATGACGCTGACCTGCGAAGCAACCGCCGATGGCGACACGCTCACCGGCTCGGTCGGCGCGGGCGCGTTCGGCAGCTTCCCGATGACGGGCACGCGCGCGGCCTGAGCCGTTCGATCCCGACGAAAAGAGGCCCGCGCTCCACCAGGATCGCGGGCCTTTTTTAATCCTTCCCGGCCCCGGGAGGGGGACCATGCGCAAAGCGCATGGTGGAGGGGGCGCTCCACGCGCGCAGCCTCTGCCGCAGAAACCGCTCAGCACCACCACCCTCCCGTTCGTTTCGAGCGAAGTCGAGAAACCCGTCACACCGGGCGCAGGTTTCTCGACTTCGCACGAAACGAACGGGGGCTGGGAATGCCGACCTTACCGCCCCAGCCGCGTCACATGCCCCATCTTGCGCCCCGGCCGCGTCTCCTTGCCATACAGGTGCAGATGCGCGCCCGGCTCGGCGAGGATTTCGGCCCAGCGGTCGGCATCATGGCCGATCAGATTTTCCATCGCTACGGTCGGCGCGGTCAGGCCGGTGTCGCCGAGCGGCAGCCCGCAAATCGCGCGGATATGGTTCTCGAATTGCGAGCACACCGCGCCCTCGATCGTCCAATGCCCGGAATTGTGCACGCGCGGGGCCATTTCGTTGAACACCGGCCCCTCGGCCCCGGCAAAGAATTCGCACGCCAGCACACCGACATAATTGAGCTGGTCGGCGATCCGCCCGGCCAGTGCCGCCGCTTCGCCCCAGTGCGCGGCGACCTCGGCGGGGGCGGGCAGGGTCGATCGCGCCAGCACGCCGTCTTTATGCTCGTTCCACGGCGGCGGATAGCTGACCATCTGTCCATCGCCACGTCGGGCCAGGAGGATTGAGAATTCGTGGCTGAACGTCACGAAGCCTTCGAGAATGGCGGGGCGTCGACCGATCGCATCCCACGCCACCGCGATGTCGGCGGGCGAGGTGATGCGCATCTGGCCCTTGCCGTCATAGCCCATGCGCAGCGTCTTGAGGATCGCGGGCGTACCGATCTCCGCAACCGCCGCCTGCAGTTCGGCGAGCGTTTCGACCTTGGCCCAGGGCGCGGTGCGTCCGCCAATGTCGCGGACAAAGGCTTTTTCGACCGCTCGATCCTGCGCGATGCCAAGTGCGGCGGGGGCGGGGTGGACGGGCACCTTGCCCGCCAAATATTCGACCGGATCGAGCGCGATATTCTCGAACTCGTAGGTGATCACATCGGCGGCAGCTGCAAATTCATCGAGCACGATGCGGCTGTGATAATCGGCGCGAGTGAAGCTGGACGCGGTCTGCGCCGCCACTGCTTCCTCATCGGGCGCGAGGATGCGCGTGTGATAGCCAAGCTGCGCCGCCGCCACCGCGAGCATCCGTCCAAGCTGGCCGCCGCCGAGGATGCCGATGGTCGATCCGGGGGGAAGGGGGGTCATGCTGGTCCGTCCGCTTGGTGAAGAGAAAATCGACTGCGTTTCCTCCCCTCCCTGGAAGGGAGGGGGCGGGGGTGGGTCGGCCCGTAGTCGGGCGTGCCGTTCGCCATCAGCCGACCCACCCCCAGCCCCTCCCTTCCAGGGAGGGGAGAAACGTTAAACTCACGCCGGATCGGTCGCCACGCTCTCGGTCTGCGCCGCGCGCCAAGCCTGCAAGCGCTCGCTCAAGCCCGGATCCGACAGCGCCAGGATCGCTGCCGCCAGCAGCGCTGCATTTTTGGCCCCGGCCTTGCCGATCGCCAGCGTCCCCACCGGAATCCCCGCCGGCATCTGGACGATCGAATAGAGGCTGTCGACGCCCTTCAGCGTCTTGCTTTCCACCGGCACGCCCAGCACCGGCACATGCGTCAGCGCCGCCGCCATGCCCGGCAGATGCGCAGCGCCGCCTGCGCCGGCGATCACGACCTTGATCCCGCGCGCAGCCGCACTGCCCGCATAATCATAGAGCCGCTGCGGCGTGCGGTGCGCCGACACCACCTTGCTTTCATACGCGACCCCCAGCTCGGCGAGCAGCTCTGCGGCATGGTGCATCGTCTCCCAATCGGAGGTGCTTCCCATGATGATGCCGACGACAGGGCGCGCGGCGGGGGTTTCGGGCGTGGCCATGCCGTCGGGACTAGCGGCCCGCGCTGGGCAGGGCAACTCTCGCAAACGGCTCGTCGTGGAACTTGTGCGTCTCGGCAGGGGTTGGGGGTGCACGAGAACAGATCCCAAGGAGAAACCCAATGAACCGCAAGTCTACAGCGTCGATCGCCGCCCTTGCCGCGGTACTCGCTTTCTCCAGCCCCGCTTTTGCCGAAGGCAAACACGAGCGCGCCGAGGCCGCCATCGCCGAGGCGCGCGCGAAGATCGATGCGTCGGCCAAGGTCGGTGCAACTGCAGAAACCCCGCGCCTGCAGGCCGAGGCACAGGCCGCCTTGCGCACCGCGCAGGAAGATCTCGCCAGCGGCAAGAAGGAAGAGGCGATCGCCGCCGCGCATCATGCCAGCCAGCTCGCCGACACCGCGCTGGGCGAGGCGCAGCGTGCGCGCACCCAGACTGCCCGCGCCGTGACCGAGAATGCGCGCGATGCCGCCGCCGACGCACAGGCCCAAGCCGCTGCCGCCAACGCCCGTGCGGCCGCTGCCGAACAGGCCGCAGCCTCCGCAGCGGCCGATGCCGCCGCTGCGCGCGCCACGCCGGTGGTGATCGCTGCACCCGCCGCGCCGACGCCGCCACCGACGATGACGGTGACGACCGAAACCACCAAGACCGCTACCCCGGCCCCCGCCGCGACGACGCACAAGGTGGTGCGCAAGACCGTGCGCCACACCGCCAAACGCCCCGCGCCGCGCGCGACCGAGAAGACCACCACCACCGTCACCACCGGCCAGTAAGCCGGGGGCGGCCCGCCGCTACCGCTCGTTCAGATAGTAACGATCGGTGGCGGCGAGGCTGTCGTCGAGCTCATAGACGATCGGCTGCCCGGTCGGGATTTCCAGCGTGGTGATCTCGTCATCGGGAATGCCCGACAAATGCTTCACCAACGCGCGCAGCGAATTGCCATGCGCCGAAATCAGCACGCGCTGCCCGGCGCGCAAAGCGGGCGCGATTCGCCCCTCCCAATAGGGCAGCACGCGCGCGATCGTGTCCTTCAGGCTTTCGGTCGCGGGGATGTCGATCCCGGCGTAGCGGCGGTCTTGCGACAGGTCATAGGCGCTGCCCGGTGCCATCGGCGGCGGCGGCACGTCGAAGCTGCGGCGCCAGATATGCACTTGCGCGTCGCCATATTCGGCGGCGGTCTCGGCCTTGTTGAGCCCGGTCAGCCCGCCATAATGGCGCTCGTTCAGCCGCCAGTCCTTCTCGACCGGCAGCCACAGCCGCTGCATTTCCTCCAGCGCCAGATTGAGCGTCTTGATCGCGCGCGTCTGCAGCGAGGTGAAGCAGAGGTCGAAATCGAGCCCCTTCTCCGCCATCAACCGCCCCGCCGCGCGCGCTTCCTCGGCCCCCTTGGCGGTCACGTCGACATCCCACCAGCCGGTGAAACGGTTCTCGAGGTTCCAGTCGGACTGGCCGTGGCGGATCAGGACGAGGCTAGGCATAAGGCGCGGTCTCCTTACCCGGCGACAGGCCGGGCGCAACATGCCCCGCCGGGTATCCGCTCACGGCGGCGCGATCAACAGGCGGGTTTGATGCCACCCGCGCAGAAGGGCGTTGAAGGTTTCCGCCCGACTTTATACGCGCACCGGATTGGTGCCTTCCACCGCCGCGCGCTCGGCCACCGCGCCCGGCACTTCGGATAAAAGGCAGATCGTCGGGATTTTGTGTCGCAATGAATTATCGCCATTCCTTCCATGCCGGCAACAGCGCCGATGTCGTGAAGCACAGCCTGCTGATCGCCCTCGTGCGGGCCTTGCAGCAAAAACCGGGCGCGCTGACCCTGATCGATACCCATGCCGGCTGCGGGCTGTACGACCTTGACGGCGAGGAGGCCGGGCGTACCGGCGAGTTCACGCAGGGCGTGCTGCGGGCCTTTGCCGACCCGAACCCTTTGTTGAACGACTATCGCGCCGCCGTACAGGCGGTGAATGTCGGGGCCGAGCTCCACTTCTACCCCGGCTCGCCGCGGATTTTGGCGCAGCTTCTGCGCCCGCAGGATTTTCTGATCCTCAACGAAAAACATCCTGAAGACGCCTATACCTTGCGCGGCGTGATGCGCGGCACCTCCGCTGCCGTGCATGAGCGCGACGCCTACGAGCTTTGGCTGGCGATGTTGCCGCCCCGCACAGCGCGCGGCGTGGTGCTGGTCGACCCGCCGTTCGAGCAGACCGATGAACGCGACCGGATCACCGCCACCCTTGGCGCTGCACACCGCAAATGGGCGCATGGCGTGACGGTGATCTGGTATCCGCTAAAAGACCGCGCGACGCATGGGCAGTGGCGGGAGCAGATGCGGGGGCTCGGCATCCCGAAACTGCTGCGGGTGGAGCATTGGCTGTACGATAGCGATCAGCCGGGCCTCTATAATGGTGCCGGCCTGTATATCGTAAATCCGCCTTACGCCTTCACGCAAGCGCTGCCGCCGCTGCTGGAAGCCCTGCGCGCCACGCTGGCACCCGAGGGGCATGAAGGCGAGATCATCACCGATTGGCTGGGCGGTTAAAAGAAAACCGCATCGGCCCTTCGCCAAACGAGGAATTGCCGCGCTGCAGGCGGCGAAGAAAACATCTAGCGAGATCCGCGCGCTGTCGGAGGCAGGCTGGGGACTATCGCTGCTTGTGCTCCGCCCTCACCGGGGAAGCGCCAAGGCCAAGGTCGGGGGGCGGTGCCGTCGCCCCCCTCAAATCCCGTCAATCATCTCCGCCAGCACGTCCAAACACGCATGCGCCAGCGTCTTCGACCGTGCGCCGGACCAGCCGAATTCGGCATCGGCATTGGCATCATGGTCCTTGAACGGCATTTCCAGCGTCATCGACACGGCGCCAAAGCGCTCGGCCAATTGGTTGGTCGACATCGACAGGTTGGCGCGGCCGGGTGCCGCCTTGTCATAGCCCTTTTCGGTCTGGAAATCGGGCGTGTGCGCCGCCAGCCGCTGGCCGAAATCATAGAATTTCGCGCCCAGCGCATCGGTCCAGGAGGGGATGCCCTCAAAGCCTGCCAGGAAGTTGGCGGGGATCGCTTCGTCGCCATGCACGTCCATCGCAAAGGTGACGCCGGTCTCGTCCATCGCGTTCCGAACGCACAGCACTTCGGGGCTGCGCGCGGGCGTTGGCGTGTCCCATTCGCGGTTGAGGTTCACGCCTGCCGCATTGGTGCGCAAATGGCCGCGGAAGCTGCCATCGGGGTTCATATTGGGCACGCAGTGGAAGGTCGCCTTTTCGCGAAGCGCTTGCGCGGTCGCGTTGGCCGGGTCGGTCAGCCATTCCAGCGCGCCTTCCATCCACCATTCGGCCATGCTCTCGCCCGGGTGCTGGCGGGCATAGAGCCAGACATGCTTGGGGCCGGTGCCAAGCTCGAGGCAATCGATCGCGCGCCCGTCAAGCGACTGGCCGAGCTCGCGGTGGGTGACGCCGTCGGCCAGCGCAATCCGCGCGACCAGCGCGTCATGCTGCTCCAGCGTATAGGGCTGGAAATAAGCGAACCACACCAACTCGCTGCTGCCGGTCCATTCGAATTCCAGCACGCCACCCGCATAGCGCGTCGGGATCATCCGCCAGTTCTGGCGGTCGGTGCTGGCGCGCACCTTGTAGCCCGGCCAGCCGAACGGATAGGCCGATTCGCCCGCATTCAGGATGCGGAAGGTCAGCGTCCGCCCCTTGGCTCCGGCCACGCGGAAGTGGAACCATTGGAAGAAGTCGGACAGGTGATCCCGCGCGATGGTGAGGTTCACCTGGTCGCCGTCAATGCCGGCGACCAGGATGTTTCCGCTGTCAAAGGCGGCGTTGACGGTGATGCTCATTTGACCGTGATAGTGCGCCCGGATTCGCCGGGGAAGCCCAGGAACAGCGCGCGCGCCAATTTCGTCGCGGCCGGGCCGGTCTGCGCGTCGGGCGCTTGGCCATCGGCGGTGGTCTGGGCATGGCCTTCCCAAATCACCGTGCCATCACTGCGGCGGCGGATCTGCACGGCGAGATCGGTCAGCACGATCGTGCGATAGCGCGGCTTGCCGATCGGGAAGGAGATCGCCCCGCCCAGCCCGACGCCACCGCCATAGCCGCCGCCGCCACCGCCCAGGCCGACGCTCACCCCGCTACGGCTGCCATTGGGGGAGGGGGCCGGGCGGTTGGTGCGCGTGAAGCTGACGACGGCGGCATATTGCGGCCCGGCCCCGGTCGCGGGCACGGTGAAGCCGTGGGTCAGCGCCTCGGTTTCAACGGCTGCGGCATAGGTCTTATATTCCAGGCTGTCCTGATCGCGGCCCGGCATCGCCTCTACGGTAAGAGTGCCGGTTTCCAGCGGCGCGCCGAGGTGGAAGCGCGTCACTTCGACAGGGCCGGCCTTGCCGGTCGTCGTGCAGCCTGCCAGCGCGCCCGCGCCGAGCACCGTCGCCGCCAATGCCAAACCCATAGTCCGCTTCATGCCAGTTTTCCTCGTACGCGCTTGTTGCAGGGGTGTAACGCTTCGACCCGGCCCCCGTGTTCCGTTGGATCGATGTTCCATAGCGGTGTCCCGCATATGTCCGGCGCGCTCTATACTTGACTTGGGGGCATCCCGACCATATGCGCAGCCGCTCTTTTCCACATTCCAGAATTTGCAAAGCGAATCGATCATGAAGATCCGCAATTCCCTGAAGTCGCTCAAGGGCCGTCACCGCGATAACCGCGTGATCCGTCGTCGTGGGCGTACGTACGTCATCAACAAGACCAACCGTCGCTTCAAGGCACGCCAGGGCTGATCGCCCGCCATGGGTAGCACGAAGGCCGTCATCTTCGATGTCGGCAATGTGCTGTTCCACTGGGATCGCCACGCGATCTATGAGCGCCTGATCGAGGATGATCAGGCGCTTCGTGCATTCGTGGACGATGTTGTCTCGCTCGACTGGCATGCCCAGCACGATCTCGGCGTTTCCTTCGCCGAGACGTCGGCGGAGCTGCGCGCGCGTTTCCCGCAGCATGCCGCGCTGATCGACCTCTACGGTCCGCGCTTCAATGATTCGCTGCAACGCGAAGTGCCCGGCGTCGTCGCGATTCTCGAATCGCTCGATGCAGCGGGCGTACCGCTGTTCGCAATCACCAATTTCCATGACGACTTCTTCGCCGCCTTCCGCGCGAGCCGACCCGACGTGTTCGGCCGCTTCCGCGACATCGTCGTGTCGGGCGAGGAAAAGCGGATCAAGCCCGATCCGGCGATCTACACGCTCGCGCTCGATCGCTTCGGCGTCGCGGCTGAGGACGCGGTTTTCATCGATGACAGCGCCGCCAATATCGATGCGGCCAATGCACTCGGCATCACCGGTTTGCTGTTCACCGACGCGGAGACGTTGCGCGCCGATCTCGCGAAGCTTGGTCTGTCGGTTGATTGTGAACAGGCGGTCCGCGTTCCTGCGGAAGCAGAAGCCTAGGGCACCGAGCGGTTCGCTTGTAACCCTGGCCCTCCCCCGCTTTCGCGGGGGAGCGGTCCAACGTTAAATATAATCCCTCAACTCGTCGCCGATGATCCGCACGACGTGCAGCACATTGGTCGATCCCGGCGTCTTGAACGGCACGCCCGCGATGATGATGACACGGTCGCCCGCCACCGCCAGCCCGTGGCGCAGCGCCATGCGCTTCGCCTTGGCGACCATTTCCTCGAACGATTCGACGTCCTTGGTGTGGACGGCATAGGCCCCCCACAGCAGCCCGGCGCGACGCGCGGTTTCGAGATTGGGGGTCAGCACCATCAGCGGCACGCCTGGCCGCTCGCGCGCGACGCGGCGTGCGGTCGAGCCCGAGGCAGTGAAGCAGATGATCGCGGCGGCATCGACGGTGTGCGCGATGTTCTTGGCGGCTTCCGACAAAGCGTCGGCGGTGGTCGGGTCGGACCGGATCACCGTGAAGTGGATGCGCTCGCCATGCGTCGGATCGCGTTCGACCGCCTCGCCGATCGCGTTCATCATCGCGACCGATTCGGTCGGCCACGCGCCTGCGGCGCTTTCCGCCGACAGCATGATCGCGTCTGCCCCGTCATAGATGGCGGTGGCCACGTCGGACACTTCGGCGCGGGTGGGGGAGGGCGAGGTAATCATCGATTCGAGCATTTGCGTCGCCACCACCACCGGGCGGCCGAGACGGCGCGAAACCTCGATGATGCGCTTCTGCAGCGGCGGCACGCTTTCGGGCGGCAGTTCGACGCCCAGGTCACCGCGCGCGACCATCACGCCGTCGCACGCTTCGACGATTTCCTCGAGCCGCTCGATTGCGGACGGTTTTTCGATTTTCGCGAGCAAGGCGGTCTTGCCGCCGATCAGCTTGCGCGCCTCGGCCAGATCCTCGGGCCGCTGGACGAAGCTCAAGGCGATCCAATCGACACCCTGGTCGACCGCAAAGGCGAGGTCGCTGCGGTCTTTCTCGGTCAGCGCCGCCATCGGCAGCACCACGTCGGGGACGTTCAGCCCCTTGCTGTTGGACAGCGCGCCCCCGACCACCACTTCGGTGACGATCGTGTCGGGGGTGTGGCTGGTGACGCGCAGCACCAATTTGCCGTCGTCGAGCAGCAGCCGCGCGCCGGGTTCGATCGCGGCGAAGATTTCCTTGTGCGGCAATTCGACGCGGCTCGCGTCGCCCGGCGTGGTGTCGCGGTCGAGCGTGAAGGTCTGGCCTTTTTCGAGGGTTACGCGCCCGCCCTCGAACTTGCCGACGCGCAGTTTCGGGCCTTGCAGATCGGCGAGGATGGTCGACGGGCGGCCGTATTTTTGTTCCAGCGCGCGGATTGCCTGGATCACCGCGACCTTGGATTGCTGGTCGCCATGGCTCATATTGACGCGAAACGCATCGGCACCGGCTTCGAACAATGCTGCGATCATTTCGGGGCTGCTGCTTGCGGGACCGAGCGTCGCGAGGATGCGGACCTTGCGCGAACGCGGGGCTATTGCCTGTATCATGAAATAATTCTCGCCCTGGGGATGGCTTGTGCGCGTGCTGCTCTAACCCCTATTTCCGCCCGATCAACCGTGGAGCAACGATAATGGCCGATTTGGAGACTCTCGACGATGCCGTGGCGGCGGCTGCGTTCCGGCGGCTGGTGCGGCACCTGCGCCACCGCGACGACGCGCAAAATATTGATTTGATGGGGCTTGCCGGTTTCTGTCGCAATTGCCTGTCGGACTGGGTCGAGGAAGCCGACGGTACGCTGACCAAAGATGCCGCGCGCGCAATTATTTACGGCATGCCCTATGCGCAGTGGAAAGCCGAGCATCAGAGCGAGGCGACGCCCGAACAGCTCGAGCGCATGCGGCAAAGCGTCGCGAAGAATGCGTGACGGCAGACGCGCGCTGTCCTAAAGCGCGCGCCTTTCAGTGATTCACATTCAGGGAACAACGCCGTGAGCGACATCATCGCCGCCGACCAACTCCGCCTGCTGATCGAGCGCATCGAGCGCCTCGAAGAGGAAAAGAAGGGCATCGCCGACGACATTAAGGACGTGTACGGCGAAGCCAAGTCGACCGGCTTCGACGTCAAGACGATCCGCACCATCGTCCGCCTGCGCAAGATGGAAAAGCATCACCGCGACGAGGCCGAGGCGCTGCTCGAGACGTACAAGCAGGCGCTCGGCCTCGACTGACCGATCACCAAACATTGAGCGGGGACCACAAACGCCTTAAGGGGTCCCCGCAAAGTACCACTTTGCGGGGTAAGCATGGCAGGCCATTCCAAATATAAGAACATCATGTACCGCAAGGGCGCGCAGGATAAGAAGCGCTCGGGCATGTTTTCCAAGCTCAGCCGCGAAATCACCGTCGCCGCCAAGATGGGCTTGCCCGATCCGGACATGAACCCGCGCCTGCGCATGGCGATCAACGCCGCCAAGGCGCAGTCGATGCCCAAGGACAATATCCAGCGCGCGATCGACAAGGCGTCGAAGGGCGATACCGAGAATTACGAGGAAATCCGCTATGAAGGCTTCGGCCCCGGCGGCGTTTCGCTGATCATCGAGGCATTGACCGACAATCGCAACCGCACCGCCACCAACGTGCGCACCGGTATGGCGAAGAACGGCGGCAATCTCGGCGCATCGGGCTCGGTCAGTCATGCGTTCGACCGGATGGGCCTGATCTCCTATCCGGCGTCGGCGGGCGATGCCGAAAAGGTGTTCGAAGCGGCGCTTGAGGCAGGTGCCGAGGACGTACAGTCGAGCGAGGAGGGCCATGAGATCTGGACCTCGAACGAATCGCTGCACGAAGTCGTGACGGCGCTCACCCCCGTGCTGGGCGAACCCGAAGGCGCGAAGCTCGCTTGGCGGCCGCAGACCATGGTCGAAGTCAGCGAGGAGGATGCCGCGACGCTATTCAAGCTGATCGACGTGCTCGACGATGACGACGACGTGCAGACCGTGTGGGGCAATTACGAAGTGTCCGACGCGATCCTCGAGAAACTGGGATGAACTTCAACTCCCTCTCCCTTCGGGAGAGGGAAGGGGCCCGCTTGGCGAAGCCAAGGGGGAAGGGTGAGGGCGACGTCGCACACCCAGTCACCCTCACTCTTCCGTCGCTCCGCTCCTCCTTCCCTCTCCCGAGGGGAGAGGGAATTTTATGCTGATCTTCGACAGTCGCCCGATCTGTTCACGCAAAGCCGCAAAGCGGCGAAGCGGGATCCGGTTCGCGCGGAGCCGCGGAGGCGCGGAGATGTTGCGCCCCGTATCGACCGACACACTCCCTACGTCATGCCGGGCTCGTCCCGGCATCCACCGTGCCGCTTATCCTGTGGCCGATGGTCTCAGCGATCGGTGGACCCCGGGACAAGCCCGGGGTGACGCCGCGCCCGCGGTCCTACCCCCTTCTCCTCCGCGTCTCCGCGTCTCCGCGCGAACTCCCTGCTTCGCGCCTTCGCGCCTTCGCGTGGACCAAAAAAAATGCTAATCCTCGGCCTCGACCCTGGTCTCGGCATCACCGGCTGGGGCCTGATCCGCGCCGAGGGCAACCGGCTGAGCCATGTCGCCAATGGCAAGCTCAAGACCGATACCGCCGCGCCCCTCCCGCGGCGCCTCGCGCATCTCGACGCGATGTTGAGCGCATTGCTGATCGACCGCGCGCCCGATGCGTGCGCGGTCGAGGAAGTGTTCGTCAACGCCAACCCGCAATCGACGCTGAAGCTGGGGCAAGCGCGCGGCGTGGTGCTATGCGCTGGCGCGCGCGCTGGGCTCGATGTTGGCGAATATGCCACGCGGCTCATCAAGAAGGCGGTGGTCGGCGTCGGGGGTGCTGAAAAGGTGCAGGTGCATGCCATGGTCAGCCGCTTGCTGCCCGGCGTGAAGATCGACGGGCCCGATGCCGCCGATGCGCTGGCGGTAGCGATTTGCCACGCGCATCATTTGGCGAGCGCGCGGCGCATCCCCTGATTTTGCTTTCCTCGGGCGGCGCGTTCCTGTTACGTACCGGGGATGATCGCCCATCTTAAAGGCCGCCTCGACGCGACGGGACTCGACCATGCCGTGGTCGATGTTGGCGGGGTCGGCTATCTGGTCGGCGCGTCGTCGCGCACGCTCAGTGCGATCGGCCCGGTCGGCGAGGCGGTGATGCTCCACACCGAGATGCTGGTCGCCGAGGATTTCATCCGCCTGGTCGGCTTCGCGACCGCGTCGGAGCGCGACTGGTTCCGCTTGCTCACTGGCGTGCAGGGCGTGGGTGCGCGCGTCGCGCTGGCGATCCTGTCGGCGCTCGAACCCGCCGATCTTTCGCGCGCGATTGCCGCGCAGGACAAGGCGATGGTCGCTCGCGCCAATGGCGTTGGCCCCAAGCTCGCCGAACGCATCGTGCGCGAATTGAAGGACAAGATCGGAGGCGTCGCCATCGGCGGCGCGGGCGTGACGGTGGCCCCGGTCGGCGCGGGCGCGGATGCAGTGTCGGCGCTGCTCAACCTCGGCTTCCGCCCGGCCGAAGCCAGCGGCGCGGTCGCCGCGGCGGAGGAGGAACTGGGCGGCGGTGCGACGCTCGACGCGCTGGTGCGCCTCGCGCTCAGGAAGGCGGCGAAGTGACCCCCCGCCGATGCGGGCGGCTACACGATCGCCGTCGGCAATACTTCGCCCGCAAAATGCGCATCGAGATTCGCCAGCACCAGCGCCTCCATCGCCGCGCGCGCCTCGATCGTGGCGCTGCCCTGATGCGGGGCGAGCACCACGTGCGGCATCGCTTTCAAGGCGTCCGGCACCCGCGGTTCGTCGGCGAACACGTCGAGACCTGCGCCCGCGATCACGCCCTGCTCCAGCGCGGCGATGAGCGCGGCTTCGTCCACCAGACTGCCGCGCGCAATATTGATCAAAACGCCACCGCGCCCAAGCCGTTCGAGCACCGCCGCATCGACACTGCGCTCCGTCTCGGCCCCGCCCGGCGCGGCGAGGATCAGCACGTCGCTCGCTTGCGCCAGCGCGGCGATGTCGGGCACGAAGCGCCACGGCAGCTCGGGCTTGGCGTGGCGCGCGGTATAGAGGATTTCGCCCCCGAACGACGCGGCCCGCCGCGCGATCGCCTGGCCGATCTTGCCCAGCCCGAAGATGCCGATCGTGCGCCCGCTCGCCCGCCTGCCGAGCGGCACGCCCCAGCCGCCACGCCGCACCACCGCATCGTTGGCGGCCACCCGGCGCTCGACCGCCAGCCACAGGGCGATGGCGAGGTCGGCGACATCCTCGGTCAGCACGTCGGGCGTGGTGGTCACGCGCACGCCGCGCGCCTTGGCTGCCGCCAGATCGATGCGATCATGCCCGACACCGTGGATCGCGACGATTTCGAGCGCGGGCAGCCGGTCGAGCAGGGCCGCATCGAGCCGTGTCATCCCGCCACCGACGATCGCGCGCGTGCTCGGCGGTGGGGCATGGCGGTGCAGGGTGAAGCGCTCTTCCAGGGCTGCGATCAGGCTGGGCGCAAGCGACGAGGCGACGAACAGCTCGGGCAGGACAGTCATGCCGGTATCCTAGCGCCTGTGCCTTGCCGCGCCCAGCCCCGGCACGCTATCGCCGCGTCATGACCGACGATCGCCTCCTCACCCCCGCCCGCACCGCCGAGGACGTCGACGCCGCGCTGCGTCCGAAGTCGCTCGACGATTTCGTCGGGCAGAAGGCTGCGCGCGAGAATCTGCGGATCTTCATTACGGCTGCGCGGGCGCGGGGCGATGCGCTCGACCATGTGCTGTTCTTCGGGCCCCCCGGCCTTGGCAAGACGACGCTGGCGCAGATCGTCGCGCGCGAAATGGGCGTTGGCTTCCGCGCCACCTCGGGGCCGGTGATCGCCAAATCGGGTGATCTCGCCGCCCTGCTCACCAATCTCGAAGATGGCGACGTGCTCTTCATCGACGAGATCCACCGGCTGCAACCGGCGGTCGAGGAAGTGCTGTATCCCGCAATGGAGGACCGCGCGCTCGATCTGATGATCGGCGAGGGGCCAAGCGCGCGCAGCGTGCGGATCGATTTGCCGCGCTTCACGCTGATCGGCGCAACCACGCGGCAGGGTTTGCTGACGACCCCCTTGCGCGATCGCTTCGGCATTCCGGTGCGGCTGTCTTTCTATACGGTCGAGGAATTGACCAGCGTGGTCACGCGCGCGGCGGGGCTGCTCGGCCTCGCCATCTCGCCCGATGGCGCGACCGAGGTGGCGCGGCGTTCGCGCGGCACGCCGCGCATCGCCGGGCGGTTGCTGCGGCGGGTGCGCGATTTCGCGCATGCGGCAGGGCACGATCTGGTCGATGCGCGCGCCGCAGATGCCGCGCTCAATCGGTTGGAAGTCGACCGGCTCGGGCTCGACGCGATGGACCGGCGCTATCTGATGATGATCGCCGACATTTATCGCGGGGGGCCGGTCGGCGTGGAGACGCTTGCGGCGGGCTTAAGCGAACCGCGCGACACGGTCGAGGAAGTGATCGAGCCGTATCTCATCCAGCTCGGCCTGATCGCGCGCACCGCGCGCGGGCGTTGCCTCAATGCGGGCGGGTGGAAGCATCTTGGCCTGACCCCGCCCGAAGGCGCGCAGGAGAGCTTGTTCGACGTGTAAAACTCCCCTCCCGCAAGCGGGAAGGGAATAAGAAAGAGCCCCCCAAACAAATCTTGTGCGTCGCACGATAGCCAAGCCCTGCACCAATCTGTTAGCCGGGTACCATGCCAAGCGCCGCCGCCTCCGCCCGCGAAATCCTCCGCCGTCTGCACGACGTGATGGCCTCGCGCACGCCTGCGCAGGCCAAGCTCAATGCGGTGGTCAACATCGTTGGCGAAGCGATGGCGAGCGAGGTCTGCTCGATCTATCTGCTGCGCGAGGGCGTACTGGAACTTTACGCCACGCGCGGGCTGGCGCAGGAGGCGGTGCACGTCACCAAGCTGGCCTTGGGCGAAGGTCTGGTCGGCACGATCGCGCAGACCGTCGAGATGCTCAATCTCGACGAAGCGGCGAGCCATCCCGACTTCGTCCACAATCCCGAAACCGGCGAGGAGCGCTTCCGCAGCTTCGCCGGCGTGCCGATCATCCGGCGCGAACGGTCGGTGGGGGTGTTGTCGGTCCAGCATGTCGATCCGCGCCGCTATGACGATGTCGAGATCGAGGCGCTGCAGACCGTGGCGATGGTGCTGAGCGAGTTGATCGCCAATGCCGAACTGGTCGATGCCAGCGGTGCCGCGACGATGCGCCCGCAATCGACCGCGCCGATGCGAATCGCCGGGCTGAAACTCGTCGACGGCATGGCGAGCGGCTATGCCGTGTTCCACCAGCCGCGCGTGCATGTCGAACATATCGTCGCCGAGGATACCGAGGCCGAACGTCACCGCGTCTACGCCGCGTTCGACAAGATGCGCGAACAGATCGAGCGGATCGCCGCACAAGCCGAATTCGGCGTCGGTGGCGAGCATGAGGAAGTGCTCGAGACCTATAAGATGTTCGCCTATGACGAGGGCTGGGCGCGGCGCATCAACGAGGCGATCGATTCCGGGCTGACGGCGGAAGCGGCGATCGAGCGTGTCCAGCAACGCACGCGGATGCGGATGCGCCAGATCGACGATCCCTTGCTCGCCGACCGGATGCACGATCTCGAGGATCTGTCGAACCGGCTGTTGCGGATCGTGTCGGGGCAAATGGGCACCGCCGCGCAAATGGGCTTGCGGCAGGACACGATCCTGATCGCGCGCAATCTGGGGCCGGCCGAACTGCTCGAATATGATCGGCGACGGCTGAAGGGCGTGCTGCTCGAAGAAGGGTCGCTCACTGCGCACGTCACCATAGTCGCCCGGGCGATGGGGGTGCCGGTGCTCGGCCGCGTGCGCGACGTGCGGCGTTTGGTGGGCGAGGGCGATTTGCTGCTGCTCGATGTCACCGCAGGCAACGTCTTTGCGCGGCCATCGGCGGCGATGGAGGAAGCGTTCCAGACCGCGCTGGAATTGCGCCAGAAACGCCGTGCGGTGTTCGCTGCACTGAAGAGCGAGGCCCCGGTCACCAAGGACGGCCACCGGTTGACGGTGATGGTCAATGCCGGGCTGCGCGACGATGTTTCGGCGCTCGATGTGACCGGTGCCGACGGCATCGGCCTGTTCCGCACCGAATTCCAGTTTCTCGTCTCCGCCACCTTGCCCTCGCGCGAGCGCCAGCAGCGTTTGTACCGCGATGTGCTCGACGCAGCGGGCGATCGGCCCGTGGTGTTCCGCACGGTCGACATCGGCGGCGACAAGGCGCTGCCCTATCTCAACAAGGAAGATGCCGACGAAGAAAATCCGGCGATGGGCTGGCGCGCGATCCGGCTCGCACTCGAACGCGGCGGGCTGATGAAGGTGCAGGCGCGCGCGCTGCTGGAGGCGGCGGCCGGGCGCACGCTCAACGTGATGTTCCCGATGGTCAGCGAGCCGTGGGAGTTTGACGAAGCGCGTGCACTGTTCGAAGCGCAGCGCGACTGGCTGGGCGCGCGCGGCAAGAAGCTGCCGACCGACATCCGCTATGGCGCGATGCTTGAAGTGCCGGCGCTTGCCGAGCAGCTTGACGTGCTGCTGCCCAATATTGCCTTCCTGTCGGTCGGCACCAATGACCTGACGCAATTTCTCTTCGCCGCCGATCGCGCCAATCCCAAGCTCGCCGAACGTTATGACTGGTTGAGCGCCGCGATCTTGCGCTTTCTGCTCAAGCTGGTCGAACCGACGCGGGCGGCGGGCGTGCAGTTGACGGTGTGCGGCGAAATGGGCGGGCGTCCGTTGGAAGCGATGGCGCTGATCGGGCTCGGCATCGATCGTCTGTCGATCACGCCGGCGGCGGTCGGGCCGATCAAGGCGATGGTGCGCTCGCTCGATCGGGCGGCATTGACGGCGCATATGGCAGCGCTGCTCAAGGCACCTCCGCGCGATATGCGCGGCGCGCTTTCGGCTTGGGCGACCGAAAACGGCGTTGAACTGGCGTGATCGGGCGATGGAGGATGCGACAGGCCGTTGACTTGTCTGCCCCCCTTTGTGAGACACGATCGCAGGGCAGGACAAAGATTGGGCCGCACCCATCCTGCCGGAGAGACGCATGACCGATCCGTTACCGTCCGAAGAGGCAACGCTGTTCCCCAAGACTGCCGGGGAAAAGCTGCGCGAGGCGCGTGAGGCGCAGGGCTTGTCCCTCGCCGAGATCGCTGCGCGGACTCGCGTACCGGTGCGCCAGCTCGAAGCGATCGAACTCGGCAATTACGCGACCTTGCCGTCGATCACCTATTCGGTGGGTTTCGCCAAAGCCTATGCCCGTGCGGTCGGGATCGACGAAGTCGCGATCGCGCGCGAGGTGCGCGGTGCCAGCGATCAGCCCAATGCGGTCCGGCGAACCGAATATGAGGCCTATCAGATCGACGAGCCGTCGCGCGTGCCGACGCGCGGTCTGGCGATGGTGACGCTGCTGGTGGCGATCATACTGCTGGTTGGGGTCGGGGTGTTTTACGGGACCAACCTGTTTCGCGGCGAGGAGAGCGTGGCCACGACGCCCGCTGCCGAGCCAACCGCACCGGTCGCGGACGCGCCGACGGCTGCACCCACGCCTGCCGCGCCGACGGGTGCCGTGGTGTTGACCGCGACCGACGAGGTGTGGCTGAAAGTCTATGACAAGGCCGGAAAGACCTTGTTCATCGGCACAATGAAGGCCGGGGACACCTATGCGGTGCCCGGCGATGCTGTCGGCCCGATGATCAATGTCGGGCGTCCCGACAAATTGCAGGTGACGGTGGGCGGAACGCAGGTCGCGCCGCTTGGTGACGGCAAGGTTGCGATCAAGGACGTGCCGATCGACGCGGCGACGCTCGGGGCACGCGGGGCAGCACAGCCTAATCCGGCCGTTGCCGCACCCCCGACGCCCGCCGCCCCGACGCGTGCGGCATCGCGGAGCACGGCAAGCCCCGCCGCGCATCGCGATCGTGCGGGTTCGGCCTCGGTCGAACCGCCGCTCAACATCGCCGCTCCCGTCGCCCCGGAGCCGACCGGGCCCACGCCGGGCGCGACGCCGAAACCATGATCGTCTGCGCAATGGCGAGGTTCGTTGCGCGATTTCTATTTACACCGGGGGGTGTCGAATGCGCACTTATCTGATCTCTGCACTGGTCGTGGCTGGAACTGCCCTGGCCCCCCAGCCAGCATTTGCCCAGCGCACGACCGGCGCTGCAATTGAGGGGCGGGTGGACCGGCTCGAAGGCGAGATGCGCGCGGTGCAGCGCAAGGTGTTTCCGGGCGGAAGCGGGCAATATGTCCAGCCCGAGAACCAGCCGACCAACCCGGACACGATCCTGTCGGGCTCGCCCACCAGCCCGGTCGCGGACCTGACCGCGCGCGTCGATTCGCTGGAAACGCAGTTGCGCGGCATGACCGCGCAAATCGAAACCAATCAGCATCGCCTGCAACTGGTCGAGGGGCGATTGAAGACGCTCGAAGCGAATGCAGCGGCTGCGGCAGCGGCGGCCGCAGCCGCAGCAGAGCCCGCACCGATCCAGTCGCCCGGTGCCGATGATCGCCCCACTCCGGTACGCCCCGTAGCGGACCGGCCCTCCGACAAGCCGACGGCGGCCAAGCCGGCCCCGACCAAGGGCGGCGTGACCCCGCCGCCGGTCGTGCGCACGGTTGTTGCGAAGGACCCCGAACGTGGGGCGAAGCTCGCCGCGATCGATCGGCCGGACACTGGGGACGCTGCCGAAGACACCTATCTCTACGGCTATCGGCTGTGGGCGGCGAAGCTCTACCCCGAGGCCGAGGCGCAGTTCACCATCGTCACCACCAAATTCCCGACCCACAAGCGCGCGAGCTATGCGCAGAATCTGCTGGGCCGGTCGTATCTGGAAGATGGCAAGCCGTCGCTTGCCAGCCTTGCCTTTTACGACAATTACAAGAAATGGCCCGATGGCGACCGCGCGCCCGAAAGCCTTTATTATCTGGCCCAGGCACTGGTGAAACTCGACAAGCCCGCCGCCCAAGTGTGCAAGGTCTATACCGAGCTTACGCGGACCTACGGTGCCAAGGTCGATGCCGACCCCAAGATGAAGGCCGGCGTCGCCAAGGGCCGCGCGGCGGCCAATTGTTCGTGAGATGAGCATGCTCGACCGGGCAGCGGTCGAGCGGTTCGGCGGTGATCTTGCGCATGTGCTGGGGGGTGCCGTCCCGCCCGATGCGCCGATCGCGCTGGCGGTGTCGGGCGGGCCCGACAGCATGGCGATGCTCGCGCTCGCGGCTGCGGCGTTTCCGGGGCAAGTTCACGCGGCCACGGTCGATCACCGCTTGCGCGCCGCCGCTGCCGCCGAGGCGCGGATGGTCGCCGCCTGGTGTGCCAACGCCGGGGTGCCACACACCACACTCGTGGTGGCAGAGCCGATTGGACCCGGGTCGGTGCAGGCGCGCGCCCGGGCTGTACGTTATGAGCTGCTGCTGCGCTGGGCGGCCGAGATCGGCGCGAGCTGCCTTGCTACCGCGCATCATGCCGACGATCAGGCCGAAACCTTCCTGATGCGCGCCGCACGCGGGTCGGGTGTGGCAGGGCTGGCGGGCATCCGCGCACGACAGCGGCGCGAAGTGGTTGCTCCCGGCCGATGCGGCGGGGTCGATTTGGTCCGCCCGCTCCTCGGATGGCGCGTGGCGGAATTGCGGGCTTTGGTGGTCGCAGCGGCGATGCCCTTCGTCGATGACCCCAGCAATGCAGATCCGCATTATGACCGCACGCGTTTTCGCGCGCTGCTCCGCGACACGCCATGGCTTGATCCTGCGCAGCTTGCACGGTCGGCTGGCTACGTCGCCGAGGCCGATGCGACGCTGCGCGAGATCGAGGCGTGGCTGTGGACGACGCGAAAGGTCACGCCCGAAGGGGTTGACGATCCAGACTTGCAAAGCTGGCTCGACCTGACCGATCTTCCGCGCGAGGTGCAACGCCGGATGTGCCGCTCCGCAATCCATTCGGTGCGCGCGGTGAATGGCATTGTCCGCCCGTCCTTCGACGACTCGACCAATATCGAACCGCTGCTAGACGCACTTGCGGCGGGCAAGACCACGACCCAGGCCGGAATCATGGTGTCGGTGCGGGGAAAAGTGTGGCGTTTCGCCCCGCAACCGCCGCGTCGCTCACTCTGATCGGCGAATTTGCTTGGCGCATTCCATTGCCATTAATCCTCATGCGCCTATCTTGAGAGATCGAGAAAGGTACGTTTCCGCATGAACGACAACGACAAGCAGCCCGGCTCCAACACTGGCGGGCCCAACCCGTGGATGAAGTCGCTGCTCATCTGGGTTGGCATCCTCGTCGCGCTGGCGTTGTTCGTCACGCTGATCGGCAATCGCGAGCCTGGCCCCGCAGCGGCGCAGATCCCCTATTCGGCGTTCCTCGACAAGGTCGAGAGCGGTGCGGTCCATGACGTCAATATCGCGGGCGAGGTTGTTACCGGAACGTACAACGACACCACCAAATTCCGCACCTTCGCGCCGCAGGACCCGCGCCTGACCGATCGCCTGCGCGAAAAGGGCGTCGTGATCAGCGCCAAGCCCGAAGAGGGCGCGCCGATCTGGCAGATCCTGCTGGTCAATTCGCTGCCGTTCTTCCTGTTCCTCGGCCTTGGCTATTTCGTGCTGCGCCAGATGCAGAAGAACACCGGCTCGGGCGCGATGGGCTTCGGCAAGAGCCGCGCGAAGATGCTGACGCAGAAGGAAGGCCGCGTGACCTTCGATGATGTCGCCGGTATCGACGAAGCGCGCGAGGAGTTGCAGGAGATCGTCGAGTTCCTCAAGGACCCGACCAAGTTTGCCCGCCTCGGCGGCAAGATTCCTAAGGGCGCGTTGCTGGTCGGCTCGCCGGGCACCGGCAAGACGCTGCTCGCCCGCGCGATTGCGGGTGAGGCGGGCGTGCCGTTCTTCACCATTTCGGGGTCCGATTTCGTCGAGATGTTCGTCGGCGTCGGTGCCAGCCGCGTGCGCGACATGTTCGAACAGGCCAAGAAGTCGGCCCCCTGCATCGTCTTCATCGACGAAATCGACGCGGTCGGCCGCCATCGTGGTGCCGGCCTCGGCAATGGCAATGACGAACGCGAACAGACGCTCAACCAGTTGCTGGTCGAGATGGACGGGTTCGAGGCGAATGAAGGCATCATCATCATCGCCGCCACCAACCGGCCGGATGTGCTCGATCCAGCCTTGCTCCGTCCGGGCCGGTTCGATCGCCAGGTCGTCGTGCCCCGGCCCGACATTGAAGGCCGCGTCAAGATCCTCGAAGTGCATATGAAGAAGGTGCCGCTGGCACCCGACGTCGATGCGCGCGTCATCGCCCGCGGTACGCCCGGCTTCTCGGGTGCCGATCTCGCCAATCTCGTCAACGAAGCCGCTCTGCTGGCTGCGCGGAAAGGCAAGCGGCTGGTCGCGATGAGCGAGTTCGAGGAAGCCAAGGACAAGGTCATGATGGGGGCCGAACGGCGCTCGATGGTGATGACCGACGAAGAAAAGCGCATGACCGCCTATCATGAGGCCGGCCATGCGATCGTCTCGATCCACGAAGCCGCCTCCGACCCGATCCACAAGGCGACGATTATCCCGCGCGGTCGCGCGCTGGGCATGGTCATGCGCCTGCCGGAGCGCGATTCGTACAGCTATCACCGCGACAAGATGTACGCCAACCTCGCTGTGTCGATGGGCGGGCGCGTCGCCGAGGAAGTGATCTTCGGTTATGACAAGGTGTCGTCGGGTGCTTCGTCGGACATTCAATATGCCACCGGCCTGGCGCGCGACATGGTCACCAAATGGGGCATGTCCGACAAGGTCGGCCCGGTCGAATATGCCCAGCCCGAGGGCGAATCGTTCCTTGGCTATTCGAATTCGCAACCGGTGCGCATGTCCAACCAGACCGCGCAATTGATCGACGACGAGATCAAGGCGATCGTCCAGGGCGGTCTCGACCGTGCCAAGCATCTGCTGACCGAGCATATCGACCAGCTTCACCTGCTGGCAGGGGCCTTGCTCGAATATGAGACGCTGTCGGGCGATGAGATCCTGAAGCTGGTCGCCGAGGGCAGCATCAGTCGCGACGACGGCCCCAAATCGCCATCGGTGCCGGGGGCGGGCACGTCGATCCCCAAGACGCGGAAGCCCAAGGGCGGCAGCGGCTTCGGCAATCCGGCACCCGCCGGGGCCTGATGCCAGGCACCAAGAGGCAAGAAAAGGCCGCGTCCGAAGCATCGGGCGCGGCCTTTTTTATGGGATAAGCCGCAGCCGAAATCCGCTGCCGCCAAGCGGCTATTCCATCAGCCCCATAACGAGCAGCATCGCGGCAAAGGCGAGCAACGCGACCCAGGCAAAGATCAGAAGGGCGACAGTGCGCCACAGCGCCGACCGCTTGCGCAGCCCATAAGCGCCGCGCAATTGTGCGAACATGTGGACGGGGGGAATGATCAGCGCCGCCCGCTCGATCAGCCACGACGATACGCCTGCGGTCGATAGCAGCGTCAGCGTCACCACCAGCATCATCATGAAGGCGATCGAATAGGTCACGAAGATCGCATGGTCGTACATCTGGAAGCGTCGCCGCCACAGAAACAGCAACGCCACGAACGGCGTTGAGATCGGGATCAGCGCCCAGCTATATTTGTACGCGCTCGACTGCAGTTTGTAGAGTACCAGTCCCGGGTTCTCCCTCGCCTTGGCCAGCCCCTTGTCGAGCGCGTGCCAACTGGTGTGAACGTCGTCGAAGCTAAGCGGGATGTCCTGCATTGCCTTGCCCGACATCACATTGCGCGCTGCGGTGAGCGAGGTCATATCGTCCTTCAACTCAGCGATTTTTTCCGCGGCACCGGGCGCATTGGGCGTTGCTTGCAGCTCGGCGAGCCGCGCCGTGTTCTTGGCGATATTGGCATCGATGTTCTGCACCGCCCTGGTGCGCGCCTCGGGCGGCATGCCGATGCCGAGTTCCCCCGCGATCGCGTGGATCGTCGCGAACATCAGGAACACCGAAAACAGGAACAACGCCAGCGGCGAGACGAAGCGTGCGCGCTCACCCGCGATATAGCGTCGCGTCAGTGCACCGGGGTGGAATGCCAGCATCGGCAAGGTGCGCCAGATCTTGCCTTCAAAGTGGAACACGCCGTGCAGCAGATCATGGCCGATCGAGTGCAGTGAACGGTGGACATGCCCGGCCTGGCCGCAGGCATGGCAAAAGTCGCCGTGCAGCGACGTTCCGCAATTCAGGCAAAGCCCATGCTCATGTGCGCGATGGACGATTTCGCCAGCATGCGGTTCGGCCACACGGCCGACCAGCATGCCCGTTGCGATATCGCCCGCTGCCCCGATTTCCCCCGACATGCGCGGAGCATAGCAGCGGCTTTTGCGAATGCGATAGCTTTTGCGGGGGCGGCCTTGCTCGTGATAGCGACGGTTTCATGAACGATGCCACGATTCTGCTCGCCGACATGACCAACCGCGCTCGCGCCGCTGCCCGCACGCTGGCGACGCTGCCGACAGCGACCAAGGCGGCTGCGTTGCGTGCGGCCGCGCAGGCGCTGCGCGATGCCGCGCCGCAGATCCTGTCCGCCAACGCCACCGATATGGCCAAGGCGACGGAAGCCGGTCTGTCGAACGCGATGCTCGACCGGTTGAAGCTCGATAGCGGGCGCGTGGCGGCGATGGCGGACGGCGTTGCCGCCGTTGCGGGACTGGCCGATCCGGTCGGCGCGATCATCGACGAGAGCGAGCGCCCCAACGGCCTGCGCCTGCGCCGCGTCCGCGTGCCGATCGGCGTGATCGGCATTATCTATGAAAGCCGCCCCAATGTGACCGCCGATGCCGCCGCGCTCGCGGTGATGGCGGGCAATGCTGTGATTCTGCGCGGGGGCTCGGAGGCGATCGAGAGCAACCGCGCGATCCACGCCGCGCTCGTGTCGGGCCTGGTGGCCGAAGGCATCCCCGCCGATGCCGCGCAACTGGTGCCCACCACCGACCGGGCCGCCGTCGGCGCGATGCTGGCGGCCGACGGATCGGCGGGCGCAGGCGCGATCGACCTGATCGTACCGCGCGGCGGCAAGGGGCTGGTAGCGCGCGTCCAAGCCGAGGCGCGTGTGCCCGTGCTCGCGCATCTCGACGGCATCAACCACATCTATGTCGATGCCTCGGCCGATCCGGCGATGGCCCGGTCGATCGTGGTCGATGCCAAGATGCGGCGCACCGGCGTGTGCGGTGCGATGGAGACGTTGCTGATCGATCGCGCTTATCCCGATCCGGTGGGGCTGGTCTCCGCTTTGCGCGATGCTGGCTGCGAGGTGCGCGGCGGCCCCGGCCTGCGCGCGCTGGTGCCCGATCTGGTGTCCGCGACCGATGCCGACTGGGACACCGAATATCTCGAGGCGATTGCCTCGGCGGGGCTGGTCGACGGCCTCGACGGTGCATTGCGTTTCATCGCGCGCCACAGCTCGCACCACACCGACGCGATCGTCGCGAATGACGAACGCGTCGCGACGCGCTTCCTCGCCGAAGTCGACAGTGCGATCGTGCTGTGGAACGCCTCGACGCAATTTGCCGATGGCGGCGAATTCGGGCTCGGTGCCGAAATCGGCATCGCCACCGGGCGCTTGCACGCGCGCGGCCCAGTGGCGCTCGAGGGCCTGACGACCTACAAATGGGTCGGCTATGGCACCGGGCAGGTGCGCGGTTGAAGACGGCGACACGGACGCGCATCGGCATTCTCGGCGGTTCGTTCAATCCAGCGCATGCGGGGCACCGCGCGATCAGCTTGGCGGCGCTGGAGGCGCTCGCGCTTGATGAAGTGTGGTGGCTGGTGTCGCCCGGCAATCCGTTGAAGGAGAAGAGCGGGGACATGGCACCGTTCGCGGCGCGCTTCGCCTCGGCGGCGCGCGTGGCGCGGCATGCGCCGATCCGGGTGAGTGCGATCGAGCAGCGTCTCGGCACCCGCTACACCGTCGATACGGTCACCAAATTGCGGCGACTCTTCCCCAAGAAGCAGTTCATCTGGCTGATGGGATCGGACAATCTCGCGCAGTTCGACCAGTGGAAAGGGTGGCGCCGGATCGCGCGTGAGGTTCCGATTGCGGTTATCGCGCGTCCGGGGTATGAACATGCTGCTCTCGCGGCTCCCGCGATGGGCTGGTTGCGGCGCGCACGTCGGCCCGCACACCAGGCGAAGAACTGGACGCAGTGGAGATTGCCGGCACTCGTGCTGTTGCGCTTCCGCCCCGACCCGCACTCCGCGACGCAGCTTCGTGCTGCCGACCCCGCCTGGCAGCGGCATTTCCTGCCAGATGAACCGTCCCCACCTTCTGCATAGGAATCGTCTTGGCCTCATCTTCTCCTGTTTATCGCGCGTCCGAACCCGATGAGGTCGAGGCGCTGCATCGGCTCGTGCTCGCGTCGCTCGACGACGATCAGGCGGTCGACACCATCTCGATCCCGCTCGCGGGCAAATCGAGCATCGCGGATTACATGGTCATCGCCAGTGGGCGTTCGACTCGCCAGGTCGCGTCGATGGCGCAGAAGCTCGCCGAAAAGATCAAGGCCGAGCTTGGCCGCCCGACCCGCATCGAAGGTCTGCCGACCGCCGATTGGGTGCTGCTCGATGCGGGCGACGTGATCGTGCATCTGTTCCGTCCCGAAGTGCGCACCTTCTACAATCTCGAACGGATGTGGGCGTTTGGCGATGCGCCGACGCCGCCGGTCGCCCCGGCGATTGCGGATTGATCGCACGATCTTCTGCCTCCCCGGCGAAGGCCGGGCCCCAGTCGTGAGCGGTGAGATGGTGCGCGCAGCGCTTACGAGCAGCGGTCTCTGCGACTGGGCCCCGGCCTTCGCCGGGGCAGGCGTGGGCTAAGACCTCTCGCAACGGAGTCAACAATGCTGCTCCACATCGTTGCCCGTGGTCGGATCGGGCGCGGGCCGGAGGCCGAATTGGTCGAGCGCTATGTCAAGCGGCTGGCCTGGCCGTTCAAGATGACCGAACTGCCCGATACCGGCGGCAAGATGCCTGCGGTCGAGCCGGGCACGCGCGTCGTGATGCTTGACGAGACCGGGCAGGTGCTGCCCTCGCGCGATCTTGCCGGGACGCTCGAAAAATGGCGCGATGGCGGCGTGCGCGAGGCGCGCTTTCTGATCGGGGCGGCGGATGGCTTTGACGATGCGCAGCGCGCCGAGGCCGATGTGTTGCTGAGCTTCGGGCGGGCGACCTGGCCGCACTTGCTGGCGCGCGCGATGCTGGCGGAGCAATTGTACCGCGCGACCAGCATTCTCGCCAACCATCCCTATCACCGCGAGGGGTGAGCGGATGCGGGGGCGGGGTTTTTTGATCGGGGCGCTGGCGCTGGCGGGTGCGAGTGTAGCACCGGCGCAGGATACCGCCGACCAGCGCCAGCGACTGGCCGAGGCCAAGGCGCAATCGGCTGCCGCTGCCGCGCGTTCGGCCGGGCTGGAACGCGCCGCCGCCATCGAACGCGACCAGGCCGCGCAGGCGCGCGCGCAGGAGGCCGCCGTCGCCGCGCGGATTCAACAGGCCGAGGCCGACATCGCCGCCGGTCAAGCGCGGATCGCGATCATTGACCGGTTGCTGGCCGATCAGCGCGCGCGGCTCGCCGCGAAGCAAGCGCCGGTCGCGCGCCTGATGGCGGCGCTGCAATCGCTCGCGCGGCGTCCCGCGGTGATCAGCATGGTCCAGCCCGGTTCGGTCGACGATCTGGTTCACGTCCGCGCGGTGCTGTCGAGCACGCTGCCGGTCATCCGCGCGCGCACCGCCGATGTCCGCGCCGATCTTGCGCACACGCGGGCGCTGCAGGAACAGGCTGCGCTGGCGACGCGCGCGCTGGCCGAAAGTCGCACACGGCTGGAGGCACAGCGGCTGGCGCTGACGCGGTTGGAGGCGGAACACCGCTTGCGCTCGCGCACGTTGGGGCGCGATGCGCTGTTCGAATCCGACCGGGCCATCGCGCTCGGCGAAAAGGCCCGCGACATCGTCGATCTGATGGATACGATCGGCAATCAGGCGGCGACGCGGGAGAGCCTGGAATCGCTCCCGGGACCGTTGCCGCGTCCGCCGCGGCCGGGGGAAGTCGCGGCACCGGTCGACCAGGGGCACTGGTCGTCCGCCGCCCCGCCTTATCGTCTGCCGGTCCAGGGCAAAATCGTAACCGGCCTTGGCGAAGTGTCGGCGGCGGGCGTGCGGTCGCGCGGGCTGACGCTTGCGCCACTCGCGGGTGCGCAAGTCGTCGCGCCCGCTGCCGGACGCATCGCCTTTGCCGGGCCGTTTCGGGATTATGGGGCGATCGTCATTATCGATCATGGCGGCGGCTGGACGTCGCTGGTGGCAGGGCTCGGCAGCGTCAGCGTGCGGATCGGCGAAGCCGTCGGGCAGGGCGCGCCGATCGGTCAGGCCCAGCGTGGCGAGGCTCCGCGCGTGACCGTCGAACTGCGGCGGCGCGATCGCGCGGTGGACATGACCGCGCTGATCGGCTGAGTCACGCTGCGTTCAGGGCCAGCATGCTTTGATCTGCGACGAAACCCCGCTACGGTGTGGCGATACCCTCTTGCTCGTATGAGTATCGAAACGATGTCGCGCTTTACCACCTCGCTGTTTCAGGCCTCCGCGATTGCCGCGGTGCTGGCCATGGTGCCGATCGGCACCAGTGCGATGGCGGCGGTCGACACCGGCACGTACCGCGAAATGTCGGTGTTCCTCGACGTGTTCAACCGCGTGAAGGCGGAATATGTCGACAAGGTCGACGACAAGGTGCTGGTCAAGGGGGCGATCCAGGGGATGCTCGCCGCGCTCGACCCGCATAGCGCCTATGAGACCGGGCTCGACTATGACAACCTCAAGATCCAGACGATGGGGAGCTATGGCGGGCTCGGGCTCACCGTCACGATGGAGGATGGCGCGGTCAAGGTGATGTCGCCGCAGCCCGATGCGCCGGGCGCGCGCGCCGGGATCAAGTCGGGCGACTATATCACCCACATCGATGGCAAGTTGATCTTCGGCGATTCGCTTGATGAGTCGATCCAGAAGATGCGCGGCGCGCCGGGCACCAAGGTCGCGCTGACGCTGTTGCGTCCAGGTCGCGACAAGCCGATCCAGGTCACGCTGGTGCGCGAGAAGATCGTGCAGAAGCCGGTCAAATGGAGCGTAAAGGACGGCGTCGGCGTCATCACCATCACCGCCTTTTCGGAACATACCGGGGAGGCGGTTACGGGCGCGATCCGGGGCATCGTCAAGCAACTCGGCCATGATCCGCTCGGTTACATCATCGATTTGCGCGACAATGGCGGCGGCTTGCGCGACGAGTCGATCGCCGTTGCCGACAACTTCCTCAGCAGCGGTGAAATCGTCTCGCAGCGCGGTCGCGACAAGGCCGATATCGAGCCGTTTTACGCCGAATCCTATGTGAAGGGCGATCTGGCGCATGGCGTGCCGATCATCGTGCTGACCAACGCCGGGACCGCGTCCGCGTCGGAAATCGTCGCGGGGGCTCTGCAGGATCACCACCGCGCGCTGGTGATGGGCGAACGCTCGTTCGGTAAGGGGTCGGTGCAGACGGTGATCGATCTTGGCGACAATGCCGCGCTGCGATTGACCACTTCGCGGTATTACACCCCGTCCGGCCGATCGGTACAGGAGGGCGGGATCGAGCCCGATATCGCGGTGCCGCAGCTTTCCGACCCCGATTACAAATCGCGCCCGGTGTTCCGCGAGGATGATTTGCGGCGCCATCTCATCAACGAGGTGAAGGCCAATAACGGGGCGCTGGAGGAGGACGGCAAGGTCGATCCGCGCTTTGCCGCGACGGCGGAAGAGTTGAAGGCCAAGGGGGTCGACGATTTCCAGCTTAGCTACGCGCTGAAAACGCTCGCGCGGCTGTCCTCGACCCAGCAATCCGTGACCGCGGCGAAATAAGCGATGATCCGGGACCGTTTTCGCGCCGCACGCTTGCTCGCGTTGCTGATTCCGCTGGCGTTGCTCGGCGGTGCGCTGGCCTTTCAATATATCGGCAAGCTCTATCCGTGCGAGATGTGCTGGTGGCAGCGGTATCCGCACATCGCGGCGCTTGTGCTGGCGGCGCTGGCGTTCGTCGTGCCGGGACGGGCGGCGCGGACCGCGCTCGTCGGGCTGGCAGCTTTGGCGATTTTGCTGAGTGGCCTGATCGGCGTCTATCATGCCGGGGTCGAATATCATTGGTGGGCGGGCGTTACTGCCTGCACCTCCACCGTATCGGGCCCAATCACGCTCGACAGCATCATGAACGCGCCGATCATCCGCTGCGACGTGGCGCAATGGACGTTGTTCCATATTTCGCTCGCCGGATACAATGCGCTCTTTTCGAGTGCGGGCGCGCTCGCCATCTTCGCGCTGATGCGGAGGAAGGCAGCATGACTCGTTGGAAACCTGGCGACCCGAAGCGTGCAACCGCATCGATGGTACGGGTCGATCAAGCAGGCGAATATGGCGCGACGCGCATCTATGCGGGTCAGCTTGCGGTGCTGGGCGATCGCAGCCCGGCGGCGCGCGCGATTGCCGGCATGGCCAATCAGGAAGAACGCCACCGTGCGTTTTTCGATTCGATGATGGCGCGGCGCAGTGTGCGCCCGACCGTGCTGCAACCGTTTTGGGATGTCGCCGGTTTCGCGCTTGGGGCGGTAACGGCGGCGATGGGCCCTGAAGCCGCGATGGCCTGCACTGCCGCCGTCGAAACCGAGATCGACAAGCATTATGCCGAGCAACTCGATGTGCTAGGTGACAGCGATCCGGAGCTTTCGGCCGCCATCCGCGATTTTCAGGCCGAAGAGGTCGAACATCGCGAAACGGCGCTGGCGGCAGGTGCGGAAAACGCTGTCGGGTATCCGTTGCTCAGCGCGGCCATCCGGCTGGGGTGCAAGGTTGCCATCGCGACCGCGAAACGGATTTGACGGGAGACAGGATCATGGCGAACCTGACGACGAAGACAGCGCTGGCGGCGACATTGCTTACGGGCATTGGCCTGGGCGGTTTCGCGCCGCTCGCGGCGCAGAACGTGCCGGTACCTACGCTGGTGATCTACGGCACGCAAAAGTGCCCGACCGATGCCGATGGCAATGAAATCGTGGTGTGCGTCCGCCGCAAGCCTGGCGAGCAGTTCCGCATCCCCAAGGAATTGCGCGAATTGAAGGTCACGCCGGAAAACGAGAGCTGGGCGGCCAAGTCAGCGGCCAATGATCGGGTTGGTGCGACGGGAATCGGCAGTTGCTCGACGGTAGGTGCCGGCGGATCGACCGGCTGCTTCGCGCAGGCCGGCCAACGCTATAAGCGCGAAAAGCAGGACGCCAAAGCTGACCAGCGCGCCATAGAAGCCTCTTTGCCGTAATGGGTTGAGCGTGCAAGTGCGCGAGATGCGAACGGGGGCGTCGCTGATTGGGAGTTGCTCTGCACTTCCCTTGGGCCGCTCGCTCGGCCAATGGCTGTTCGCCTGATTACATGAGAGAGCCTGACACGACCGTTCGCGCGCCCCATGCGGCGGCGCTTCTGCTGTTCGCGCTGGTGTGGCTGTCGTGCATATGGTTCGGCTCGTTCGAGCTCAATCCCAACAACGCCACACGCCTGTTTGGCGCACTCGCGCTGGTCGAACGCGGTGAGGCGACGATCGATCGCTATGAGACGCTGACGATCGACAAAGCGCAGTTCGCGACCAAGACGGGCACGCATTACTATATGGACAAGGCCCCCGGCATGACGCTGATGGCGGCACCGGTGGTTTGGGCGGCCGACCATTTGGCGGGAGCGCAGTCCTATGACGAGGTGATCGACATCACCAATCTCCGGCTCGCGAATTTCCTGCGGCTTCGCTTGTGGCTGGCGGTGGCATTCGGGGCGGCGGTGTTGACGGCCTTTGCCACCGTGCTGCTGTTCGATTTCGGCACCGGACTCACTGGCAGCCCAGCCGCCGGGCTGTTTGCGGCGCTGGGCTATGCCTTGGGATCGGTGATATGGGGCTGGTCGACCACGATGTTCGGCCACGCTTCGGTCGCGGCGCTGTTTCTGATCGCGACCTGGGCGATCTGGCGCGGCACTTCGGGCGCGAAGGAGCTTGGGCGCTGGCGCTATCCGGTGATGGCCGGGTTGGCGCTTGGCTGGGCGGTTGCGGTGGAATTTCAGGCGGCCTTGGGCGGCATTGCCATCGGGCTATGGGCCTTGTGGCGCAGCCGGGGGGCGGTGTGGCCGATGCGGTGGCGATTGTACGCGCTGGCGGTCGCGGCGGCCGTGGTCGCGGTGCTGCCGATGTTGGCCTATAATCAGTTTGCCTTCGGAACCCCGTTCATGACCGGCTATCGCGGCGTGGTCGGGTTTAGCGGGATGAACCAGGGGCTGTTCGGCCTGACCTATCCAAAACCGGAAGCGCTGCTTGGCATTACCCTGGGACTCCGGCGTGGATTGTTCTGGGTGGCACCCGCGCTCGCAATGGGTGCGGCGGGCGTGATCCTATTGCTGCGCGATCGCGCGACGCGCGACCTTGGCGTGCTGGCGGTCGCGGTGATCGTGATCGTACTCTCGCTCAATGCGTCCTACGCTTATTGGGATGGCGGCGCGTCAACCGGGCCGCGCCATTCGGTGCCAGCGATTCCCTTTCTCGCGCTCGGCCTCGCTCCATTCTGGGTATCGCTGCGCTCGCGCGCGGCCAAGCGCTCGGCGGCGGCACTGCTCGCGCTGTCGATGATCGTCAATCTGGTGATCGCATCGACCGACATCTTCGCGCCCGAAAACATGGCGATGCCGGTGTGGACGCGCAATTTTGTCGGCCTGTTCGCGCACGGCAAGTTCAATACACTGGCCAATGTCTATTGGGGGTGGCAGCCGTGGTTCGGTTTTGCGCTGTATCTCGACGTCGCGCTGCCGACGCTGGCGCTGATCCTGTGGTGGACGCGGCGCGCGGAGCGGGATCGGCAGCGTACGGGGTCAGTATAAGCGGCCGCCATTGGGCACGGGCAGCGTGGGCTGAATCAAGACGACCTCGCCATCCTCGTCGGGAAAGCCCAGCGTCAGCACTTCGGACATCACCGGACCGATCTGGCGCGGTGGAAAATTCACCACCGCGGCCACTTGGCGACCGGGCAATTCCTCCAGCGTGTAGCGTTTGGTAATTTGCGCCGAGGACCGCTTGATCCCGATCTCCGGCCCGAAATCGATCTTCAACCGATAGGCCGGCTTGCGCGCCTCCGGGAAGGGCAAGGCCTCGACGATCGTCCCGACGCGGATGTCGAGCTTCAGGAAATCGTCGAAGGTGGTGCGCTCAGAAATCGACATCGTCATAGTGCTTTGGGGGGACGATGCCTTCCATCCGCTCGGACAGCAACGGGCGGAAGCTCGGGCGGCTCTTGAACCCGCGATACCATTTCGCGGTCTGTTCGTGATTCTTCCAGTCGATCCCGCCGAGATAATCGGCGACCGAAATTTGCGCCGCGGCGGCGAGGTCGGCCAGGCTCATCGTCGATCCTGCCATCCAATTATGATGGTCGAGCAAATAATCGGTATAATCGAGGTGGCGCACCGCCGCCTTCATCGCGTCGCGCAGGCGGCGCGCATCGGGCGGTTCCTTGGTGACCAGGCGCTTTTCCATGCGTTCGTGCAGCAGCGGCGCGACGATGTCGGCGAAGAACTGCGAATCGAACCAGGCGACGAGACGGCGGATTTCGGCGCGGTTGACCGCCGTGCCGTTGAGCATCGCGTTTTTCTCGACGGTTTCCTCAAGATATTCGCAGATCGCCATCGAATCCATCAGGCGGATGCTGCGCAGCGCGTCGGTCATCACCGGCACCTGGCCCGCCGGGTTCAGGTCAAGAAATTCGTCCCGCTGTTCCCACGGGTTTTCGCGGACGAGTTCGCAGCCGACGCCCTTTTCACCGAGCAGCAGGCGCACCTTGCGCGAGAACGGGCAGAGGGGGAATTGAAAGAGTTGCCACATAGGCCCGTCGTAGAAGCTGCGCGGCGGTGGGGGAAGATGGCTTGGCGCGGGATTCGTTCGATCGACCCCGTCCCGAGATGTCGGGCGCCAATCCGGACGTTAGCGTAGCGACTCCATTTCCGCCCGCGTCTGGTCGAGCAGATGATGGATGCGGTCGGAAGTGCGCTTGAGCTCGGCGCTCATGCTGGCGACATCCTGCATCGCACGCCCGGTTGCGGCGATCGCACCGCGGGCGCTTTCGTGCAGGTCGCGGCGGTAATTGGGGTTGGAGCGTGCTGCCAGATCCCCAAGGGTGTTGTCGGGACGGACATTCGCGCGCGGATCGGCATAATGCGCCAGCGGGCCGACATGGGTTTGGAGCAGGGCATCCGCGAATTCGTCGACGGTTGCCGCAAGGCCTTCCTGGACAAGTGGCGTCGACAGCGCCGAGCCGAGTTGCTGCGCATCGACTGCGGGCGGTTGCGGTGCGCGGTCCTGCGCGAAGGCTGGCCCCGCCAGGCCGAGTGCGAACACACCGATCAGAAAAGGACGCATGACAACCTCGAATCTGGCCTGGAACATGGGCCGAGCGCGCGAACCGTTAGCATGATTCGCGCGCCCGGTCGATCATTCGGCGGCGATCTGCTCGACCCGGTCGTCGAGTGGATGCGCGAGGCGGGTCAGCATTTCCTTGGGCACCACCTGCCAGAAGCGATCGACCACGCGGCCCCAATCGTCGAGCAACGCGCCCGACCATTTGCTGTCGGTCGCGGCATGATGCGCGCGCACCAGGCCGAGCAGCACCGCTTCCCAATGCAGCGAGGACAGGCGGTTCCAGGTGATGTTCTCGGGGTTGGCGCGCCGCGCGAAGCTGCCGTCGGCATCATAGATGAACGCCATGCCGCCGGTCATGCCTGCACCGAAATTGGCACCGACCGGGCCGAGCACGACGGCGGTGCCGCCGGTCATATATTCACAGCCATTGGCACCGCAGCCTTCGACCACCACGGTCGCGCCCGAATTGCGCACCGCGAAGCGTTCGCCCGCCTGACCCGCTGCATAGAGGCTGCCCGAGGTTGCGCCGTAGAGCACGGTGTTGCCGATGATGGTGTTGTCCTGGCTGGCGAGCGGCGAACTGACCACCGGGCGAACGACGATGTTGCCGCCCGACAGGCCCTTGCCGACATAGTCATTGGCGTCGCCAAACACTTCGAGCGTGATGCCCTTACACAGGAACGCGCCGAGGCTCTGCCCGGCCGAGCCGCGCAGCCGGACATGGACATGCCCGTCGGCGAGGGCCGACATGCCGAAGGTCCGCGTGATCTCGCTCGACAGCCGCGTGCCGACCGCGCGGTGCGTGTTGCGCACCGAATAGGTCAGCTGCATCTTCTCGCGGCGGGTGAAGACGGCGGCGGCGTCCTTTATCATCTGCGCATCGAGGCTGTCGGGCACTTCGTTGCGGCGCGTGGTCAGGCTGAAGCGACGCTGATCGTCGGGTGCATCGACCTTGGCGAGGATCGGGTTGAGGTCGAGATCGTCGAGATGCTCGGCGCCACGGCTGACCTGGCGCAGCAATTCGGTGCGGCCGATCACTTCGTCGAGGCTGCGGAAGCCGAGCCGGGCGAGGATGTCGCGCACTTCCTCGGCGATGAAGGTCATCAAATTGATGACCTTTTCGGGCGTGCCGCCGAACTTGGCGCGCAAAGCGGCGTCCTGCGTACACACGCCGACCGGGCAGGTGTTGGAATGGCATTGGCGCACCATGATGCAGCCCATCGCCACCAGGCTGAGCGTGCCGATGCCGAACTCTTCCGCGCCCAGGATCGCGGCGATGACGATATCGCGCCCGGTCTTGAGGCCACCATCGGTGCGCAGCTTGATCCGCCCGCGCAGGCCGTTGAGCGTCAGCGTCTGGTTGACCTCCGACAGCCCCATTTCCCACGGCGTTCCGGCATATTTGATGCTGGTCTGCGGCGAGGCCCCGGTGCCGCCGACATGCCCGGCGATCAGGATGACGTCGGCATGCGCCTTGGCCACGCCCGCCGCCACCGTGCCGATCCCGGCCGAGGAAACGAGCTTCACGCACACGCGCGCGATCGGGTTGATCTGCTTCAGATCATAGATGAGCTGCGCCAGATCCTCGATCGAATAGATGTCGTGATGCGGCGGCGGCGAGATCAGCGTCACGCCCGGCGTCGCATGGCGCAGCTTGGCGATGAACTCGGTCACCTTGAACCCGGGCAATTGCCCGCCCTCGCCGGGCTTTGCCCCTTGCGCGACCTTGATTTCGATCTCGTCGCAGGCGTTGAGATATTCCGCCGTCACGCCGAAGCGGCCGCTGGCGATCTGCTTCACCCCCGAATTGGCGTTGTCGCCATTGGGATAGGGCTGATAGCGCGCGCTGTCCTCGCCGCCTTCGCCCGACACGGCCTTGGCACCGATGCGGTTCATCGCGATGGCGAGCGTTTCATGCGCTTCCGGACTGAGTGCGCCCAAGGACATGCCCGGCGTCACGAAACGCTTGCGGATTTCGGTGATCGCTTCGACCTGATCGACCGGCACGCCCTCGGCCGGGAAGTTGAACTGCAGCAGGTCGCGCAGATAGATGGGCGGCAGCCCCTCCACCCCGCGCGAGAATTGCAGATAGGTGGAATAGCTGTCGGTCGACACCGCCGTTTGCAGCAAGTGCATGAGTTGCGCGGAATAAGCGTGCGTTTCGCCGGTGTGGCGCTGGCGATAGAAGCCGCCGATCGGCAGCGATGCCACCGCCGAGTCATACGCCTTGTCGTGCCGCAACTGCGCGTTGAGGTGGAGCGAGGCATAGCCCTCGCCCGAAATCTTCGCGGGCATCCCCGGGAACAGGTCGTTGACCAGCGCACGGCTGAGGCCGACCGCCTCGAAATTATAGCCGCCGCGATAGCTGGAGATCACCGCGATCCCCATCTTGGACATGATCTTGAGCAGGCCCTCGTCGATCGCGGTGCGATGCCGCGCGAGGCACTGCGCCAAAGTCAGATCCCCGAACAGGCCGCGCGCATGGCGGTCGGCAATCGCGGCCTCGGCGAGATAGGCGTGGACCGTGGTCGCGCCGACACCGATCAGCACCGCATAATAATGCGTGTCGAGGCATTCGGCCGTCTGGATGTTGATGCTGGCATAAGAGCGCAGCCCCATCCGTACGAGGTGCGTATGGACAGCCGCCGCCGCGAGCACGCCGGCGATGCCGATCCGGTCCGGGCCGATGCCCATGTCGCTCAGGAACAATTCGCTCTTGCCTTGACGCACCGCCGTCACCGCTTCGGCACGGATGCGCGCAATCGCGGCGCGCAGCGTTTCGGGGCCGCCACCGGCTTCGAAGGTGCAGTCGATCTCGGCCGCCTGTGCGCCGAAATGCGCCTTGAGCTGCGCCCAGGCGGTGCCGTCCAGCACCGGCGATTGCAGCACCAGCACGCCATCGCGCCGATCCTCGGTGTCGAGGATGTTGGCGAGGTTGCCGAAGCGCGTCTTGAGCGACATCACATGGCGTTCGCGCAGCGGATCGATCGGCGGGTTGGTGACCTGGCTGAAATTCTGCCGGAAGAACTGGCTGATCAGCCGCGGCTTGTCGGAAATGACCGCGAGCGGGGTGTCATCGCCCATCGAGCCGATCGCTTCCTTGGCGCTTTCGACCATCGGCGCGAGGATCAGCTCCATATCTTCGAGCGTCTGCCCGGCGGCGATCTGGCGGCGCGTCAGCTCGGCGCGCTCGAAGCGCGTGATCGGGTCGTGCTCGGGCTGCGGCAGCGCTTCGATCCGCTGGAACGCCTCGATCATCCCGGCATAATCGGCTTCGCCCGCAATGCGGTCCTTGATCGCGCGGTCGTGCAGCAGCACGCCTTCGTCCAGGTCGATCGCGAGCATCTGACCCGGCCCGAGCCGGCCTTTTTCCACTACGGTCGATTCGGGCACGACGACCATGCCGCTTTCCGAGCCGACGATTACCAGACCGTCGATCGTGCGGACATAGCGCAACGGGCGCAGCGCGTTGCGGTCCATGCCCGCCACCGCCCAGCGGCCATCGGTCATCGCCAGCGCGGCGGGGCCGTCCCACGGCTCCATCACGCTCGCCAGATATTGATACATCGCAAGGTGATCAGCGGGCATGTCGGAATTGTCCGCCACGGCTTCGGGCACCAGCATCAGCTTGGCGGTCGGCGCATCGCGGCCAGACCGGCAAATCGCCTCGAACACCGCGTCGAGCGCGGCGGTGTCGGATGCGCCCGCCGGGATCACCGGCTTGATGTCTTCGGATTGCTCGCCGAACGACAGGCTCGCCATCTTGATCTCGTGGCTGAGCATCCAGTTCTTATTGCCGCGAATGGTGTTGATCTCACCATTGTGCGCCAGCGTGCGGAACGGTTGCGCCAGCCACCATTGCGGGAAGGTGTTGGTCGAATAGCGCTGATGGAAGATCGCGACGCGGCTCTCGAACCGCGGATCGCGCAGATCGGGGTAGAAGATCGACAGCGATTCGGCGAGGAACAGGCCCTTATAGATGATCGAGCGGCACGACAGCGAGCAGACGTAAAAGCCCTGGATCTGTGCGGCGATCACGCGCTTCTCGATCCGGCGGCGGACGAGATACAGGTTCTTCTCGAACTCGGCGGCGGTCTGGTCGTCGGGCAGGGGCCCCGCGATCATGATCTGTTCGATCTCGGGACGGGTGGCGAGGCCCTTCTGCCCGATCACCGACACGTCGACCGGCACCTGGCGCCAGCCATAAATGGTATAGCCTTCCTCGATGATCGCGCTTTCGACGATCGTGCGGCAGGCTTCCTGCGCGCCGAGATCGGTACGCGGCAGGAAGATCATGCCGACAGCCAACCGGTTGGGCAGCGGGCGGTGGCCCGAGGCAGCGATCGCATCGTCGAAGAATTTGAGCGGCAGGTCGATATGCAGGCCAGCGCCATCGCCAGTCTTGCCATCGGCATCGACCGCGCCGCGATGCCACACGGCTTTCAGCGCATCGATCGCGGATTGGACGACACGGCGCGACGGCGTGCCATCGGTCGCCGCGACGAGACCGACGCCACAAGCGTCACCCTCGAATTCGGGGCGGTACATGCCGTGTTCGGCGAGGCGGAGGCGTTCGGATTCCATCGTCATGGCTTGGCCTTTTTCGCGGCGGTATCTGCTAAGAAGGGGGCAAGCGCCGCACCGACTGCTTCAGTGACGCGCTTTTCGGATAGAGCATCCCGCTCGTTGCTCCAATCTGCCGCGATCTTGAGCATTTCCGGGTTGAGTTGGCGGATCTTCAGGCCCAGCGGGGTGAAAACAAAGTTGTACAGCGCTGTGCGATCTTCCGATGTCGCATTTGTTGCGGCTTTAGTCGCGGACGCTGTAACTGTCGCTCCAAGTTCGGCTGCATCGACCTTGCGATCCGGAGCCGCGATTTGTTTTTGTATCAGCGCCGAGGGATCGATCCCTTTCAAGGTCGCCTGGATGAGCCGCTTTCCGGCTTCGCTCTGGTAAAATCGTAATGTTTGGCCCAATTCCGCTTCGGACAGGCTGCGGGCGTACGCTGCTCCAAGACGGGACCAAAGGATCGGCAAGCGTTCCTTCAAGATCGCCAAGGTCGTCGACTGAATCGCTTCAGATCCCGCCGCGATGAACCCGGGATGCTCTTTTTCCATCGCCGCCATATTCGGGTCGGCAGCGAACATCTTTTGTAGTGTTGCAACGATGGCCGCGCGGCTGCCCTCCAGAACTTCATTTTCAGGATTAAGCAATTTTGCGATTTCCACCCCGCTCGCGAGCGCTGCTGGGGCTGGTTCGGCGGATGCGGTAGCAATTTGTGGTGCCGCCGTAAGCGATGCCGCTTGCGTATCGCCTGCCAGGACAAGTACGGCAAAGGAGAGCGCAGCGATCACGCCGCCTTCCTCCCCGCGCTCGCCTTCGCCTTCAGATATTTGTGCATGCTCGTCGCGACATCGCGGCCGTCGCGGATCGCCCAGACGACGAGGCTTGCACCGCGCACGATGTCTCCGGCTGCGAACACGCCGTCGAGCGAGGTCATCAGCGTTTTGTTGTCGACCAGCACCGTGCCCCAGCGCGTCGTGCCGAGTTCGGGCGCGCCGAACAGTTTCGGCAGATCCTCGGCATCGAAGCCGAGCGCCTTGATGACGAGATCGGCGGGCAGATCGAAGCCGCCTTGCGGGTCGATTTCGGGCGCGCGTCGGCCCGAGGCGTCGGGTGCGCCGAGGCGCATGCCGCTTGCTTTCACGCCGCTGACGGCATCACGGCCGGTGAAGCTTTCGGGTGCCGAGAGCCAGACGAACTCGACGCCTTCCTCCTCGGCATTGTTCACTTCGCGCTGCGAGCCGGGCATGTTGGCGCGGTCGCGGCGGTAGAGGCATTTTACCGACGCCGCATTCTGGCGGATCGCGGTGCGCACGCAATCCATCGCGGTATCGCCGCCGCCGATGACGACGACATGCTTGCCCGCTGCATTGAGGCTGCCGTCATCGAAGGCGGGCACGGCATCGCCGAAATTCTTGCGGTTGGAGGCGGTGAGGAAAGCGAGCGCATCGACCACGCCCGTCTTCTCGACGCCCGGTGCCTTGATCGCGCGGGCCCGGTAGACGCCGGTCGCGATCAGCACCGCATCATGGCGCTGGCGCAACTCGTCGAGCGTGGCATCACGGCCGACCTCGAAATTTTCGTGGAAGATGATGCCGCCGGCCTTGAGCCGATCGACCCGGCGCATGACAACGGGCTTTTCCAGCTTGAAGCCGGGGATGCCATAGGTCAGCAGCCCGCCCGCACGATCGTACCGATCATAGACGTGCACGTCATAGCCGCCCGCGCGCAGATATTCGGCGGCGCTCAAGCCCGCTGGCCCTGCGCCGATCACGCCGACCGATTGGCCGCGCGGGGTGCCGGGCACGAGCGGTTCGACCCAGCCTTCTTCCCAGGCGGTATCGGTGATGAACTTTTCGACCGATCCGATCGTCACCGCGCCGTGGCCGGAGAATTCGATCACGCAATTGCCTTCGCACAGCCGGTCCTGCGGGCAGATGCGGCCGCAAATCTCGGGCATGGTCGAGGTGGAATTGCTCAGCTCATAGGCTTCGCGCAGGCGGCCCTCGGCGGTGAGGCGCAGCCAGTCGGGGATGTGGTTGTGCAGCGGGCAATGCACCGAGCAATAAGGCACGCCGCATTGCGAGCAGCGCCCGGCCTGGTCCTCCGCCTCGGGCGCGGCATAGCGCTCGGCGATTTCGCGGAAATCCTCGGCACGGATCTCGGGTTCGCGCTTGGCTGGGTAAGCCTGCTCGCGATCGACGAACTTCAGTAGCGACGTGTCGGCCATCTGCGCCCCTTTCGAGGGCGCAGATACCGTGGGTTGTGCGGTTTGTCACGACCAAAACGGCATTTAGGACAGCATCTGTGACCTATAAAATGCGGTGTTTGATGTGAGGGGTGTCAAAACCGGGTTGTGTCCAGTTTATATAATACCGAAACGGACCTAAATACTTAAAAGCCATGCGAGGGCGATGCTTCCCGCAACAATCCGATACCAGGCAAAGGGGACGAACCCGAATCGGGTGACGATGCCGACAAAGGCTTTGACCACGATCAGCGCGACGACGAAGGCGACCGCGAAGCCGAGCGCGATCGCCGCCAGCCCGACGCCGTGCCCGCTGACCAGCTCATGCCGGTTCTTGACCAGTTCGAGCGTGGTTGCCCCCAGCATGGTCGGGATGGCGAGGAAGAAGCTGAACTCGGCGGCGGTGCGGCGTTCGACCCCCAATGCCAGCGCGCCGAGGATGGTCGCGCCCGACCGGCTGACCCCCGGCACCATCGCCAGGCACTGCAGGAAGCCGATGCCGATCACCTTGGGCAACGGAATATCCGCCACGCCGACGATGTTGCTCTTGGGTGCGAAGCGTTCGACCGCGATGATCGCGAAGCCGCCAACGATCAGCGCGATCGACACGACCTCGGCATTGCCGAGCAGGGCCTCGATCTGCTTGTGGATGGCGAGGCCGATGACGGCGGCGGGGATGAACGCCACCAGCACGTTGCGCACGAAGCGGATCGACACCGGATCACGCCGCAGCAGCCCCATGCCGACCGCCCAGAAGGTGCGCCAGTACAGCACCACGATCGCCAGGATCGCACCGAGCTGGATGACGATGTTGAACACCTCCCAGCGCGCCGCATCATAGCCCAGCAGCTTGGTCGCCAGGATCAGATGCCCGGTCGAGGAGACGGGCAGGAACTCGGTCACCCCCTCGACAATGCCGAGCAGGATGATGTTGATAATCTCGTTCACGAAAACCCCCTCTTCGGTGCGGTTCAGGCCGCGACCGGCACCGCGAACCGACCACCCTTGCGATACTGCACCAGCCAGCCCGGCGCGACGGCGTCGAGCGGCGTTGGTGTGATTCCGAGCACGGATAGTCCGTTCTCGCCCGACACGACATTATCGTTTGCCAACATCTTCCATTGATCGGACGTGATCGGCGCGCCGGGCAGGAAGCCGAACGCTGCGATCGCCCCGCCAATGGCGTCGGGCAATTCGACGATATGCGGCGTGCGGCGGACCGCCTTGGCGATCCAGCGCACCAGCGCACCCATCGACAGAATGTCGGGGCCGCCCAGCTCCAGCGTCTTGCCCGCCGACAGCGCCGGATTTTCGATCGCGGCGACCACCGCGTCGGCGACGTCGCCAACGTACACTGGCTGGAATTTGGTTCCTGCGCGCAGCACCGGCACGACCGGCGCGCTGGCAATCATCTTGGCGAAGCGATTGATGAATTGGTCCTCGCGGCCGAACACGATCGACGGGCGCAGGATCGTAGCGCTGGGGAAGGCCGCGCGCACCGCCGCCTCGCCCTCGCCCTTGGAACGGCCATAGGCCGAGGGCGATGCGGGATCGGCCCCGATCGCCGAAATCTGCACCAGCTGGGCAACGCCTGCGGCTTTCGCGGCCTCGGCGACGATGCGCGCGCCCTCGACATGCACCCGTTGGAAATCCCCGCCCAGGATGCCGACCAGATTCACCACCGCATCCGACCCGGCGACCGCGCGCGCAATCGATTCGGGCTTGGCGAGGTCAGCGGCGACGAATTGCGTCTGGCCGAGCCCGCCCTGCGGCTTCAGAAAGAAGGCTTGGCGCGGATCGCGCTGCGCGATTCGCACGCGCGCGCCCCGTGCGAGCAAGGCTTGCGCGACATAGCGGCCGAGAAAACCCCCGCCGCCAATCAGCGTAACCAGTGTGTCTTTCATGTGGTGCGCCTCGTAAATGCCGTCTGAACCGGTAATTTGTCCCTTGCCCCAGCAACGCCCGTGTTGACAAGGCCGACTCCGCTCCCCTAAGGGCCGCTCCCTACCCAGTGCCCGGATGGCGGAATTGGTAGACGCACCAGCTTCAGGTGCTGGCGCTCGCAAGGGCGTGGAGGTTCGAGTCCTCTTCCGGGCACCATTTGTTTTCTGTTCGTTCCATCTGGGAGCGTCCAGGGACGCCAGGCAAGCGGCTGGCTTCAAAGCACAAATTCATTGACGATCGCTGGCAACCGTCCGGGTTGATCCAGCGGAATTCAGCAAAAGAGACACAAAAGAGGTCTCATTTTGTGTCTGCTGGTGACGTGCTCCCCAGAATTCATGCCATTGGTAATTAGCTCGTCAGTTGGAGACGAGTGATGCGGCGAAGCCGATTTACCGAGGATCAGATCATTGGGGTACTGCGCGAGCATGAAGCTGGCGCGAAGACGGCCGATCTGTGCCGGAAGCACGGGATCAGCGATGCAACCTTTTACACCTGGAAGTCGAAGTACGGCGGACTGACGGTGTCCGACGCGGCACGATTGCGAGCGCTGGAAGATGAGAACCGACGGCTGAAGAGGCTGCTGGCGGAATCGATGCTGGACGTGTCGGCGCTGAAGGATCTGCTGGGAAAAAACTGACCCGGTCTGCGGAGCGCTACGCTGCGGTGGAGAAGCTGATGGCCGATCACGGCTTCTCCGAGCGTCGTGCCTGCAGGCTGGTCGGGGTCAATCGGTCGGCGTGGCAATATGAGCCGCTTCGCGGGAAGGACGATGCTGTGCGCGAACGGATGCGCGAGATCGCCAACGAGCGCCGTCGGTTCGGCTATCGTCGGCTGGCGATCCTGCTCAGGCGCGAGGGGGAAGGCATGAACTTGAAGAAGGTGTATCGGCTGTATCGCGAGGAGCGGCTGACGGTGCGCAAGCGTGGCGGCCGCAAGCGGGCGCTCGGCACGCGGGCGCCGATGGCGATCCCGCAGGAACCCAACCAGCGCTGGTCGCTCGACTTCGTATCTGACTCGTTGGCCTGCGGCCGGCGGTTCCGTATGCTCAACGTGATCGACGATTACAGCCGGGAATGCCTGGCGTGCATCGTCGATACCTCGCTGTCAGGTCGGCGCGTCGTCCGCGAGCTGAGCGCCATCGCCGAACGTCGCGGACTGCCGTGCATGGTGGTCAGCGACAATGGCACCGAGCTCACCAGTCACGCCGTTCTCGCCTGGTGCCAGGAGACCGGGGTCGAGTGGCATTACATCGCGCCGGGCAAGCCGCAGCAGAACGGCTTCGTCGAAAGCTTTAATGGTCGCTTGCGCGACGAGTGCCTGAACGAGCACCTGTTCCCATCGCTGGCTGCGGAGACGGATCATTGAGGCATGGCGGACGATCTATAACACCGTGCGTCCGCACAGCAGCCTTGGCGGGTTGGCACCCGCCGAGTTTACGAACCGCCCCCGCCAGCGGCATATGAACACCGAAGCTAAGTTATCAGCGGCCTGAAAATGTGGAGCACGTCAAAAGGGGCCATGGGCATCGGACCAAGAGATGACCGCAATTGTCCGAAGCCGCCACCTCGATAGCGAGGCCCGACGAGATCACAGCGTCGCCTTGCCGATCGAGGCTCCGCCGTCGACGTGGAGTGTCTGGCCGGTCATGAAGGCAGCATCGCCCGAGAGCAAAAAGGCGATGGCCGCGGCGATTTCATCAGGCTTTCCGAGCCGCTGCATGGGAACGCCCGCGAGGTAGCGCCGCTCGCCTTCACTGCCCGGCTGATTGTTGGCGCGGAACAGCTCGGTTTCGGTCGGCCCGGGCGCAACTGCATTGACCGTAACGCCGGTGGTCGCGAGTTCCAGCGCCCAGCTGCGGGTGAAGCTGACGAGCGCCGCCTTCGCCGCGGCATAGGCGGTCCGTTCGAGGCTGCCCAGGATGGTCAGGCTGGAAATGTTGACGATCCGGCCCCAGCCGCGATCCTTCATGCCCGGCAGGATCGCCTGCGCGGCCTGGAGCGCCGGGTGCAGGTTCACCCGCATTACTTCCTCCAGCGCAGCTAGCTCGACTTCGCCGAGCCGCTGCGGACGGACGAGCCCGACATTGTTGATCACGCCATCAAACGCGAAGCGGCGGGTAAGATCGGCGAGTGCTGCATCGGTGGCGGCCGCGTCGGCAAGATCGACGGGTACAAGCGCGCCGGGGAAATCGGCGGTCGCCTGTCGGGCAATGCCGACGACCTCCTGGCCGTCAGCGGCGAGGCGATGGGCGAGCGCGAGGCCAATGCCCTTGCTGGCACCGGTGATGAGGAAGGTTCGGGTCATGGTCTTCTCCGGACAGACGTGCTCTCGGTGCTTTCGCACCCGAAGCGCTACGGGCTTCAGGCAGCGACGTTGGCAACGCGGCGCAGTGTGGGGAGCATGTCTTCGGGTTCCGGGCGGCGCGTATAGTCCGGGTTCACCTCGGCATAGAGAATCGTGCCATCCTGGCCGATGACGAAGCGCCCCGGCATCGGCAGCGTCCAGCTCGGATCGCCGTTGAACGTCGGCAGATCGTTCTTCAGCGTCTTGTACAGGTCGACCAGATAGTCGGGCATCGCGAAACGCAGGCCGAACGCCGCCGCCACATCGTTGCGCGGGTCCGAAAGGATCGGGAAACCGAGTTCGTTCTGGCGCACGGATTTGCGGCTGTTGACGGCGGTCTGCGGCGATATGGCGACGAGGCTGGCACCAAGTTTCTTGAACTCGGGCAGCGCCGCCTGGAGCGCCTGCAACTCCATGTTGCAATAGGGGCACCAAACACCGCGGTAGAAGCTGACCACCAGCGGCCCCTTCGCCAGCAGATCGGCGGAGGCGACTGGCGTGCCGTCTGGATCGTTGAGCGTGAAGGCTGGTGCCGCCTCGCCGGCCTTGAGTGCCCGCGCAGCAGCGCCGCTGGCGATCAGTTCGGTGGTCGCGCGGTCCATCGTGTCGATTACCTCGGGCGGCACGGCATAGGGTGGCTTTCCGGCGCGGAAATCGGCTTTGAAGGCATCAAGCCTGGCTTGAAGAGTCATGAGAAGTCTCCTTGGAGCGAATGCCGGGAAGCGGAATTAATGGTCTTGCGGAACGAGCGCGCTGACGCGTTCGATCGCACGCTGGACGCCGGGGCGAGCCTCGACCTCGGCATACCAGCGCGCGACGTTGGGCGTGTCGTCGAGCGCGACGCCGGCAAACGCGCGCCGCCACAGCCAACCGAAATGGGCGATGTCCGCTATTGTGAACGCATCGCCCGCGACGAAGCGGCGCTCCGCCAGCACGCGGTCCAGAACCGAAACGGTCCGCTTCGCTTCTGTCGAGAAACGCTCGATGGCGATCGGCTGCGGCTCGGCAGCGAAGCGCTGGAAGAATCCCGACTGGCCGAACGCCGGCCCCAGCCCCGAGGCATGGAAGAACAGCTGCTCGAATACCCGCGCGCGCCCTTCGCCGGCCGATGGCATGAGCATTCCGGTCTTTTCGGCGAGATAGATCAGGATCGCGGCGGACTCGGTCAACACCAGCCGCGCGTCGGGACCATCGGGATCGATCAGTACCGGCACCTTGCCATTGGGGTTGAGCGCCAGGAAATCGAGTGCTTTCTGCTCGCCCTGGCGGACATTCACGGAACGCAGCGCATAGTCGAGCCCCAGCTCCTCCAGTGCGATCGGCACTTTGACGCTGTTGGGCGTCGCAAAAGCATAGACTTCTAGCATCGTCATCATCCCGGCGCGCTCCGGACCATCCGGGAGCGCTGCCATGAGATGCCTCTTCGTCGCTCGACAGGGCAGCGGCCTTGAAGCAATAATGCTCATTCCCAGGAGGAATGACGTGGACCGATATCAAGCAATGGCGACTTTCGTCCGCGTGGTGGAAACGGGCTCCTTCTCTGCCGCCGCCCGACATCTGAACGTCGGTCAGCCGGCCGTCTCCAAAACGATCGCACAACTGGAAGACCGGCTTCAGGTCCGCCTGCTGATTCGCTCGACCCACGGCCTGACCCCCACCGAAGCAGGGCAGCGCTTCTTCGAGCGCGCGCGCGCCGCCATCCGGGAAGCCGACGAGGCCGAACTTGCAGCGCGCGGCGCGGGCGCCGGATTGTCCGGGTGCCTGCGCGTCTCGGCGGCGACGACTTTCGCGCGGCTGCACATCGTGCCGCTACTGCCGCGCTTTCTGGAACAGCATCCCGAACTGGAGATCGACGTGATCCTCGATGACCGCGTCATCGACCTTGTCGCCGAGGGGGTCGACTTGTCATTGCGCATGGGCACGCTGGCGGATTCCACGGCGACCGCGCGCAAACTCGCAACCGGCGGCAGATCGGTGCTGGCCACACCGGCTTATTTCGCGCGCGCCGGGGAACCGAAGAACCCTGCCGACCTCGCCGACCATGAAGCCGTAGTCTACGGCCAGACGGTCAGCGTCTGGTCGTTCAGCTCCGGCGGCACCGAGTCTTCGGTGGCGGTGCGCGGTCGCGTGCGCGTAAGCGCGGCCGAAGGGCTCCGCGCCGCCGTGCTCGCCGACATGGGCGTCACCATCGCCTCGGATTGGATGTTTGCGCCTGAACTGGCGAGCGGCGCGGTGCGGCGCGTCCTGACCGACTGGTCGCTTCCGTCGCTCGACCTGTGGGCCGTGTTCCCTGCGGGCCGAATGGCGAGCGCCAAGGCCCGCGAGTTCGCAAACTTCGTGGAAACGGTGATGGCAGACGGTCATTCCGTGCAGGCATAAAGATTATCACTTCAGGCTGTCATCCGCGTCCATCCGGAATGGCCTAGCTGATCCGCACGCCGACCGACGGGGCCGGCACAGACAGAAGGATCAGCCGTCATGGCCAAGTTCGACACCTATCGCGACGCCTTTCCCAACGCCCGCTTGACCCGCAAGGACAATGGCGTGCTCGAAGTCGCCCTGCACACCGACGGCGGCAAGCTCGTCTTCAACGGCCATACCCACGAGCAGTTCGTCGACCTGTTCCATGCGATCGGCGAAGATCGCGACAATCGCGTCGTAATCCTGACGGGTTCCGGCGATGCCTTCATGGATGCGATCGATCCCGAGGGCTTCGATTTCTTCACCCCTCGGGGCTATGACAAGATCCTGCGCGAAGGCCGCAAGGTGCTGTCGAACATCCTCGATATCGAAGTGCCGATGATCGCCGCGCTCAACGGGCCAGTGCTGCTGCACAGCGAATATGCGCTGCTCACTGATATCGTCCTCGCCACGCCAGAGACGGTGTTCCAGGACAAGCCGCATTTCGAGTTCGGCATCGTTCCGGGCGATGGCGTGCATGTCCTGTGGCCGCACGTGATCGGATCGATCCGCGGGCGCTATTTCCTGCTCACCCGGCAAGTTTTGGACGCCGGGACAGCGAAGGACTGGGGCGTGGTCAATGAGATCGTGGCGGCCGACCGCCTGCTCGCCCGCGCGCACGAGATCGCCGACGGCATCGCAGCGCTGCCGCCGCTCACCGGCCGCTATACGCGGATCGCACTCACCCAGGGACTGCGTCGATTGATTGAGGCGGATGGCGGCTATGGCCTTGCGCTGGAAGGCATCAGCGCTGCGGACGTCGCCCGCACGATGGCGGCCCAAGCCTGACATTTGCGCCGCCGCTCGGCAACGCGCGGTCGGTGGCGTCCCCCTGACCGGGAATTCTTGAAGGTCCGCTTCGCTCAGAAGCGGACCTTTACTCATTGCGGGCCGGATGGGGTATATTGGTCGTGACCAGCGTTCGCTGAGCCATCGACGTAACCACCAAGCATATATTTGAACCGGCTGTTATGGCTTGCGGCTTTGCAAAACCTGCCGGTCGGCAATCAGCGAAGTCTGCTCGTTCGCAAGCCGAATACCGGAAGCCCGGCGAATGTCCGCTTCCTCCGAAAACCGCCCCTCTCCATCGGACCTGCGAATGACGGCTTTGTCCCAGGTTTCGCCATTCCAGCTGGGCTGTAGTTTGAGCGTGCACCGACGAATGGATGTCGGAAGTTGGGAAGGCGAAAAAGTCTCGGGAGTGGCCGCTCGTGGGTCACCGCCGCCACGAAGCTGGCGGCACCTGTTTTCGCGGTTCGACGGACGGGCGCAAGCGACTGCTAAAGTCCAGAGCTGCCATTGGTTTGCAGAGCAGTATTTCACGCCCCGATGCCGTTCCCGGAAGTGCCACATGCTCTCAGTCCGGCGTCTGGCAACAGGCGGCATCCGTGGAAGCCCATTCAGCGTCGTTTGGCATTGCGCATCGCAAGCATTGCTTCGGGTTCGTCGGTCAGCAACATGGAGGCACCGGCGCGGACGAGCGCACCCCACACCGCATCCGGGGCCCGCAGAGCGTCGCGGTCGCTGCCCGCGCCGACCACGAAATTGCCGTCCAGCATGTTCACCCAAAGCCGCACACCCAGCGATCGCGCGCGTGCCGAAACCGTCGCGAGCATCGACAATGGCAGGCGATACGGCAATTCGATGCCAACAGGCTTCACGCTGCCCGCCATCTGCGCGGAGATGATATCGGCGATGGCGAGGTCGCGATCATCGACATCCTGCGGGATCACCAGGAACGCCACTTCGTCATACGGTGCCATTGCTGCAAGCGGCAGCGATCCGGCACCGACCCGCGTCTTGAGCGTCACGCGATCTTGCGCACCGGCTTTGCGCGCGGCGGCGATGACTTGCGGATAGACGGCGTCCTTCACGTCGAGGTTGAGGACGATCCGATCCTTCGCGAGTTCCAGCATCTCGTCGAGCGTCAGCACGGCCTGATCAGTCATTGCCGCCGCCGGGCCGCCTTCGCCCTGACGCAGGTGCAATAGCTTGATCTGGGCCAAAGTGAGATCGGCGACCTTGCCGCTGCCGTCGGTGGTACGGTCGACACTGTCGTCGTGCATGATGACGAGATAGCCGTCGCGCGTTTCGCGCACGTCTGTTTCCATCATGTCTACGCCCATCGCCGCGCAGCGCTGCAAGGCGAGCGCCGAGTTTTCCGGCGCGGGCCCATACCCATGATGCGGGGCGGGCGCATGGCAGCCGCGATGCGCGACGACGACCAGCCCGCCCTGCGGATTGCGAACGTTGGCCATGATGTCGCGCGGTGTCGCCGCGCCCGCTGCGCTGCTCGCGAACAGCGCTAGGGCGGCGGTGAAGGGGAGAATTTTCATAGAGAGAGAGCCCAAATGGGAGAAGCGCGCCTTCGGGCGAAGGTTCGCGCGCCAGGAAAAGGCCCGGACGATCCCGTCCGGGCCGACAGGTCAGCGTGGAAGGATCACCATTTCAGGCCGACCACGAAGCGGACATTGCGGCCCCACAGGGGACGGCCGAAGATCGCGTCGGGCGTGCCCTGACCGGACAGAGTGTCGCCTGCGGTATTGCCCTCGGTCAGGCCATGCGCGTTGGTGACATTGTCGCCGACGATCTGGAAGTTCCAGGGTCCATGATCGAACGTCATGCCTGCGCTGAAATAGCCATAGGCCGGCAGCGCGGTGGTGTTCGTCACATCGACATAGCGCTTTCCGACGTAATCGTAGCGACCGTAGACGCTCAGTCGGTCACCACCATGGAACTTGAAATCGAGGCTCGGACGGATGTTGCCGTAGATTTTGGGCTGCCGCACGATCTGCTTGCCGGCCACTGCGCCGGCGCTGGCCCCTGTGGTGCTGGTGAAGTTGATGTATTTGGGGTCCTGCACCGTAACCGCGCCCGATACCGACAACGGACCCGCGACCCGCAAAAGCCCGTCCGCCTCGATGCCCTTGTCTTCGGCCGATCCGACGAAGGCGACGATCTGGTCGCTGCGCCCGGTGGAAGGGTTGAAGGTGGTGAAGCTGGCGCTCAATGGATCGAATTTGGTATAGAAACCGGTGAGATACAGGTAGGAATGCCCGACCAGTGCCTTCACCCCTGCCTCGTAGAGCTTTGCCTTCGATGCGGTGAACGAGGAACCGGTGATCGCGACGGCGGACGCATAAGCGGGCACTTCGAGTTGCGATGCGCGCGCGTAAATGCCGAAGCGGCTGCTGAGATCGTAGTTCACGCCCGCCGTCCAGTTCGTCGCCTTGGGCTTGAATTTCGTGGTGACGATCGCGCCGGTGAAGCCTCGCGTCGCATTGTCGGCGAGCGTCGCCGCATTGCCGAGATTGTACGAGCCCGTGGTCTGGGAAAAGCCATTATAGCTGTACCATTCCTGCCGAAGGCCGAGGTCGATCCGCAGGCGGTCGGTGATGTCCCATGTGTCGGTCCCGTACACCGCGACCATCTGCGCATCATATTTGCCGCCGACCAGCGACGCCGCGTCGTTCAGCGCGCCATTGTCGGTGACATAGCCCTTGACCGATCCATCGGCCCCGTAAGCGACGAGGTCCAAGGTCTTCGGCTGCGAAGTGACCTGGAGCAGGTAGTTTTGATAGACGGCGAAGACGCTGCTGCCCCAGTCCGCGCCATAGACGCCGACGCGAATATCGTGGCTGCCCAAGGGGGTGTCGAACTTGCGCGTGACGCTCACGTCGCCTTGGCCGGAATAGAATTTCGCGTCGGTCGAACGATATTGCGCCGAAAGCACGAGGCCGGACTGGCTGGCGGGATCATAAAGCGAGGCACCGTTGGTGCCCGCAAAGGCATAGCCCAGATACGCGACATTGCCGAACGCCGCCTGCGCCGCCGCCAGATTGCTGTTTGCAAAGGTGGTGGCGACCAGCGGATTGGAGGTCGTGTACAGCGCATCGAAGTGCGAGCGCCCCTCGGTATAACCGGCCTTGGCGGAGACGTGCCACCCGCCGAAGTCACCCTCATAATCCAGTTGGGCGTTGCCGAAGCGCATATGTCGGCCATTGGCGAGATCCCCGCTCTGATTCTGCACAACGCCCGCGCCGTTGCGATACGCGATGTTCACCGAGCGCAGCGCCGGGGTGTCGAGCGTACCCGTCAGCGAATTGAGGTAGGGATTGAGGCTGACGGAGGGATTGCGGGGATCGGCAGTCGGCAGCGAGAGATAGAAGATGTTGCTGTCGTTGGTGTACTGGCCCGAGAGCTTGACGAAGCCGTTCGCAAAATCATGCTTCAAGTTCGCGCGGATCTGCCCGCCGCGATCGGACGGGAAGCCGGCATCGCGGTAGCCGTCATTCTGTCGCAGGAAGCCGCCGACCGCGTAATAGGTATCGTGACCCAGCGGTCCCGATTGATAGGCATCGAGCCGGTAGAGGCCGGTGGTCCCGACCGTCACCTGCGCCTCGCCCTGCGGTTTATCGCTGCCGGTGCGGGTGATCACGTTCGCGATCGCGGCCGCACCGCTCGCATAAATCGGTGCCGGGCCGCCCCGCACGACCTCGACCCGCTGGGTCATCAGGTCGGGACGGTTCATCCCGTCGCCCGCGTTGAAGAAATACCCGTCGAGATCGTGGAACAGCGGCAGGCCGTCCTGCTGGAAATAGAGATAGCCGCGGTCGGTCGGAATGCCGCGCACGCGGGTGATGTTCTGCACTTCGCCGCCGGTTGACTCGACTTGGATGCCCGGGACGACGCTCAGCAGCTGCGCCATGCTCTGGGGCGCGAGCTTCTTGATATCGTCCGAAGAAAGCGAATTGACCGCGTAGGAAACGTCGAAGCGCCGTTGCGCGCGAGCAGATCCGGTGACGACGATATCGACCGGCTGTTCGGCTTCGGCCTTAGCGGAAGCCGCGGCGTTCGCCTGGTCGCCGGGCGCGGTCTCGGCCAGCGCCGGGCCACCGGCAAAGAGCGCCATGATGGCGGCATTGGTGAGGAGGCTTGTCTTGATTCGCATGATAATCCCCTTGAATTTGTTCGAGGGGCGCTTTCGATGGGTTCGGTGACAGTTTTAATTGATTTCATGAAATTAAATAAGAGAATTCCAAATACGGTCAGCGCCTACTTTCAAGCACGTCGTGTAGCGGAGCGAGCGCGGCACCCAGCACGACGGCCTTACTCCCAAGGCGGGATGCGTAGATATGTGGCGTTGGCGCACGGAGCCCGCTGAAAAGGCGATTGCAATGCTCGGTCACCTGCGCCGCCAGCCTATCCAGGACCGATTGAGGCAGCGCGCCTGAAATGACCACCGCGCCGGGGTCCAGCCACGCGACGCCGCTATGCGTGGCTGCGGTCAGTTGCTTTGCAGCACGTGCGATCCATGTGTCGAAAACCGCGCGATACGGGTCCAAAAGGCCGTGCAGGTCAGCGAGAGATGCGACATCGGCACCTGCCCGGCGCAGGGTTTCCAGAAGATCGACCCCGGACGGCCTTGGTTCGCTGCCCGGAAAGAGCCGTCCGACCTCGCCCGCATTGTGGAACTCGCCGGAGAACAGGTCGCGCTCCGCGATCAGGCCGCCGCCGACACCGTGGCCGAGAAAGAAGACGAGGATCGAACGGTGCTGGCGGATGATTTCCGGGCGATAGAATTCAGCCAGCGCCGCCGCAGCCGCATCATTCTCGATCCACACGGGCATGCCCAGCACATCGCCTAGAACCTCCCGCAACGGAATATTGTCCCACGGCGCGATCCAATCGACGACCGCGCGACGGTTACGATCGCCATCGATCGCGTACCCCGCGACCGCTACGCCCAGGCCCAGGAAGCGGCCCCGCATGAAACTGCGCTGCGCGACCAGAGTGCGCAGTCGCGCCTCGACCGTCCTTGCGAAAACCCTCGGATCATTTTGCGTAAAAGGCAGCGTATCCTCGAACAGAATCTCGCCCCGAAAATCGATTGCGACAAGCTCAAGCCATCCCGGGTGTACGGTCGCGCCGACCGACCATCCGCCATCGCCGGCGATCGCGACGGGAATCGTCGGGCGTCCGCGACCCGTCTCGGAATTCGTCGGAATATCCTCGACAAGCTGCATGTCGGCGAGCTGCTGCGTAATCCGCGTCAAGGTGGCGGGGTTGATGCCGAGCGTTTGGGCGAGGTGCACGCGCGCGGTCGGGCCATGGATGCGCAAATGCTGCACGACGCGCCGTTGCGCTTCGCTGAGAATGAGCCTGGTGGGCGAAGACATGCGCATAACGCCCGATTATATAATTGCAGTGCGTCAAAAAAATGAAGGGTGAGCCCTTTATGGCGATCGGGCCATGTCCCGCTTCTCCGAGCCTTCGGGCGTATCCCTGCCAACCGAGCCGATTCCGCTCTCGACCAAGCTCGCTTACAGTTCGGGCAATCTGGGCAAGAGTTTCCTCTGGAACGCCTTCGAGAGCGTCCTGCTCTATTTTCTCGTGTTCAATGCGGGCCTGTCTGCAGCATATGCCGGTGCACTGCTCGCGTCGCTGATGGTGTGGGACGGCCTGGCCGATCTGGCGATTTCCTATCGATCCGACTGGACCGGACGGCGCGATGCGCAAGCACGCCTGATCCGGGTCGCGGCGCCATTGTGCGGTGCCGGTTTCGCGCTCATTTTCGCAGCACCAGGATTTGGCGGCACCGCCCTAACCGTGGCCGCCGTCGTCGGAAGCAGGATCGGCTACACGCTGGGCGATGTCGGGCATAACACCCTGCTCTTGCGAGTCGTTCGAACCGAGCGGGATAGCGGAGACGTCTCCGCGCTGCGTCTTATCTTCAGCGCGCTTGGCGGGAGCGGAGTCGGTTTGGCGCTGGCCAAGGTTCTGGCAATTGGCGATCAGGCGGGGCGCAGCCATGCCTTTGTCATCTTCGGCGTCGTCGGCGGTGCCCTCTACGCATCGACCTTGATCTTCGCGCAAATCGCGACCGCGCGGCTCGCGGATGGCGAAAGAAAGCCGCTTAAAGTCCCGGCCATAACGATGCTGCGACGTTTGCTTGCCAATCCTGCCTATCGCTTCGCGCTGTGTGTCGTCGCCATCCAGAGCATGTTGATCCCCTTTTTCTCGCGCGCGCTTCCGTTCTTCGGCCACGCCGTGATGCGGGATGCGGCCTGGGCGGGTTGGGCGCTCGCCAGTATGACGTTTGGCCAGGGCGTTGCGCTACCTCTCTGGATGATCGTCGCGCGGCACATTCCGACGCGCACTGTCTTGGCCGTATCTCATATTGGCCTCATCCTATCGATTGGCTGCTTCGCGTTCAGCCTGACCTCGACCGCTGGCATGATCTTTCTCGCATTGCTTGGCGGAAGCCAGGCGGGCATGAACACCGCCATCTGGGCGCTTCTGGCGATGAGCGTGCAATCGGAACGCGGCAACGGGATTGTCGGCGAAGCCTTTCCGATCGGGCTGTTCGTCGCGACGTTGAAGGCCGCGTCCGGGTTGGGCACCGCGTTGCTTGCCGTCCTCGTCGCCAAGCTCCTCCCGGTTTGCCCATTATGTCCGCCGATTTCGCCTTCATTTGTCCTGTCGGGCGCGCTTGGTATTCCTGTCCTGGGTGCGATCTGCGTCTTGTACTTGCAGTTTGCCTCCTCCAGACGCCGATGAATGCCTCGGTTCATGACCGAAATCTGAGGCTGACGCTTCTTTGCCGGCACGTGGCTTAGTCTATGAAATTTAAGCGCATTTCGCCTGTCTTCTGGCGATGACGCCTTACCTGTCTTCTCTCCGCTCAAAGTCGAATGCGAGCGCTGACCTGCACCGAACGCGGCGCGCCGGGTGCGTAGAAGGTCGAGGATAATAGCGGGCGCTCGCCGCCGATCACCTGGGTGGCGAAGGGGCGCGCTACGAAACGGCCAGTGCCGTCGAATGCAGTCGCCGCGAGCTGCGCGGCGGTGGCATATTGCTTGTCGAGCAGGTTGTTCACCTGGAGCGTCAGCGTGACGGCCCTGGTAACGTGCAGTTCGGCACCGCAATTGACGACCGCATACGGTCGCGTGCTCCCGGCACCAAGGTAATAAACGCCGTCGGGCACATGCGCGTTGTTCTCGTTGCCGCGCGCAAAGACGCCCGAAACAGCGATAACGTCAACATCGAGCGACAGGCGCTTGATCGGATCCCAGCCGACCGCCGCCTTGGCGATCGAACGCGGGATTAGCGGAATGCGATTTCCCCTGCCGATGGCGATCGTGCCGTCAAACCCGGGGGCGACGCCGTCATTGCTGCTGTTGCCCGAGGCACCGACGTGCTCGCTGCTGCGGTACGTGGCGTCGAGCCAGGTATAATGGCCCGAAAGCCGAACTGCACCGAACGTGGCGGTCGCATCCAGATCGACGCCTTGCCGCCGCGTGCGGCCAAAGTTCCGGAAATAGCCAAAGCCTGCGGCGTCGTTCGCCACGAACAGAATGTCGTTGCGGCTGTCGGTGCGAAAGGCACCGATGCGCCAGGTGAGGGGGCCATGCGTGCTGCCATGTACGCCGACCTCAAGCGTCGTCGCGGTCACCTGGTTGAGCGGTGGATCCCCTGCCAACGCATTGGGCAGCCGACACGGGCTTGCCGGATCGGAGCAGCCGAGCTCGATCGCCGAGGGCGCGCGGCTGGTCTGCGCGATCGCGGCATCGAAGCCGAGCTGCTTGAACGGCATCCAGGCGACGGCGATAGCGGGGTTGAAGGCGGAGAAGCGATGATCGCCCGTCAGCGAACCGGTTCCGGCAACCGGCGTGATCCGGTCGCGATTGCCGACGCTCGTGCGATCGTAGCGTGCCGACAGATCGACTCGCAGCGTGCCGGTCAGCATCAGCGAATCGGTGCCGTAGAGGCCGAGATTGGTGGTCCGACCGTGCAGGTCGACGCGCGCGTCGAATGCGGTTTCGGATTGCTGCGTCCCGTCGGCAAACGCACCCGGGCCAGTGACGCCGACCACGCCGCGCTCGGCAGTCAAATAGGCGAATTGGGCGGATTGCGCGAAGTCGGCCTGGCTATCCGAATAGCTCGCGCCGAACGTCAGCGTCTGGTGCAGCCCGGCGAATGTCGCGGTAAGTGTTGCCTCCATGCTCGCGCCCCATTCGCGCTGGTCGGTCGCCGAACGGTTGATCAGGCCGTTGCATTTTTCGTTGGGCTCGGTGTCGAGCAGCGCCTCGGCGATACAGCGATAGCGCGGGAAGGGCGTGTTGCCCTGCGTTTCGCCACTTAGCGGAAAGCCGCTAATGTTGGCCGCAGCCAAGGCGGCGCGCTCGGCGGCGTTGGGCTGGTAAAGATTTTCGCCGAGCGCATTGTCGTTGACGTCGCCATTGAAGGTGCGGGTCTTGATCCGCCGCCAATAAACGTTTCCCGACAGCGACAGTGCGTCCGATACGGTGTGCTTTGCGGTCAGATTGACCAGCCCCGAGCGGTTCCGCGTGACGTCGGGCTGGGTGTAGACGCTGCGGCGATCGGCGGCGAGCAGGCGCTGTTCTTGCAGTCCGTTGCCGTTGAGGTCGGTGTCCGCGTAGCTCGTTGAAAGCTGCAGATGCGTCGTCGCATTCGACCAGCCGAACTTGGCGAATCCCTGATAGGCGCTGGAGGTCGAAAAGGCGCGCCAGCCGCGCTCGTGAAAGGCGTTGCCGCTGACGAACCAGTCGAACCCGCCGCGGATCGCGCCCCCGGCCTGCGCCTCGAGCGTGCGGCGTGCGAACGATCCGACGCCGACATCGAGCAGGTAGCCGGGGTCCGAGTTGCCGTCCTTGGTGCGGATCGATACCGCACCCCCCAGCGAGTTGCGCCCGAACAACGGGTTCGAGCCCGGCACGAGGCTAACCGAGCGGATTGCTGATTTGGGGATCAGGTCCCAGCTGACGATATCGCCGAACGGCTGGTTGAGCCGAACGCCGTCCAGGAAGACCGACAACCCCTCCGGCGTGCCGAGCAGCGGGGAAGCGGTGAAGCCACGATAGTTGATGTCGGGCTGAAGCGGGTTGCCCTGCATTTCATTGACGAACACGCCACCGCTCAGCCGCTTGAGATAGTCTGTGAGGTCATTGGCATGCGCGCGCTGGAGCTGCTCGTCGCTGATGGTCTGCGCTGGAAAGCGCAGCGCGCCCTCGCCGACATCAAACAGGGGCGTGGCGGTGACGACGATATCGGGGCCGGTCTGGTCTTGCGCAAAGGCGGCGAGCGGGAAGACGAGCGCTGCCCCCGCAATGCCGACGCGCGAGAACAGCCGCACCGCGATCGGGCACTCCGACTTCGCGCTCCCGTCCATCACCGGGCCGTACAGCGCAGCGGCACGGGGGCAATGTCGGTGAAGGTGGCGACGTCGCCAAACACCGTGGCCGCCTCGGGCGATGCCAGCGCGGCGTCGAGCGCCGCGCCATCGCTGAACTCGAGCACCGCGACCGCCGCATAGGCCGGAGCGGGTTCCTCTGGAATAAACGCGGAGGCGCGGGTCAGCCCATACCGCGTCCAACTATCGCGTACGAGCGGCAGATGCCGGTCCAGATAGGCATCCAGGTCGAACGTCGCGCCGTCGGTTCGGGGATAGGTGACGAGCAAGGTGGTCATGTCAGCGCGCCTTTGCGAGATAGCCGACCATCCGCTTCTTAGCGAAGGGCGGGAGATTGGCCGCGCGCGCGGCGGCGAGATTGGCGGACGGGCCGTCGCCGGCCTGCACGACCGCGACCATCCCCATTGAATAATGCGGTGCGCATTTGATGCCGTAGATGCCGGGCGTGGTGACAACGAGATCGAAAGACTTGCCCATCGCACCTTTGCTCGGCGTGACGCCGGCGGGCAGCATCGTGGGGATCAGCTCGGCATTGTGCACCGGGCTGGTCGGCACGAAGCGTACTGTGTCGCCCGGATTGGCCTTCACGAAGGCGGGGACGAACACCATCGCGCCTTCGGGGCCGCTATCCCTCATCTCGACGACGATCGTCTTGGCGGGCACGGTCTTGGGTGCCTTCGCACTTACGCCGGTCGCTCCCAGCGCGGCAGTCAGACACAATGCGGCGGCGATCAGTCTCGACATCATCTTCTCCTCACGATCGTCTCGCGCGGGCGCTCGGCCTTGGCAGCGGACGCTTGGTTATCGCGAGCGAGCATGGAGGCAGACTGACGGTCCGCAAATTGCCCTTTGGTGCAATAGCGCGGTCGAGGGTTTTGGGCACAATAGAGGCAGATAGCCCGCATTGGTGTCAGCCACCGGGCTCATATCCAGGAGAGAAACTATGCTGCACCAGGCGCTCGAAGGTTTGAAAGGCAAGGTCGCGATTCGCTCGACTTATGACAATTACATTGGCGGCCAATGGGTCGCGCCGGTGCAGGGGCGCTATTTCGACAATCCCTCGCCGGTGACCGGCCAGACGGTGTGCCAGGTGGCGCGTGGTACCAAGGAAGACATCGATCTCGCACTCGACGCCGCGCACAAGGCGAAGGACGCGTGGGGCCGCACCTCTTATGCCGAACGCGCGGTGATCCTCAACAAGATCGCCGACCGGATCGAGGCAAATCTGCCGCTGATCGCGATGGTCGAGACAATCGACAACGGCAAGCCGATCCGCGAGACGACCGCCGCCGACATTCCGCTCGCGATCGACCATTTCCGCTATTTCGCGGGCTGCATCCGCGCGCAGGAAGGGGGCATTTCCGAGATCGACCATGACACGGTCGCGTATCATTATCACGAGCCGCTGGGCGTGGTCGGCCAGATCATCCCGTGGAATTTCCCGATCCTGATGGCGGTGTGGAAGCTCGCGCCCGCGCTCGCCGCCGGCAATTGCATCGTGCTCAAGCCAGCCGAGCAGACGCCGATGTCGATCATGGTCTTGATGGAGATTATCGGCGATCTGCTCCCGCCGGGTGTGCTCAACGTCGTCAACGGTTTCGGCGTCGAGGCGGGCAAGCCGTTGGCGCAGAGCCCGCGCATCGCCAAGATCGCCTTTACCGGCGAGACCACGACTGGCCGCCTAATCATGCAATATGCGACCGAAAATCTGATCCCGGTCACGCTCGAGCTCGGGGGCAAGTCGCCCAACATCTTCTTTGCCGATGTGATGGATCAGGACGACGATTTCCTCGACAAGGCGCTCGAAGGGTTCGCGATGTTCGCGCTCAACCAGGGCGAGGTGTGCACGTGCCCGAGCCGCGCGCTGGTGCATGAAAGCATCTACGACCGCTTCATGGAAAAGGCGGTCGCCCGCGTCGAGAAGATCGTGATGGGCAGCCCGCTGGATCCTTCGACCATGATCGGCGCGCAGGCGTCGAACGACCAGCTCGAAAAGATCCTGTCCTATTTCGATATCGCGCGCGACGAAGGAGCGAAGATCCTCACGGGCGGCGAGCGCGCGCAGCATGGCGACGATCTGGGCGGCGGCTATTACGTCAAGCCGACGATCATCTCGGGCAACAACAAGATGCGCGTCTTCCAGGAGGAAATCTTCGGCCCGGTGGTGGCGGTGACGCCGTTCAAGGACGATGCCGACGCGCTCGCGATCGCCAATGACACGCTCTATGGGCTCGGCGCGGGGGTTTGGACCCGCGACGGAACGCGCGCCTATCGCATGGGTCGCGGGATCCAGGCCGGACGGGTGTGGACCAATTGCTACCATCTTTACCCGGCGCACGCTGCGTTCGGCGGGTACAAGCAATCGGGGATCGGGCGCGAGAACCATCGCATGATGCTCGATCACTATCAGCAGACCAAGAATTTGCTCGTCAGCTACAGTCCGAAGCCGATGGGGTTTTTCTAGCGTATCGACCGAAGCCCGGCGGTCTGTTCCCTTGGCCGTCGGCTGCGGCGGGTCTTCGGACCCGCCGCTTTTTCCCGCGTTTCAGGAGCCGAGCGTGACGCCACCTGCCCGTATTCTCGCAACCGACGCCGCGATCGCCTTGATCGATCGGCTGAGCGCGATCCACGGGCGGGTGATGTTCCACCAGTCCGGGGGATGCTGCGACGGATCGGCACCGATGTGCTACCCTGCGGACGAGTTTCGGGTCGGTGGGCAGGACATTTTGCTGGGGCGTATCGCCGACGACGTGCCGGTGTGGATCGGTGCCGCGCAATTCGCCTATTGGCGGCATACGCAGGTGACGATCGATGTCGTGCCCGGGCGCGGCGCGGGGTTTTCGCTCGAGGGGCCCGAGGGACTGCGCTTCATCATCCGCAGCCGCGTCTTCAGCGACGCCGAGGTCGATGCGCTCGACGCGGCGGGCGTGCCGGTCTGCGGTGCCGGATGATCCATGGCAATCGACGCACCCGTGCAGGCATGACATGATGCCGCTCATGCTCGATGCCCCCCCGCCCGCGCGGTTGCGTTCCCCGGTCCGTACCGCTGCGACGCGGCTTGCGGATCCCGATGCCGCAGCGCAGGCGCTGTTTGCTGCCCTCGACCCGATGACGCTTGCCGGCGTGCTGATCTTCAGCTCCAGTCGCTACGCGCTCGATGGGCTGGCCGAGGCGATCAACCGGCGTAGCGAAGGGCTGTGTGTGGTGGGATGCACCTCTTCGGGTGAAATTACTCCGGAAGGCATCGCCGAGGGCACGATCGCTGCGATCGGTTTCCCGGCGAGTGATTTCACGCTCAACGCTGTCCGCTTCGATCATCTCGATTCGTTCGATGCCAGCCGTGCGCAAAGCGTCGTGCGCGCGCTGGTCGCCGAATCGACCGCCGCCTCGGACGCGCTTGGTCCCGAGGTGACGCGCGCCGCGATCTTCCTGGTCGACGGGCTGTCGCACCGCGAGGAGATGCTCACCGTCACCGTGCAGGATGCGCTCGGCGAAATCCCCCTGATCGGCGGATCTTCCGGCGACGGGCTCGACTTCAAGGAGACCTTCATCTTTCAGGACGGTGCCTTCCGCCGCGATGCCGCGCTCGTCGCGATCCTGTCCTCGGCGCGACCGATGCAGGTGTTTCGCTCGCAGCATTATGCGCCGGGACAGGTCAAGATGGTGATCACCGGGGCCGATCCGGTGGGGCGCGTCGTTACCGAGATCAACGCCGAACCGGCGGCGGAGGAATATGCCCGGCTGACCGGGACGACCGTCAACCAGCTCAGCCCCGCAGTCTTTGCCTCGCACCCGCCGATGGTGCGCGCCGGCGGCGAATATTATGTCCGATCGATCCAGTCGGCCAATCCCGACGGCAGTCTGACCTTCTATTGCGCGATCGACGAAGGTGTTGTGCTGACGCTGGGCGAGGCACGCAACATTCTCGACGGGCTCGGCACTTTGTTCGACGATCTCGATCGCAGTGTCGGTGGGATCGACCGGATCGTCGGGTTCGACTGTGTGCTCAACAAGATCGAGGCCGAACAGCGGCAATTGACCCGCAAAGTCTCTCGCATGTTCGTCGAACGGCGCGTCACTGGCTTCAACACCTATGGCGAGCAGTTCCACGCGCTCCACGTCAACCAGACCTTCAGCGGCCTGGCGATCGGCTGGGGGGACTGATGGCAACGCGGATCGCCGTGCCCCAAAGCCACGATGCCGCACGGATCGCGGCGCTCGAGGCTGAGATCGTCAAACTCAAGCGCATCAACACCGCTCTGATCGACCGCGTCGAACGCTCAACCGATCTTCAGGGCAATGCCTTCTCGCTGTTCGAGACCGCGATCTCGCTGGAGGGCAAGGTGCGCGAGCGTACCGCCGATCTGGAACAGGCGCTCGACGCGCTGGCGCGCAGCAACGCGGCGCTCGGGATCGCCAAGGAGACGGCCGACGATGCGCAACGCCGCTTGCGCGATGCGATCGAGAGCATCAACGAAGGCTTTGCGATTTTCGATGCCGATGATCGGCTTGTGCTGTGCAACCAGACCTATCTCGGCCTGTGGCCCAAGATCGCCGACCGGATCGTCCCCGGAATCTCCTTTTCCGAAATCACTGACATGATCGGCAAGGACGGCACCACGCTTGGGGCGATGGTCGCACACGACCGCTGGGTGTCCGAGCGGATGGCGCAGCGCATGGTCGCGAGCGGCGGGCATGTCCACGCGCTTGCCGACGGCCGCTGGATCCAGATCAACGAATTGCGCACCAGCGAGGGCGGGATCGTCGGCGTCTATACCGACATCACGGAAGTGAAGGCCGAGGATGCGCGGCTGCGCGCGCGTGAACTCGCCGAGAAGAGCGCGATCCTCCAGGCGACGCTCGATACGATCCCGCAGGGCGTGTGCGTCTACGATGCCGAGCGCCGGCTGGTCGCGTGGAACGATCCCCTGCTCGCAGTAATCGGTCTGCCCGCCGATGGGATCGCGATCGTCGCGACGCATGACGGGTTGGTCGCGGGATGTGTGGCGTTGAACGGACCGATGGAGCCAGACCTGCCGCTCGCTTGGCTCGAAGACGGCGTGCGCGATGCCGTCTCGCTCCGACGTTACCGAAGCGGCAAGGTCGTAGAGGTTCACCGTGCACGCATGCCCGATGGCGGGATGGTGATGAGCTTTGGCGATATCACCGAAAGCCTGCGCGCCGCCGAGCGGCTGCGCGAGACCAACGAGACGCTCGAACGCCGTGTCGAGGAACGTACCGCCGACATCAACGCGGTCAATCGCGAGCTCAGCCGCGAAAATGCCGAGCGCCTCGCGGTCGAGGCGGCACTGCGCGACGCCAAGACTGCAGCCGAACAAGCCAATATCTCCAAGACGCGTTTCCTCGCTGCGGCGAGCCACGATCTGTTGCAGCCGCTTAACGCTGCGCGGCTGTTTGTCGCCGCCTTGAGTGACCGGCGGCTCGCCTTGCCGACGCGCGCGCTGGTGCGCCAGGCGGGGTCGGCGCTCGATTCGGTCGAGGATCTGCTCGAATCGCTGCTCGAGATATCCCGGCTCGATGCCGGTGCGATCGTCGCCGAACCGATCGACTTCGCGCTCGACGAAATGCTGCGCAGCATGAAAGCCGAATTCGCACCCGTCGCGCGCGAGCGTCGGTTGACGCTGCGGATCGATGACGGTGTGTTCTGGGTGCGCTCCGATCCGCGCCTGTTGCGGCGGATTCTGCAGAACCTCATCGGCAATGCGTTACGCTATACCCAGGCCGGGTCGGTCGATGTCTCGGTTCGCGTCGAGGGTGAAATGCTGCAGGTCGAGGTGGTCGACACCGGCCCGGGGATCGCGCCCGAGCATCATGTCGAGATCTTCGAGGAATTCCGGCGAATCGGCGCGCATGGGCGTGATCGCGGGATGGGGCTGGGGCTGGCGATCGTTCAGCGTGCGGCGCGGATGCTCGGCCATGCGCTGACCGTCCGCTCCGCGCTCGGCGAGGGCTCGCGCTTCGGGGTGGAGGTTCCGCTCGGCACGCCCAGCGCGCACGTGTCGCATACCGTCGCGCCATCGCGCAGCGGGCCGCTCAACGATCGGGTCGTGCTCGTGATCGACAATGAGACATTGATCCTCGAAGGCATGTCGGCTCTGCTCGAGGGGTGGGGCTGCACCGTGCTGAACGCACGCGACATGGCGACCGGGATAGCGCAAGCCAACATCTCGCGGCCCAATCTCCTCATTGCCGACTATCACCTCGACGGCGGCCAGACCGGGGTCGGCGCGATTGAGGGCTTGCGGGCTGCGGAGGGTGCCGCAATCCCCGCGATTATCATCACAGCCGATCGTACCCCCGAATTGCGCGATCATCTCGCTGCGGCGGGCTTCCACGTCCTGCAGAAACCGGTCAAGCCCGCGCAGCTCCGCGCGCTGATCACGCGGCTCACGCAGTAATGTCAGGCGTCGGTCCCGAATTTCACCTTGTTGACGAGGATGACGGCCTGCGTGCGGCTGAACACCTTGAGCTTGGCGAGGATCGCCGAGACGTGCGCCTTGACCGTCGTCATCGAGACATCGAGCTCATAGGCGATCTGCTTGTTGAGCTTGCCCGCGACGACGAGCCGCAGCACGACCTTTTGCTGCGGCGTCAGGCTGTCGATGCGGCGCTGGATGTCGGCATCCTCGAGCGTCTCGGCGGCCTCGATCTCGTCCATCTCCGGGGCATAGAAATCCCCCGCGAGTACGGTCTTGAGCGCATCGACGATCGCACTGCGCCGCAGCGATTTGGGGATGAACCCGGCCGCCCCCGCCGCCAGCGCACCGCGTGCAAGACCGCGCTCCTGCGCCGCCGAGACGATGACCACGGGTACCGAGGGGAAGCGCTCGCGTAGCGCGATCAGCCCGGAAAAGCCGACCGCGCCGGGCATGTTGAGATCGAGCAGCACCAAGTCGAAATCGCCCTCGCGCGCGATCACCGCGCTGGCTTCGTCGAGCGAGGAGGCCTCGAACAGCTCGCATTGATCGAACGCCACCGCGATGACGGTGCGCAAACCATCGCGCACCATCGGATGGTCGTCGGCGATGAGCACGCGTTCCACGTAATCCAGATCCCCCTGTTGCGCCGTTCCGCTTGCCGAGCGTAGTCCGATTGCGCGGGAAAGCGAAACGGGGGCGGCATTCGCCACCCCCGCCGCACGGCTCCGCTCGACGCCGGATAGAGCCGTGCCGCTCACGATTTCGGCAGCTTAAACACCCACAGCGCACCACCCTGATTGATGTGCTGCACCGCCTTGGCGACTTCGCCGCCCCACAAAGGCACCGCGCCGCCCCAGCCCGACATCACCGCGACATATTGCTCGCCATCGGTTTCCCAGGTGATCGGCGTGCCGACCACGCCCGATCCCGTGTTGAACTTCCACAATTCCTTGCCGCTCTTGGCGTCGAACGCCTTGAGATATCCCTCGGGCGTGCCTGTGAACACGAGGTTGCCTGCCGTGCTCAGCACGCCGCCCCATAGCGGTGCCTTGTTGTTATATTCCCACGCGATTTTTCCCGTCGCCGGATCGATCGCGCGGAGCACACCGATATGATCCTCATAGAGCGGCTTGATCGTGAAGCCGGCACCGAGGAACGCCGCACCCTTCTTGTAGGCGATCGGCTCATTCCAGATATCCATGCCCCATTCGTTGCTGGGCACGTAGAACAGACCGGTCTGCTGGCTGTACGACATCGGCATCCAGTTCTTGGCACCAAGGAAGGCGGGGGCCGCGAACACGGTCGTTCCCTTTTCCGCGGTGGGCGGGCCGGGTCGGTTGGCCTCGACATAATTGGGCCTGCCGGTCTTCAAGTTATAGCCTGTCGCCCAAGTTGTTTTTGAGACGAACGGGGTGGCCTGCAGCAACTTGCCGTTGGTGCGGTCGAGAATGAAGAAATAGCCGTTGCGGTCGGCCTTGGCACCGAGCTTCATCATCTTTCCGCCGCGCATCGCGTCGAACGGGATCAATTCGTTGACTCCGTCGAAATCCCAGCCGTCGTGCGGTGTGGTCTGATAGTGCCATTTGATCTGGCCGGTGTCGGGATCGATCGCGAGCGTAGAGGCGGTGTAGAGATTGTCGCCGGGGCGCAAATGGCTGTTCCAGGGCGCAGGATTGCCCGTGCCCATGTAGATCAGGTTGGTATCGGGATCGTAGGTGCCCCCCAACCACGTCGCGCCGCCACCCTGCTTGTACTGGTCGCCCTGCCAGCTCGCATTGAGCTTGCCGGTCATTCCGTTTTCCTTGCCGCCCAGGGTGCCCATGTTCCCCTCGATCGTCGGACGCGTCCAGATCAGCTCGCCGGTGTTGACGTCGCGCGCCTGGATCTCGCCGATCACGCCGAATTCGCCACCCGAATTGCCGACGATGATCTTGCCGTGGACGATCATCGGCGCGGCGGTGAAGCTGTAGCCGGCCTTGTAGTCGGCGATCTGCTTGTTCCAGATGACCTTGCCGGTGTTGCGGTTGAGCGCAACGAGCCGGGCGTCGAGCGTGCCGAAGATGATCTTGTCGCCGTAGATCGCTGCCCCGCGATTGACCACGTCGCAGCACGGCACGATCGCATCGGGCAGACGCGCGTCATATTCCCATTTCTCCTCGCCGGTTTTCGCATCGAAGGCGAAGACGCGGGAATAGGAGCCGGTGACGTAAATCGTGCCGTCATAGACGAGCGGCTGCGATTCCTGCCCACGCTGCTTCTCCCCACCAAGCGAGGCGGCAAAAGCGGGAACGAGCTTGGCGACGTTGTCGGCGTTGATCGTGGAGATCGCACTAAAACGCTGTGCGCGCGGCCCCATGCCGTAGGTGAGCACGTCGCCCGGGGTGTTGGCGTCGTTCATCAAGTCTGCATCGGTCGGGCCGACCGCCGCCCCCGGCGCAGCGGCCTCCCCCGGTGCGGCATCGGGTGCCGCCACGAGCGGTGCCGCGAGCAGCGCGCTTCCGATTGCGAAAATCGACGTCTGTCGCACAATGCGCTTCATCATCTTCTCCCCTGGTTGTTCTTTACGCCCGCCATTTCCGGCGAGGTCGGCTGCTGCTGCAGTACGATCGCTTCACGCTATCACGGTACGCGCGCCCGCCAATTGGACCTTGGGCCTAGGCGGCGGTCACGATGCGAGCGGCGCGCGCAGCGTCACGCCGTACCGGTCGAAGATCGCCGGAACGGTTTTGTCGGCAATCAGTTCGGGAAGCAGAGTGTCGAGCCGGTCGCCGAGATCGCGGCTGTCGTCCTTCACCGCCAGGCCGATGTCCCAACCCGGGCTGGTCAGCGCCGGGATCGGCCCCTTGCGCGCAACGATCGCGTCGCCGCCCTTCGACAGCGCGTGCTCGACTTGCGCGCGCGTCGCCATTGCGAGATCGGTCTTGCCTTCGCGGACCGAGTCCAACGCGACCATGCCGCTGGTCATGTGCACGACGTCGCTGCGCAGCGCGCCGCCGAATTGGCCGCTCATGTAAAAATCGGGAATGCTGTTGAGCTCGACCGCAATTTTGTGGCCCTTGAACCGGGCCGGCGGATCCTCGCAATCGACCGCGCGGCCGCAGCCGATCGCGAAGCTCTCGCGATAATAGGGTGCGACGATCACGACGCGATCGTTGCGCAACGCAAAGGCGCGGTCGAACGGCGCGTGCATCATGATGTCCGACAGCGTGCCGCCGGTGGCGGGGCCTTTCCACACCATGTTGCGCAAGTCGTCGTCGACATCGTCGCCGGCAAGGAAGTCCCGAAACTCGGGCCTGACGCCCAGCTTGTGCGCGATTGCAGTACCGAGATCGACGTCGATCCCGCGCAGCGTTGCGCCTTCCAACCACGCCCAAGGCGCGAAATCGCGATAGACCGCGATGCGCAGTATGCCAGCGCTCCGGATCTTTTCGAGCGACGCCGCGCGCGCCGGGAATGCGGGGAGCGCCGCAGCCGCGCCGATCCCGGCAATCACGCCACGTCGGGTAAAGCCCGGGTTCATGGCACTAATCCTGGTGCTTGGTGTCGAGCCAGGAGCGGATCGCCCAGCCGGCTTTCTGCCCGAGAACATCGCCGAGCGGCGGCATATAGACCTTGCCGTCGCGCGCCGAGCCATGCTGGTAGCGATTGATGAACCACTCGTCGCCCGCTTCGCCGACATCGAGATAGCGCAGATCGGGCGCAATGCCGCCCGACATCGCTTCAAGGCCATGGCAGCGGGCGCAATTCTGGCCATATGCCGATTCGCCGATCTTGATCGCGGTCGCATTGCCGCGATACGGATTTTTGACGAGCCATGCCTCGCCAATGTCGGGCAGGGCGCTCGTGTCGACCGGTTGCGGCAGCACATTGCCATGCGCGAAGACCGCATTGCCGATCAGCGCGGTGGCAAGTCCCGTCGCCACAAGCAAAGCGAGCATCGACAGGCTGGGGATCTTCATCGGCTTCCTCTCCACGGCTTTCGCGGTCTTCGCGATTGAGTCGGGGATGTAGGCGGGTGCAGGCCTGCGACCCTATTGCACTTAGGTACAGCATGCGCCCGCGCGCGATTGGACTAGACCCGTCTCATGCGGATTTGTCTTACCCTGCCCTTGCTTTGCGCTCTCGCTTTCGGGGGGAGTGCGCGCGCCGAGACGGTCTACGTCTCCAATGAAAAGGGAAACAGTATCACCGTGATCGACGCGACGTCGCTCAAGGTCGTGGCGACCTGGCCGATCGGCAAGCGCCCGCGCGGCATCGTCCTCTCGCGCGACGGCAAGTTTCTCTATGTCTGCGCGAGCGACGACAATGCCGTGCAAGTCATCGACCGCGCGACGGGCAAGGTCGTCGCTGACTTGCCGTCGGGCGAGGACCCCGAGCAGTTCGCGCTATCGCCCGACGGTACCATGCTGTTCGCGGCGAATGAACGCGACGCTGCGGTGACCGCGATCGATGTCGCCAAGCATGTCGTCGCTTGGCAAGTCGATGTCGGGGTCGAACCCGAAGGGATGGCGGTCAGCCCCGACGGCAAGACGGTTGTCTCGACCTCGGAGACCGATGACTCGGTGCATTGGATCGATCTCGCCAGCCACAAGGACTTTGCGCAGACTGCGGTCGGGATGCGCCCGCGCCACGCCGAATTCACCGCCGACGGCAAGGCGCTGTGGGTCAGTTCGGAAATCGGTGGCGAAGTGCAGATTCTCGACACGACCAGCCACGCGGTGACCAAAACGATCGCCTTCGCGCCCCCGGGGGTGTTCAAGGACAAGATCATGCCGGTCGGTATCCGCTTCACGCCCGACCGCAAGCAGGCCGTCGTCGCGTTGGGGCGCGCCGATACGCTTGCAATCGTCGACGTCGCGAGCGCGACGGTGACCGGATACATCCCGGTCGGGCGGCGCGTGTGGCACTCCGCGATCGATGCCGCAGGGAGCCGCGTCTTTTCGGCCAATGGACTTTCGGACAATGTCTCGGTGGTCGATCTCGCGACCAAGGCCGTGATCGCGACGATTGCTGTGGGCCGCGCGCCCTGGGGCGTCGTCGTCGCGCCCTGATCGGACGCCGCGCACCACGCACCAAAGTCCAATTCCCCGATCGCCGCCGCGGGCGCAGCGTTGGCGCACAGGCACCGCGAAAGGCGGGCCGCTATCAGGGGGAGGATATCCGTGAGGGGCACCACAACATTGCTGCAGGCGGTCTGCGCGGCCGCATTGCTGGCGGGCGCGACGCCCGCATTCGCGCAAGACGACACGACCAGCGCCCTGCTGCTGCGGCTGAAGGAGAAGGGCATCCTGACGCAGGCGGAATATGACGATCTGATCGCGCGCAAGCCACCCGCCGCGCCACCCGCCCCACAACCCGCTGCAGTCGCGACCAACCCGACCGCCGAGCCGCAGACCGCAGCTGCCGCGCAGCTCGACGACAAACGGCTGGTGCGGATGACGAGCAGCGGGATCGGCATGGAAGTCGGCGGCGTGACGGTGAAGTTCTCGGGCTCGGTCAACGCCTTCTATACGCATGATTCGCCCGATAAGCGCCTTGCCGGCACGACGGTCGTCGGCGGTCTCGCCAATACCGGCCCGCAGAACAGTTCGGCGATCCGCAACGGGCTGCTGCCGGGCATCTTCGGGCTCGACGTGTCGACCAACCAGGGCGGCTGGGACATTGCCGCGCACTTCGGCTTCTATCCCGGCATCAACAGCAATTCGTACGGCGGCAATGGTGCCAACGCCGCCGGTGCGCCAGTCGCGCTGGCGACCGCAGGGATCGATGCCCGGCAGACCTATATGACGATCGGCAAGCCGCATCTCGGCACCTTCAAGCTCGGGCGTGACATCGGCCTGTTCGGGTCCGATGCGATTCTGAACGATATCACCCTGCTGTCGGTCGGCACGCCGGGCAGCAATGCGGGCCCGTCGAACACCTCGCTCGGGCGGATCGGGATCGGCTATATCTACACCGACTTCCAGCCGCAGATCACCTACACCACGCCCGTGTTCGGCGGCTTTCAGGCGTCGGCCGGAATCTTCCAGCCGTTGTCGACGCTGACGGGCGGGGCCGAGGTCAACGGCACGCCCGGTTTTCAGGGTAAGGTCACCTATGACTTCAAGGCCGACACATTCACGGGTCACCTGTGGGCGTCGGGCATTACGCAGAAGCATGACGGCTTTGCCGGCGCGCCGAGCTATACCGGCAGCGGCTTCGATGTCGGTGGCAAGCTCGGCTATGGTCCGCTGAATGTGCTCGGTTATTATTATGGCGGGTCGGGGCTGGGGACGACGGCGCTGTTCGTCTTCTCGACCGATGCGCTCGGGCGCAAGCGTGACAGCAGCGGCTTTTACGGTCAGGCCAGCCTGACCTTCGACAAGTTCACGGTCGCGGGGAGCTATGGGCAGAGCAAGCTCGATCTCGCGCGTGGCGAGGTCAACCCGACGTTGCTCGACAAGAATAGCAGCTGGGTTGGACAGCTACGCTACGGCCTGACGAGCTGGGTTACGCTGCTCGCCGAATATATCCATACCAAGGCGGAGGCGCAGGGCCCGAACGAGGCCAAGTCCAATACCGTATCGGTCGGGTCGATCCTGTTCTTCTAATTGTGCAACTATGCGGTGGCGGGGGCGGTTCGATTGAACCCATCTCGCCACCCGTCCTATTTTGAAAGCGCCGGCCCGTCATGCGTCGCTCGTCATTCCTTCCGTTGCTGGCGTTGGTGGTTCCATCGTCTGCGCTCGCGCAGCAAAGCCCCGCACCGTCTGCCGATCCCGCCGATATCGTGGTGCTCGGCCAGCCGCTTCCGCTTCCGCCGGGGATGCCGGCCTATGGCTCGGTAACGATCGGCCGTTCGCGCTTGACCAGCGATGCGACTGGGCGGGTCGAGGACGTGCTGCTCGACGTTGCGGGGTTCCAGCAATTCCGCCGATCGGACAGTCGCTCGGCCAACCCTTCGGCGCAGGGTGTGACGTTGCGCGCGCTCGGCGGCAATGCGTCGAGCCGCGCGCTTGTGCTGCTCGACGGTGTCCCGCTGGCCGATCCGTTCTTCGGGTACATTCCCTTCAATGCGATCTCGGCGGATCGGCTCGCTGGCGTGCGCGTGACGCGCGGCGGCGGCGCGGGTGCGTTCGGTGCCGGTGCCGTCGCGGGGACAATCGAGCTGGCGAGTGCGACCCGCCACGACCTGCCGACGATTGCGGCGGAGGCCTTCTACGGCAGCAACAACGCGCAGGAAGTGTCGGCAAGTGTCTCGCCCGATATTGGCGGCGGGTTCGTCAGCGTGTCGGGCAAGTTCGAGCGCGGCGACGGTTTTTACACCACGCCGCCATCCCAGTTCACCGCCGCGACCGTCCGCGCGCGCTACCGGGATGGATCGGGCACCATTCGCGCGGTCGTGCCGATCGATGCGCAGACCGAACTCCAGGTGCGCGGTCTGCTGTATCGCGACGAGCGGACGCTCCGCTTTGTGGGCGCGAACAGCAGCAGCGAGGGGGAGGATGCCAGCGTCCGGCTAATCCATCGCGGGGATTGGGCGATCGATGCGCTGGCATATGTCCAGGCGCGCAATTTTTCCAACCGCGTAATCAGCGCGACCAGCTTCAAGCTCACGCTCGACCAGCGCAACACGCCGGCGACGGGGGTTGGCGGCAAGATCGAGCTGCGCCCGCCGGTCGGGGCCGACCATGTTCTGCGCATCGGTGCCGATGTCCGGCTCGGCGACGGCGAATTGTACGAAGACGCCTATGCCGCGAGCGGCGCGGTCACCGCGCGGCGCAATGCCGGGGGCCATACCAGCACGACCGGTCTGTTCGTCGAGGATGACTGGACGCTCGGGCGACTGGTGCTGACCGCCGGTGTTCGTGGCGATCGCTGGACGATCACCCAGGGCTTCTTCCACGAGGCCAGCGCGACAGGCGCGACGACCACCGACACGCGCTATCACGACCGTCATGGGTTTGAGGGCACCGGGCGCGCGGGCGCGCTGTTCCACGCGAGCGACGCACTCGCGCTGCGCGCGGCGGGTTATACCGGCTTCCGCTTGCCGACGCTCAACGAACTCTATCGCCCGTTTGTGGTTTTCCCGATTACCACGCAAGCTAATGCGGCGCTCGGGCTCGAACGGCTGCGCGGAGCCGAGGCCGGGCTCGACCTCACGCCGGTCGCTGGCGTCACCCTCGGGATCACCGGCTTCTACAACCGCCTCGACGGCGCGATCGCCAACGTCACGATCGGGCCCAATCTGCGCCAACGCCGCAACGTCGATGCGATCGTCGCCAAGGGGATCGAGTTCACCGCGCGGGCCGCGCGCGGGCGCTTTTCGGTCGATGGCTCCTATGCGTTCAGCGACAGCCGGGTCCACGCATCGGGTGCATCGCGACAGCTTGATGGCTTCATCCCGGCGCAGAGCCCGCGGCACAGCGGCAGCGCGACGCTCGCCTGGGCATCGCCGCGTGGTTTCGCCGCCTCGCTCACCGCGCGCTATGTCGGCAAGCAATATGAGGACGATCTGCAGACCGACGTGCTCCCGTCCGCGACGACGCTCGACGGGGTGCTCACACTGCCCGTCGCCAGGCGTGTGGCGGTCGTCCTGCGCGGCGAAAATCTTTCCGACGAAACGGTGATCACCCGCAACGCGGCGGGATCGATCGACGTCGGCACCCCGCGCACGCTGTGGATCGGCGTGCGCTTGCGATGAGGAAGACAGACGTGACGCCAGATATCTATCCCGTTCCGACCAACTGGGCGACCGAGGCGACGATCACCGCGGAACGCTATGCGACGGACTATGCCCGCTCGCTCGACGACGCCGATCGGTTTTGGCTCGAACAGGCAGAACGGCTCGACTGGTTCACCCCGCCGAGCGTGGCCAATCAAAGCAGTTTCCACGAAGCCGATTTCGGCGTGCGCTGGTTCGCCGATGGGGTGCTCAACGTCTCGGTCAATTGCATCGACCGGCATCTCGCGACGCGCGGCGATCAGGTCGCGATCGTGTGGGAGCCCGACGCTCCCGATCGCCCTGCGCGCCACATCACCTTTACCGAACTCCATGCCGAAGTGTGCCGCTTCGCCAACGTGCTGAAGGCGCAGGGCGTGCGTAAGGGTGACCGCGTAACGCTATATCTGCCGATGATCCCCGAGGCGGCGTTCGCGATGCTGGCGTGCGCGCGAATCGGCGCGATCCATTCCATCGTCTTCGGCGGCTTTTCGCCCGAGGCGCTGGCCGGGCGGATCACCGATTGCGACAGCCATATCGTCATCACCGCCGACGAGGGCTGTCGCGGCGGCAAATGCGTCCCGCTCAAGGCCAATGTCGATGCCGCCGCCAAACTCACCACCTGCCTCGACACGGTGATCGTGCTGCGCGCGACCGGCGGCCCCGTCGCGATGCAGGACGGACGCGACGTCTGGTATCACGAGGCCGCGGCGCAGGTGGATGCCGAGTGCCCGCCCGAATGGATGAACGCGGAAGATCCGCTGTTCCTGCTCTACACGTCGGGATCGACGGGCAAGCCCAAGGGCGTGCTTCACACCACCGGCGGCTATCTGCTCTGGGCGGCCTATACCCATGCCTGCGTGTTCGATTGCCGCGACGGCGACACCTATTGGTGCGCCGCCGACATCGGGTGGGTCACCGGGCACAGCTATATCGTCTATGGCCCGCTCGCCAACGGCGTTACTACGCTGATGTACGAGGGCGTGCCCAACTGGCCGACCCCGGCGCGGATCTGGCAAGTGGTCGATCGCCATCAGGTGACGCAACTCTATACCGCGCCGACCGCGCTACGTGCGCTGATGCGCGAGGGCGACGGCTTCGTCACGCAGACCAGTCGCGCCTCGCTCCGCCTGCTCGGTTCGGTCGGCGAGCCGATCAATCCCGAGGCGTGGCGCTGGTATCATGAGATCGTCGGTGAGGGGCGCTGCCCGATCGTCGATACATGGTGGCAAACCGAGACCGGCGGGCACATGATTACGCCGCTGCCCGGTGCGACGCCGCTCAAGCCCGGTGCCGCGAGTGTCCCGTTCTTCGGGGTCGAGCCGGCGCTGGTCGATGCGGCGGGCGCGGTGCTCGAGGGAGCGATCGAGGGCAATCTCGTCCTCACGCGGAGCTGGCCGGGGCAGATGCGGACCGTCTGGGGCGACCATGCGCGCTTTTTCGAGACCTATTTCTCGGCCTATCCCGGCGTCTATTTCACCGGTGACGGCGCACGACGGGACGCCGACGGGTATTGGTGGATCACTGGCCGCGTCGATGACGTCATCAATGTTTCGGGGCATCGCATGGGAACTGCCGAGGTGGAATCGGCGCTCGTGCTGCACCGCGCCGTCGTCGAGGCGGCGGTGGTTGGCTTCCCACACGACATCAAGGGGCAGGGGATTTACGCCTATGTCACGCTCAATACCGGCGAGGTGCCGAGCGCAGCGTTGCGCAAGGATCTGGTGGCGTGGGTCCGCACCGAAATCGGCCCGATCGCAACGCCCGACGCGATCCAGTTCACCCCCGGCCTGCCCAAGACGCGGTCAGGCAAGATCATGCGCCGGATCCTGCGCAAGATCGCCGAGGGGGACATCGCCACGCTCGGCGATACCAGCACGCTGGCCGACCCGGCGGTGGTCGACGATTTGATCGCCAACCGCGTCGGATAACACACGCGTCTCGCCGTGTTTCTGCGCGAAAGAGAGCGCTCCGTGTGCGCAGGAGCCTATGCGGAGCGTCAGCGCCCTGCGTCGATCCGGGGCAGGAGCTCGGCCTCAAGCCCCGGATAGAGATGAGCGACGGAGCGCTGCAGTTCGTAGCGCGCGGCCTGCAGCGTCGCGAAACGCGCCGGGATCATGACGTTGCCCGCCGCGACATTGTCGTCGCCGGCGATGACCGACGCGCGCAGTGTGGCGGCGAGCCAGTCGAGCCAGTCGCGCGTCTGGACGATCGCAGTGGCGGGGGTGGGATCGACCGGGCCATGTCCCGGCACGACGCGCTTGTGACCCAACGCTTCGAGCGTCTTCAGCGAATCGTGCCATTTCGCCAGGTCGGCATGTGGGGTGGAGGGCGCGCGATCATGGAACACGAGGTCGCCTGCGATCAGCGTTCCGCTCGCTTCGTCGAGGATCGCGAGGTCGGCCGGGCTGTGCCCCGCCAGCGGGAGCAGTCGAAACCGCCGTGTCCCGAATGTCTCGCGATCGGCCGTCAGGATCGCGCCCGGCGGCGTGAATTCGGTCCCGCGCATCCAATCGCCGAGCAGCCGGTACATCCCATCAGAAAAGCCGGCACCCTCGCTCTTCAAGAGGTTCGCCAATTGTGGCGTGGCCGCGACGATCCCGGGCGCGAAAGCGGCGGCACCATAAATATGGTCGGGGTGGAAATGGGTCAGATAGACGCGAACCACCGGCTGGCCGGTCAGCGCTTGGGCCGCCTGCTTGAGCGCGACGCCATAGCGCAGCGACGGGCCGCAATCGACGAGCACGGTCCCGCCCTCGGTTGCGAGAATCGTGATATTGGCGATCGCGCCACCATTGGCCATCGCGATCGGCGCATCGACGCCTCGCACGACCCACAGCCCATCGGCAACCTTCTCGGGAATGATCCGATAGGCGAGCGGCTGGGCGCGGGCCGGCAGCGCGATCGCGCCAAGCAGACCCGCCAATGCGATCCGGCGATCGATCATCTAGCGGACCGCGGCCAGCGCGGGTGTCGCCTCGCGCACCGCGAGCGACCCGTCATAGCGGATCCCGTTGGTGTCGCTGGCGCGCACGGCCACCGTCTCGCCCGCTGCCGTGTCGGCGATGATGGAGATCGTCGGATCCTCGGCGACCGACGCCTCGATCCGCATCGTTCCGTATGCCTTGCCCGTCCCGCTCAGGGTGAGCGTGTCGAGATTGTACGTCGGGATGTTCGCGACGAAGCCGGTATCCATCGGGTGGCGGAAGGCCACCCGGATGTGTGTGCCGTCGGCCCCGCGCACCGCGACGCCGCGGACTTCGCCGAGATGGTCTGCCCAATCGCCCCTGACACGACTTGTCGGCGGGGTCGAGCAGCCCCCGCCCGCTGCATCGATCCAGCCGCCGCCGACGAGCCAGCTGCCATCGGCGAGCTGCACCGCACCGCGCACCGGGGTGCGCTGGTCGAGCTTGATTCGCGTCGCAAGAAACGCCCGGGCACCGGCGAGCGTATAATCGATCGCAAGCGGAATTGGGTTAAGGTCGGCGAACAGCAGGATACGCTTCACCCCCTCAATGCCGCGCGCGTCGACCGTCACGGGAAAGCTGGTCTGGTTTTCGGCGATTTCGGGAAAGATCACATGAACGCGATCGTCGAAGCGGACGGGGTCGTTGCCGAACAGTGTGTCGCCCAATCGCTGCCACATCGGCGATCCGAGCGGATCGGCGGGCAGGGTCGCGTGCGCCGGTAGCGGTGCCAGCGCCAGCAATAGCCCCCCGATCCAGGGTAGCGACGATACGACCATAATCTTCTCCCAAAGCACAGCTTAGCAGCGCGGCGACGCCTGCTACTATGCGACTTTGGGCCAAGCGGAGCGTTGCGGATGCGAAGGGCAATCATGCTTGCGGTGGCAGTGCTAGCCTCGACCGGGGGCGTGGTACAGGCCGACTCCCGCCCCCCAGCCGAAGCCCCACTGTTCGATCCGATCACAGGTTATCGAATGAGCCATTATCGCGGCGTTATCCCTTCAATCCCCGAAGGTGTCAGGCGCGTCGACGTCGCGCAGGCACATGCCTTGTGGCGGGCGGGTGCCATTTTTATCGACGTCAATCCTGCACCCGGTGCGCTCCGCGACGTCGAGACCGGACGATGGAGTCTTGCCGAGCCGCATGCCTCGATCCCAGGCGCGCATTGGTTCGCCGAGAGCGGGCGCGGCGAACTCGACCCCGGGATCGAGCAAGCCATGCTGCTCCGCGTGCGCCGTCTGGCTGCCCGGCACCCCCATCGCCCGCTTGTCGTGTTCTGCCAGGCCGATTGCTGGATGAGCTGGAACGCCGCACTGCGCCTGCATCGCGCAGGGCTGCCCGACATACGCTGGTTCGCCGACGGGCTCGACGGTTGGAAGGAGGCGGGCTTTGCCGTGACGCTGACGGTTCCAGCGGGATGAACCGAATTTTATGGAGTGTCGCTTGGACCTGCGATGGTTCGTCAGGCGCGCAAGAGAGACGCCAGTCGTGCCACTCGACGCCGGTGTCCTGGCACCGGGCATTCCCGGCTGTAGTCTTCGATGACGCTGAGCAGGCAGCGCCGCCGCCCATTGAGTACGATGACCAGCGAATGCGAACGAGCGTACCAAAGGGCGGCCCTGGACTTCATGCTGATGGCTGCAGCGGCGTCGCTGCCGTTCTTTGGAACCCCCAACGCGAGCCGTATCGATAATCGAGCCTGTACGCATGCGCCCGTGCCAGATCATCCACCGACGTGCCGCATCATCCGTATTTTTGTCTTCGTTGCGAATCGTCTGGAATCATTGCGACAAAACGGCACACTATGCCGGTTATGAACGACGCCGCGATCGACCAGATTCTTGCTGCGCTCGCGGTGAACGTGAAGGAGTTCGCAGTCTGCGAGTTCACCGCGACCTCGGCGATTGAAATCAAGCAGCTCGACAAGATCGAGGTCCACTTCATTCTCGCGGGTACGCTCTATCTCGGCCTCGCCGACGGCGCGTGCATCGAGGCACCGGTGGGCAGCGTGGTCCTGGTACCGGCATATATCGATCAGGTGATCGGCGGTTCGGCCACGCCCTCCAAGATCCTCACTTCGCAGGAGACATGCAGCAGGCGGCGCGACGGCTTGATGCACTACGACGCTACGATGGGAAGCCCGGGCAGCGTCGTTGTCGCCTGCGGCCAGATCAAGGCCGACATCGGTGGATCGTTCGGGCCGTTCGAGGGGCTGAAAGAGCCGATCTGTTCGTATGTCGCCGATGAACCGGTCGTTGGCGTCGCCTTCTCGACGATCCTTCGTGAAACAGGCGTCGCGGCACTGGGGAGCAAAGCACTCATCGGATCGCTGATGAAGGCGTGCCTGATCCTGGCATTGCGCCGATCCGCTCAGGACCGTGGCTCGCGGGAAGTCCTCCCCGGCCTGTTCGAGCGGCCGTCCCTGGCGCGGGCGGTGGCGCGGGTCGTCGAGGATCCGGCCTCACATCATAGTCTGGCCGATCTTGCCCGCGCGGCCGGCATGAGCAGGTCCAAATTCGCGAAAGTCTTTGCGGAGACGGTTGGGTCGCCGCCGATGGAGTTCGTGAACCGCGCACGTCTCGACAAAGCGCGGCAGCTCGTCTTGTCGACGGACCTTTCGATCTCCGACATCGCCAATCATGCGGGCTTCGCCAGCCGCAGCCATTTCAGTCGCAGCTTTCGCAACGCATTCGGCATCGATCCGACGCGCATGCGCCGGAACGGCCTGAACGGGGATGCCCAGGATGCGCAATGAGCGAAAGTTTTCGGCAGTGAGAGCACGACGCATATCGGTGGCGTGCAAAAAGACCCCACGCGTTTTTATTTTGGGCGAGACTGTAACCGTCCAGCCGGTTCCGCCGAATGACGGGACGTGCAACCCCACCTTCGTCTTGCGGTTCAACGATCGGCCAGCGCTGCGGTCCTGGTGCCGGGGAGCTCGTCGATGAGCGAGACCGCGGACCAATGGGGTCAATTGATGGCTGCGGCCCAAGAGGGGCATGCCGCCGCCTATCGGCGGCTGCTGGACGAGATCAGGCATTGGCTGAAGGGTTTTTACGCACGCCGCCTTCCCCCCGCTATGGTGGACGATGCCGTTCAGGACACGCTGATTGCAATCCACGAAAAGCGGCACACCTACGACCCGGAAAGGCCGTTCAAGCCGTGGCTGATGGCGGTCGCCCGGTACAAATGGATCGATCGCCTGCGGTCGATGAGCCGCTCCCGGACCGAGGAACTCCCTGAAGAGATCGCTGTTGAGGACCATGAGCGCAACGTGACCAGCTCGGTGATTTTGGCGCGGTTGATGACCGAGTTGAAACCCGCACAGGCCGAAGCGATTCGGCTCGTGAAAATCGAGGGTTTTTCGGTTGAGGAAGCCTCCGAAAGGACCGGCCAGTCCGGATCCCTTATCAAGGTGAATATCCACCGGGGGCTGGCGCGGTTAGCCATGATTGTTCAGAAGCAAGCCGATGTCGAATGATGCGCTGATCGATAAACTGGTAGGGGATCTTCGTCCGGTGCCCCGGCCGAGGCTCGGCCCCCAATTTGTCACCCTCCTCATACTAGCCGTCGTCGAACTCGTCGGCTTCCTGGCGCTTGGCACGATCCGGCCCGATCTCGGCGCGGCGCTCGGCCGTGCGGCCTTCTGGTGGAAGATGGCGGGGCTCGGAGTCCTCGCACTTATTGGCGTGAATGTCGCTTTGCAGTCCTTCAGCCCGGTGTCCATGCCACGAAAGGGGCTTCGCCGCTGGGGGCTTGCCCTCACGGCGATCGTCTTGGTCGGCGTGGGTATCGACGTTGCCGGTCAAGGCCTGGATGGGCTCGCTGCCCGATTGATGTGGCGAATGGGCGTCGAGTGCCTGGCCGTCATGACGGTCCTTTCGGTTCCGCCCGTGATCGCCCTTGGATATATGATGCGCCGAGGTGCGCCGACCGATCTTGAGGCGAGCGCATCGGCCGTCGGCGTAGCCGCAGCCGCGTGGGGCGCATTTATCTTCGCCTTTCACTGCCCGAGCGACGATCCCTTCTACATCGTGTTCTGGTACGCACTCGGTTGCGCGGCCATCACGCTGGTCGCGCGTGCCATCCTCCCCTTGACCTCACGCTGGTAATACCGCCCGACAGCTTTACGCCGCCGGACGATATTCCGCGTAAGTCGGGCCGGCCGTTCAACCGAGCCCAACGGCTGTTCAGCCCGCCTTCGGGGTGAGGCTGCCGCCCATCTTGGCGCACGACTTGGCGGAGAGGTCCTTGAAACCCTGGCCCTTGCAGTCGTTCTGGCCCTTGCAGTCATGCGTGCCCGACTTGCAGTCCGACTGGCCCTTGCACGAATTGACGCCGTAACAGGGCTGCACCTTGCCCGATGCGTGTGCGCCAGCAGCCTGCGCCGGGCTCACGGATGCGACACCTGCGAAGGCGAGCATGGCGGCGGCGGAGGCGATGGCAGCGCCGGTCTTGAAGGTCTTCATAGCAAACTCCTGAATTGAGACGTTGACTTGCCGAGTGGCAGCCATGTTTTCGCCGCGCGATGACGGGCGGTTACAGACGCATTTTAAAATCTAACTGCGGGGGCGACCTGTAACCGGGGCGCGCGTCCCAGCGGACTCATCGTCGTGGTCCGACCCTGTCAGCCTCCCGGACCACCGTGCGGCGCTCCCTCCCTTCCCGACGGACCGCCGCACGTGAGGCTGAATTGGAGACCGTAAGATGACAAGTCGTACCACCACCGCGCTCAGCGCCCTGCTGCTCGCGTCCCTCGCAGCCGGTGCCACCACGGCCGCCCACGCCCAGGCGAGCAAGCCGATGGAGAAATGCTACGGCGTCGCCAAGGCCGGCAAGAACGACTGCAAGGCCGGTGCCGGCACCACCTGCGCGGGCACTTCCAAGGTCAACTATCAGAAGGACGCGTGGAAGCTCGTGCCGGCCGGCACCTGCGCCAAGATCAAGACTCCCAAGGGCTTCGGCTCGCTCACGCCGGGCGCCTGAGGAGTCGACCGATGATCATGACCGCAGGCCTGGGTTTCAAGCTCGAGCATCTCGATGAAGCGCTGACAGCGCGTAACCCGGGCCTGTGGTTCGAGGTCCACGCCGAAAACTACATGGTCGATGGCGGACCGCGCCTGCGAGCGCTCGTCGCGCTGGCGGAGCGCTTCGCGATCTCGCTCCACGGCGTCGGCCTCTCGCTGGCGTCGGTGGAACCGCCTGCGGAGGATCACCTCCGCAGGCTGCGGGCCCTCGCTGACCTGATCCGCCCGGCCGCCATCTCCGACCATCTCGCATGGCAAAAATGGGACGGTGTTCATCATTCGGACTTCCTGCCATTCCCGCGCACACGCCAGGCACTCGACATCACGGCGGATAACGTGGCGCGCGTGCAGGACGCGCTCGGCCGTTCGATCATGGTCGAGAACCCCTCCCTCTATATCGACCTGCCCGGACACGAACTCGACGAAGCGACCTTCCTGTCGGAGCTGGCCCAGCGCACCGGATGCGGTTTGCTGGTCGATGTGAACAACATCTTCGTCAGCGCCGCCAACCTACGGTTCTCGCCCGAGGTTCGGCTCGACGCGATCCCGGCGTCGATCATCGGCGAAGTCCATCTCGCCGGGCATCGCCCCGATCCCGACCCTGATAGCGGGTTGCTGATCGATAGCCACGATGCCCCGGTCTCCGACCCCGTCTGGCTGCTCTACCAACGCCTGATCGACCGCGTCGGGCCGCGTCCGACCCTGATCGAACGCGACGACGAAATGCCGCCCTTCCAGGATCTGATGCTGGAGCGCGACCGCGCCCACCGCCTGCTCGAGCAGAGGATGTCGATCGATGCTTGATGCCGCCGATTTCCAGCACGCCTTCGGCACGATGCTCGCCTCCCCGGATCCGTCGAACGACCCCGCGATGCGGCGCGCGCTCGCGGTCCATCGCAATACCGCAAGCAAGGCGGCACGCGACGCGCTGTTCGCCAACTACCCGGTGACGGCGGCCATGGTTGGAGAGGAAGCGTTCGCCGCGTGCGCAACCTCCTATATCGAGGCGGTACCGCCACGCGAGGCGCGTCTGTGCCTCTATGGCGACAGGTTCGGGCCCTTCGTCGACGCTTGGACCCCCTTTGCGGAAGCACCGTATCTTGGGCCCGTCGCGATGCTCGAACGCAATGTGACCGAGGCGCTGTTTGCCGCGGACCGCCCGCCGCTGGATGCGGCGGCCCTTTCCCGAGGCATCGATCCCGAGGCGCCCCTGCACTGGCACCCCGCAACGCGGATCGCGAAGGCGCTGATGCCGGCGGCGAGCCTATGGCTTGCGCACCAGCCCGACGCCCCACCCGACGCGCTCGATGCGATCGCCTGGGATCGGGAGATCATCCTCGTCACGCGCCCAAGCGATGCGGTCGAGGTCCGCGTCATCGACGGGCCGACCAGAGCTTTTCTCGCGGGCAAGACGCTCGCCGAGGCCGCTGCCAACGCGTCGAGCGAAGGCGGAGACGTCGCCTCGACATTCGCATTGCTGCTGTCCGCCGGTGCCTTCGCCGAAGATATTCCAAGGGGAGAATGAGAATGAACTACTACGCCCGCTTCTGCTCGCTGCTCGATCGGTTTCCCGGCTCGATCCTGCTGCTGGTCGCACGCTTCGGAGTCGCTGCGGTCTTCTTCATGTCGGGCCGGACCAAGGTCGATGGTATTCTGCACATCACCGACAGCACGTACTCGTTGTTCGAGACCGACTATAAGATCCCGCTGATCCCGCCGCATGTCGCTGCGCATCTGGCGACTTACCAGGAGCATCTGTTTCCGATCCTGCTGGTCCTTGGCCTGTTCAACCGGGTCGCCGCCCTGGGTCTGCTCGGCATGACCACGGTCATCGAGGTGTTCGTCTACCCGGACGCATGGCCGACCCATTTGAGCTGGGCAGGCCTCCTGCTCCCAATCATCTTCCGTGGCGGCGGCAAATTCTCGCTCGACTATCTGCTGGGCCTGGATCCGAAGCGCGAGCGCAAGGCACGGGATTATGCCGCAGACTGACCACCGGCAAAGCGCGCCGCTGCTCTCGCGGCGCGGCGCGCTTTGCTATGCTGCGTGGGGAATCTTGCACAGCAAGGTGGCGGCGGACATCTGGCACCTTGGCGCGGGGCAGCACGGCCTTGCGCTGCGGCATTTTTGCCAGCTCGCCGCCTGCGACCACACTGCGCGTAGCGGTGAACGTCAGCGGGAAGTGATCCGCTGGCGCAATCGTGAGTGGGCTACGAAACTACCGGGCGTTCCGCCTGGCAGGCGTTTTGAGGCGGCGACTGTTGAAATAGGATCGCGAGCAGCACCGCCGTGCTTGGAAAAACACCTGCGTAACCAACGATTCCGATGTTGCGGAACCGCATGTCGCCAAGGACGACGCCACTCAGCCCGGCAAGCGCCAGCGTCCCGCTGGTTGCCAGTAGCACGCGTATCGTCGTGGCGAGCCGACCGCCGCTGAAGACTGGAGCCGCCGACAGCACGGAGAGCGCGAAGAAAATGTCCCACCCAAGAATGTCGATCGCATAGGCTATCGAGGGCCATTTGAACGACAGCAACAGGGGCGACAGTTTGGAGAACGCTGCTTGGTGGCCGACAATAAGTATGACGAAGTGTAAGGCGGATGTCAGGCCCGCCAAGACGCCCGCGAAGACAAGAGCCATAAGGCTGAACACCTTGGCACCCGCGCCGGCCCATGCATGTACCGAAACCATAAGCGCGACGAATAGCGGCATCAGCAAGAGGATCTCGATCTCCAGAAAAGAGAATAGCGGGTCCGGAATCGGTTGCTGCAGCGACCGGAGCGACAAAAGGCCAGCGATCAGCGTCGCGACGTATACGGCACCAAGGAAAGCAGTCCCGCTAGCCGCCACGATCCCGACCCGACGGGCGCTCTTCGTGAATGTGAGACCTACGGTCACGCCTCAATCGCTCCCCGACGCCGATTTACACGCCCCCTTCTTGAGCGGCAAGCCGGGCTGGGATCGGTCGAGGGCCTGAATTTGGCTCTTCTCGTCGAACGACAAGACGATCGCACGGGCTGGCGGAGCGGTTTCCTGGATCAGACGCTCGCCTCTCCCGATCCGGCGGCCGGGGCGGGGCTGTTCCGTTCAATCTTCGTTCGGCGTAACCGATTGCTCCTGTGCACCGAATGTAGGGAAGACTCGCGGCGTGGAGGCCCGTCGGCCGAGTGATCGACGGAGCATTTCATGAACACCGAAGCGTTGATTGCTGAACTATCCAGCGGCTTGCAGCCGGTGCCGCGCGGGGCGACGAAAATCCTTCTCCGTAAGGGGCTCATCACCGGCGCAGTGGTCGCCGGGGTCGCGGTGCTCTTCTGGCCCAGCCTTGGGCCGCGGCCCGACATCGCGACAGCTGTCATCACCCCGTCGTTCTGGATCAAGCTGCTTTACACAGCGTCGATTGCGTCCCTGGGTTTCGTGGCGCTTGACCGGCTGAGCAGGCCCGACGCGGCGAAGCTTCACTGGTCGCGGCTGCTTTGGCCCCCGGTCGCGGCGTTGGCGGCAATCGCCGCGATGCGCTGGGCCGCGGCCCCAGCCGGCGATTCCAAGGCGTTCTGGATGGGGACGAGCTGGTGGCAGTGCCCCGCTTACGTCGCCGCGCTCGCGCTGCCTGTGTTCGTCGGGTTGATGTGGGCGATGTCGCGGCTGGCACCGACACGGCTGCGGGCGGCAGGCGCGGCGGTGGGCCTCGTCTCGGGCGGCACCGGTGCGACGATCTACGCGCTGCACTGCAGCGAAAGCTCGCCGGGGTTTGTCCTGCTCTGGTACTCGCTTGGCCTTGCCGCTGCGACGTTGCTTGGCGCGGTTGCGGGTCCCCGCCTCCTGCGATGGTGAGATCGGCGGCTCCAGCCTTGTCGCTGGCACCCCGGCCGAGCCGGACGAGGCGCATTTTTCCCTCGCCCGTGTAACCTTCAAGGTCCAGCTACCGAACTTCCCTTTGTGCCGGGTGGGTCTCCCCCGGGATCGAGCCCCGGCACAACATTGGGAGGTCAGCAGTGCCGCACGTCGAGATCGCGCCATTTCAGGGGTTCGGGCTTGGGCTGTGTTGATTGCCGCTGAGAAGTGACCCGGGGTTTTCATCGAGAAGTGACCCACCTTGCGATTATGTTTCGGATGTCATTGGTGGGTCAAGACGGGGTTTTCTCCTTCCTGGTTTTGGGGCGCTGAGCGGAGCTGATCTTAAACCGGAAGCTGTCGTTGCCGGTCTCGAGGATGTGGCAGTGATGGGTGAGCCGATCGAGGAGCGCAGTGGTCATCTTGGCGTCGCCGAACACGGTGGCCCATTCGCTGAAGCTCAGGTTGGTGGTGATGATGACGCTGGTGCGCTCGTAAAGCTTGCTCAGCAGATGGAACAGGAGCGCGCCGCCTGAAGCGCTGAACGGCAGATAACCGAGCTCGTCGAGGATCACGAGATCGGCGTATGCGAGTCTTCCGGCAATCTGGCCTGCCTTGCCCTGAGCCTTCTCCTGTTCAAGGGCGTTGACCAGTTCGACCGTGGAGAAGAAGCGTACCCGCTTTCGATGATGCTCGATAGCCTGGACGCCCAGCGCGGTGGCGATGTGGGTCTTGCCGGTGCCGGGGCCGCCGACCAACACGATATTGTCGGCCACGTCCATGAACTCGCAGCGGTGGAGCTGACGGACCAGCGCCTCATTAATCTCGCTACTGGCGAAGTCGAAGCCCGCCAGATCGCGATAGGCCGGGAACCGCGCGATCTTGAGCTGGTAGGATACCGATCGCACTTCCCGTTCGGCCGTCTCTGCCTTCAGGAGTTGGGACAGGATCGGGACGGCCGCATCGAACGCCGGCGCTCCCTGCTCCATGAGGTCGGTGACGGCCTGAGCCATGCCATGCATCTTGAGGCTGCGGAGCATGACGATGATGGCGCCGCTGGCGGGGTCATGACGCATGGCGGTTCTCCCCACGCAGGGCATCGTAGCGCTCGACATTGGCCATCGGTTCGCTGACCAGTCTCAATGCCTGTGGTGCCGTGATCGGCGGTGTCGTCAGCGGCTTACCGTCGATCAGCCGGTGCAGCAGGTTGAGGATATGCGTCTTGGTGGGCACGCCTGCTTCCAGCGCCATCGTGACCGCCATCAGGATGACTGGACTTGCTTCAGAAAAGTGGAGAGTTTTCCTGAGGTGAAAGGCAAACTCGATGACGAAGCAACGACGGTTTACAAAGGAATTCGAGGACGAGGCGGTCCGGCTGGTGGCGACCAGTGGGCGCACGCAGCGTGAGGTTGCGGAAGATCTGGGGGTCGGTTTGTCGACGCTGGTTCGGTGGATCGGTCGTCGTCGTGATCGGTTGACGGAGATGCCGGGCGAAACACCGCAGGCAGATTTGGCAGCCGAGTTGAAGCGGCTCCGCCGGGAGAATGAGATCCTTCGACAAGAACGCGACATACTGAAGCGGGCGACCGCTTTTTTCGCCCGGGAGGGAAGTCGATAAGCGAGGTTCTCAAGCCTCGACGCTACCCTCGTAGCGCCTGGTCAGACTAACGCGCTGCCTCCGAGAAGCAATATAAACCCGCCGGGCCACCCATTGGGCCGTTTCCGCGTTGTGGGCCTGGAAACTTTAGCCTAATCTCTCTGTTGTTACGTGTGATGGGGATGGAGTGCCCGCGATAACCGCCAGTGTGGCTGATGACTCCTACCGTGCGTTGAATCAACGCGGGTAGGCGGCTGTCCGTTTCTCCCGCGAAGGGAGGAAGAATATGCCGGACCACAATAGTCCGTTTCGAAGCCTTCCATGCTGACCTACATATGGATCGCTATCGGCGGCGCGATCGGCACATTGCTCCGCTTTTCGCTCAACCTGGCCCTCACGACCCGGCTTGGCGAGACGTTGCCATGGGGAACGATCGTCATCAACGCCACTGGCTCGTTCGCAATCGGGCTGTTCGCCGCGCTTTCCGAAACGGGCGGGCGGTTGCCGGTCTCTACCGACATGAGACTATTCGTTCTTGTCGGCCTGTGCGGAGGTTTCACAACCTTCTCGTCGTTCAGCCTGCAGACGCTTGCGCTGTTCCAGGCCGGCGAGCCGGGCCGCGCCATCGCGAACGTTCTCCTCTCAGTCCTTTGTTGTCTCGTCGCGGTTTGGATCGGCTTCGCCGCGCCGAACACGCTCGCGCGCCATTTCAGGAGTTGATGCCATGAAGCTTCTTGCCGTCATCGTCGGTGCCGAAAGCGCCGCTGCTTGCCTGGATGCTGCGACGCTGGCCGCACGCGCGCTTGGCGACGCTTCGGTCGAGGCGCTCAATGTCGTCGTCGATCCGGAGCACATCATCGCTGCCAGCGAGGAAATCGATTTCCAGCGCCTGCGCGAACATGACGAAGGAACGGCCCAGCAACGCGCCGACGCCGCCCAGGCTGCGTTCGTCGCCTGGAACGCCGGCGCGAGCGACGATACAACCAAGGTCGACTGGCGTTCGATCGTTGGTACCGAAGAGGAGGTGGTGGCGCAGCAAGCAGTCCATGCCGATGCCCTGATCATCATTGGCCGGGAACGCACGATGGACAGCGGCGACGCGCTCCACGCGGCGCTGTTCGCGACCGGCAAGCCGGTCCTGATCGTACCGGCGCAATGGCGGACGGGGCCGCGAACCGGGTTTGCGCACATGGTCGTGTGCCTCAGCGACAGCGACGCTGCCCGACATGCCATCACAGGTGCAGAACCCTGGCTGCGAGCGGCAGAGCGCGTGACCGCGTTGCGGATCGGCGAACAAAGCGACCCCGCCGTTTCTCTCGAGGCGATGCTGGAGGAGATCGGTATCCATCCGGAACTTCACGTCGTTCCCCGGACCCATGATAATCTGGGCGCGCAACTCGTGGCCGAGGCCAGGGCGCTCGGCGCAGACCTGCTGGTTACCGGCGCGTATCGCCACAACGAGATGGTCGAGTGGCTGCTCGGCGGCACGACACGCCATTTGCTGGCGGCGGCGGATCTGCCGCTCCTGATGGCGCATTGAGCGTGAAGGCCGAGACGCCACCGCTGTCATCCAACGCACCATTCTCAACTGACAGGATATCCTCATGACCGAGTCCACCGTAATCAAGGCGATCCGAGCCCACGAGATTCTGGATTCCCGCGGAAATCCGACGCTGACGGTCGCGGTGACCCTTGCCGGTGGAGCAGTGGCACAGGCTTCGGTGCCGTCTGGCGCGTCTACGGGCGCGCATGAGGCTGTCGAGCTGCGGGACGATGACGCCGCGCGTTATGGGGGCAAGGGCGTACGAAAGGCGATCGCCCATGTCGATGGCGAGATCGCGCGAACGGTGATCGGCATGGATGCTCGCGATCAACTCGGGATCGATGGGGCCATGATCGCGCTCGACGGCACGCCCAATAAGGGGCGGTTGGGTGGCAACGCCATATTGGGGATCTCGATGGCGGTCGCGCGCGCGGCAGCCGTCGCGTCGGGGAGGCCGCTTTATGCCTCGCTGGGCGGCGGGGGTGCCACGCTCCTGCCGATGCCGTGCATGAACGTGCTCAATGGCGGCAAACATGCCGACAGCAGCCTCGACTTCCAGGAGTTCATGCTGGTCCCGGTGGGGGCGCCGACATTTGCCGAGGCAATGCGCTATGGCGCCGAAACCTACGCCGCCTTGCGTGGCCTGCTGCGCCAACGCGGTCTCAAGACCGCAGTCGGCGACGAGGGTGGCTTTGCGCCCGACCTCGCAAGCAACGAGGCGGCGTGCGAACTCATTGTCGAGGCGATCGAGGCGGCGGGCTATCGTCCCGGCATCGATCTGGCGATCGCGCTCGATCCGGCAGCCTCATCCTTCGCCGGGGACGGCGGTTACGAACTCACGCGGTCCGGTGCCGGGCGGCTCGATCGTGCCGGACTCCTGGCACTCTATGGCCGCTGGATTGAGGCCTGGCCAATCATGTCGATCGAGGACGGGTTCGATGAGGAAGACTGGCAAGGCTTCATCGACCAGACGGCCGCTCAGGGTGCGCGCATCCAGATCGTCGGGGATGACCTGCTCGTCACCAACCCCGAGTTCATCCGGCGTGGCATCGAGCGCAAGGCGGCAAACGCCGCGCTCATAAAGCTCAACCAGATTGGTACCGTGACCGAAACCATCGAGGCGGTCAGGCTGTGCCACGCCGCCGGCTGGAAGACGATGGTGTCGCACCGCTCCGGCGAAACGGTCGATGCCTTCATTGCCGACTTCGCGGTCGCCACAAGCGCTGGGCAGATCAAGTCCGGCGCACCATGCCGCGGCGAGCGGCTGGCCAAATATAATCGCCTGATTGAAATAGAGGTCGAACTCGGCAGCCGGGCGCGATTCCGGAATCCGTTCGCGGTCGGCTGAATGCGGACGGCTCTTGGGCGGCGTTCTCCATAGCGTTTTTGCTATTATTGACGTGGGATCGGCGATGGAGGGCTGCTGGCCTGGAGATACTTTTCGTCAGGCTCGGTCGCCGCTTCCCGGATCATGATAAAGCGCGGCATTCGGCGATGACGCTGCGACGGAATGGCCGGTTTACCTTCAGCGCGATCCAATAGCCCGCCGCCGCCGCCGCCAGGGACGACAGCACCACACCGGCCACATAGGCACCACCGAGGAGCCAGTGACGATCGAGGATGAGCATGAGCGTATTCAAGCCCATGAGCGAGCGGGTTGTGTACCCTCCGCAGATTCCGCCCATGACGAACTGACGCGTGATCTCCCCCATCGGGTAACGCCCCTCCGGGGTGGTCAGCGTAGCGAAGAGCATGATCACGAAGGATCCGACGACATTGACGACCGCCGTCGCGAGAAGGTCTCCGCCGCCCCAATGCGCCATGATGATCGCACCAGACTGAAAGCGGAGGAGCGCTCCGACCGCGCTTCCGAGCGCAACTGCGGTGCAGAGCGTGATAGCGGATACCGCGCTGGATTTTGCCGCGGCCGTCATGTGAACGCCCGCACGATCGTCAGATAACCAAAAGCTACGGCCAGAAGGCATAGAACCGTCGATCCCCCCACATTGAGGAACGCCAGTCGCCGTTCATTGGCCAGCACGAGATTTAGTGTCTGCATGGAAAACGACGAAACGGTCGTGTAGCCGCCCAATATTCCAGTGATGAACAGATCCTGCGTGAGTCTGTTGTCGAAGGTACCGATGGAGGCGCGCGCCAATCCCGCGACGATGCCGATGAGCAGGGCTCCCGTCACGTTCACGGCGAGGGTGCCATAAGGAAATGCCGTCCCCCATCGCCGACCGACTGCATCGGACACGATGAAACGGGCTGCGCCGCCTATCGCGCCGCCGGTTCCCACCAACAAATATGCATCAACGCCCATACCGCACCACTCTGCCATTTTGTCGCTACCGACTTCGTCCGGCATTGGCGCCAGTGCTTGTGGTAGCTGGCCGACCTTAGAGTGTGCGATCTGCGCTTCGCTATCATGCTTTCGTGTAGGCGCGCCGAGGGCAAGGGAACCTGCAATCCGGCCCCCTTCACCGCTGTTTGCGGCCATCGCCGCAAACAGCGCCGGCAGGAGCGCCCATACGCGCCAGGGATGAGGAAGCAGCCATGGCAGCAGTGTCCTGGGGTGCGCTCAGTCAGACCCTGCCAGCAGTTCCGTAGGCGTTGCGTCCTCGCGGTCCACGCCCGCCGGGCCGATGCTCCAATGTTCGAGATGCTTGTAGACGATGACCTTGCTCGCAAGCATGTCGCCATGCTGGCGGCAGAAGGTTTCCAGCTGCTCACGCTGGCCGATCAGTTCGACGCACATCGTCAGATGCGGGTCGGCGATTTCCGCGCCATTCTCGCGCACTGGGCCATGATTGGAGAAGCCGTAATGGGTATGGTGGGCGACGGCGTTCATGATGCCGTCAGCCTTGGCTTGCGCCACCAGCGCGCGATAGAGCGGCTTTGCGGACCATAAGGTGCGCGCGGTGCCCTTCGCCGCCTTCTCGCTGGGCTTCATGTAGATCCGGATCATACCGATCTCGGTGGGCGTAACGTGGTGCGGATATGACATGGCTTCGCTTTCAAGGACGGGGGTCTGCGGAATGGGCAAAAGGTCGCCTAGAGTGCGCGGCGGCCGGTTCGAACGCGCTTCACGCAGCGTCGCATCGGGCGGCAGGAGGTCGTTCGCGGTCTTGGGAACCGCGATGCGCTGCGACAGATAGATGCCGTTATGGCCTGAGCAGACATAGGCGACGAAGCACGCCACCGCGATCGGCACCGCATGGGCCGCGCCGAACAGTTCGATGCCCATGATCGTGCAGGCAAGCGGGGTATTGGCAGCACCCGCGAACACCGCGACGAAGCCCAGCCCCGCGAACAAATCGATCGGCGCGCCGAGCAGACCGCCAAGCGCGTTACCAAGCGCGGCGCCGATGAAGAACAGCGGGGTGACTTCGCCACCCTTGAACCCGGCGCTCAGCGTAACGACGGTGAACAGCGCCTTGAGCAGCCAGCTCCAGTGATCCACCTGCGGTCCGAAGAATCCGGCGATTGTCGGCGCGTTCGGATCGGCCGACCACACCCCCAGACCCAGATAGTCTCGCGTGCCAAGCGCATAGACAAGGATGATCACCATGATCCCGCCGACCACTGGACGCAGCGGGCCATAGGGGATCAGGCGCTTGAACAGGCTTCCAAGGCTGTGGTTGGCTTCGGCAAAGGCGAGGCCCGCCAGCCCGAAGACGACTCCGGCGAGCGCAGCCTTGCCCAGCAGGAGCGGATCGACCAGCAAAGCCCCAGTCGTCCCCGCCAGATAGTCGATATGATAGGCTCCGTGGTGGATACCCCAAAGGTGGCATGTCCAGTCGCCAACAATCCCTGCAACCAGGCAGGGCACCAGTGCGGCATATTCTACCCGACCGACCGCCAGCACCTCGAGCGCGAATACAGCTCCGGCGAGAGGGGTGCCGAAGACCGCTCCGAACCCGGCGGCTATGCCCGCCATCAAGAGGACACGCACTCCAGCGTTGTCGAGGCGGAAGAGGCGTGCCACTGCGCTGGCTAGGCTGCCGCCGAGTTGGACGGCAGTCCCTTCGCGGCCCGCCGACCCACCGAACAAATGGGTAGCAACAGTACCGATGAAGATGAGCGGTGCCATCCGCAGCGGGACGCCGCCGCCTGGCTCATGGATCTGCTCGACGATCAGGTTATTGCCACCTTCGACGCTCTTTCCCATCCGATGGTAGAGCAGCCCGATCACAAAGCCGCCCAGCGGCAGGAGGAACAACAGCCAAGGATGCGCGAAACGGGTGCGCGTCGCGACATCGAGGCTCCACAGGAAGGCGGCGCAGAGCGAGCCGACGGCGATCGCCATCGGCACGAGCATCACCGTCCAGCGGGCAACTGAAATGGCATGGTCATGCCGCGCGCGCGCGAACGCCGCGACGTTGAATGTGTAAAACAGGTTCCGAAAAGTAGCGCGCACGATCCCTCCTTGTTGCCCGAGGGCGACAGGTAGGAATCATCAGCCTTGCGGCGGTTCGGCGCGAAAGCCCGGCAGAAATCCATTGCCGTTATGCTGCGTATGCGAATTGGAGGTCGATTCGTCAAGTATCAGCATCTGAATGGTGCTGGGTTGCAGTTCCCCGTCTCAAGCGCCCAGCTAGCTCGGATAGCTCGTTGTCGCCCCCATCAGACCTCGAGATCGCATCCACCAGACGAACTCGTCGAACCAGTGGTCGCTCGTTTTGCCTTTCGGCGTGAGGTCGAATCCGTGCCCGCCACGTTCATAGATGTGAAGCTCGGCCGCCACCCCTGCCTGCCGCCATGCGGCGTAGAGTAGCACGGGATCATTCGGCAGATACTCGTCATCCGCCGCGCCGGCGATGAACGCGGGAGAGGCGTCGGCGGGAACCGGCGTGCGCAGCCCGCCGTAAATAAGGCCGACGAAGTCGGGTCGCGACGCCTTGTCTCCGATCGCGAGGTCGGTGGCGAGGAACGCTCCCGCAGAGAAGCCGAGGAAGCCGACCCGGTGGGGATCGACGCCCCATTCGGATGCGCGCTGACGCACGATCGTCACGGCACGCGCGCCGTCCTCCACTGCATGCCTTTCACCCGCAAAAGGCGGCACCTTGGAGGGAGTGCCATTCTTTGCTCGGGTCATGAGGCTGTCCATCTCTCTCATATGGACTTCGGGCATCTGCATCGGATCGGCCGCGCTTCGGATCGTGCGATATTTCAGCACCAACGCGGTAACGCCATGTTGTGCCAACAGGCGCGCGACCGCGGTTCCCCCCGCGTCATACCCCAAACCGACGAAGCCGCCTCCGGGCGCGACGATCACGGCCGTGCCGTTCGCCCGTCCGGGCGCGGGCCGGAACAGTTCCAGCGTGGGCTCGCTGACATTACGGATCATGGTGTCACCCGCTTTGTTCTTCTCCCGGATTTCCGGGACGCCGAGCGACGCGATCGTACCCCCAGCATAGAGCGGAATGATCAGCCCACCGCCCGCGGACGTCTGCCCGGTCGTTGTCGCAGAAAAGAGGGCAACGGCAACGCCCAGGATCGCAATTCTGGCTAAGTGCCTCATGAGAATTTCCCCGCGTTCAAATTTTGGCTTTGAGGGTGACGAAGGCGGAGCGTGGCTGGATGGGCATCACGAGCGGATTTCCGAAATACTGATAGCTATCGAATGCCCGGCGGCCGCCGAGATTGACTGCCGAGACCTGAATCGAGAATCGACCAAGGTCATAGGCGGCCTGCGCGTCGATCACCGCATAGCCCGGCACGCTGATCGTATTGGGCAGCGTGAGTTGCCGCGCGCTGAGCGCGGTGACGCCCGCGCCGAAGGACAGGCCTTTGGCCGGACCGTTCAGCACCCGGTAGCGCGCGGCGATGCGACCACTATTCTTGGGCACGCGCGTCAGCTCACTGCCGACCGGGATCGTATTGTCCGCCGTCACCTTGGTAGCGGTATGGGCGTAGGTGGCCAGCAGCGAGAAGGCCGGTGACGGCTCCCAGACGATGTCCGCTTCTACCCCGCGCGCCCGTTGCCGGCCGGTCTGGATGTTGAACCCGAGATTGTTCGGATCTGCCGTCGCCACATTGTCGCGGATTTGGTCGAAGACCGAGATCGTTCCCGACAGGTGAGCCTTGGGCATCGCCAGCTTCAGCCCGCCCTCGACGTTGCGCGATGTCTCGGGTTTGGGAACGGCCACGCCGACGAAGCCGAACGCGGCACGAAACGCGGTCGCATAGCCTGCGAAGATCGCAACGCCGGGCGCGAGATCAAAGGTCGCGCCGATCCGGGGCGATACATGGTGGTAGGTGTCGTTGTTGGCCACGCCGATGTTGCTGTCCTCGCGGAACTTGAGGATCGTGTAGCGCAGGCCCCCGGTGAGGTGCAGCCGGCCATAAGTCGCCTGATCCTGCACGTAGAAAGCCAGCGTCCGGTAATGATCGGTCTGGAGGTAATTGACCGGAATCTGCGGCGTGTAGATTGCGTCATAGACCGGATTGGCAAGATCGATCGTCCCGCCGGGCGTGTTGCTCACGAACAGTCCCATATTGCTGGAGAACCTCGTCCAGTCATAGTCGATCCCCGCCAGCAGTGTGTGCGTTCCACCCAGCATGTCGACCTTGGCCATCAAATTGGCGTCGAGCGTGGCCTCCGTCGTGTCAGTGATCATCGTGATCGGGATGATCGGATAAACGGTCGGCGTCGCCGGATCCGGCGCGAAGAAATCCGGATCGACGAAGCTGCCATATTCGCGGATCGAGCTGTCATAGTAGCGCCCGCTGACAGTCAGCTTCAGGTCATCGGTGAAACGATGGCGCAACGTCGCCTGACCCATCCGGTTGTCGTTCGTGGTGAGCGGTTGGCCGGTCGGAGAGCCAGGAAAGGCGTTGCGATCGATCTGACCGGACAGCGCCTGCTGCGCCGGCAGGCCTGAATATTCGAGCTGGGCGCGGTGGTTGAATTGCCCCTGGAGGAGCAGGTCGGTTCGTGGGTCGATCTGGAACGAGAGGCTCGGCTGCACCGACCAGCGGCTGCCGTGGATCTGATCGATCCAGCTATGGTTGCTCTGATATTCGGCTGCGATCCTTGCTGCCACACCAGATGCCAACGGCACATTGATGTCGCCATAGGGGTTCCAGGTCGAGAAGCTGCCGCCGCGCATCGCGAGATATCCGCCGAGCTTGTCGTTCGGCCGTTCGGATTCGATATTGATGATGCCGCCGAGCGGCGTGCCGAGCCCGCCTCCATAGAGCGTGGCGCTTGGTCCCTTGAGCACGTCGATCCGCTCGACACCTACGAGACTGGTAGGATCGAACGCCTGCTGATTGCCGGCGTAAATCTGCAGGCCGTCCAGATAGACCTCGGCGGGAAAGCCCCGCACTAGCGGCGGGATGAGCAACTGCTCTTCCGACCGCGTCGGCACCACGCCGGAGACGTTCACCAGCGCATCGCCGAGTGTGCGACGATCCTGCTCCTGAATCAGCGTGCGCGTCAGCACCTGCACGGACTGAGGGACTTGAATCAGCGGCGTGTCGGTTCGGGTCGCCGCGCCGGAATCTGGAGCGGCATATCCTTCGCGCTTGCCGGTCACGACGATATCGTTGGACCAGCTAGGTTTGGTCTCGCTCCCCGCTGTCTGCGCATGCGCGGCGGCGGGGATGCATAGCGCTGTAATCAGGGCGAGCGGCGCCGCGCCCAAGAGACGATTGGTTTTCATGATAATCCTGTTCGATGGAGTAGCGGCGTCAACGGCGACGCTGGAATGGGTCAGCGCAGGCATCACGAACGACTGCCCTGCGCGCAGGAGGTGCGGGGCGTGGCGGCGAACCGACGGACAAGGCCGTCGACGACCAGCAATGCGATGAGCGAGGCGCCGAACAGCGGCAGTAGCACTGCAAGGACGACAAGGATCGCGATCAGCCAGCCCTTGCGTGCCCCGGCGATCGCCGGAGGCGCGCCAAGCCGCCCTTGTGGCCGCCGTTTCAGCCACATCAGGATGCCAAGGATGCTGACGGTGATCAGCGCGAGCGCGGTAAGGACGCCGATGAGCTGGTTGACCCAGCCGAACAGCTGACCCTCGTGCCAGGCCACCCCGGTGTTCACGATGCGATCGACGATATGCTGATCGCCGAAGCCGCGTCGGCCCGTTTCGGCGCCGCTGACGGGATCGTAAGTGACTTGCCGGTCGAGCCAGCGGTTCTGCGCCTCGGACTTTGCCGTCCAGACATTGCCGGTCGGTGGACCGAACCGCTGAACCGCATGAGGCGGCAGCACCGAGGCTGGAAACGCAAGGCGCTCCGCTTCCGCCTTCCGGACGAACGTCGACAAGCGCAGTCCGCCAAGTGGCGCCGGCGCCGCCATGGGCATCGCCATCGCGCCATGAGCATGGCCGGCATGGCCGCCGTCGGCGCCGATCTTCCAATCTTGCGGTCCTTTGACGAGGCCGAGTTCGGTCCGCGCCCATTTGAATGCGCCGCCCCAGGCGCCGGCCCAGGGCAGGCCACTGGCCAGCATGACAAGGAGCAGCCCGGCGATCCAGAAGCCGGTGACGCGGTGAATGTCCCTGAGCAGCGGGCGCCCCCGCAGCGAAAGGCGCGGCCACAAGGTGCCCGCGAGCCGAAACGGGCGCGGCCACCACAGGAATAGGCCAGTCAGGATCATCACGATCGTCCAACTCGCCGCCAACTCGACAAGCCGGTCGCCCCATGCCCCGATCAGGAGCGAGCCGTGAATGCGCGAGACCGTCGCGGAGATTCGCGCCTCGGGATCGAGCGTCCCGATCACCTTACCCTGCGGCGACACGAACACATCGCGCTTGGTGCCATTGGGCAGCAGCAACTCTACCGCTGCGGCATCGCCCGAATCCTCTGGAAGCCGATAGCTGTTGAAACGAAGGCCAGGGTTGGTCTTGAGCACGGCCGCGAGCTGGGCGTCGGGCGACACCGCGCCTTCGGTTCCGAGCCCGCGCCAGGCGCGCTCCTCCCAGCGGTCAATCTGCGGCTTGAACAGATAGATCGAGCCGGTGACCGACAGGATCAGGACGAACGGCAGCACGAACAGGCCGGCGTAGAAATGCCATCGCCAGATCGTGCGGTAGAGGGCTGCGCCTTCGGGATCGGCCATGCCCATCACCATTTGAACCGGATGCCGCCATAGACGGCGCGTCCGGTCCCCGGATTGAACAACTCGGATGATGCGGTCGCGGTGCCGGCGACCGCCACCGTCGAGATATAGACCTTGTCGGTGAGGTTGCGCCCCTCGACATAGAGCGACCAGTGATCGCCGATGTCGAAACCCGCCTTGAGGTTCAGTAGCGCATAGGGATCGACGCTCAGCGTGTTGGCATTGTCCGCGAAATAATGTCCTGGCGCCCATTCGACGTTGGGGCCGGCATAGAAGCCGCCCGGATGCTTGTAGAGCAGTTCGGCGCGCAGGAAATGCTTGGGCACGCCAGGCAGCTCGTTGTGCCCGTAGGTCGGATCGCCGTCGAAGAAGAAATCGCTATAAGTATAAGCGGCGGTCAGGACGAGGCTATCGCCCGCCGTGAGGGCCGAGACGGGCAGTGTGGCATTGAGGCCGGCTTCGATCCCTTGGTGAACCGTGCGGCCGGCGTTGATGATGCTGCACGAACTGTACGGCCCCGTCGTCAGGCACTGCAACTCGTCGCGGATTTCCGAGCGATAGAGTGAGACGTCCCAGCCGATCGCACCGCTTTTGCCTCGCGTGCCGAGCTCGTAAGTGGTCGCGCGCTGCGCGCGCAAGTTGGGTGTGGTGATGACATTGGCATCATAACTCGGCGCCTCGGCGCTGCGCGAAACATTGGCGTAGAGTTGGGCGCCCGGCGTGACATCCCACAGCACGCCGAAGCGAGGACTCCAGAGATCATAGACTCTACGGTCGGACTGGTCGCCGTCAGTGAGGAAACGGTCGCTCCGGTCACGGCTCGCGTGGAGGTAAGACAGCCCGGCGATCAGCGAGACATTCGGAGCGACGTAGAGCGAGTCCTCACCGTAAGCCGAGACATTCTTCGGGGTGTCGACCATCGACGCAGTCGGCGCACCCTTGGTCGCTGCGATATTGACATACTGACGGGTGTCGATCGTGCCGTTCTGGATGTTGGCGCCGATGATCAGCCGATTGCGGAGGCCACCCAGCGAACGGTCATCGACGGCGCGCACGAACCCACCGTAATCGTCGACCGTGAAGTCGAGATACTGGTAGATCGGGTGATCGACATGGCGATGGTTGTAGAAGACGCCCACGTCCACGGTGGTGTCGCCGAGCCGGATCGTCGTCTTGTTCGCGACCCGGATCGAGTCGACGTTGCGCTGCTGGTCCTGCGCGACCCAGACCGGATTAGCCGAGCGCGGCGATCCCAACGCCTGCGCCTTGGTGACCTCGCCAGGGATGTGCTGGTTGGTGGTCGCGCCATAGACGTAGAAGCGCGTCTCGACGTCCGGTGAGATGCGATAGCCGATGTTGAGATTGCCGCGGATCGCATCACCATTGCTGTGGTCGCGATATCCATCGATCCGCTGGGCCGAAAAGGTCGCGAAATAATCGAGGTCTCCCGAGACCCCGCCGGTGCTCGCCTGGCCTTTGACATAGCCGAAGCTGCCCGCATCGATCCGCGCGTCGAGCGGAGAAGCATCACGGCCCGTTGGAGTCACAAGGTTGATCGCGCCTCCAAGGGCGTTCGATCCGTACCGCAGGGCGTTGGCGCCCTTATACACCTCCACATAGCGATAGGCGCTGGGATCGATCTCGAAGAAGTCGAGCAGGCCGTCCGAAGTGTTGAGCGGAATGCCGTCGATCAGCATGGTGAGGCCGCGATTGCCATAGGCGCGCGAGAGGCCGGACCCACGGATCGAGACGCGCGCATCGTCGCCCATGCGAGGCTGAACGATCACGCCCGGGACATATTGCAGGATGTCCTTGATGTTCTGGACCGGCGTGTTCTTGAACACGGTGTCGGGAACCACCTCGACCGCGCCCGCCGTCCGATCGATTGCAGTGACGGCTTGCTGCGTGTCGGGCGTCGCGGTGACGATGATGTCGCTCGAGCGCGACGGATCTCCCTCGGCGGGAGTGCGATCTTGCGCAAATGCGGGCGCGGCGAGCAGGCTCGCTGCCAGCGCTAGAAACGAAGTCTTCATCGGAGATTGCATCTTTCAGGGGCCGTGCGTCGGCGCCGAAGTCGCGCCGCGCGGTCTCAAGACAAGCGCATGCACACGAAGCGCCGACGCCCGCGCAAGAGCGCGGACTGCCAGCGGCCGGTCATGCGACGGATTATGTCAGAGAGTGGCGGGAGGGCCCCTGAGCGGCGGTCTAAGATGAGGTCGCTTTCGAACGGCAGTCGGCACCATCGGGCGCAACGCGAGCGCCATGACGAACAGGATCGCGAGCGCGAGCAAAACGGGATCGGCCGCAGCCAGTGAGGGCGCAGACAAGCCGGAAAAAGCACATGGCTGTTCGGATTTGCCGTGCTGGCTTTCGCCGGGCTTGCCATGCTCAAGACCGGGAACAGTCATCACCATCGTCATAGGGCCGGTGCCCGAGCAGATGCTGATGACGATCTGGCCATGGTCCAAGGTCGGCATGAAGCCGGAAGGCACGAGAACCTTCATCATCATCGCCAGCGCAAGCAGCGCGCTGGCAAGCACGCGGTTGTTCAAGGCTAGGCGACGAAGAAGATGCACGCGCCGCGTGTAAGTGGCAGGCGACACATTGTCATGCGAGATCTGCGGTGACGGTCACTTGCGCTTTGAATACGGCGGACACAGGGCAGAACGCTCGCTGTCCGCCAGCGACGCGCGGTCATGCGGAGCCGTTTGTTCGCCCGCCTGACGACTGCCCGCCGCAAAGGATCTTCAACCGTTCATCGTTTTGCGACAACATTTCGTCGTAGTCCGTTCACGGCTGGTCGCAGCGGTTCGCAAAAATCCGCTTCAGAAACCCGGACGGAGACCCGGACGCAAAACCCAAAACCAGAAAAAATCCAATGATTTCAACAGGTTTTGGCGGAGACGGAGGGATTCGAACCCTCGGTACCAGTAAACCCGGTACGGCGGTTTAGCAAACCGCTGGTTTCAGCCACTCACCCACGTCTCCGGATCACGGCGAAGGCGGGCTATAGCCGCGCATGCGCTGCGGATCAACAGCGCGTTCGCATGTTACCTGGCCTAAAATCGACTCGGTTGGTCGCGCTCAACCGCGCGGTTCATTGTCGCGACAGGCACGATGGCGTTACGGGGGCGGATTGAGGCGTGGGGAGAAGAACGATGCGAACAGGATGGCACAGCGTCCCGAGAAGCGGGGCCGCTTTGGTGTTGGCGCTTGCTACCGCCTCCGCCCCGGTGGCGGGGCAGGTGCGCACGATCGACCCCAATCGGGCGATCGATTCCGATCTGCGCGGCCAGAACGCTCCCGCGCCCGCACAGCCGCAATATCCCGCCGCCACGCCGACCACACCCGATAGCCAACGCTACCCCGATGCCCCGCGCTATCCGGACGCCCCGCAGTCGAGCGTGCCGCTCTCGGGCCCGACCCCGACGGCAGCGCCCCCAGGCGGACAAAATGGCACCGTGCGCGATGAGCGGGCGCAGGCGGCCGCGCGCGACGGGGCCGATGCCGAATCTGCCGCGAGCCAGACCTTCCAGAAGCAGGAGTTGCTCAACGCCGCCGAGGGCACCTTCGGCAAGGGTGCGGCCGGCCTCGCCGGGATCCTGGAACGCACGCTGAAGGAACAGGGGCAGCCCAATGCCTATATCGCCGGGCGCGAAGCGTCGGGCGCGGTGGTGGTCGGCCTGCGCTATGGCAAGGGCACGATGTTCCACAAGGTCGAGGGGCAGCAGCCGGTTTATTGGACCGGGCCGTCGGTCGGCTTCGATCTCGGCGGCGATGCCAATAAGGTGTTCGTATTGGTCTACAACCTCTACGATTCGGAAGACCTGTACAAGCGCTTCCCGGCGGGCGAGGGGCGCGTCTATTTCGTCGGTGGCTTCGCCGCGACCTATTTGCGGCGCGGCAATATCGTGTTGATCCCGATCCGGCTGGGCGTCGGTTGGCGGCAGGGCGTGAACCTTGGCTATATGAAGTTCAGCCATACATCGAAGTGGTTCCCCTTCTGAGCCAGCGACCCGCCAGCGCCGCGCCGCGCACTCGAGCGGTGCTCCGCGCGGTGCTGGCTGCGGCCTATCTCGCGGCGGGGGTATTGCACGTCGCGGTGCCGGGGCCGTTTCTGTCGATAACCCCCGGCTTCGTGCCCTTTCCCAAGGCGGTGATCCTCGTCACCGGGCTGTGCGAGATCGCCGGGGCGGTGGGGCTGTATCTGCCGCGCTGGCGGTGGTGGGCGGGGGTGATGCTGGCGCTGTATGCGGTGTGCGTCTATCCCGCCAATGTGAAACATGCGGTGGATTATATCGAACACGGCACGGGCGGATTGAGCCTGTGGTACCATGTCCCGCGTTTGCTGTTTCAGCCGGTGATCGTGTGGTGGGCGCTGTTCGCCGGCGGCGTGATCGACTGGCCTTTTCACCGGCGGAGCAGCTTCCGATGAGCGATATCGACGACACCATCATCGACACCCCCGACGGCCCGATGACCTGGGCCGCGTGGAAGAAGAAGAACCCGGTGCAGATCCCCTCGCGCCGCACCAAGGGCAAGGATTTGCCGGTGAAAGTGAAGCGCTTCACCGAGAAGTGAGCGTTCGCGCTGCGGCGGGTAAGGTTAGGGGACGGATAGCAATAGCGGCCGGACCGGCGCCTAGACACGTTCAGGAGCGCAGGAGGTCAATCGTCTGTCGCTCGAAAGCCTGCGGGTCTTGCGCCGCCGTGTGAAGCGCGTGTTCGTCCAGCGCCAAAGCAACTTCGCCGTTCGCAAGGACGAGCCCGGCATCGCAGGCTGCGGCGAGCGTGCCGAGATCGTGGAGGGCCGTGATCAGCGTCAGCCCATCATCAACCATGCTGCGCAAGACCTCCCGCACATCAAAGATCGCCACGGGGTCGAGCCAGTTGAACGGCTCATCCAGAATGACGCGCGGGTGACCGCCCGCAAAGGCGCAGGCGATCGCGACCCGCTGCCGCATCCCGGCCGAGCAATCGCCGATCCAACGGTCCAGCAGTGGGGCGAGCGCCAAGGCGAGGGACAACCGCCCCAAACGGGGGCGGACATCATCGTAGCTGCCGCCGACCAGTTCGAGAACGTCGCGGACACGCACGCTATCCGGCAGCGTATGGGCGGGCGGACAAAAGCCGAAGCGCAGCGCGCGTCCGGCGCGATCCGAGGCTAGGTCCTGGCCATCGACCAGACACGATCCGGCCGCGAACGGCAGCCTGCCCGCAAGCGCGCGTAGCAAGCTGGTCTTGCCCGATCCGTTGGCACCGATGAGGCCGAACCACGATCCGCGCGCGACCCTCAGATCGACGTCCTGCACGACGCGCTGCCCGCTCCGCTCAACCGCCGCCCCGGCAAGGTGGATCGCGGGGCTCATGCCAGCAGCCACGTCTTCGTGCGGGCCCGGTGTTGCAACTGCCACAGGATCGCGACGGCGAGAAACGGCAAAGCGATCGGCAGGAAATAGGCTAGAAACAGGAGCAGCCCCGCGAAGATGGAGACGATGAGATCGGCGAACCGCTTCCCGTGCAGGCAATAAGCGAGGACGCGCAGTGCCAAAAGCAGCAGCACCGCGCCCGAGACCGCCGTGACGACGGCTGCGGCAACCGACCCCGCGATCAGCCAGCATCCCGGCACCGCGAGCGCGAGGAAGTACGCCATGCTCTTCCCATGATAGCCGACGATGCGCCATGGCCCATAGCCGGTGGTCGCCATGAAGCGAACGACGTCGGAATCGACGCTGGTGAGTGCTAGTGTGAGCAGCGTGGTCTCGATGCCGAGGATCGCGATCAGCGTATTCGGCGTAAGCGATCGCTCCAATAGGAGCACCACGAGCAGCGTCGAGGCGACAAGGGCACCCGCTTGCCCATGGCGCAACCATGCCCGGATTACCCGTGCCGACCCGACTCTGTCGGCCAACCTCTTTGGCACGGTGACGCCGCTCATGAGCGCGGCCAAGAGCGTTCCAGCCAAATAGCTCGCACAGCCGACGATCAGCAGCGAGGGTGCGACGACCAGCAGGACTGTGGCCAGCAGGGCGAGCGCGATGCCATGCCAAGCGGCGATATACCGTCTGCGGGTTGCTGGGCGCAGCGCGTCGACTGCGAGCAACCCGTCAAAGCCGTGGAACGCCAGACGTTTCGCGACAAGACGTTCAGCGCTGGTGCCGAGGAGGAGACCGGCACCGACTGCCGACCACGCCGCGATCGTCCAAGGCCGCTCCGCCAGCCACGATTTGATCATCGCTAATGTGATGATCAGCACGGCCACAGCGACAAGGCGGTCGTTCCATCCTGCAAACGCGGCGCGTATCGTGTTGATCGCAATGCGCCCGTCATGGCGGAACAGCCGGTTACGGTCGCTGTCGGGGGAGATCATGGCGGCAGACTAGCCTGTCAGCCCATATCTGCAATTGGGATCGTCCAACCAAGCCCCCTCACCCAAACTCCACCGCCTCGAACCGGATCGGCTCCCCAACCGCTGCGCCAGCCAGCGCGCCGTCCCACATCACGCGGTGGCCGCGGACGATGGTGCCGATCGGGCGGCCGGTCAGCTCCATGCCGGTGAAGGGCGACCAGCCGCAGCGCGAGGCGAGCCAGTCTTCGGTGATCGTCCAGCGTGCCTTCAAGTCGACCACGGAGAAATCGGCGTCATAGCCGACCGCGATGCGGCCCTTGCCGACGATGCCGAAGACGCGTTGCGGCCCGGCGCTGGTGAGGTCGATCACGCGCGCCAGCGTGGTGCGCCCCTCTGCCACATGGTTGAGCATCAGTGGCAGCAGCGTCTGCACGCCGGGCATGCCGCTGGGCGAGCCGGGATAGGGCTTGGCCTTTTCCTCCAGCGTATGCGGCGCATGGTCGGAGCCGAGGATGTCGGCAACGCCCTGATCGACCCAATGCCACAGCCCGTCGCGATGCGCGCCCGAGCGGATTGGCGGGTTCATCTGCGCCAGCGTGCCGAGCCGGGGATAGGCTTCCTCGCCCGCCAGCGTGAGGTGCTGCGGGGTCACCTCGCAGGTCACGATGTCCTTGTGCGCGCTGAGGAATTCCAGCTCGGCGGGGGTGGTGATGTGCAGCACATGGATGCGCCGCCGCGCTGCGCGGGCGAGCGCGACGATGCGCTTGGTGGCGAGCAGCGCGCTTTCATCGTCGCGCCACACCGGATGCGAGGACGGGTCGCCGGGGACGCGCTCGTCGGCGCGGGCGTTCATGCGGTCCTCATCCTCGGCATGGATGGCGACGCGGCGATGGCCCGAGGCGAGCACGGCGGCGAGCGAGGCGTCTTCCGACACCAGCAGATCGCCGGTCGAGGCGCCCATGAAGATTTTCACGCCCGCAGTCCCGGGCATCCGCTCCAGCTCGGCGAGATCGGCGGCATTGTGGTTGGTCGCGCCGACATAGAAAGCATGGTCGCACCACATGCGATGATGCGCGCGGGCGAGCTTGTCGGCGATCGCTTCGGCCGAATCGGTATTGGGCTTGGTGTTGGGCATTTCGAACACGGCCGTCACCCCGCCGAGTACCGCCGCGCGCGCGCCGGATTCCAGGTCTTCCTTGTGGACGAGGCCGGGTTCGCGGAAATGGACTTGCGTGTCGATGACGCCGGGCAGGATGTCGAGCCCGGTGCAGTCGATCGTCTCGCCCGCATCGCCGGCCGCGCCGATCGCGGCGATTTTCCCTGCGATCACGCCGACGCTGGTCTGCACCGGACCCGCGGGCAAATGGACGGTGCCGTTCTTCAGGAGGAGATCGAAAGTCACTGCACGCACTCCGTTCGGGCGGAATCTGTCGAAGCCCTGACCTTGATCCCCGCCCGTCGGGGATAGGCAGCCGGGCGGCACGCGCGCGGCGATGGGTGACAAAGAGTCGCGGGCTTCCTACCTGTTAGCCATGCCAGAAACCACCCTGACCGACCGAGCGCTCCTTCGTATCGCGGGCGATGACCCGCGCGGCTTCCTGCAGGGGCTTGTTACGCACGACATGGCGAGCGTGGTGCCGGGCGCGCCGCAATGGGGTGGGCTGCTGACGCCACAGGGCAAGGCGCTGTTCGATTTCATGCTGTGGGCCGAGGGCGAGGCGATCCTGGTCGATTGTGAAGCGAGCGCGGCCGAGGCGTTGGTGCGGCGCTTGTCGATGTACCGGTTGCGGCGCGCGATCACGATCGAGCGCACGGGCGGCGCGGTGCATTGGGCGCGTGAGGGCGAGCAGGGCGTGCCCGATCCGCGCCTGCCCGCGCTCGGGCGGCGCTGGATCGGCGATGCGGGGGCGGCGGCCGAGGGCTGGCTGGCGCACCGGCTGTCGCTGGGCGTGACCGAGGGGCAAGCCGAACTGGGCAGCGACCAGACGCTGTGGCTGGAATGCAATGCGCGCGAGCTGAACGGGGTGAGCTTCACCAAGGGCTGTTATGTCGGCCAGGAAAATACCGCGCGGATGCACCATCGCAGCAAGGTCAACCGGCGGCTGGTGGTGGCGCCGCTCGGCGAAGCGGGGGACCGCACGCGGGTGACGTATCCTGAATTGGGCCTGATGGTGGAATTGCGCCGGGTGGAGGCGCTGGGGGATGCGCTGGTGCCCGACTGGATGGCGGCGGCGCTGGCGTAGACACGAGTGTTCGCACTCGCGTGTTGCGTGTGCGAGCGGATTGTGGCCATGTCGGACGGGAGATAAGGGGCCCCGAGTGATCCACAGCGCGTCATCGATCTGCCACGCGTCCGCACGGGCGGCGGGCTGGCCCCGGACGGGGATGCACGTGCGGCCCGGCATGTGCCGCCGCTGATGGCGAGCGCGCCCGCCCCGTCGTTGCTCGACCCCGGCATCCACGCGGCGCGCTGGATCGCCGAGTATCGCGCGCGGGCGGTCAGCGGCGACGTGCTCACGGCCGATCCCGATCCGGCGTGGGCGGCGATGTTCGAGGAACTGGCGGCTGCAGCAGGGGACGATCTCGGCCTCGCGCGCGAGCGCGTGCAGCGCCATGCCGAGGATATCGGCACCGGCTTCCGCATCATTGGCGAAAGCGAGGAGCGGCCGTGGCCGCTGTCGCCGGTGCCGCTGCTGATCGCCGCCGAGGAATGGCGCACGATCGAGGCGGGGATCGTGCAGCGCGCCGATCTGCTCGAAACCGTGATCGCCGATCTGTACGGCGATGCTTCGCTGGTGGCGCGCGGGCTGATTCCGGCGGCGTTGGTCGGGGGATCGCCCTTCTTCCTGCGACCGATGGCGGGGCTGGTGCCGTCGGGCGGGCATCATCTGCAGTTCATCGCGGTCGATCTCGGACGCGGGCCGACCGGCGAGTGGCGCGTACTGGCCGATCATCTGCGCGCGCCTGCCGGGGCGGGCTATGCGCTGGAGAACCGTCTGGCGATCGCGCGGACGCTGGGCGGCTTGCAGGCGCGGCTGAACGTGCAGCGCCACGCGCCCTTCTTCGCGGCGTTTCGCGACGGGCTGGCGGCGGCGTGCCGCCGGGCCGAGCCGCGCATCGGGCTGCTGACGCCCGGGCGCTACAGCGCGAGCTATGCCGAGCAGGCGCATCTGGCGCGCTATCTGGGTTTTCTGCTGGTCGAGGGGGCCGATCTCGCTGCGCTGGAGGACAAATTATATGTCCGCACGATCGGCGGGCTGAAGCGCGTCGATGCGCTGTGGCACCGTGTCGATCCGCGTTTGCTCGATCCGCTGGCGTTCGATTCGCATTCGCGCATCGGCGTTGCCGGCCTGATCGATGCGGCGGCGGCGGGCAATGTCGTTATCGCCAATGCGCCAGGCGCGGGCGTGCTCGAATCGGCGGCGTTCGGTGCGTTCCTGCCGCGCCTGGCGACGCGGCTGTTCGGCGCGGACCTGATCCTGCCCAATATCGCGACCTGGTGGTGCGGACAGGATGACGCGCGGGCAGCGGTGATCGAGGATCTCGACCAGATGCTGATCGGACCCGCCTTTGGCGTGGCCCCGCTGGGGCTAGGCAGCGCGGTCGCGGTGCCGGGGGTGGAGATTGTCGGCGATGCGCGCGTCGCGCTGCTCGAAGACATGGCGCGGCGACCGCAGGATTATGTTGGGCAGGAGATTGTGCGGCTCTCGACCATGCCGGTGGTGACCGATGCGGGACTTGCCGCGCGCCCTTTCACGCTGCGCGTCTTCGCGGCGCGCGGGGCCGATGGCGGGTGGACCGTGCTGCCGGGCGGTTTCGCGCGCATCGCCGAACATCCCGATCCGCGCGCGTCGGTGATGGGGGAGGGCTGCTGGTCCGCCGATGTCGCGATTCATGGCGGCGAGGCGGTGGCCCCGGTATCGCTCTTGCCGCCCGCCGACACCATCCATGTGCGGCGCAACCCCGGCACCTTGCCGAGCCGCGTCGCCGACAATTTCTTCTGGCTCGGGCGCTATCTGGAGCGCGGCGAGGCGCTGCTGGCGATCATTCGCGTGATGCTGGGCAATTCGATCGATGCCGATGCCGGGGCGGCGCTCGCGCCCGAGACGGTCGGGCGGCTGGTCGGGCTGGCGGTCAATGTCGGCGCGGCACCGCACCCGCCGAGTTTGCGCCGGGCGGATCTCGCAGCCTTTGCGCGTACGGCGATGGAGGATGGCGACTGGCACAGCGTGCGGTCGATCAACCGGCTGGCGCGCGGCATCGGCCAGGGATCGCGCGACCGGCTGGCGGCGGATGTCGTGCGGCTGCTCGACGCGCCCTATCCGACCAAGGGCGGGATGCTCGATCGTGCGGGCACGCTGCAGCGCCGCTATGCCGCTTTGTCGGGGCTGTCGGCCGAACATATGGGGCGTACCGCCGCGTGGCGCTTCCACGATCTCGGGCGCAGGCTGGAACGCGCGCTGACGGTGACGCGCGCGCTGCGCGTGTTCGGCATGGCGCAAGCGAGCGCCGACGATCTGTCGAGCCTGCTCGACCTTGCCGACAGCCAGATCAGCTATCGCCAGCGCTATCTGACGGGCATTGCGCGTGTGCCGGTGGTCGATCTGGTCGCGCTCGACCCCGGCAATCCGCGCTCGCTCGCCTTCCAGATCTGCCGGATCTGCGAGCATCTGGCGGCGCTGCCGGTGCTTGAGGATGACGGCATGGAAGAGCCGCAGCAGACGCAGGGCACGGTGCTGACCGCGATCGTCTCCACCGCGACCGCCGCTGGGCTCGATGCCGAGGTGCTGGGCGATGTCGAGCGGCGGCTGTTCCAATTGTCCGAGGCGATTGCGCGGCGGTACTTCCTGCAAGGGGCCGAGCCGCTGCGCGCGGCGGGGATGGTGCTGGCGTGATTGGCATGCTGCATAACCGTCACCCCGGGCTGGTCCCGGGGTCCACCGTGCGGCTATCCCAAGCCGTGTGGAACGTGCTGCTCGGTGGACCCCGGGACAAGCCCGGGGTGACGCAGGTTTGGGTTCGATGATCTACGACATCCGCCACATCACGCGCTTCGACTACGGCGCGAACGTGAAATTCGCGCGCTGCAATTTACGGTTGAAGCCGATCCATTGGTCGGGGCAGGATCTGCTCGACTATCGACTGACCATTTCGCCTTCAGGCCGGGTGTCGCCCGCGCGCGCCGAGGCGGGGCTCGCCAATGTGATGCGGATGGTGGTGGATGCGCCGGTGCGGCATCTGACGATCGAAAGCGTGTCGCGGATCAAGGTGGATCGCCCGGTGCCGATGCCGTCCAACGGATCGCCACCCTTGCGCGAAATCGCCGCCGCCGCGCGCGCCAGCCGTGACCCGTCGCCCGCCGGCCCGGCCAATTATATTTTCCCCTCGCCGCTGATTCCGCTCGATCGCGACATTGCCGATTGGTGCGCGCAGGATCTCCATCCCGATCGCCCCGCGCTCGATGCCGCGATCGGGCTGGCGCAGCGCATTCAGCAGGATTTTGCGTTCGATCCGCAGGCGACCCTGGTCGATACGTCGCCGCATGAGGCTTTCATGAAGCGCGGCGGCGTCTGCCAGGATTTCGCGCAGATCATGATTACCGGCCTGCGCGCCGCCGGGCTGCCCGCTGCCTATGCCTCAGGCTATATCCGCACGATCCCGCCGCCGGGGCAGGCGCGGCTGGTGGGGGCCGATGCGACGCACGCCTGGGTCTTGTTGTGGTGCGGGGCCGAGCTGGGCTGGGTCGGCGTCGATCCGACCAATGGCATCTGGATGGCAGGTGACCATATCGTAATGGCGATCGGCCGCGATTATGGCGAGATCGCGCCGATCGACGGGGTCGTACTCGGCTCCAGCGCGCAGAAAATGGACGTCAGCGTCGATGTGGCCCCGCTTATCTAGGCCACGGCGTTTGCACTCGCTCCCGCGATACCCCAAATAGACAGCACTTAAGACCATATCAGCACACCGGGGACATTCGTGGCCGATCCATATGCAACGCTGGGCGTCGCGCGCACCGCGACCGATGCGGAGATCAAGAAAGCATATCGCAAGCTCGCCAAGGAGCTGCATCCTGATCGCAACAAGGACAACCCGAAGGCAACCGATCGCTTCGGCCAGGTGACGCAGGCCTATGATCTGTTGCTCGACAAGGACAAGCGCGCGCGCTTCGATCGCGGGGAGATTGACGGCGACGGCAATCCGGCCTCGCCCTTTGGCTTTGGTGCGGGCGGCGGCAACACCGGCGGGTTCCGCCCCGGTCCGGGTGGTGCGGGGTTCCAGGCCGATGGGCCCGATCTGAGCGACATTTTCGAGAACATGTTCGCGGGCAGCAGCGGGCGCGGCGGCTTTGCCGGGGGCTTTGGCGGTTTTGGGCGGCGCGAACAGCCCAAGGGCGCAAACGTGCTGTACAAGCTCGACGTGCCGTTCGTCGATGCGGTGGCGGCCAAGCCGCAGCGCATTACGCTCGCCGACAATAAGACGATCGACCTGAAATTGCCGGCGGGCCTGGAAAGCGGCGCGCAAATGCGGCTGGCGGGCAAGGGGCAAGTGGGCCCTGGCGGCAATGGCGACGGGATCGTCACCATTAATGTGCTGCCGCATCGCTTCTTCGAACGCGTCGGCGACGATGTCCGGCTCGATCTCCCGATCAGCCTGTCGGAAGCGGTGCTGGGTGCAAGCGTACGCGTGCCGACCGCTGAGGGGGCGGTGATGCTGACCATCCCCAAGGGATCGAATTCGGGCAAGGTGCTGCGGCTGCGCGGACGCGGGTTTCACCGTAAGGACGGCACGCGCGGCGATCAGCTCGTGACGCTGATGGTCGATCTGCCGGTCGATGACGATGCGCTGATCGAGTTCGTTCAGGGCTGGAAAGACAAGGACTTACGGAACCCGCGCGGCGGAATGGGCGTCTGACCCGCTCCAGGAGACCGACCGCGTGAGCCACATTTCCCCCGTATCCCCCGAAGAGCGCGAAGCGCACCGAGCGGCGGGGGGCAGTGGTGTGCCGGTCGGCCGGACGCACCTTGAGCGGGTGGTCAGGCGGGCTTGGCAAGTGTTGCAGCGGGTGCTGATCGGGGTGTTTTCCGACGGCTTCATTCACGCCGGCAATCTGGCCTATCTCGCGCTGCTGACGGTGTTCCCGTTCTTCATCCTGGCGGCGGCGATCGCATCGCTGATCGGGCAGAGCGCGGAGACGCAGCGCGCGGTCGCCTCCTTCCTCCACGTGCTGCCGCCCAATGTCAGCGAATTGCTCGCCAAGCCGATCGCCGATGTGCTGGTGGCGCGGACGGGCTCGCTTCTGTGGCTGGGCGCGATTGTCGGGCTGTGGTCGGTCGGCAGTTTCGTCGAGACGATCCGCGACATTTTCCGCCGCGCCTATGGCGTGAAGATGAGCCGTCCGTTCTGGCATTACCGGCTGAGTTCGATGCTGGTTATCGTCGTGTCGGTGGTCGTGGCGTTGCTGTCTTTCCTGGTGCAGGGCGTGCTGACGGCGGCCGAGCGCTTCATTTACGACGTGCTGCCGGTTGCGCGCGATGTCGCGGGCTGGGTCGGCGTGTCGCGCGCGGTGCCGGGGGTGGTGATGTTCATCGCGCTCTACATGCTGTTCTTTTCGGTCACGCCGGCCAAATATCGCCTGAGCAAATGCCCGAAATGGCCGGGCGCGCTGTTCACCAGCGCGTGGTGGGTGACGATCACTGCGTTGCTGCCGGTGATCCTGTCGCGCCTCAGCAGCTACAGCCTGACCTATGGCAGTCTGGCGGGGGTGATCGTGGCGCTGTTGTTCTTCTTTCTGGTGGGGCTTGGCATTGTCGTCGGGGCGCATTTGAACGCGGCACTGGCGGAACCCCCCGAACCGGGAGTAGAGAGCGCTCACGGAATCAAGGAGTCTATACCGGCGTGATGGAATTGATGGCAGGCAAACGCGGGCTGATCATGGGCCTCGCCAACGATCGCTCGCTCGCCTGGGGCATTGCCAAGAAGCTCAGCGAAGCGGGGGCCGAGCTTGCCTTCAGCTACCAAGGCGAGGCGATGGAGAAGCGCGTGCGGCCGCTGGCCGAGCAGCTTGGCGTGGCGCGATTGTTCGATTGCGACGTGTCGGACATGGCGGCGCTGGACGCGACCTTTGCCGAACTGGCGAAGGAATGGCCGACGATCGACTTCGTCGTCCACGCGATCGGCTTTTCGGACAAGACGCAGCTGCGCGGGCGCTATTGCGACACGACGCTCGACAATTTCCTGATGACGATGAACATCAGCGTCTACAGCTTCACCGCAGTCGCGCAGCGCGCGGCGGCGATGATGCCCAATGGCGGATCGATGCTGACGCTCACCTATTACGGTGCCGAAAAGGTGGTGCCGCATTACAACGTGATGGGCGTGGCCAAATCGGCGTTGGAAACGAGCGTCAAATATCTCGCGGTCGATCTCGGTCGCGACAAGATCCGCGTCAATGCGATCTCGGCCGGGCCGATCACGACGCTGGCCGCCAAGGGCATCGGGGATTTCAACCTGATCCTGAAGTGGAACGAGCTCAATGCGCCGCTCAAGCGCAACGTGACGATCGAGGATGTTGGCGGCTCGGCGCTGTACCTGTTGAGCGACTTAGCGAGCGGTGTGACCGGCGAGACGCACCATGTCGATGCGGGCTATCACGTGATCGGCATGAAGGCCGAAGACGCGCCGGACATCGCGCTGGCGTGAGCAAGCTCCCTCTCCCAAAAGGAGATGGAAAGTGAGCTTCAACACTTTCGGCCATCTCTTTCGCTTCACCACCTGGGGGGAATCGCACGGTCCCGCGATCGGTGCGGTGGTCGATGGGTGCCCGCCGGGCATCGCTTTGTCCGAGGCCGATGTGCAGCCGTGGCTCGACCAGCGTCGCCCCGGCACTTCGCGCTTCACCACGCAGCGGCAGGAGCCCGACCAGGTCCGCATCCTGTCGGGGGTGTTCGAGGGGCGCACGACGGGCACGCCGATCAGCCTGATGATCGAGAATGTCGATCAACGATCGAAGGATTATTCGGTAGTCGCCAAGGCCTATCGTCCCGGCCATGCCGATTATGCCTATGACGCCAAATATGGTTTCCGCGATTATCGCGGCGGCGGGCGGTCCTCGGCGCGCGAGACTGCGTCGCGCGTGGCGGCGGGCGCGGTGGCGCGGCTGGTGATCCCCGAGGTGCGCATCATCGCCTGGGTCGAGGCGATTGGCGGCGATTCGATCGACCCCGCCAATTTCGATGCCGCCGAGATTGGCCGCAACCCGTTCTTCTGCCCCGACCGACACGCCGCTGCGCGCTGGGAAGGGCTGGTCGATACCGCGCGCAAGGCGGGCTCCTCGCTCGGCGCGGTGGTGGCGTGCGCGGCGACCGGCGTGCCGGCGGGCTGGGGCGCGCCGCTTTATGCCAAGCTCGATGCCGAACTGGCGGCGGCGTGCATGGGCATCAATGCGGTGAAGGGCGTCGAGATTGGCGATGGTTTTGCCGCGGCGACCTTGCGCGGCGAGGACAATGCCGATGCGATGCGCCCCGGCACCGATGGCCCGCAGTTCCTCGCCAACCATGCCGGGGGTATCGCCGGGGGGATTGCGACGGGCCAGCCGATCACGCTGCGCGTCGCGTTCAAGCCGACCAGTTCGATCCTGACGCCGGTCCAGACGATCGACCGCAATGGTACCGCCACCGAGATCATGACCAAAGGACGGCATGACCCCTGCGTTGGTATTCGCGGTGTGCCGGTGGTGGAGGCGATGGTCGCGTTAGTATTGGCGGACCATAAGCTGCTGCATCGGGGTCAATGCGGCTAAAGCAGGCCAGTCGTGGTCTCTACGCGATAAAAGGAGCGACCGATCGTACGGCGACGCGTTGTTAGGTCCGACCCATTTGGTGGTCACTGATTTAAAGGACCAGAACCAATGCGTATTGCAACTTTGACCGGTATTGCTGCTTTGACCCTTTCGACTGCGGCGTTTGCGCAAACCACGACGCCCGCACCGGGCGCGCCGACCAGCACGGTTCCCGCGACGCCGTCGACGACGCCCGTTACCCCCGCGCCGACCACGACCACACCGGCAACCCCGGCTGCGGATCCCGCCACCACTCCGGCGGACCCGATGGCCAGCCCGACCTCTACCAGTCCGGATTCGACGATGACGACGCAGACGCCAACCGATCCGGCGACGCCGACCACGAAAAAGTCGAAAAAGCGCCCGATGTAATCAATCGCTTTACTGCGGTTTCGGATCCCGGCCTTGCGCGAGCGAGGCCGGGATTTTTTGTGCCCGATGCTTTTGCGTGAACGCGGCTTTCCCCGTACACGGCGCGCCGACCATGACCATTTCCTTGCCGTCCGCGATCGGACTCGACTTTGGGACCACCAATTCGGTGGTTGCCCTCGCCCAGCAGCCGGGCGCGGCCGACATGCTGCTGTTTGACGGGCCAACTGCGCCCGGCGCGGTGTTCCGCTCGGCCCTGTGCCTGTGGGAGGAAGAGGGCGAGCCGCAGGGCCTGGCGAGCGAAGCGGGGCCATGGGCGATCGAGGAGTATCTCGCCTTTCCGCAGGGCAGCCGCTTCCTGCAATCGTTCAAGTCGGTCGCCGCCAATGCGAGCTTCGAATATGCCAGCGTGTTCGAGCGGCGGTTTCGCTTTGAGGATCTGGGGCGTCTGTTCCTCGGTAAGATGGCGGCGCGCGCGCGCGGCGCGCTGAACGGCAAGACGTCGCGGCTGGTGGTGGGGCGTCCGGTCGAATTTGCGGGCAGTCGCCCTGACGAGGCGTTGGCGCGGACGCGCTATGATGCGATGTTCGGTCCCCTCGCCGAGGAAATCCATTATGTCTACGAGCCGATCGGCGCAGCGTTCAGCTATGCATCGCGCATCGCCGACCCGGCAACGATTCTGGTGGCGGATTTCGGCGGCGGCACCAGCGATTTCTCGGTCGTGCGGATCGAGGCCCCCGGAGCGGTACGCCGTTGTACCCCGCTCGGCCATGCCGGTGTCGGTGTTGCGGGTGACCGGTTCGATTTTCGCATTGTCGATCATCTCGTCATGCCGCTGCTGGGCAAGGGCGGGTCGTATCGGTCGTTCGACAAGGTGCTGGATATTCCCGGCGGCTATTTCACCGATTTCGCCGACTGGTCACGGCTGGCGCTGATGCGCAACCGCCGCACGATGGCCGAACTCGACAAGCTACGCCGTGTCGCGCTCGATCCCGAGGCGATCGGGCGGATGATCGCGATCATCGATCAGGAATTGGGCTATCAACTGTACGATGCGGTCGGTGCGCTGAAGCGTGCGTTGTCGCAGAGCGACGTGGCCGAGTTCCGCTTTGCGGGCGCGGGCCTCTCGATCGCGGCGGAGGTGCGGCGCGATGCGTTCGAGACGTGGATCGCCCCCGACATCGCGCAGATGGAGCAAGCGGTCGACCAGGCGCTGGCCCGCGCCGAAACCGACGCCAGCGCGATCGACCGTGTGTTCCTGACCGGCGGCACCTCGCTCACCCCGCGCGTGCGACGGCTGTTCGTCGAACGTTTTGGGGAAGAGCGCATCGCCGCCGGTGGCGAACTGACCTCGATCGCGCATGGCCTGGCGCTGATCGGCCAGCAGGAGGATATCGCCGCCTGGGCGGCGTGACCGTCAGCGCTTGACGGTAAACGCTCCGATCCCGGCCAGCGCTATCGATGCCGTCGGCAGCGCGGGCGCGTCGAACGACAGGCGCAGGAAACGCGCCTGGCGCGGGTGGGCGAAGGCCAGCCGCTGCGTGGCGAGCGCATAAGCGATATTGGCGAGTTCGCCGCTGCCCGCCGCTTCCCACTGCGTGCCATCGACACTGGTTTCGCAACGATAGTCGCGCGGCGGGGACACATCCTTGGCGATGGTGCGCGAGGGCGAGATACTGACCCCGGCCAGCGCAACCACTTGCCCCATGTCGATCGTGACGCTGACGGGGGTGCCCGGCGTCGGGGCCGGGGTGGTCCAGCGCGTCGCGGCATCGTCGTCGAGCAGCGCTTCTGCACCCGGCGCGGTGGCAGCGACGATGTGCCAATCCTTGGTCGACAGGATCGTCGGGTCGCTCGACCGCGCCGGGGCGACGGCGACGGGTTGAACCTGGCGGAACAACGCGATCTCGCTGATTGCCGGGCAAGCGGGCGCTTCCAGGATACGCAGCCGCAGCCGCCGCGCGGTGATGGCTGCGGGCAAGCGGATGATGCGTTGTGCGCCGATGCATTCATGCTCGGCGAACGTTTTCCATACGCCGTCCACCTCGGCATCGACCGCGAAACGCGTGACGCGAACGCCGAGCGGCAGATATTCGCGGATACGGATCAGATCGAAGCTGCGCGCGGGCGGTAGATCGAGCGTCAGCGTCGGGGTGTGGTCGGCATCGGGCGTCGACCAATAGGTGTCGGGCCGACCGTCGAGTACGCGCGCGGCACTGAACGCGGCGGAGCGCTCCGCGCTGGCATAAGTGACAGCCCCCTTGGCCAAATCGCGCGCATAGGTTGCCGCCTGTGCCGCGCCAAAGGAGCGCAGCACCGCGACATCGGTATCGGCGAGGCGACCGCGCCGGTCGGGCGGCAGGTTGAGGTTGAGATTGGTGCCGCGCCCGACCGATTCGTCGAACAGCTTGAGCAAGCGCTCGGGCGTCTTGACCTTGGCGTCCTCATCGGCGTGGTAGAACCAGCCGGGGCGGATCGACACGTCGGTTTCGGCGGGCCACCACAGGGCAGCGCCGCGCACGCCGCTATTGCCCTCGGACTGGACATAAGGGTGGTTGGGCATGGTCGGCCAGCACGGATCGCCCGCCACGCCATCCTCATTGCCGACCCAGCGGATTTCGGCACCGAGCGGATCGAAGGTGCAGGCCATGGGCTGATATTTGTGGACCAAAGCGATCGTGGTCGGCCAGTCGTAATAAGCCGGGGCATCGATCTTTCGCGTCTCGCGCGCGCCGCCATAATAGCCGTCGCCGCCATTGGCCCCGTCGAACCAGAATTCGAACAATTCGCCATAGCGCGTGCACAGCTCGACGATCTGCTTGCGGAAATAATCGACATAGGCCGGGCGGCCATAGTCTGGATGATGCCGGTCCCATGGCGAGAGATAGAGGCCGAAGGCGAGGCCGGCGCGGCGGGTGGCCGCTGCCATCTCGCCGACGATGTCGCCCTTGCCGTTCTTGTACGGCGTGTTGCGGATGCAGCGTTCGGTCAGCAGCGTCGGCCACAAGCAGAAGCCGTCATGATGCTTGGCGGTGAGGATGATGCCGGTCATCCCCGCAGCCTTCGCCGCGCCTACGATCTGGTCGGCGGAGAAATCGGTCGGGTTGAACAGCGCCGGGTCCTCATCGCCATAGCCCCATTCCTTGTCGGTGAAGGTGTTGATGGAGAAATGGACGAAGGCATATTGCTGGCGCTTGTGCCAGGCGAGCTGGCGCGGCGAGGGGGTCGCGCCCCACGGCTTTGGCGCACCGCTGGGCGCGGTCTTGGCCAAAGTGGGCGTGGCAAGCGTGGGCAGAGCGGTGGCGGCAAGGCCGGAGGCGATCACGCCGCGGCGCGAGGGATGGGTCATCTGGGGCTCCGGGATCAGGCCGAATGGCCGAAGGATGGGGGACGATCGGCGCGCGCGGCACCGAAGCTGGGGTTGGGCGTGGCCGACATGGTGAAGCGCAGCGTGCCGCCGCCGCTCAGCGTGCGGTGGTCGATCCAGCTCTTGCTCCACGGCTTGCCGTTCCACGTGACGGCCGCGACATAGGGCGTGTCGGCGCGGTTGCCGGGTGCTTCGATTGTGAGGGTACGGCCCGTGCCGACGCGCACCGTCGCGCGTTCGAACAAGGGCGAGCCGAACACATACGCCGCCTCGACCGGGTCGACCGGATAGAAACCGAGCGCCGAGAAGACGAACCACGCGCTCATCTGGCCGCAATCGTCGTTGCCGATGATGCCGTCGGGCGCGTTGCGGTACATTTCGGTGCACAAACGTCGCACCATCGCCTGCGTCTTCCACGGCTGGCCGACATAGGCATAGAGATAGGCGGCGTGCTGGTCGGGTTCGTTGCCATGCGCATATTGGCCGACCAGCCCGGAAATGTCGGGCGGGGCATTGTCGGGCAGCGTCGAGGGGGCGGAGAAGAAGGCGTCGAGCTTGGCCGCGAACGCGGCATCGCCGCCGACATGCGCGATCCGGCCATAGAGGTCGTGCTGGTTGAGGAAGGTGGCCTGCCAGCCATTGGCCTCCGTATAATCGCGCCACCACGGCTTTGGCATATGGCCGAGCTGGACCGGGTCATAGGGCGTCCACCATGTGCCATCGGCGAAGCGCGGGCGGGCGAAACCGGTGTCGCGGTCGATGACATTGCGCCAATTGCCCGACCGCTTGAGCAGCCGGTCGGCATCGGCGCTGGCCCCGGCCGCGCGGGCGATGTGCGACGAGGCCCAATCGTCATAGGCATATTCCTGCGTGCGGCTGACGCTTTCGAACACCTGGTCGGCCGGGACATAGCCCATCTTGTCATAGGCTTCGCGGCCCAGGCTGTTGTCCTGCTCGGGTGCCTTGAAATCGAAGCTGCGCCTGGCGATGGCGGGCCAGGCGGCGGCATAATCGGCGGGGATGCCCTTGGCTTGCGCCTCGGCCAGCGGGACGACGCCGTGCCAGCCGATCATCGTGCCGGTTTCCTTGCCCTGCAACGGCCACACCAACGGGCCGTAGGGCGATTGCTGGGTCTGGCGAATGAGGTCGTCGATCAGGCTCTTGGTCCGGTCAGGCGCGACCAGCGTCAGCAGCGGGTGCAGCGCGCGATACGTGTCCCACAGCGACCAGGTGCTGTGGGCGGCACCGCCCGGCGGCACGCTGTGGATTTGCCCGTCGAGGCCGACATGGCGTCCATCGACATCCGAGAAGAGCGTGGGGGCAAGCTGCGCGTGATAGAGCGCCGAGGCCATGATGGTACGCTGGTCGGTGCTGCCGCCCTCGACCTGCACCACGCCGAGCGCCTCCGCCCAACGCTGACGAGCGGCACCGAGCGTGCGGTCAAAGTCCCAATGCGGTGCTTCGGCGGCGAGGTTGGCGCGCGCGCCCGCGACATCGACGCCCGAGATGCCACAGCGCAGCAGGATTGGAGCCGCCCCGGCGTCGTTCCAGTGCAGCGCCATTTTCAGACGCTTGCCGGAGACCTGCGTGGTGCCCGCAGGTTGCTCGGCATCGCCATCGCCGTAGAAGGTGACGCGGTCGGGCCGCCGCGCGCATTGCAGCGCAAAGTGGATGCGCCGCCCCTTGGCCCAGCGGAACACGCGGCGGCTGCCGGTGATGGTGCCGTCCGCGTCGATCGACAGGCTCGCCTCATCGACCAAGGGCGCATGGTCCGAGGTGTCGAGGATGAGGTGCGACAGATCGATCAGCACATGCCCCGGCCCCTTAGGATAGGTATAGCGGTGCCAGCCGGTGCGATCGGTCGTGGTCAGTTCGGCGTGCACGCCCGATTCGAGCGTGACGCGATAGGAGCCGGGCTCGGCGATTTCGTTGGAATAGCGCTGGCGATAGCCCGCATCGGGGTTGTCGAGCGGTCCGGCTATGAGCTTGACCGGCCCGGTGCTCGGCACGACCAGCACGTCGAGCATGTCGCCGATCCCGGTGCCCGACAAATGCGTGTGGCTGAAGCCCATGATCGAGCTGTCGCCATGGTGATAGCCCGAACAGGTTGCCCAGCGCTCGACATCGGTATCGGGGCCGAGCTGGACCATGCCGAAGGGCAAGGTCGGGCCGGGATAGGTATGGCCGTCGCCGCCGGTGCCGACGAACAGATTGGGAGCGGTCGCGGTCGGGCGTGCGTCGAGCCGCCACGGCACCGCGCTGGCGAACAAGGCAAGGGTAGAGCTGCTGAGCAGGGTACGGCGATCAATGGTCACAGCGTGTCTTCCAGCAAGGCAGGGCGGGTATTGGCGAGGCGCACGATCAATTCCCCGAACAGGCCATTGGCCCAGGCGAACCACGCTCGGGTGAATTTGCGAGCGTCGTCCTGATCGAAGGTTTCGTGGATGAAGCCGGTATCGGCATCGGTCTCGCGCACCGTCTTGAGGCAGGCGCGGATCACTGCGGGGTCGTCGCTCGACAGCGCGCGCACGATCAGCGACATCGGCCAGATCTGGCGCAATCCGGCATGCGGGCCGCCAATGCCTTCGCCGGCTTGCCCCTTGAAGAAATAAGGGTTGTCCGGGCCCCAGGCAGCGGCCTGGGTGCGCTGCCACAGCGGATCGCTCTGGGCGACGCAGCCGAGATAGGCGAGGCCGGAGAGCGAGGGGACGTTGGCATCGTCCATGAAGATCGCATTGCCGAAGCCGTCAACCTCATAAGCCCATACTTCGCGCCCGTCGCGCAGCCGCATCCGGCCATATTGGGCAAGCGCGCGCTCGACCTCGGCAGCGAGCGCGGTGGCGTCCTGCGCGAGCGCGGTATCGCCGCGCGCGCCCTGCGCCACCACCGCCAGCTCGCGCAAAGCGCCGACCGCGAACAAATTGGCGGGGATGAGGTACGGGTAGAGACACGCATCGTCCGACGGGCGGAAGCCGCAATGGATCAGCCCGACCGGGCGCGAGGGATTGCCATAGCCGTCGAGCGGCTGGGTTTCGGTATTGCGATCGGATTCGCGTAGGAAGCGGTAGGGGCCGGGGCCATGCTTGCGCTGCTGTTCGCGGAAGGTGGCGATGCTGAGCCGCGCCGCCGCCGCCCAGCGCGCGTCGAACGGCGCGGGATCTTTCGTCGCCTGCCAATAGCCGTGCGCGAGCCGCATCGGATAGCAGAGCGAATCGATCTCCCATTTGCGCTCGGCGACGCCGGGCTTCATCTCGGTCTTGTCGTGCTGTGCCCAGCCGAGATTGGTCTTGGCCGACGGATCTTCCATGAAGGCATTGGCATAAGGGTCGATCAGGATCGAGCGCGCCTGTCGCGCGATCAGCCCGTGAAACAGCGTGCGCAAAGCGGGATCGTCGCGGACGAGATGGAGATAGGGCGCGAGCTGCGCCGAGGAATCGCGCAGCCACAGGCAGGGGATGTCGCCGGTGATGACGAACGCATCTGGCGCGCCGTCGACCGTGCTCATCCGCACCGTGGTGTCGAGCGTGTTGGGATAGCAATTGGCGAACATCCAGCGCAGCTTGGGGTCGCCGATCTTGGCCGAGACGCGCGCGATCTCGCGCTCGACCGCGCGGCTGGTGAACAGCCGTTCCTTGACCGGCGGGCGCTTGCTGGGGAGTGGCGCTGCGGCGAGCGCGGGCGAGGCGGCGAGCGCGGCCCCCGCCGCACTGCCGACGATGGCCTCACGCCTGGTCAGGATCATTTGGGCAACTCCTGCCGCGTGCCGGTGATCGTCAGGTCGATCCAGCTGCCGGGCGCGCTGCCTGGCTGGCCGCCGCCGACGAACAGGCGGTAAGCGCCGGGCTCGATCGCGCGCGTGCCGTCACGCGCGACCAGGCTGAGGCTGCGCGGATCGAGCGTGAAGCTGGCGTCGCCCGCCTTGCCGCGCGCGATCGCCAGCCGTTTGAAGCCGACCAACTGGCGCTGGAGCACCGGCGTGGTGAAGCCAGCCCCCTTGGTGGCCGGCGGGACGAGATAGGCCTGCACGACCTCTTCACCGTCGCGCGCGCCGACATTGGCGACGCGCACGTGCACCGTCGCGCTTTGCCCGGCGGCGACGGTGATCGCATTGGTCGGGGCGGTATACGCGAAGCGGGTGTAGCTGAGGCCGTACCCGAAGCCCCACAGCGGCGTGCCGGTGAAGTAGCGATAGGTGCGCTCCTTCATGCCGTAATCGACAAAGGCGGGCAGGTCGGTGGTGTGGGCGTAGAAGGTGACGGGCAAGCGTCCCGAGGGATTGTTGCGCCCGGCGAGCGTCTCAGCGATTGCGGTGCCGCCAGACTCTCCCGGATACCAGGCGGCGAGGATCGCGTCGGCATCGGTGGGATCGAGCGCGACGGCGCTGCCGCTGGTCAGCACCAGCACCAGCGGCTTGCCGGTCGCCTTGAGCGCGGCGATCAGGCGTTGCTGGGCGTGCGGCAAGCCGATGTCGGTGCGGTCGCCGCCGACGAAACCGGGCACGCTGACCGAAAGCGCCTCGCCTTCCAGATCGGGCGAGAGGCCGACCGAGACGACCACCACGTCGGCGGCCTTGGCGGCGGCGACAGCTTGCGCGATCAGCGGCTCGGCGGGGGGCAGCCACAACAGCCGGACGCCATCGTCATCGCTGACATGGTCGAGTTCGAGCTTGAACGGTACGGCACGGCCATCGCTGTCGAACGCGACTTCGATGCGGCCCTTCTGGATTTCGCCGGTCGCGACTTGCTTGCCGTCGATCCACAGCCGCGCGGCATCGTGCGATTTGCAATATTTCCAGCAGGCGGGGACATCAAGGACGAGGCGATAGCCACCGGGGCCAGGAGGCGCGAGTTCGCCGGTCCAGCGCGCGCTCCACTGCGCCCCGAGACCAGGGGCCGGGACCGCGCGGTTGATGTCGTGATCGATATGGCGCTCGACGCGCGTGACGACGGGCGTGCCGCTGGTGCCGGGGACCGCAAAATATTCGGCTTGCAGCCCCGGCGCGCCATTCCAGCGCAAGGCGGTTTCGGGGACGAGCACGGGCGCGCCATCGGCGAGCACCGAGCCTTGCGCGTAGCGGACATTATCCGTGCCAAATTGCTGGCGAAGGCCTTCGAGCGGGGTGATCGGGGTGCGAGCTGTGCCGTGGTAATTGCCCTGCAGCACGCCAATGTCATCGGCATCCGCCCCGATCAGCGCGACGCGGGTTCCGGCCTTGAGCGGAAGCCGGTTGCCATCATTCTTGAGCAGCACGATGCCCTTCCGCGCCGCCTCCAGCGCGACGGCGTGGTGTTCGGGCGTGCCGATGTCGCTGGGCGAAATGCGCGACCATGGGCTGGTTGCACCATAAGCGATGCCGAGCGCGCGGCGTGCGGCCATCGCGCGGTCGAACGCGGTGTCGATCTCCTGACTGGTAACCAGGCCGCGCTGGAGCGCTTCGGGTAGCGCCGCATAGGTGTTGCCGCAATTGAGATCGGTCCCGCCCTTGAGCGACGCCGCTGCCGCACCCGCTGCGTCGAGCCGGTAATGGTGGAACAGATGGACATTGGCGACGGCATCGCAATCGGAGACGGTGAAGCCGGTAAAGCCCCAGTCGTGGCGCAGCCGATCGACCATCAGCGGCGCATTGGCGCAGGCGGGGACACCGTGGATGGCGTTATAGGCGCACATCAGAGACTGCGCCTTGCCCTCGGTCACCGCGAGGCGGAAGGCGGGGAGGTAGGTCGCTTCCAGATCCTGCGGCGACGGGTCGACATCGAAACCGTCGCGCCCGGCCTCGGGACCGCTATGGACGGCGAGATGCTTGGGCGTGGCGATCACCTTGGGGTGCGCCGGGTCCGGCCCCTGCAGCCCGGTGATGAAGGCGACACCGAGATGGCCGGTGAGATACGGGTCTTCGCCATAGGTCTCTTGCCCACGGCCCCAGCGTGGATCACGGAAGATGTTGATGTTGGGCGACCAGATCGTCAGCCCCTGATAGATCTTGCGATCGGCCGAGACCGGTTGCGCGTTGAACTTGGCGCGCGCTTCGGTGGCGACGACATCGCCGATGCGGTTGAGCAACGGCGCGTCCCACGTCGCCGCCATGGCGATCGCCTGCGGGAACACCGTGGCATACCCATCGCGCGCGAGACCGTGCAGGCCTTCATTCCACCAGTCATACGCCGGCAGACCGGCGGCGGGATCGGCAGGCGCGCTGCTTTGCAGCTGGGCGGCCTTTTGTTCGGTAGTCAGGGCTTCGGGGGTGGGGGCGATTTGCGCGGCCTCGGCGGCGAGCAACATCCAGATCATCGACGGGATCCCAGCGAACGGAGGGTGAGGGCGGCGGCAAGCGCTGCGGGCGACGCCGTGGACGTCACGGTGATGGTGCGGCTTTCGCCCGGCAACAGATCGAAGCCGTCATCGGAGGGATGCGCGCCGATCTGGCCGAAGTCGAGCATCACCGCGCGGGCGAGCGCCGTGCTGTGGATGGTGACGCTCTTGCCGGTCCACGTCGCGGTCAGGCCGGGGTCGGGATAGTGCATCGTCTTGGGCACGCCGCGCTCGATCAACGCGCGGCTGACCACGGCGTCACCGACCAGCAATTCGGCGACGGCATAGCTGTTGGCGGCATCGGCCCCGGTGAACAGTGTCGCATCGTCGAGCTTGGCGACATCGGTGGCGGACAAAGCGGGCATGTTTGCCGCCGCGCTTTGTTCGCCAAGCGGCTTGCCCGCCATGTCGAACGCGCGGACGCGCCAGCGGGCCGCAATCGGCGTGGTCGCATCGGACACGAGCGCAATGCGCGTGGCCGCGTCCTTATGTTCGGCGACGATCACCTGCGGCGCGAAGAAGCGGCGCGCGGCATAATGGAGCAGCTTCCAGCGCCCGTCATAATCGATGCTCGACCAGGAGATGGACGGCCACACGTCGTTCAACTGCCAATAAAGCGACCCCATCGTCACCGGGCGACACGAACGGTGGTGGAGGGCGGCGAGTGCGATCGCCTCGGCCTGGTTGACCTGGCTGAGATAGACGAAGTCGGCAATGTCCTTGGGCTCGCCGAGCCGGTCGCGAATGTACATCAACAGCCGTTCATTGCCTTCCCCGGCGAGGAACTTCTGATGCGCCTTCAGCACCGGACTGTCCGGGGTTAGCGGGCCGTTGCCGGCAAAGGCGCGCACCGTCGCCATGTCGGGCATCGCCTGGAAGCCATATTCGGACATGAAGCGCGGGCACGCGTCGAGATAGCGCTCGACCGGCTTGGAGCCCGACCACACATCCCAGAAATGGCGGTCGCCCGAGGCATCGGTATCGACCGGACCTTCATAATCGGTCGAGGGCGAACCCGGCCAATAAGGCGTGCCGGGCGAGCGCGTCAGCACCGCATCGCGCAGCACACGATCGAACAGCACCGCCATGCCAGCGCCGATGCGTTCCTGCTCGTCGGCGCCAACCGCCTTTTTGAAGGCCTTGCGGTCGCCCCAATTCTCCCAGCCCGACAGCACTTCATTGCCGCCCGACCACAGAACGATCGAGGGATGGTTGCCGAGCCGCTCGACCTGTTGCTCCGCCTCGATGCGGACATTCTCGCGATAGGCGGCATCAGGCGGGGTGACGGCACCGCCGAACATGAAATCCTGCCACACCATCAGGCCCATTTCGTCGGCCATGTCGTAAAAGGCATCGTCGAGATAATAGCCGCCGCCCCAGATGCGCAGCATGTTCATATTGGCGTCGCGCGCGGCGGTGAGCAGCGGGCGCATCGAGGCTGGGGTGACGCGGGCCGGGAAGCTGTCGAATGGGATGACGTTCGCGCCCTTGGCGAAGATCGGGATGCCGTTGACGCGAAAGCCCATTGCGCCGCCGCCACGGATCAGCTCGACCGAGCGCAAGCCGATGCGGCGCTCGGCAGTGTCGGTGGCCTCGCCATTCTGGTTGAGCGTCGCGGTGACGCGGTAGAGCGGTTGCGCGCCATAACCGACCGGTTGCCAGCGCTGCGGGTTGGCGACGGTGATCGGCACCGACACGGCGTTGGTGCCGGCTGCCAGCGTCACTTGCTGCACGACCTGCTGCTGCGATCCGTCGGGCGCGGTCAGCGTGACGCGGACGTTGGCGACAGTCTCGCGATCGGCCTGGATGACGGCCTTGGCCGACAGGCGCGCTTCGCTATCGTTCAGGTCATCCTGGTCGACGCGCAGCGTATCGATCCGCGCATTGTCCCAGGTTTCCAGTCGCACCGGACGCCATAGGCCGACATTGAGGATGCGCGGGCCCCAATCCCAGCCATAATGGTATTTGGGCTTGCGGATATAAGGCGAGGTCTGACGGCCCTTAGGCTCATCGCCGAACGCGGAATCATATTCGCCGGGCAGCGAGGCCTTTTGCGCCAGCACCATCGGTTGCAGTGTCTTGATCGGCGCGGCGAAGGTGATGAGGATCTCGTTGGCGCCGACGTTGAGCAGCGGCTTGATATCGGTCCGCCAACGACGATGGGCATTGTCGGCGACGATTGCTCGGCGGCCGTTGATCGTCACGGTGGCGAAGGTGTCGAGCCCGTCGAACACCAGATCGAGATGATCGCGCGCGAGCATTGCGGGCGTCACTTGCAGCGTGCGGCGGTACAGCCAGTCGGTGCGCCCGACCCACTGGATCGCGGCTTCGTTGGTGGCGAGGAACGGATCGGGCACGCGGCGGCGTGCGATCAGATCCTGCTGGATGCTGCCGGGCACGTGCGCCGGGAACCAGCGCGTCTGTTCCTTGTGCGCGGTGGCGGCAGCGCTGTCCGACGGAGCGATGCGCGCTTGCCAGCCATCGTCGAGCGCGGTGGCGGTGCGCGGTGCGGCGGCGATCGGCGTGGCCGCTCCCGTCAGCAATGCAGCGACGATTGCGGCGCGCAACGAGGTGTGCATCAGCGGCGCTCGGTCAGTTGGACCGATGCTACGGCGTAATAAGGATCGGAGGTCGGCGAGGTGAACTGGAAGCACAGGTCGCGGTCCCCGCTCATCTGCGGCAAGGCTCCCTTGAACGTCATCTTGGTAGGAGATGCTGCGGGATCAGGGAGCGGGAAGGTCGCAACTACGACGGGCTTTGGGGCGTCCTTGTCGGGCGCGCCCTTGCGGCCTCCTTGGCACCCGGCGAGCACGACCAATTCGCCATGCGCGGTTACGTTATAGGGCTCGCGCACCGCCGAAGCTTCGTGCGCCAGGCCGTAATGGCGCGCCAGCCGCGCGACTTCGATCGTGAAACCGCCGGCCACGTCCAGCGGGGCCGCCGGATAGGCGCTGCACGTGTCGAACAGGTTGATGTTGAAAGCAGGACCGTTGCTTTCGGCATCAGCGGTCAGCGGCACGCGCAGCCCCAGCGCGCCGCGCGGGCACGACACCAGGTCGGAGGCGTTGCGGTAGAGCAAGGCGCTGCGGCTCGTCGCGAAATCGCGGATGCGCGCGGTGGCGATGCCGTCTGTGTCAAAAGCGGCGGCCTTGATCGTCGCGCCTGGGACAAGGCTGAGCAGTGCTGCATAAACGGGCGAGCGTGCCGTCGGCGCGGTGCCGTCCAGCGTATAGCGGATCGTGCCGACCGGGACTTGCGTAGCGAGCGCAACCGTCACTTTATTTGCCCGCAGCGCATCGCCGCGCGCGCCTTGCAGGGCGTAGGTTACAGCAAAGGCGCTGTCGGCCACCTCGATCCCACCGCGCCGCCAGCGCGCCGCCTGCGGGGCAAGGCGTGTGGCGAAGCTCGTGAAATCGCGCGGCGCGTTCGACCAGGTGTTTTCGGCCAGCGCCGCCGCACGCGGGAAGATCGCGTGCTGGACTTGATACGGCGTGACGAGATATTCGCTCCACGCATTCACCTGCGCGCCGAGCACATGCTTCGCGCGGTCGGCATCGATGCCCTTGGGTAGCGGATCATAAGCGTAGACATCGGCCAGCGTCTGGATCGACAAACGGCCGGGTGGTTCGTCGCGCTGGTCGCTTTGCAGGCTGTCGACGTACAGCGTCGGTGCCGGGGTCAGCACGACATCGTGTCCGGCATTGGCGGCATCGACCGCGCCCTTTTCGCCGCGCCACGACATCACCGAGGCCGAAGGCGGCAGTCCGCCTTCGAGGATTTCGTCCCAGCCGATCAGCCGCCGCCCCTTGCTGGCGAGATAGCGGCCGAATTCGTCGATCAGCCAGCTTTGCAGCGCATTTTCGGTCTTGAGCCCGAGCTTGGCCATCTGCGCCTGGACTTCGGGCGAGCGTTCCCACTGATCCTTGACCGCTTCGTCACCGCCGAGATGGATGAAGCTGCCGGGGAACACCGCCATCAGTTCATCGAGCACGTTCTCGACAAAGGCGACGCCCTTGGGGCCGGGGTTGAGCAGATAGGGATTGACCCCCCAATCGTGCGATACGACCGGACGATCCCCGAACACGCCGATCTCAGGATAGGCCGCGACCAGCGCCTGCGCATGGCCGGGCAGATCGATTTCGGGGACGATCGTGATGCCGCGTTCGGCGGCATAGCGGACCAGATCGCGCAGTTCGGCCTGGGTGTAGAAACCGCCAACGCGCGTGGTCGGGGCGGGGCCGCCGGTGCTTGGCGGCGCGCGGAACGCGCCGATTTCGGTGAGCTTGGGATAGCGTTTCACCTCGAAGCGCCAGCCCTGGTCGTCGGTCAGGTGGAGATGGAGTACGTTCAACTTCACCGCCGTCATTTGATCGACGATCTGGTAAAGCGAGGGCAACGGCTGAAAATGCCGCGCGACATCGACCATCACGCCGCGCCAGGCGAAGCGCGGCGCGTCGCTGATATCGACGCCGGGGACGGTGACGGGTTTGCCGAACGCCTGATCGGGGCTGAGCAATTGCGCCAGCGTCATCGCGCCATAGACGAAACCGCCGCGCGCCGAAGCCGCGATCCGGATTCCGCTGGCATCGGCGGTCAGGCGATACGCTTCCGCGCCGACAATCGCGGGATCGCGCACGAAGCGGACCACCGCTCCGGTGCTGGCGGTGCGCAGCCTTAACCCGCGCGTGGTGGCCACTTGCGCGATCAGCAGGCGCGCGGCGGCTTCGGCTTGGGCGTCGCCGCTGGGCACGGCGACGCCCGCGCCATTGGCGATGGTGATGCTGTCGGCCGTGCGCGTGATCTTGGCGGGAAGCGGGAGTAATGGGAGCGTAGATGGCGTGGTTTGCGCCGTCGCCGATGCGGTGATCAGCAGCGAGGACAGCATTCCGAGCGTAGCACCGCACCGCCGAAAATTGCGCTCCGCGGTGCCGCGCTGCTTGCTTTGCATCATAAAATCTCCCTGCCGCCGCTCTGGCGTATCTTTGGCTCGAAGTGTAACCAATATAAGTCCACTTGCAAGCGGACCGGATAACGGTTTTTGATATAAAACTGCGGGATCGACCGGTGCGGCATTCGTGCGAAGCATACCAATATGAAATCGCAACAATCCCGATTGCTCACCTGCCACGCTTTGATTAGGCTGGCTGCTCACACAGCGACGCACGCACGAGACGGGGCGTATCACGTCGCGGCGAAAGGGATGGGCATTGGCGTTTTCGCAACAGATCGGACAGTTTCGCGAAGGCAATCCGGCACCGCTCTACCTGCAGCTTCAGCACCTCATCCGCGAGGCTATCGCGCACGATGTGCTGGCGCAAGACGATGCCATTCCGGCGGAGCGGGATCTCGCGATCGAATATGACATCTCCCGCATCACCGTGCGCAAGGCGATTGGCGGATTGGTCGAGGAAGGCCTGCTGACGCGGCGGCGCGGGGCGGGCACCTTCGTCACCGGGCGCGTGGAAAAGAGCTTTTCCAAGCTGTCGTCCTTTTCCGAAGACATGGCGGCGCGCGGCAAGACCGCGTCGAGCAGTTGGATCAGCCGCGCGGCGGGCACCGTCGACCCTGACGAGGCGATGTCACTGGGGCTGTCGCCGGGGACGCCGGTCTATCGCTTTCACCGCATTCGCTATGCCGACGATCAGCCGATGGCGCTCGAATTCTCGACCATCGCGGGTTATTGCCTGCCGGGTGTCGGCGCGGTCGAAGACTCGCTCTACACCGCGCTCGACAAGGCCGGCAGCCGCCCGGTGCGCGCGCTGCAGCGGCTGCGCGCGGTGCCGTTCGGGCCCGAACACGCCAAGATGCTGGGGGTCAGCGCCGGGCATCCGGGCTTGCTGATCGAGCGGCGCGGCTTCCTGAAGGATGGCCGCGCGGCGGAATTCACCCGCTCTTATTATCGCGGCGACGCTTACGACTTCGTCGCCGAACTGTCCGACCTGTAGCCGCGTTCGCGCGCAGACCTTTCCTCCCCGGAGTGTTGTTATGAACCGTCGCCAGCTTCTGCTCGCCAGCGCGGGCGCGGGTGCCTTGCGCGCCGTTCCGGCCGTCGCCGCCACCGCGCCGCAAACCGCCGATGGGTTTCCGATGCCGCGCCCCGAAAACAGCCTGCCGCCGCGGCCCGTCCGCCAGGACCCGGCGCGGACGCTGCTCGAGCTTGGCTGGCGCTTTCATGAAGGCGATATCGCAGCACCCGCACCGGCGGGCCATGCCGAGACCTATCTTTCCGCGATGGCCGGGAATGCGATCGGTGCGGCGGCGGTGCTGTATGACGATAGCGACTGGGCGGCAGTGCGCGTGCCGCATGATTGGGCGGCGGCGCAGCCCTTCGTCGAGAGCGCGAACATCTCGCAAGGCTATCGACCGCGCGGGATCGGCTGGTATCGCCGCACGCTGCTGCTCGATCCCGCCGATCGCGGCAAGACGATCGAGCTGCATTTCGACGGCATCGCCACCAATGCGACGATCTGGGTGAATGGCAGCGTCGTCGCGCATAGCTGGTCGGGTTATGCCAGCGTCTATGCCGACATCACGCCGTTTGCGACCTTTGGCGACGAACCCAATGTCATCGCGATCCGGGTCGATGCCAGTGCCTGGGAAGGCTGGTGGTATGAAGGGGCGGGGCTGTATCGCCACGCCTGGCTGGTGCGGCGCGCGCCGGTCGCGATCATCAGCGATGGCGTCTATTGCGATCCGCGTCGCGATGTCGCGGGCCGCTGGCAGGTGCCCGTCGTCGCGACGCTGGCCAATAGCGAGCGCGCCGCAGCGACGGTGACGGTCGAAGCGACGCTGTTCGACCCCGAGGGCCATGCGGTCGAGCGCGCGAGCGTTGCGGCGACGGTGCCGGTGCTGGAGCAGGCCGACGCCAGGCTGACGCTCGACATTGGCGATGCGCGGTTGTGGTCGGTGGAAACGCCGACGCTCTACACGCTGCGCGTGCAGGTGCTGCGCGACGGGGGCGTGGTGGATGTGCGGCAGATCCCGATCGGCTTCCGCACGATCCGCTTCGATGCCGAGCGCGGCTTTTTCCTCAATGAGCGGCCGGTGAAGATCAAAGGGGTGTGTATCCATCAGGATCACGCCGGGGTCGGCACCGCCATGCCCGATGCCTTGCTCTATTGGCGGCTGCAGCGGCTGAAGGCGATGGGCTGCAACGCGGTGCGCATGTCGTCCAACGCGCCGACCGCCGAACTGCTCGACTATTGCGACCGGATGGGGTTGCTGGTGATGGACGAGAACCGCCATTTCAACCCATCGCCCGACTATATGGCCCAGCTCGAATGGCTGGTGCGGCGCGACCGCAACCACCCCAGCGTGATCATCTGGACGCTGTGGAACGAGGAACCGCTGAAATCGACACCGCAAGGCGTCGAAATGACGCGGCGGATGGTGGCGGTGCTGAAGCGGCTCGATGACGCGCGGCCAGTGACGGTCGCGATGAACGGCGCGTTCAACGATCCGGTCAACACCTCGACCGAAGTCGATGTCACCGGGTTCAATTATTATCAGGACCAATATGACGTCTATCATCGGCTGGTTCCGACCAAGCCGATCATCAGCACCGAGGACACCAGCGCGTATCAGACGCGCGGCGCATTCGAGAGCGACCCCAAGGCGCATATCGCGACGTCCTATGACCGCGAAGCAGCGGGCTGGGGGGCACCGCACGGGCCGAGCTGGAAGATGATCGCCGACCGGCCGTTCGTGGCTGGCGGGTTCGTATGGACCGGCTTCGATTATCATGGCGAGCCGACGCCGTATGAATGGCCGACGATCTCGAGCTTCTTCGGCATTCTGGACCTGTGCGGTTTCCCGAAGACCGCCTTCGGCCTGCGCAGCGCGCAATGGATCGACGATGCGCCGGTCCTGAGCCTCGCGCCGCATTGGACGTGGCCGGGGCGTGAGGGGCACGGCATCGATGTCGTGGTGATGAGCAATGCCGAACAGGTGACGCTCAGCCTGAACGGGCGCGAGTTGGGCACGCAAGCGGTCGATCGGTTCCTGGGGAACAGTTGGAAAGTGCCCTATGCGCCGGGCCGGATCGAGGCCGTCGCGCGGCGCGGCGGGCGGATCGTCGCGCGCGCGGTGCAGGAGACGGCGGGGCGACCGGTTGCGCTGCGCCTGACGCCTGCGCGCAGCGTGATGGCGGGCGATGGCGAGGATGTGCAGCCGGTGACGGTCGATGCGGTCGATGCAAAGGGGCGGCACGTGCCGACCGCCAATCTGCCGGTGCGCTTCACGGTCGCGGGCGCGGCGATCATCGGGCTCGGCAATGGCGACCCCAACAGCCATGAGCCTGAGCAATCGCCGCCCGACCATGGCGCGCGCTCGTTGTTCAATGGCCTGGCGCAAGTTATCGTGCGCGCGGAGACCGGGCGTGGGCGGATCGTGATGACGGCGCAGGCGGACGGCCTGGCCCCGGCGCGGCTGACGATCGACCGGCTGGCGATCGATCCGCCCGGCCAGGTTCCAGCGATCTCGCCGCAGCAGCGCATCGCGCAGTGGCGGCGCTCGGCGGCGTTCGACGCGCGGCCCTCGCCCGATCTTGCGCCGAGCGACGGCGATAACAATAGCTGGGCGTTCGTGCGCAGCGGGACGCCGACGCCGGTCGAAACGGGTGGGCGCTGGCGCGTCTATCGCGCGGCGATCACGCCGTGGCGCGCGGTGGCGGCGGGGGGCGGGATGCTCCGCTTTGCCGCGATCGGCGGGCGTGCGGAACTGTGGGTCGATGGGCAGCGCCTCGCGGACAAGGCCGATGGCGCAGCGGGGCCGTTGACCGCGCGCGTGCCCGCCGGGGCGGGCGCGCGCCGGATCGCGCTGTTGATCGAGGCGGATGCCGGCGCGGAGTCGGGGATTTTGGGGCCGGTTACGCTGGCGGCGGGGTAGGATTACCTTCCCCCGTTCGTTTCGAGCGAAGTCGAGAAACCTGGCACAGCGCTTGTGGCTGTTTCTCGACTACGCTCGAAACGAACGGGTAGCGCGCGTCGGGCCGGTGGCTCAGGCGGTGATCAGCCGGCCGAGCGTGGTTTCGTCGCCGAGCAGATGCAGCAGGCCCGGTGCGGGGCGTGCGACCGCGTGCAGGTTGAGCGCGTCGAGCGCCGCTTGGTCAGCCTTGGCCACGTCGCGCAGCGTGATCCGCAGCCGCCCGAAATAGCGCGCGCTGTCTGCAATATTGTCCGCGCCGCCCAGCGCCGCGAGCAGGGGCGCGGCGAGGGTTAGCGTGGGCTCAGCGGTCGGCGTGGCGGCGACCGGTGCGGTGACAGCACCGCCGCCCAGCGCCAGCGCATCGCGGATCTCGACCGAGACGACATCGGCGATCGGCCCCAGCACGACTTGCAGCGCGGTCGCCGAGGGGCGGATGATGCCGCGCGCGCCGAGTGCCTTGAGCGCGGCGTCATCGACCAGCGCCTGATCGCGCACCACCAGCCGCAGCCGCGTCGTGCAGGCACCGACGGTGGTGAGATTGCCCCCGCCGCCAAGCGCCTGCGCAAAGGCCGCACCACGCCCGCCTGCGACGACTGGGGAGGATGTCGCAGGGGTGTCGCTGAGCGGCTCACGGCCGGGGGTCGGCAAGTCCATCCGTTTGATGAAGAAACGGAAGATGCCGTAATAGAGCAGGAAATAGACCGCGCCGACCGGCAGCAGCAGCAGCGGGCGCGTCGCCTTGCCGTAGTTCAGCACGTAATCGAACAAACCGGCGGAAAAGCCGAAGCCGAGCTTGACGCCGAGCAGGTCCATCAGCGCCATCGACAGGCCGGTGAGCGCGGCATGGATGCCGAACAGCACCGGTGCCAGGAACATGAAGCTGAATTCGATCGGCTCGGTGACGCCGGTGAGCGCGGACGTGAGCGCGAGGCTGAACAGCATCCCGCCGACCGCCTTGCGCCGATCGGGTGCGGCGGCGTGGTACATGGCGAGGCAAGCGGCGGGCAGGCCGAACATCATCACCGGGAAGAACCCGGCCATGAAGCTTCCGGCGCTGGGATCCCCCGCGAAGAAACGGCGCAGATCGCCGGTGGTGCCGTGCCAGTCGCCGACGACGAACCAGGCGACGTTGTTGAGGATGTGGTGCAGCCCGGTCACCAGCAGCAGCCGGTTGAGCAGGCCGAACACGAACAGCCCCGGCGCGCCTGCGCTGGTCGCCGCGGTGCTCAGTGCATCGATGCCATTGCTGATCGACTGGAAGCCAAGCCCGACGACGAGCGCGAGCGCGAGGCCGGCCAGACCGCTGACGATCGGCACGAAGCGGCGACCGCCGAAGAAAGCGAGATATTCGGGCAGCTTGATCGCCGAGAAGCGATTGTAGAACAGGCCGCCGACCAGCCCCGACAGAATGCCGATCGGCACGTCGAGCCGCGCCATGACCTTGGCTTTCCACGCCGCTGTCGCCAGGTCGACCGAGGGGCCGGTAAAGCCTGCGATCGCTTCGGGGGGGACGGTCAGCAGCGTCTTGCCGGCTTCGGTCGTGACCAGGAAGCAGGTGACACCGGCGAGGCACGCCGCGCCATTGCCATCGCGCGCGAAGCCGGTGGCGACACCGATCGCGAACAGCAAGCCGAGATGGTCGAAGATCGCTTGCCCCGCCGCGCCGATAAAGGGCAGGCCGCCGGGGATGAGATCGGGCTGGCCGAGCCGCATCAGCAGCCCTGCGATCGGCAGTACCGCGATCGGCAGCATCAGCGCGCGGCCGAGCGGCTGGAGCGCCCCCAGGATCGATTTCATGCCGACATCTCCTTGGTCGCGAAGCTTCGGGCGAGGGCGCGCACCTCGGCGGCGGAGGTGCAGGCGAGCGCGGCGGCGGCATGATCCCGGCAGGCCGCGAGCGTGACGTCCGACACCAGCGCCTTGATCGTCGGCACCATCACCGGCGCAGTCGACAATTCGGTGACGCCGAGCCCGAGCAGGATCGGCACGGCGAGCGGATCGGAGGCGAGACCGCCGCACACGCCGGTCCAGCGACCGTGCGCGGCACCGCCGCGACAGGTCTCACCGATCAGCCGCAGCACGGCGGGGTGGAGGCCGTCGAGCGCGCTTGCGACTGCCGGATTGGCGCGGTCCATCGCCAGCGTATATTGCGTCAGGTCATTGGTGCCGACCGACAGGAAATCGGCCTCGCGCGCCAGCAGATCGGCGGTGACGGCGGCGGCGGGGGTTTCGACCATGATGCCGAGCTGCACCGCCGTGGTTATGCCGAGCTCTGCGCACAGCCGGTCGAGCAGCGCGCGCACCCGGCGCAATTCCTCGATCTGGGCGACCATCGGCAGCATGATCTTGCATTGGCCGGTGGGCTGTACGCTGAGGATCGCGCGCAGTTGCTCTTCGAGCAAGGCGGGGTGGGCCAGGCCGACGCGGATGCCGCGCAGGCCCAGTGCCGGATTTTCCTCGCCCGCGATCGGCAGATAGGGGGCGGGTTTGTCGCCGCCAATGTCGAGTAGGCGCACGATCAGCGGGCGACCTTCCAGCGCATCGGCGATTGCCTGATATTCGGCGGCCTGTTCGGCGACCGATGGCGCGGTGTCGCGTTCGAGGAACAGGAATTCGGTACGCAGCAAGCCGCAGCCCTCGGCACCATTGGCTACGGCAGGGGCGGCTTCGGCAGCGGAACCGAGATTGGCGACGACTTCGATGCGCGTGCCGTCGGCGGTGTGGCAGGGGGTGCCCGCCCGCGCGAGCGCGCTCGCGCGGCGTGCGGCGGCCTTGGCTTGCGCCGCCTCGGCTTCCGCCAGCTGGGTGGCGGAGGGGGCGGTGTGGAGCAGGCCGTTGCTCGCATCGAGAATGACGCGGGTGTCGTCGGCGATATCCAGCACGTCGGGGCCGATCGCGACCAGCGCAGGTAAGCCCATGGAGGCAGCGAGGATCGCGACATGCGAGGTCGGACCACCCTTGGCGATGCACAGGCCGGCCAGGCCCTCGGCCGAGCCGATCAGATCGGACGGCATCAGGTCTTCGGCAATCAGGATCGTGCCTGCTGGGTAAAGCTGCGTGCTCGTCGCTACTCCCAAAAGGTGCGCGAGCAACTGGCGTTCGAGATCGCGCAGATCGTCGGCGCGTTCGGCGAGATGCGTGTCGCCCCCGGCGCGCAGCGCATCGGCTTGCGGGCGGATTGCCGCGCGCCAGGCAAAGCCAGCGCTCTCGCCGCGCGCAATTCCGGCGCGAGTCGCGTCGATCAGGGCCGGGTCGTCCAGCAACGCGGCGTGGGCCTCCAAAATAGCACGCGTCGGGCCGTGTGCCGTGGCGGCCTGACGTGTCATCTCGGCCGCAAGCGCGGCATGAGCGGCGGTGAAGGCGGCTTGTTCTTGCGCCACGCCGCTGCCCATCGGCAACACTTCGGGGTCGATCGCGCGGTGATGCCGCACTGGGCCGATCGCAAGACCGGGGGCCGCCGTCACGCCGACAAGTGCGCCTTCGGGCACATCGGCATTACGCGGCGCGATCGGTGGCGGCGCGGCAGGCGCGGGCGCTTCGTCCATGCCGCCGGAGATCAGCGCGACCAGCGCATCGAGCGCAGCGGTGCCGTCGCTGCCCTGCGCGGCCAGCGTGATCGTGTCGCCATGCCCAATGCCGAGTGCAAGTAGCCCGGTCGGGCTGAGCGCCGATGCAGTGCGCGCGTCCTTGCCGATCGTAATCGAGGCACCGAAGGCGCGGGCGCAGGCGGCAATGCGGGCGGCCGGGCGGGCGTGGATGCCGTGGGGCAGGTCGATGCGCAGTATGCGGCTTTCGGTGGCCGCATCGATGTCGGCGGATTCGCCCGTCGTGCCCTCAGCCGAAGCGACTTCGTGCACCATCATCAGCGGTGCACCGACGAGGATCGGGCCAACGCTCGCACGGTTGGTAATCTGATAGCCCTCGCTCTCGACGAGCAAGATCGGCGTGATCACGGCAGGGGCTTCACGCACCAGCAGATCGAGATCGAAGTCGATCAGTGCGTCGCCCGTAGCGACTCGGTCCCCGGCGCGCACATGCGGGGTGAAGCCGCGCCCGCCCAGCCCGACGGTATCGATGCCGAGGTGGATCAGGATTTGCGCGCCGTTTTCAGCTTCGATCGTCAGCGCATGGCCGGTCGACTGCACGCTGACGATGCGCCCGGCGCAAGGCGCATAGAGGCAGTCGCCCGTCGGATCGATCGCCAGCCCGTCGCCCAGCATCCGCCCGGCAAACACCGCATCGGGGACATCGTCCAGCGCAGTGACCCAGCCTTGTAACGGTGCGGACAGCACGATCGACGCCATGGTTTCTCCTCAAACGGGGCAGGGACGCGCAGGGCGCGCGAGGTCAGGCAGGAACGGGCTCGGACCGCGCCGTCGCCGCAAGGTCTCCGCCAACAATGGTAGCGGTCGGGTGGAAGGCGGCGTCGAGCTGTACCCAGTCGGCGCGCTTGCCTGGTGCGATCACCCCGCGATCCCGCGACAGGCCGAGGAAGGCGGCCGGATGGGTCGCCGCCATCGCCGCTGCGCGCTCGGGCGCGATGCCGAGCCGGGTAATGGTGTTGCGCACCGCGCGTGCCATGTCGAGATCCGACCCGGCCAGCGTGCCGTCGGCCCCGATGCACCGGCCACCCTCGACATGGATCGGGCGGCCTTGCAGCAGGAAGGTGGTCTCGGCGGTGTTGACGCACGGCATCGCGTCGGTGACCAGCATCATACGATCCGCCGGGCGCGCGCGCAGCGCGATGCGCAGTGCGGCATCGTCGACATGGAAGCCATCGACGATCAGCCCGCAATAGACCGACTGGTTGTCCAGTGCCGCGCCAACCGCGCCGGGCGCGCGCTGAATGAGCGGCGACATGGCGTTGAACAAATGGGTGACCCCGGTCACGCCGGCGGCGAACCCCGCCGTCGCTTCGGCATAGGTCGCGTTGCTATGACCGAGGCTGACGAGCACGTCGGCGCGTGCCAACGCCGCGATACGGTCGGCGGGCACCAGTTCGGGCGCAATCGTGACCATCACGCGACCGCGACGTGGCCGCATCAGCAACGCCATCAGCGTATCGTCGAGCGTTACGAAGCGCGCGGCATCGTGAATGCCTTTGCGCGCGACGTTGATCACCGGGCCTTCGATATGGACGCCGACGACGCCCGGTACGCCCGCCGCGATCGCGGCGTCGGTCGCTTCCAGCGCCTCGCCGATGACCAATGCCGAATCGCTGATCAGCGTCGGCAGGAAGGCAGTGGTGCCATAAGGCCGATGCGCCGCACCGATCGCGGCAATCCCGTCGACGGTCGGTTCGTCGTTGAACAGCACGCCGCCGCCGCCATTGACCTGGGTGTCGATGAAGCCGGGCATCAGCCATCCACCATCAAGATCGATCGCCCCGGCGCTGGCGCGCTCCATGATCGCGACGATGACGCCGCCCTCGACGTCGATCGTCGCAGCGGACAGGATCCCGCGCGGCGTGACGATATTGCCGTTTACGAAAGCATAAGACGTCATAGCGTGCGGGTAACCTTGCTGAGATGGCTCGGCGCATCGGGATTGTACCCGCGCGCGAGAGAAAGCGCATCGGCCATGCGATAGAAGCTCTGGATCATCAGGATCGGCTCGATTGCGGGGTCGGCGGTGAGCGCGGGCGGGTCACCCGCCCCATCGACACGTGCGTCGGCCAGGCTGACACGCGCACCGCGCGCGGCAAAGTCCGCCGCAACCGCGCGGACGTCATCGCCGATGACATCGGAGGTGGCGAAGGCGACGATCGGAAAGCCGCTACCGACAATTGCCATCGGGCCGTGGCGCACCTCGGCCGAGCTGAAGGCTTCAGCATGAAGCCCGCAGGTTTCCTTTAGCTTCAACGCCGCTTCCTGCGCGACCGCGAGGCCAAGCCCGCGCCCAATGACGAACAGGTTGGTCGCCTCCTGCAGGCTCGCGCCGACGCCGCTCCAGTCCAGCGCCCAGGACCGTGCGAGCGCATCGGGCAAGCCCGCTACGGCGCGGCGCAGCGTGTCGTCCTCGGTCCACTCCGCCACCAAGGCGGCAAGCGCGGCTAACGACGCGATGTAGGATTTGGTCGCAGCGACCGACCGCTCGACCCCGGCTGACAGCGCGATCACCGTATCGGCGGTTTCGGCGAGCGGGGAGGTGGCGTCGTTGACCAGGGCGACGACATGCGCGCCCGCCGCCTTTTGCGCCGCCACAGTGGCAAGCAAGTCAGGGCTGCGCCCGCTTTGCGAGATAGCGATGCACAGCGCATGGCCCTGCACGGCGGGCGCGGCATAGACGGAGGCGACCGACGGTGCGGCCGACGCCACCGGAATGCCCGTGCGCGTCTCGATCAGATATTTGCCATAGGTGGCGGCATGATCGGACGATCCGCGTGCGCAGGTCACGATAACGGCGGGCGGGGCGGCGCGCAGCTTCGCGCCGAGCGCGGCAAAGGCTGACCCATTCGCGGCGAGCATGCGGGCGACGGCGGCACCGGCCTCGGCCGCTTCCTGGAACATCAACGTCGGGCCCGAAACAGGCGAAACGGTCGTGGATATGGTATCGTGCATGGCTGGTCCGATTGCTATCTCAACCGGGATAGGTTTTATATTGGTATTACTCAAGCTGCAAAATGCACCAGTTGCGCGAGCGCCGCGACGCGATCGGCATCGGTATCACCGTCCTGCGCCGCGATGAAGCCGAAGCGGCGTTCCGGAACATCCGGCGCGATCTCGCGCGTGGCGCGGCAGGATGCGTGGAGTTCGGCAATGCCGGTCGCCAACAAGGCGGGCGCGGTCTCGACCGTCACGCCGCTGCCCGCGAGGATGATGATCCGCCCCGCCGCCTGCCTGTGCAAGGCGGCGAGCGTTGCCACACCGTCGATCGCGCGCGGCTGCCCGCCCGAGGTCAGGATGCGATCGAACCCCAAGGCCACCGCCTGCTCGAGCGCGGCGAGCGGATCGGGCACCAGATCGAACGCGCGGTGCAAGGTGAGCGATAGCGGCGCACCGCGTTGCTGCCCGAGCGTTCGGGCATGCTCGATCCAGCGCGCGAGCGCAGCGGTATCGAGCTGCCGGTCGGCGGCGCTCGCGCCGATCACGACACCGGCAAGCCCGGCCTCGGCGGCGGCGCGAATGTCGTCGGCAATCAGCGCTTGCTCGGCGGCATCATGGATAAAGCCGCCCGCGCGGGGCCGCGCCAGCAGATGCACGGGCAGAGGCACTGCAGCTGCCGCGCGGATCAGCGAACCCGGCGGGGTCAGCCCGCCGACCGACAGCGCCGCGCACATCTCGATCCGGTCGGCTCCGCCGCGAACCGCCGCCTCCAGTCCCGCAATCGTTTCGACGCAGACTTCGAGCATTCTGCCGGTTGTGGTCACGCCTGGAATAGCGACGCTCCTTTATGTACCACCGTACGCCCTGCCATGTCGGTGACGGCATAGGTGAAGCCCGGCAACAGGCAGAACGCGCCGACATTGCCGTGCGGATCGAGCGCAAGGAACCCGACCTGTACGCCGCGAATGGCGTCGCCGCGAAGCTTGGCAATATGCTTCACCACCTCCTCGCACGCCTCCTGCGGGGAGCGTCCAGCGCGCATCGACGCGATCACGCGCGCCGTGCCCGCAATGCGCGTCACCTCCTCGCCCAATCCGGTCGACGTCGCGCCGCCAACGCCCGCTTCGACGAACAGGCCGCTGCCGACCTGCGGCGAATCGCCGACGCGGCCGCGCATCTTGAACGCCATGCCGGAGGTTGTGCAGGCACCGGCGAGCCGCCCGCTGGCGTCGCGCGCGAGCAGCCCGATCGTGTCATGGTCGAGTGCGCCGCCGGGCGTGCGGGTGGTACGGTTCTCGCTATTCGCCTCGGGTTGGTAATGCGCGGTCTTGAGCCATTCGCGCCACGCCTTTTCCGATTCGGGGGTCAGCAATTTACAATAAGGAAAGCCCTGATCCTTGGCGAAGCGGGTCGCGCCTTCGCCGACCAAAAGCGTGTGCGGGGTCTTTTCCATCACGCGGCGCGCGACCGAAATCGCATGCATGGTATCTTCGAGCGCGGCGACCGCGCCGACCCGGCCCGTATCGTCCATGATGACCGCGTCGAGCGTGACGTGCCCGTCACGATCCGGATAGCCGCTATAGCCGACCGAATGGTTGTTTGGGTCCGCTTCAGGCACCATCGCCCCGGCTTCCACCGCGTCGAGCAACGATCCGCCGCTGGCCAGCTTCGCAAAAGCAGCGTCGTTTGCGGCCGCGCCAAAGTCCCAAGTGGAGACAATTTGCGCGGCAGGGCCGGACGTTATGTCGGCCAAAGCTTTGGCGGCGGGCAATGCGCCGGCGGCAACGCCCATCATGGCGAGCAAGGATCTTCTACTGGTCATGGTCACCCCGGTTCATTCTTTATGTACGATCATGACATGGGCGCATAAAATGTCAAAATAGGTTTGGTGTGGTATCAATTAGGTATTGACGGTTTGCCAATTTGAATAGAACCTCTTGTCACGGTGCCGTAACGCAAAACGCGGGCGGCATGTGTAATTAGGGGAAATTTTTCATGATGCTCGGTCACTCCGTATCCTTTGCTGCGCTGGGCGCGGCGCTGGCTTTCGCCGCGCCTGCGATGGCGCAACAGGCCACCGCCGACGATCACGTCTCGAAACCGGATGCAGCCGATACGACGCCCGCAGACGGCGATATTCTGGTAACCGGGACGCGCATTTTGCGTCCGAACATCGCATCGGCCGCGCCGATCACCACGGTGACCGCGCAGGACATCAAGGCGCAGTCGCCAACCAATATCGAAGAGGTGCTGAACCGCCTCCCGCAGATCGCGCCTGACAGCCAGCAAAATTACCAGGATTCAGACGGTCGCCAGCGCATCAAGCTGCGCAGCCTCGGCTTTGAGCGCACGCTGGTGCTGATCGACGGCAAGCGTTTGGGTACGCAGAATGGTGAGGATGCGGGGATTATCCCGGTCTCGCTGATCGATCGCGTCGATGTGCTGACCGGCGGTGCCTCGTCGGTCTATGGCTCGGACGCGGTTGCAGGCGTGGTGAACTTCGTTCTCAAGCCCGATTTCAAGGGCATCCGGATCGACGGCAATTACAATTTCTACAACCACTAGAACCGCGCGAACATCGTCACGCAGCAAGCGCAGGCGTCGAGCTTCCCGACCAATACCGGGATGGTCAATGACGGTGGCCGCGCCGATGTGACGTTGACCGCCGGTACTTCGCTGTTTGGCGACAAACTGAAAGTGTCCGGTTTCGTCAATTATAAGCATCAGGATCTGGTGCCGTACGACGCGCGATCGACCTCGGCCTGCCAATTGGTGCAGACCGGCACCGATGGCCCGCTCAGCTGCTCGTTGTCGTCCTATTCGGTCAGCGGTTACATCTCGCCGCGCTCGGGGGCCAATAACGGGACGGCTTATGTCAACAATCCGGACGGCACGCGCACCTTCGTTCCCTATGGCGCGGGTGCGGGCAATGCGGCCAACCCCTATGATGGCTATTCGTACCAGCGCGCCTTCACCCGGGTGAACGCCGGTGGATTCGCGACGCTGAAGCTCTCGCCCGCGGCGGAAATTTACGGGTCGGGCATCTGGTTCCGCGATAAGTCGACCAACCGCTTCCCGACCCGCGTGTTTGCTGCCGCCAATTACGGGTCGGACCCGTATCAGGTGAACTGCAACAACCCGTTCCTGTCGGCGTCGCAGGCATCCGCGATTTGCGGGGCTGCGGCCGGAACCGCGACGCTCGCGCCGATCGATGTGCGCTATCGCTTCAATGTGCCGTATCTGACCGACACCTATATCAATAGCGCCATTCGCGCGACGGGCGGTGTTCGCGGCAAGATCGGCGATGCGTGGACCTATGACGTTGGCGGCGTCTACGCGCGCAACCAGCAGGATTACATGCCCGCCTCGCTGCCGCAATTTGCCAACGTCAACCGCTCGCTCAACGTGGTCAACGTCAATGGCACGCCGACCTGCGCCTCGGTCGTCGATGGGACCGACAAGAATTGCGTACCGTTCGATGCGTTCAAGGCGGGGAACAGCAACCAGGCGCTGGTCAATTATCTGTATAGCGGTCTCGCGACCGAGAAGCAGACCACCGTTGGCATTCTGTACGATGTGCAGGCCAACGTGACCGGCGACCTCGGCAAATATGGCATCAAGTCCCCCTTCGCCGATCAGGGTCTCGCCTTTGCGGCGGGTGTGGAATATCGCGAGGATCGTCAGTTCTCGACCGCGAATGCGGCATTCCGGGCCGACAATGGCGGATCGGATTCCGACCTCCGCCAACATGTCTGGGAAGGCAATATCGAGCTTCAGGCACCCTTGGTTCAGCACAAGCCCTTCATCGAAGAGCTTCAGGTGAATGCCGCCGGGCGTCTGTCCAAATACAGCTCCAACCCCGACAAATTCACGACGTGGAAGCTGGAAGGGTTGTACGCGCCGGTTCGCGACATCGTGTTCCGCGCCTCCTTCAACAAGGCGCAGCGCGCGCCGACCGTGGTGGAAGCGTATCAGGCCAGCAACATCAGCTATTCGCGTCAGGGTGGGTCGCAGAACGATTTCTGCGCACCCGTGCCGCGTCAGATTGCTGACCCGGCCAATCCGGGCAAGACCATCACCACCACCGCGCCGCTCGCTTCGCGGGAGGTGTGCCGTGCGACTGGCCTGTCCGATTCGCTGTATGGAAGCGCAACGCTGCTGTGCCCGAACGACCAATGCACGGTCCGTTCGGGTGGCTTCACCGCAGCGCCCGAAACGGCCTATACCCAGACCTATGGCATCATCTTGAAGCCGCGCTTCGTCAAAGGCTTGGTGTTCTCGGTCGATCGCTATCGGATCAAGATCAACAACTCGCTCGGCTATAATGACGATAGCTATTACACCGATGGCTGCCTGCGTTCGAACGGGGATCCGTTCTTCTGCTCGGGCATCGTGCGCGCCGCCAACGGCACGCTCTATGCTGCGGCCGGCACCAACCCGACCAGCGGCTTCATCCGCGCCGGCACGACCAATTATTATTTCTCGATCGCGCGCGGTTGGGACTTCCAGTCGCAATATGCGCTGGGTCTGGGCAAGGTTGGCCGGATGGATCTGAGCTTCAACGGCTCGTTGACCACCTTCGCCGGTGGCCAGGATTCGCCGCTGCAGCCCGAGCGCAATTGCGCGGGCTATTACGGCAATGGCTGTGGCCAATTGCTGCCGAAGTGGAGCCACGCCCTGCGTGCTACCTATGTCACGCCGGATGATGGCTTCAATGCCTCGTTCAACTGGCGCTATGTCGGGTCGCTCACCAGCGCCAACAATTCGGGCGATCCGGCGATCGGCGGCACGCCTGATCGGGTGCAGAAGACCTTCGGCTATATCGCCCCGGTCAGCTACTTCGATCTCGCGCTGACGTTCAACATTGCCAAGCGCTACAGCCTGCGCCTGATCGCGAACAACCTGCTCGACAAGGCCCCGCCGATCTTGGCGAATTCGTACAATATCAGCCTGGCGCGCAACAACACGATCCCGGCGCGCTATGACAGCCTGGGTCGCAACCTCGCGGTTGGCTTCACGGCGAACTTCTGAACGATCCTCGGAGGGAGCCCTGTGGTGCTCCCTCCGCTCTTTCGATCGATCACCCCAACCGCAGCGCCAGCGCCGCAAGCGTCACGAGTAGGATCGGGATGGTGAGCGTGACACCCACCCGAAAATAATAGCCCCAGCCGATCCGCACATCCTTTTGCCCAAGCACGTGCAGCCACAACAAGGTGGCGAGCGAACCGATCGGGGTAATCTTGGGCCCCAGATCGCAGCCGATAACGTTGGCGTAGATCATCGCCTGCCGGACCGCGCCGGTCGCGTGCGTGGCGTCGATCGACAACGCCCCCACCAATACGGTTGGCATGTTGTTCATAACCGAGGACAAGATTGCGGCGAGCAACCCGGTGCCGAAGGTGGCACCCCACACCCCGCCTTGCGCGGCGTAATCAAGCGCGGTGGCGATATAGCCGGTCAGTCCGGCATTCTTCAGGCCGAACACGACCAGATACATACCGAGCGAAAACACCACGACTTGCCACGGTGCGCCGCGGATGACCGCGCCGGTTTGGATCACATGGCCGCGCCCCGCGATGACGATCAGCACCAGCGCGGCGAGCGCGGCGGTGGCGCTGATCGGGACACCGATCGGGTCGAGCAGAAAGAAGCCGACGAGCAGCATCGCCAGCACCACCCACCCGGCGCGAAAGGTCGCCGCGTCGCGGATCGCATCTGCGGGTTTGCGCAATTGGGTGACATCATAGTCCGCCGGAATATCGCGACGGAAGAACAGCAGCAGCGCCCCGAGCGTCGCGGCGATCGCGGCGAGATCGACCGGCACCATCACCAGCGCATAGTCCGCAAAGCCGAGCTTGAAGAAGTCGGCCGAAACGATGTTGACGAGGTTGGAAACGACCAGCGGCAGACTGGCGGTATCGGCGATGAAGCCCGCCGCCATGACGAACGCCAGCGTCGCCTTTGTCCCGTAACCCAATGCGCGCAGCATCGCGAGCACGATCGGCGTCAGGATCAGCGCCGCGCCATCGTTGGCAAAGAGCGAAGATACCGCCGCACCCAGCAGCACCACCAGCGCGAACAGCCTTTTGCCGTTGCTGCCGCCCCAGCGCGCGACGTGCAACGCCGCCCATTCGAAGAAACCGGCCGCATCGAGGATCAAGCTGATCAGGATGATCGCGACGAACGCGCCCGTCGCATTCCACACGATATTCCATACCACCGGAATGTCGGCGAGGGTGATCGCGCCTGCCAGCAACGCGACGATGGCACCGCCCATCGCGCTCCAGCCAATGCCAAGCCCGCGCGGTTGCCAGATGACGAGCGTAATCGTCGCGAGAAAGATCAGAACGGCGGTGAGCATCAGCCGACGCGCTGGCCATGCGCGTCGATCACTTGCTCGCCATCTTCCTTGGCGAATGCCCCTTGTTGCGGCGCAGGCAGCAAATCGAGTACCAACTCGGACGGGCGGCAGAGCTTCACGCCGAGCGGCGACACCACCAGCGGGCGGTTGATCAGGATCGGATGCGCGATCATCGCATCGAGCAGCGCGGCGTCACTCAGACTCTCATCGTCCAGGCCAAGCTCGGCATAGGGCGTGCCCTTTTCGCGCAGCAGATCGCGCGGGCGCATTCCGGCGCGCGCGATCAATTGCTCGAGCAGCGCGCGCGATGGCGGCGTCTTGAGATATTCGACGACGTGCGGCTCGATCCCTGCGTTGCGGATCATCGCCAGCGTGTTGCGCGACGTCCCGCAGGCCGGATTGTGATAGACGATGATATCGGTGGCGATCGGGTCGGTCATGCGTGTCCTTCCTTAGTACAGCGGCTGCGCAGCACGGTGTCGGCGAGCTGCCCGCAAATCTCAGGATTGCCGTCGCAGCAATCCTCCATGAGATATTCGAGCAAGCGCGCCATGCGGTCGTGCCGCGCGGAATAGATGATCGAACGCCCATCGCGGCGACTCGATACCAATTGCGCGTGCGACAGGATGTGGAGATTGGTCGACAAGCTATTGGCAGGAACGTCCAGCCGACGCGCAATCTCGCCCGCCGCCAGACCGTCGGGTCCGGCCTGGACCAGCATGCGGAACACGCCGAGCCGTCCGCCATGGGCGAGCGCAGACAAAGCGGAGACGGCGGTATCTATTTCCATTATTCCACTATAATGGAAATGTTAATCGGTGCAAGGATCATAGGACGGCGTTTCGTAATCCGGGGCTGTGCCCCGGATTACGGAGCTGGCGTTCAGAAGCGTGCGCGGACGCCGCCGTAAACGGCACGGCCCGGATTGGTGAAGCTGAACACGTCCTCATAATGCGCGTTGTTGAGGTTCTCGATCCGGCCGAACAGCGCGAAGTGCTTGGTCAGCTTCACGTCGCCATTGAGGTTGAGCAGCACATAATCGTGCAGACGTACCGTGACCGGAACATAGGATGGATCGGTGAACGCCACGTCGCTGGTATCGCCATTGTAGCGCGCGACGGCGGTAAAGCCGAAGCGATCGTGCGGCGCGCGCCACCCGAGCGCGACGCTGGCGATATGGCTCGGGCGGCGGACTTCCTCGACGCCGTTTTCGCGTGCGTGGAGATAGGTATAGGCGGCGTCGATCCGCCACGCGGTGCCGATACGGGCGTTGAGGAATGCCTCGACGCCGTGTTGGCGTGATTTGGTGGTGCGGTTGGCGGGTGTGGCGACGAAATTGGGTGCCGGATAGGTGGTGTAGATCTCATCCGACAAACGGCTGTCGAAATAGGTCGCGCCAATCAGCACATGGCCGTCGACGAAACTCTGCTCGATCCCGGCTTCCCAGCCCTCGGAGCGTTCCGGTTTCAGGCCGGGATTGCCGATGAAGCGGCCGTCGCTATAGCCATAGAGTTCATAAAACCCCGGATTTTTTACGCCGGATCCGGCAGCGGCACGGATGCGCGTACCGCTGTCGAAGCGATAGCTGCCTTGCACGCGATAGGTGGTGGTGTCCTGAAAGCGGTTGTTGAGGTCCTGCCGCAGCGACGCGCCGAACGCGGCATGCTCGCCCAGCGTCAGGTCATATTGCCCAACGATACCGACATTGTCGACTTGCCGCCGCCCGGTGAAGGCAAAGCCCGCTGGATCGGTGTTGCGATAGCGCTCGCGCTCGACATCGACCGCGACGGTCAATTGGTGATGCAGCGCGCCCTGATTGAGCTTGAGCGTCGATTCATACGAGCCCTTCAGCCGCTGGCCGGTGTCGCCATAGGTGCGCGCGGCCGCGCCATAGCCATTGCGTTTGGTGTCGGCGATTTGTCCGGTCAGCGCCTGCGTCCATTTGCCGTCGAGCAAATCGAGCTCGCCGCGCAGCAGGCCGTAAATGGCTTCGTTGATGAAATGCGCGCCCGGCGTGTCGATCGTATAGCCAAATGTCTTGCTGGCGGGGTTGCTGTCGCTGTCGTTGAAATCGGCCTGGGTGCGGGCATAGCGCGCGACGGCGGTAAGGCGTGCATTGGGGGCGGGCGACCACGTTGATTTGAACGACACGGCACCTGAATCATTGCCCAGATCGCGCGTTCCCCCGCGCGCGTTAGGGGTGCCGTCGGTGGTGTTGAGCGTTCCCGACAGGGCATAGTCGAACGTGCCAGAGACGCCCGCGATGCGCGCGGCGGTGTTGACCGCTCCGAAGGAGCCCCCCTCGATCCGCCCACTGATGCCTGGCGCTTCGCGGCCGGTCAGCGTGATATATTGGATTACCCCGCCGATCGCATCGGAACCGTATATCGCGCTTTGCTGGCCGCGCAGGACTTCCACGCGCGCGACCTCGTCGGCGATCAGCGTGCCGAAATCGAATTCACCGGCATAGGGGTCGGACACTTCGATCCCGTCGATCAATACGAGCGTGTGGTTGGCCTCGGCTCCGCGCAGGCGGACTTGCGTCTGACCAGGGATGCGGCTGACCGCTATGCCGGGCACATCGCGCAGGATATCGGACACGACGCGCGTCTGGCGTTGTTCGAGCGTGTCGGCATCGAGCACAGTGACCGAGCCGCCGATCTGGTCCGCGCGCAACGGCGTGACGGTGGAGCGGATCCCGGTGACCACGATGGCGGAATCGTCATCGGTCGCTTGTGCGGGCACCGGATCGGGGGCGACCTGAGCGAAGGCGGCGACAGGGAGCAGCAGCGCGGCAAGCGCGGCCGAGGAAAGCAGAGTCTTCATGGCGTAAACGAGTCCCTTGGGCGTCGAGCGACAAGGGCCGGGGCGTCCGCTGCGAACGGTCGGGACACGCCACCGGACGGACGCGTAAGCGCCCGGCACCGCCCCCCGATGCGGCCCCAGCCGCACGTTCGTCGCTCAGACGAAAATCGTTTCGCGCCTGGCCAATCCCATGAGCCGGGCAAGAGCGACCCGCGCCGGTCGGTCTCCTGGCTCACGGGTCATCGCACGATGCGCGCCTTCCCAGGTGGTCCGCCAATGTGGCGGGCTTCCCCAGTGGCTGCGGAGCCGTTGCCGGTTCCGCCTGCGCGTCGTGCTCGCCGCTTACAGTTGCAGGGACAGCTGCAGATTTGCACGGAGCGTGCGCACTGCATTCCCGTTACCGGCGCGAATGCGCGATGGACCCGAAAAGGCCGCATCGCGCGGTTCGGGGATAGGGCAGCGTGCGTCATAAACCAACCGCCTTTTGCAGGCTGCCAATCCACGAAAAAGGGGCCCGGATTGCTCCGAGCCCCTTCTTTCTCCGTAAGTGCCGAAGATTTTAGTCGCGGTCACCGGTCAGGAAGGCCGGCGCGAACTCGGGCGCGGGGCCGTCGTCATTGCCGCCCGAACGCTCTGCCCGGGGTGCGCGCTCGCCGCCGCCATCGCGACGCGGGCCACGGCCACCGTCGCCATCACGGCGCGGACCGCGATCACCACGACCACCGCCATCGCCACGCGGGCCACGGCCGCCGTCACCATCACGACGTGGACCACGTGGGCCACGATCGCCACCTTCGCGCGGCTCACGTGCCGGGCGGGTGTCTTCGATCTCGGCACCGGTTTCCTGGTCGACGACGCGCATCGACAAGCGAACCTTGCCGCGCGGATCGATCTCGAGGACCTTGACCTTGACTTCCTGGCCTTCCTTGAGGACGTCCGCGACCTTCTCGACGCGCTCGTTCTTGATTTCGGACACGTGGACGAGGCCGTCCTTGCCACCCATGAAGTTCACGAACGCACCGAAGTCCACCAGGTTGACGACCTTGCCGTCATAGACCTTGCCGACTTCGGCTTCCTCGACGATGCCCTTGATCCACTTGATCGCGGCTTCGATCTGCGCGGTGTCGGACGAGCTGATCTTGATCAGGCCCTCATCGTCAATGTCGACCTTGGCGCCGGTCTGCGCGACGATCTCGCGGATCACCTTGCCGCCGGTGCCGATCACTTCACGGATCTTGCTCTTGTCGATCTGCAGCGTCTCGATGCGCGGGGCATGGGCCGAGAGCTCGGTGCGGGTCGAGGCGAGCGCCTTGTTCATCTCACCCAGGATATGCGCACGGCCTTCCTTGGCCTGCTCCAAAGCCTTGCGCATGATCTCTTCGGTGATGCCGGCGATCTTGATGTCCATCTGCATCGTGGTGATGCCAGCTTCGGTGCCTGCGACCTTGAAGTCCATGTCGCCCAGATGATCCTCGTCGCCGAGAATGTCCGAGAGAACCGCGAACTTCTTGCCTTCCAGGATCAGGCCCATGGCGATGCCCGAAACCGGCCGCTTCAGCGGCACACCAGCATCCATCATGCTCAGCGAACCGCCGCACACCGTCGCCATCGACGACGAGCCGTTCGACTCGGTGATGTCCGACAGAACGCGGATCGTATAGGGGAATTCGTCCTTCGACGGCAGCACCGGGTGCAGCGCGCGCCAGGCGAGCTTGCCGTGGCCGACTTCACGACGGCCAGGCGCGCCGAAGCGGCCAACTTCACCGACCGAGTAAGGCGGGAAGTTATAGTGCAGCATGAAGTTTTCGTAGGACAGGCCGGTCAGGCCGTCGATCATCTGCTCGGCGTCCTTGGTGCCGAGCGTGGTGGTGCAGATCGACTGCGTCTCACCACGGGTGAACAGCGCCGAGCCGTGTGCGCGCGGCAGGAAGTGGACGATCGCCTCGATCGGACGGATCTGCGTGGTGGTGCGGCCATCGATGCGCTGGCCGTCCTTCAGGATCGCGCCACGAACGATTTCGGCTTCGAGCTTCTTGACGAGCTTCTGCGCGGCCATCTGGTCCTGCGGGGCGGCATCGGCAAAGGCTTCCTTGGCCTTGGCGCGCGCGGCGTTGAGCAGGTTCGAACGCTCGGACTTGTCGGTCACCTTATAGGCGGCGGCGATGTCCTTGCCGATCAGCTTCTTGAGCTTGTCCTTGGCAGCCGAGAGATCGGCCTGGGCGGCCATTTCCCACGGATCCTTGGCGGCCTGTTCGGCCAGATCGATGATGAGGTTGACGGCTTCGCGGCACGCCTTGTGCGCGAACTGCACGGCACCGAGCATGACCTCTTCCGAAAGCTCCTTGGCTTCGGATTCGACCATCATCACGGCTTCGCCGGTCGCGGCGACGACGAGATCGAGATCGCCTTCCTTGACTTGGTCGAGCGTCGGGTTGAGCACATATTCGCCATCGACATAGCCGACGCGCGCTGCGCCGATCGGGCCCATGAAGGGCACGCCCGAAATGGTCAGCGCAGCCGAGGCGGCGACCATTGCGAGGATATCGGGCTCGTTTTCGCCATCATAGCTGAGCACCTGACAGATCACGTTGATCTCGTTGTAGAACCCTTCGGGGAACAACGGGCGGATCGGGCGGTCGATCAGGCGGCTGACCAGCGTTTCCTTTTCGGTCGCGCCGCGCTCACGCTTGAAGAAGCCACCGGGGATGCGACCGGCAGCCGAATATTTTTCCTGATAGTGAACGGTCAGCGGGAAGAAATCCTGGCCTTCCTTCACCGACTTGGCGGCGGTCACGGCGCAGAGCACCACGGTTTCGCCGAGGGTTGCCATAACGGCGCCATTGGCCTGGCGCGCGACGCGGCCGGTTTCCAGCGTCAGCGTCTTGCCACCCCATTGGGTGGTCACGGTCTTGGTATCGAACATCTTTTTTCCTTCAACACCGCCGGCCGGATGCCGACGGGGCCACTGTGCGGGTTAAGCCGACCCGCGCGGTTTGGAGCCTTTCGTGGCTCCCCTGCCATGCCGCCGGAGTGCGGAATGGCGAAAGAGGGACATATGAAAACGGCGCCGCGAGGGCGCCGTTTCCGTACTGGTCGAGTTACTTGCGCAACCCGAGTTTGGCGATGAGGTCGGTATATCGCGCGCCGTCCTTGTGGCGGAGATAGTCGAGCAGCGAGCGCCGCTTGTTGACCATCATCAGCAGGCCGCGCCGCGAGTGATTGTCCTTCTTGTGGCCCTTGAAGTGCTCGGTCAGGTTGCGAATACGCTCGGTGAGGATCGCGATCTGGACTTCGGGGCTGCCGGTGTCGCCTTCGACGCGGCCATGTTCCTTGACGAGCGCGTTCTTGCGCTCTGCAGTGATCGTCATATTCTTTCCTTCGACATCGTCACAGGTTGAAACCGCGAATGACGCGGACCTCGCGGTCCTGAACCTCCACCAAGGCCACCGGACTTTCGTCCAGCATCGCGAAGTATTGGCCATCATCTGCGGCGATCCCGATCAACACCCGCCCCTGTCGGAGCAGCCCTGCCTGATCGGGGGAGAGGGATAGAGCCGGGATGTCGTCCAGCCCCGCCCTCAACGGCAGGAGATTGTGTTCAAGGGTGCGCGCATTACCGAAATCGGCCAGTTTGTCCAGCGATATTGCATGGTCGAGCGTGAACGGCCCGGCCTTGATGCGGCGGAGCATGGTGACATGGCCAACCGTGCCGAGCGCCCGCGCGATGTCCCGCGCGAGGCTGCGGATATAGGTGCCTTTGGAGACGTGGGCGGTGAGGGTGATGGACTCGACTTCGTCACCCCGGACGTGTTCCGGGGTCCACTCTTCAGCCTGCAAGGTCGCTACGTGTTGCGGGGTGGACCCCGGAACACGTCCGGGGTGACGGACAAAGAGGTTGTGAATTATGATCGACCGTCCCGCCAGCACCACGTCCGCCCCCGCGCGCGCCAGATCGTAAGCGCGCTCACCATCGATCTTGAGCGCGGAATAAGCGGGTGGCACCTGCTCGATCGGCCCGGTGAAACGCGGTAGCACCGCTTCGATCTGGGCGAGGGTGGGGCGCACCGCGCTCTCGGCAATGACTTTGCCCTCGAGGTCGAGCGTGTCGGTCTCCACGCCGAACCCGATCGTGAAGTCATACACTTTGTCGCTGTCGAGCATCCGCCCGGCGAGCTTGGTCGCTTCGCCGAGCGCGATCGGCAGGACGCCGGTCGCCAGCGGATCCAGCGTGCCGCCATGCCCGACCTTGATGCCGCGTTTGCTTGCATCATAACCGGCGGCACGCAGCGCGCGCTTTACCGCCGAGACGCCCTGGGTCGACCCAAGGCCCAAAGGCTTGTCGAGGATCAGCCAGCCATGCAGCCCGGTCATGCCGCGCCCAGATTGGCGATGCCGAAGAAAAAGTCGGTGGCGGCACCCGCAATGGGAGCGACGAAGCGGTGCACGATATCAGTCTGCGGGCTGATCATCGGCAGGACGAACAGCAGCACGAGCAGCAGCGGAAAGCCGTAGCGGGCGAGCTTCGCATAGTGGATCGCGGCGGCGCGCGGCAGCAGGCCCTGCACGACATGCCCGCCATCGAACGGCGGCAACGGGATCAGGTTGAAGATACCGAGAAACACGTTGATCTGCAGGAAATTCCCGAGATTATCGACCGCGAAGCGCGCCAGGGTGAAGGGGGGCACCGGGGCTGGAACGCCGTGCAGCACGAGCAACAGACCCGCCAGCACGAAGGCCGTCAGCGTCGCCAGCACGAAATTGGTCGCCGGGCCTGCCAGCGCCACCAGCATCATGTCGCGGCGTGGGTTGCGCATCCGTCGTGCATCGACCGGCACCGGCTTGGCCCAGCCGAAGATCGGTACGTGTGCGATCGCCAGCACCATCGGCAGCAGCACGGTGCCGATCGGATCGACATGGCGCAGCGGGTTGAGCGTCAGGCGGCCGAGTCGCTCGGCGGTGTGGTCGCCGAAAATGCGCGCGACATAGCCGTGCGCGACTTCGTGAAACACGATCGCGATGACGAGGGGAATGAGCCACACCGCGATGGTGTAGGGCAGATTGGGGTCGGTCATGGGGGTCCGTTCGAAATCAGGCGGCGGCGAGCGCTTCGCTGAAATGGCGACGGCACAGCGCAATGTACAGGTCGTTGCCGCCAATCTCGGTCTGCGCGCCCGCCGCGACCGCGCGACCATCGGCCCCGACGCGCAAGTTCATCGTCGCCTTGCGCCCGCACGCACAGACCGATTTGATCTCGATCAGCGAATCCGCAATCGCCAGCAGGCGCGCCGAACCTTCGAACAAATTGCCGAGGAAATCGGTGCGCAGGCCATAAGCGAGCACGGGAATGCCGTGGAAATCCGCCAGCGTGGCGAGCTGGTCGACCTGGGCGGCGGTGAGAAATTGCGCTTCATCCACCAATACGCAGGCGGGTGGCGCCTCGCCTTCGCGCGTGACCACGGCGACCAGATCGGTATCGCGCTCAAACGCGATCGCATCGGCGGCCAAGCCGATGCGCGAGGTGATCGTCCCCGCGGCAAAGCGATCATCGATCGCGGCGGTCAGCAGCACGGTGCGCATGCCGCGTTCGCGATAGTTGAAATCGGCCTGCAACAGGTTGGTCGATTTGCCCGCGTTCATCGAGGCGTAGTAGAAATAGAGCTTGGCCATTAGGAGAGCGTCTCGATGGGAACGGGGGTGTCTTGGCCAGCAGCCTTGGCAAGTCGACGGTCGAATGTGACGAAGCCTTCGGCGGCACCTGCGGCTGCGAGATGCAGCATATCGGCGAAGTCTGCGCCGCTGGCGAAGCGCTCGATCGCCCAACCGATACCCGGTGGTGCCTCGCGCAACGTCGGCAGGTCGATAAGCATCGCCAGCGCCTCTCCGATTCGAGCGCGCGGCCATTTGTAACTCGACCGCAGCACCCATTCGGTTTCGAGCAATACGCTCGGCAATAACGCGAAATCTCGCGATAGCACGGCCTTTGCCATCGCGACCTGACGTGCATCGTCATCGACGAGAATACGCACGACGATGTTCGTATCGACCGCGACAGTCAGATGTCGTCCTTGGATCGTGCCGCGAACATCGCATCGATGGCGCGGTCCATCTCCTCGATCGAGACCGGCGGCCCTTCCCATTTCGGCGCAATTTCGCGGAGATGCGCGAAAATCTCTTCCGTCGTGCGGCCGCTTTTCTGCAATACCGGGCGAAGCAATACGCCGTTGCCTGCCCTCACCACGTCAAGTTTTTGCCCAGGAACGAGCCCGAGCGCATCCCGTACGTCCTTCGGGATGACGACTTGGCCTTTTCCCGAAAGTGTCGTTTGCGTGTTCATAGCGGTAAGATGCGTCTTACCGGCGGGGCTGTCAATCCTCGCCGCCCAGATCCCGCGCCACCTTCGGGTCGCGTAGCAATTTGTCGATGTGGCTGCCTTCGTCGAAGCTCTCGTCGGCGAGGAATTTGAGCTTGGCGGCATATTTCATCTGCACGCCGGCAGCGACCTCGCGCTGGAGATAGGCGGTGTTGGTGCGCAGCGCTTTCAGCACCGCTTCCTCATCCTTGCCCAGCAGCGGCTTCATGAACACCGTTGCGTGGCGCAGGTCGGGTGACATGCGCACTTCGGTGATCGTCACTGGATGCTTGGCCAGAGTTTCGTCATGCACATCGCCGCGCGCGAGAATGTCGCTGAGCGTATGGCGCATTTGTTCGCCCACGCGCAGCAGGCGGACGGAACGGGTTTCGGGCGTTTCGGTAGGTTTCATTCTATCCCTCTCCCCTCCGGGGAGAGGGCAAGCGAGCGAAGCGACGCGCGGGAGAGGGGCAGTAACCGAGCGACAGCCCGCGTGACTGCCCCTCTCCCCGGCCCTCTCCCCGCAGGAGGGGAGAGGGAGAAGATCACAGCGTCCGTTCGCGCAGTTCGACTTCGAACGTCTCCAGGAAGTCGCCCGGCTTGATGTCGACGAAGTTCGACGTGAAGGTCACGCCGCACTCCAGACCAGCGCGCACTTCGGCGACGTCGTCCTTGAAGCGACGCAGCGAGGCGATTTCGCCCTGGTAGATGATGACATCGGCCCGGGTGATACGCGCCTTGAGCGCCTTGCGGATAATGCCTTCTGTGACGAGCAGACCGGCGGCCTTGCCGTGCTTGCCCGCCGAGAAGACGTCGCGGATTTCGGCGCGGCCGACGACCGTTTCGAACGCCTCCGGGCCAAGCTCGCCCGCCATGCCGGCGCGGATCTCGTCGATCAGGTCGTAGATCACGTCGTAATATTTCAGCGCGACCTTCTGGCGTTCGGCGATTTCGCGTGCCTTGGCATTGGCGCGGACGTTGAAGCCGATGATCGGCGCACCGCTGGCACCCGCCAGTGTCACGTCGCTCTCGGTGATGCCACCGACGCCTGAATGCAGCACGCGCGCCTTGATGAGATCGGTCGAGATCTTGTTGATCGACGACACGATTGCCTCGACCGACCCTTGCGTATCGGCCTTGACCACCAAAGGATATTCGATCGCCTGCTTTTCCTTGAGCGCGCTGAACATCGATTCGAGGCTGGCCGGGCCACCCCCGGTGCGCTTGCTGGTCATCACGCCCTGGCGATATTCGGCAACTTCGCGCGCACGCGCTTCGTTTTCGACCACCGACAGCGGATCACCCGCACGCGGCACGCCCGACAGGCCGAGCACTTCGACCGGCATGGACGGGCCCGCTTCCTTGATCTGCATGCCCTTGTCGTTGGTCATCGCGCGGACCTTGCCGCTCTCGGCACCGACGACGAAGATGTCGCCGACCTTGAGCGTGCCGCGGTTGACCAGGATAGTCGCGACCGGACCACGGCCCTTGTCGAGCTTGGCCTCGATCACGGTGCCTTCGGCCGCGCGATCGGGGTTCGCCTTCAGTTCGAGCAATTCGGCCTGGAGCTGGATCTTCTCGATCAACTCGTCGAGGCCGGTCTTCTTGAGCGCCGAGACTTCGACATCCTGGACGTCGCCCGACATTTCCTCGACCACGACTTCATACTGCAGCAGGGCTTCGCGCACCTTCTGCGGATTGGCGTCGTGCTTGTCGACCTTGTTGATCGCCACGATCATCGGCACGCCGGCCGCTTTGGTGTGGTTGATCGCCTCGACGGTCTGCGGCTTGATGCTGTCATCGGCCGCCACCACGAGCACGACGATGTCGGTCACATTGGCACCGCGCTGGCGCATTTCGGTAAAGGCTTCGTGGCCCGGCGTGTCGAGGAAGGTGACCTTCGACTTGTCCTTCAGCGTGACCTGATAGGCACCGATATGCTGGGTGATGCCGCCAGCCTCGCCCTTCACGACATCGGTGCCGCGCAAAGCGTCGAGCAGCGAGGTCTTGCCGTGGTCGACATGGCCCATGATCGTGACGACCGGCGGACGCGGACGCAGCGTGTCCTCGGCATCGGTATCGGTTTCGACGGCGATATCGATGTCCGAATCGCTGACGCGGACGATGTTGTGGCCGAATTCGGTCACCAGCAGTTCGGCCGTGTCCTGGTCGATCGTCTGCGTCATCGTGACGGGCATGCCCATCTTGAACAGCGTCTTGACCAGATCTGCGCCCTTTTCCGCCATGCGGTTGGCGAGTTCCTGGACGGTGATCGCTTCTGGCACCACGACGTCGCGAATCTGCTTTGCCTGCGCTTCGCGTGGGCCGCCCATCCGGCGGTTTTCCTTTTCGCGGGCACGCTTGAGCGCGGCGAGCGAACGCGCGCGCGCGCCATCGCCATCGTTGAGCGCACGGTTGACGGTCAGCTTGCCGCCGCGACGCTCGTCGCCCTTGCGGTCGCGCTGGCCGGGACGCGAAGGCGCTTCGCTGGCGGGAGCCGCAACGCCGACGGCGGGGCGCTTGGGCGCACCGGCCGTGCCGCTCGTGGGCGCTGGCGCGGCCTCGGCTGCCGGGGCGGGCGGGGGCGGCGGTGCCGGACGCGGACGCTCGGGGCGCGGCACTGGCGTGAACAGGCGTGGTGCCGGCAGCGAGGGATCGAGCAGCAAGCCGAGCGGACGCGGGGGAGCGGCTGGCGCGGGGGCCGGTGCTGGCGCGGCGACAGGAGCGGGCGTTGCTGCGACCGGAGCTGGAGCGGGCGCTGCTGCCACGGGCGCAGGTGTCGGCGCGGCTGGCGCTGGCGCTGCCTCGACCGGAGCCGAGGCTTCCGCCACGGGAGCGACCGGCTCGGGCGCGGGCTGCGGCGTGGGATCGGGCGCAGCCGGGCTATCGGGCGCATCGCCTGCGCGGCGGTTTTCCTCGGCACGGCGGCGCTCTTCGGCTTGCGCCTCAAGCCGGTCGCGCTCTTCGCGGCGACGCGTTTCTTCCAGCGCGTTCATGCGCGCTTCGTCGGCTTCGCGCAGCAGCTTGGCCTGCAGTTCCTGGCGCGACAGCAAGGAATTGCCCGGCGAGACCGGCGCGGGGGCCGGGCGCGGCGGCGGCGCGGGCGGGGCAGGCGGAGCGGCTACGACCGGAGCCGCATCCTCGACAACGGCGGCCTCGACCGGCGCACCGCCGGGGCCGAGCACGCGACGGCGCTTCACCTCGACCACAACGGTGTTCGACCGCCCGTGGCTGAAGCTCTGCTTGACCTTGCCGGTCTCGACCGTGCGCTTGAGCCCCAAGGGCTGACGCATTCCGAGTTTCGGCTTTTCGTTGTCGGTATCGCTCACTCAAATTCCTCGCATGTGTCTTCGTCAGCCGCAACGGGAGCGCCACTTCCCGCTGGGTTGGATATAAGCGCCGATGCGCCCTGCGACGGTGTTTCGCAAGGCACGAGGGCGGGGTGGGGTCCGATAAAATGCAGCCAGCGGTCGAGCGTTTCGCTCACCCGCTGCGCCGCATCGCGCTCCGTTAGGCCGATATGTACCACATTCTGCCGCCCCAGGGCCACGGCCAATATGGTGCGGCTGACCGGTAGTGCCAAGCCCCTGAGCGAACTGCCCTCTTCATCGTTGCCGATGCGCCAGGCCTGGTCGAGTTTGCGGTTGCCATCGGCACCGGCGTCGCTGGCGTGCAGCAGCAGATGCAACTTGCCCGAACGCGCTGCGGTTTCGATCTTTTCCGCACCCGTCACCAAATTTCCGGTGCGCGCCTCGAGGCCAAGCCGGTCGAGCGTCGCGCGCTCGAGCGCGGTGGCGATCATCGCGGGCAAATCGTCGGGGATCAGCACCGGGCCGGTCTTGAATGCTCGCGCGAGTGCGGCCTTCAGCTTGCCCTTGGTGATCGCGGTTTCCAACTCGGCCCGCGTCACGCCGATCCATGCGCCGCGTCCGGGTGCCTTGGCACGCACGTCGGGCAACACATGCCCGTCGGGCGACAATGCGAGCCGCACCAGCGCCTCGCGCGGTGCACGCTCACCGAGCAGGATGCAGCGGCGGATGGCCCCGGTGGGATCGTCAGTGGTCGCGACTTCGGTCATTGCACTCCCCTCCCTTTCAGGCAGGAGAGAACGTGAAGTTCGAACGTCGGTGTCTGAACCGCTAGCGTGTCATTGCGAGGATTCCGCATGAGCGTCCTCCTGCGGTTTGGGCGCATCACGGTCGGCGATCAATTGCCCGCCCGCCCCGTAATTTTCCGGGCTCACTTCCTCGATCACGATCTGCACCGCAGCCGGGTTCTTCCCCAGCCGCTGTACCAGCGACTGGGTGACATCGGCGACGATGGCGGACTTCTGGTCCTTGGTCGCCGTGCCGGCAAGGCGGATGCTGACGAACGGCATCAGGCTTCGCTCGCCTCCGTGCTTGCGTCGGTGGTTTCCTCATCGGTGAACCAGTGCGCGCGCGCGGCCATGATGATCTCATTACCCTGCGCTTCGCTCAGGCCATATTCGCCGAGCACCCCGCCTTTGTCCTCGGCGCGCTTGGGCGCATCCTCGGCGCGGCGGCGCTGTTCCTGGCGCTTCTTCTGGATCAGCTCGTCGGTCGCCAGATCGGCGAGATCGTCGAGCGTCTTGATCCCGGCCTTGCCGAGCGTGACCAGCATCGCTTCGTTGAGGTGCGGCAGTGCGGCAAGATCGTCCTCGACGCCGAGCGCGCGGCGCTCTTCGCGATTGGCGGCTTCGCGGCGTTCGAGCGCTTCGGACGCGCGGCTCTGCAATTCGGCGGCGAGATCGTCGTCAAAGCCTTCGATCGAGGCGATTTCGTCGACTTCGACATAAGCGACTTCTTCCAGCGCGCCAAAGCCCTCGGCTACCAGCAGCTGTGCCAGCGTCTCGTCAACGTCGAGCTCGGTCTGGAACATCTCGGTGCGCTCGGCGAATTCCTTCTGGCGCTTCTCGCTGGCATCGGCCTCGGTCAGGATGTCGATCGCCTTGCCGGTCAGCTGCGAGGCGAGGCGCACGTTCTGGCCGCGACGACCGATGGCGAGGCTGAGCTGATCGTCGGGGACGACGACTTCGATGCGGTCCTCTTCCTCGTCGATCACCACGCGGCTGACCGATGCCGGCTGCAGCGCATTGACGACGAAGGTCGCGGTGTCGGGCGACCACGGGATGATGTCGATCTTCTCGCCTTGCATTTCCTGCACCACCGCCTGCACGCGGCTACCCTTCATGCCGACGCACGCGCCGACCGGATCGATCGACGAATCATGGCTGATCACGCCGATCTTCGCGCGCGAACCCGGATCGCGGGCCGCAGCCTTGATCTCGATGATGCCGTCGTAAATTTCGGGCACTTCCTGCGCGAACAGCTTCTTCATGAAGTCGGGATGGGCGCGGCTGAGGAAAATCTGCGGGCCCCGGTTTTCCCGACGGACGTTGAGGATCAGCGAGCGGATGCGGTCGTTGACGCGCACCACTTCGCGCGGAATTTGCTGGTCGCGGCGGATGACGCCTTCCGCGCGGCCCAGATCGACGACGACATGGCCGAACTCGACGCGCTTGACCACGCCGGTGATGATCTCACCCATGCGGTCCTTGAATTCTTCGAACTGGCGCTCGCGCTCCGCGTCGCGGACCTTTTGGAAGATCACCTGCTTGGCGGCCTGCGCGGCGATGCGGCCGAATTCGATCGGAGGCAGCGGGTCGACGATATAATCGCCGACGACGGCACCCTTCTGGAGCTTCTGCGCTTCCTTCAGGTTCACCTGCTTGAAGTAATCGTCGACCGCCTCGACCACTTCGACGACGCGCCACAAGCGCAGGTCGCCGGTGACGGGGTCGAGCTTTGCACGAATGTCGTTCTCGGCACCGTAGCGCGCGCGGGCGGCGCGCTGGATCGCGTCTTCCATCGCCTCGATGACGATGCCCTTGTCGATCATCTTCTCGGTCGCGACGGCATTCGCAATGGCGATCAGCTCGGCGCGGTTGGCGGTAACGGCGGTGGCCATCAGTTCAGTCCTTCGTCTTCAGTGCCTTCGGGCACCAGTTCGTCTTCAATCTCGTCTGCGCCGTCGAGCGACAGCGGCCGGGTGGCGGCGATCAGCGCGTCGGTCAGCAACAATTTGGCGGTGCCGACCTGCGCGAAGGTAATCTCCATCTCGCCATGCTTCTGCACGTAAATGGTGATGCGGTCGTCGGTGACGCCCTTGAGCAGCCCGGTCAGCACCTTGCGCCCCTCAATAGGAGCAGCCAGCACGATCCGCGCCTCATGCCCGGTCCAGTCGGCGAAATCCTTCAGCCGGGTGAGCGGGCGGTCGATGCCGGGCGACGACACTTCGAGGCGATATTCCTCGGTGATCGGATCGCGACCCTCGGCCTCCAGCGCGTCGAGCACGTCCGAGATACGGCGCGACAAATCGGCACAATCCTCGATCGTGAGCTGGCGCGTATCGGGGCGTTCGGCCATCACTTGCAGGGTCAGGTCGCCCTTGCCGCCGAACAGCTTCACGCGCACAAGATCGAAGCCGAGCGCAGCGGCTTCGGGGGCGATCAGCGCAGTCAGGTCGGGCTTGTCGGCCAAGATATGTCCCATGCAAAGGTCTTCGCTGCCGGAACCGGGTGGCTCCAGCCTCTTCACCTGGCGATGTAGAGAATATGCGTCGTATAAGCGCGTAGAGCGGCGCTGGCAAGCCATCCTGCATGTCACGCCGTTGCGTGGCGGAACAACTCAGGGGGGACGACGGTAGTGCTTTTGAAAAACCGGAGAGTGTTCATGCTGTCGTCGCGTCTGCCGCTCGTTATCGCCTTCGTCGCCACGACTGCCTGTTCGGCCCAGCCGCAGCAGAGCAGCACCACGCCGCCGGTGGCGTCACCGGGCGATCCGGCAACCCCAACGCCCTCGCCCAGCGCGCCGCCGGTGACCACGCTTCCTGACAATGCGCCCGATGCGACGGTTCCCAACGTTCCGGCGACCACCGGCCGCGCCAATCTCGCCGCGACTACGCCGCCCTTCGCGATACAGAAGATCGGCCAGTTCGCCGACCCGTTCGCGATTGCGATCCTGCCCGACGGATCGGCGCTGGTGACCGAGAAGGCCGGCAAGATCAAATGGCGGCACCCGGACGGCACGGTCGCCGACATCGGCGGCGTGCCGAAGGTGCTGAACGAGGGGCAGGGCGGGCTGCTCGATATCGCGCTCGCGCCCGATTTCGCGACGAGCAAGCTGGTCTATATCAGCTATTCCGAACCGCGCACCGGCGGGAGCAGCCTGGCGCTGGCACGCGGACAGTTCAGCGGGACCGCCTTGGTCAATGTGCAGGTGCTGTGGCGCGCGGGTTCGGACGGGGTCGGCGGGCAGTTCGGTGCCAATATTCTGTTCGCGCCCGACGGCCAGTCGCTCTATTTGTCGTCGGGCGAGCGTCAGCGCTTTACCCCCGCTCAGGACCCCGAGCAGCGGCTTGGCAAAATTCTCCGCCTGACGCTCGATGGCAAGGCGTGGCCGGGCAATCCGGATTACAAAGCGGGCGGCGCACGCGCCGAAACGTGGAGCACCGGCCACCGCAACCCTTACGGCATGGTGTTCACCGCCGACGGGCATTTGTGGGAAGAGGAGATGGGGCCGAAGGGCGGAGACGAGCTCAATTTGATCCTGCCGGGGCGCAATTATGGTTGGCCGATCGTTTCGAACGGCGACAATTATAGCGGCAAGATGATCCCCGATCATCCCAGCCGACCCGATCTCGAGGCACCCAAATTGTGGTGGAATCCGTCAATCTCGCCGGGCGGGATGATCGTCTATTCGGGCGCGATGTTTCCGCACTATCGCGGCAATCTGCTGATCGGGGCGTTGTCGGGTGAGGCGCTGATCCGCGTCTCGGTGTCTGGCGACACCGCCAAGGCCGAGGAGCAATGGGCGATGGGCGCGCGCATCCGTGACGTCGCCCAGGCCCCCGATGGCGCGATCTGGCTGTTGGAGGATGACGGGGCCTTGGTGCGGCTGACGCCGAAAGGGTGACCCCGCGTCGAGGTCGTTTAGGCGCGTACGATCAGATAGTTCATGCGCGCGGCGGCGATCGGTTTGTCCGCGTCGTCCTGCCAGGCGGTCGCTTCGACATTGGCGACGCGCCCGCCGAGTCGGGTGACGGATCCACGGGCGAAGGTCGGCTTTTCGCGGCCGCCGCGCATATAATCGACGGTCACGTTGATCGGCTTGATCTGGCCGCCGCCATCCTCCGCCAACGCACACCGCAAGGCGACGATCGCTGCCATCTCGAGCAATCCGCCAATTGCACCGCCGTGCAAATAGCCCGGCCGCCCAAGCAGCGTGTCGGCGCTGGGCATCAGCAACAGGGTCGGATCCGCTGCATCGGCAAGCGTGATACCGAGCAGTTCGGCATAGGGCGGCAACATCACGCGCGCTCCGCCGGGGCGTCGGTGAACATGAAGGTGCCAGCGACATGGGCCAGCGGATCGGTCGGATCGCCATCATGCGCCTGCCCGCGCACGAATGAGATCGAGCGGGTGATGCGGTAGCATTCGCCATGCCCGACCACCGCTTTGCCCGGTGTCGCGGGGCGCAGATAATCGATCCGCAGATCGAGCGTCGCATGCGGCCGGAAGCGCCCGAGCCGGGTCCACACCGCCAGGCTGGTCGCCATGTCCATCATCGTCAGGATCGGGCCGGAGGCGAGCACGCCGCGGTCGGGGTCGCCGATCAGCGCAGCTTGATAGGGGAGCTTCAACTCTACCCAATCGGGGCCGTGCGCGTGATAGCTGAGCTTCAGCAAGCCGCCATGCCCGCCCACGCCATGGCGGATGAAGCGCTGAGGATCGAAAGGCGGCAAGGTCTCGGGCGTCATTGTGCTCGCGATGTACTGCAATGCAGCACCGGCGCAAGCGCGTTGGTGGACGCGCCGAAAGAGTGTGGGGGCGGTCACCCCGCGATATTACACCGAATTAACTCCTCGACTGTGCCTCTGCGCGCTTAGCATCGGATGGCCGGTCGATCCGGCGCATTGTTGATGGACAAAAGGGAGGCGCGCGATGGATATCTTTAACCTCGACATCAACCAGATCGTAGATCTTGGAACGCAGATCGGCACCAGCGGAGCGATCCGCACCCTCGAATTGGTTGGCGATGATGTGTTTGACTACATCATAGGTGTCGCGATCCTGATCTATGAAATTTACCCGAATGGTTGAGCGCAGCGCGCTCGATGCGGCGGCGGCACGGTCTTTTGCCGCCGCCGCCCGTTTTCGGGCGAGCGAGCCGTATCGTGCGCTGGAGGCCGCATTCTCTGTCCCGGCGGTGGAGGATGCGGTGGTCGCGGTGCTGGCCGATACGGGCTGGGTCGGTGCGCTGATCGCGCCGCTTGTCGCTGCTTTGAGCGACGATCCATGGTTCGAGCCTCCCTTTCGCGTCGCGCGCGATGGCCTGCGGATCGGGACCGTGGTGTACGAAAACCCGGTCGTCTCCATTGCAGCGACGGTGCTGTCGGCGGACGCGTTGGCGGTTTTGCCTCCGCCGCAAACGGTGGTGGTGCCGGGACGCCTGACCTTGATGCGGTATGTCCGTGCCGGAGAGGCACGGTTGCGGTTGTGGGATGCCGAGCCGATGGGCCCGGATTTCTCGGCGGCGACGGCGCGACCGTGCAGCGCCGCCCCAGATCTTGTGCTGCGCGATGGCGCGGTGGTGCGTCTGGACGGACGCACGCGCGGCCATTTGATCGACGGCGCGCGGAGCGATGTGGTGACGCTCAACGCAACGATCCGGACTGAAACGGCCCCTTACGCACGCGAATATGCGATCGAGACGGGTGCCTTGGTGCGCGTAGCGACCAATGACGATCGGGCCGCGCGCACGCAGATGTTGCTCGCCTATCTCCGCCTGGCGCAACGCCCTGGAGCGCAAGAGCGCTTCGCCGCCGCGACACGCGACCCCGCCTTCTTCCTGCGGTGGGGCGCGATGCGCGAGTGGCTGGCGATCGACACGCGCGCGGCGTTGCCACGCCTGCGGGAAATGGCGGAGGCGGACCCCAATGCCGAGGTGCGCGCGGCGGCGACCGCGACATTGGCGCTGGTTGAAGAGCGAATCGCTGCCTGATGCCGCGCTTGCTCGATCCCGGTGACGGCGACGCGATCGGCCTCGACGATCTGGTCGCGACGCTCGATGAGACACCGTTCGATGCCCGCGACGAGGATTCGCTTGCAGCTCTGGGGCCGCTTTTGGCGCGGCTCGGGCGCAACCGCGACTTCCTGGCCGATCTCGTGATTGCGGAACTGGAGGACCGCTGTTCGGGGCAGTCGAACGGCAATTCCTATGGCGCGCAGGTGTTCCTGTTGCGGCCGGCCAATGGCCGTTATGTGTTGCGTGCCAATTTCTGGCCGGCCCGCAACGATGCGGTTGTGCGCGCGAGCGGCACCGCGCCGTTCTTCTACGATCTGCCGCACGACCATAATTTCTCGTTCCTGACCGTCGGCTATCAGGGGCCGGGCTATTGGAGCGATTATTACGATTATGACGTCGATGCCGTGACCGGCTTGCCCGGCGAAGTCGCGGGCCTGCGATTTGTCGAGCGATCGCGGCTCGAACCGGGCAAGGTGTTGCTGTATCGCGCGCGGCGCGACGTACACCGGCAATTGCCGCCCGACAGCTTGTCGGTGTCGCTCAATATCCTTGCTTACGACCGCGCTCAACCATGGTGCGACCAATTCCGCTTCGACGTGACGGGAGGCACGATTGCCGAGGGGCTGACCACGGCCCCTTCCGAGGCATTGGTCGCGCTCGCGGTGCATTTTGCGGGCGAGCATGGGGTGGCGCTCGCTGATGAATTGGCGACGCGTCACCCGGCTCCCCGCATGCGCGTGACGGCGCTGCGGGCGCTGGCTTCGCGCCACGCCGGGGAGGCGGAGCGGCGCGCAGTGCTCGCACGCGGTCTGGGCGATCCCGATGGCTATGTCGCGGGCTATGCTCGGCAAGCCCTTTTGGGTCCAAAACGGATTTAAAGCACAGCATTTGCGCATTTGGCGGCTGCTAAACAGGAGCGGTGGAACCCGTTCTGGCCTTGGGCCCGCACCGTCCCGGACTTGGTGTGGAGGCAGCGAAGCGCGGCCTTCATTTCGTGGCGGATGGATCGTCCGCGCGCGCCGGGGTGCAGTTCCTCCGCGGGACGGGCTGGGTAGCCGATATCCCCATGCTCGTGGTGGTTGCAGGGGACGACGCAGCGGTGGCGGCCGCGATCGACGCGGGTGCCGATGATGCGGTTGCATCGTCGGCCAGCGATGCGCTGATCGCCGCGCGGTTGGCGGCGCTGGTGCGGCGTGCGCCGGGGCGGCTTCGGCTTGGCGCGTTGGAAATCGATCGAGTCGAGCGTCGCGTTTTGCGCTCGGGACATACGCTCGATTTATTGCCGCGCGAATATCGCCTGCTGCTGCATCTGGCCGAACATGCTGGGCAAGTGGTGCTTCACGACGAATTGCGGCGGGCGGTGTGGGGGCTGGATTTTCATCCCGGCACCAATGTCGTTGCGGTGCATGTGTCACGGTTGCGGGCCAAGCTGGATCGGGGATTCGCGGCACCGTTGCTGCACACCGAAAAGGGCGTGGGCTACCGCCTTGCCGTGCCGGAAAACGCGGTATAGCTTCGCGTTTCAAAACGAAACGAAATAGCCGGTGAGAGGGCCCTGATATGTCGCACCCGAGCGTTCACGCGCGGACCGATCCCGCGAAACCCGCGCTGATCGTCGCTGAGACGGGCGAGACGATCAGCTTCGGCGCGCTCGACGCACGGTCCAATCGCGCGGCGCATGTGTTCCGTGCGCGCGGGTTGAAGGTTGGCGACACGATCGCCTTGTGCCTGGAGAACACGCCCGAATTTTACGACATCGCCTGGGGTGCGCAGCGCGCCGGACTGTTTTTCGTGTGCATCTCGACCAAGCTCACCGCTCCGGAAGTTGACTATATCCTGCGCGATTCGGGGGCGGCGCTGATCGTGCTGTCTGCCAGTCTGCCGAACGTGGCGGCGGGGCTGCCCGGCGATGTCGAACGTTTTTCGGTCGGGGGTTCCATTGAGGGCTGGGAAGCGTGGGAGAGTGCTGTAGCTGCGATGCCCGATACGCCGATCGCCGACGAGCGTGCGGGGATCGACATGCTCTATTCCTCCGGCACCACAGGACGCCCCAAGGGCGTGCGGGTCGCGTTGCCCGAAGACCCCGATATTGCCGGCGCGACCGTGCTCGAAATGCTCGCGCGCGGGCTGTATGGCCTTGGCCCTGACAGCATCTATCTCAGCCCCGCGCCGCTCTATCATGCCGCCCCTTTGCGTTGGTCGATGACGGTGCAGCGTCTGGGCGGTACGGTGGTGATGATGGAGCATTTCGACCCCGAACGCGCGCTTGCCGCGATCGAGCGCTATCATGTCAACGCCAGCCAATGGGTGCCGACGCATTTCGTGCGCATGCTGAAGCTCGATGAAGCGACTCGCGCGCGCTATGACCTGTCGAGCCTCAAGGTCGCGATCCATGCCGCCGCGCCGTGCCCGGTGCCGGTGAAGGAAGCGATGATCGCCTGGTGGGGGCCGGTGTTGTACGAATATTATGCCGGATCGGAGGGCAATGGCTTGACCACGATCGCCTCGCCCGAATGGCTGACGCACAAGGGTTCGGTCGGCAAGGCGGCGTACGGCGTGCTGCACATCTGTGATGAACACGGCGAAGATTTGCCGCCCGGTGCTGAAGGGCTGGTCTATTTCGAAGGCGGCGGTGCGTTCGAATATCATAATGATCCCGCCAAGACCGCCGAGGCGCGCAATGCGCGCGGCTGGTCGACGCTCGGCGATATTGGGCGGATCGATGATGAGGGGTATCTCTACCTGACCGACCGCAAGAGCTTCATGATCATCTCGGGCGGGGTGAACATCTATCCGCAGGAAATTGAAAACCGGCTGATCACGCATCCGCGCGTCGCCGATGTCGCGGTGATCGGCGGGCCGTGCCCCGAAATGGGCGAGCGTGTCGTGGCGGTGGTGCAGCCGGTCGACATGGCCGAGGCGGGCGAGGCGCTGGCGGCGGAACTGACCGCCTGGTGCCGCGCCGAACTGTCGGGCGTGAAAACCCCGCGCCAGATCGATTTCGCCGCGGAATTGCCGCGCCATGCCACCGGAAAATTGTACAAAAGGCTGCTTCGCGACCGTTATTGGGGCGAAACCGGGAGTAAGATCGTATGAACGACCGCGTCACGACCACCATCACGCACCACATCGCCGATGTGCGGCTCACCCGCGCCGACAAGATGAACGCGATCGACCCTGCGATGTTCGAGGGGATTGGCGCGGCGATCGATGCGCTTGGCCCCCGCAAGGATGTGCGCGCGGTGGTGCTGTCGGGCGAGGGCAAGGCGTTCTGCGCCGGGCTCGACATGACCAGCATGGCGGGTGGCGGCTCGGGCCTGTCGCGCGTCGACCGCAACGCGCAGGGCGCAATTTTGCCGCAGCATGTGACCTGGGGCTGGCGTAACCTGCCGGTGCCGGTGATTGCGGCGGTGCATGGTGTCGCCTTTGGCGGGGGCTTCCAGATCATGTCGGGCGCGGACATCCGCATCGCGGCACCGGGCACGCGCTTTTCGATCCGCGAACTCTATTGGGGGCTGGTGCCCGACATGGCAGGTTTCCCGATCTGGCGCGGGCTGGTGCGTGACGACGTGCTGCGCGAACTGATCTACACCGCGCGCGAATTCGATGCCGAGGAAGCGCTGCACCACGGCTTCATCACCCGCATCGCCGAGGATCCGCACGTGGCCGCAATGGCGCTGGCACACGACATTGCCGCCAAGAGCCCCAATGCGATCCGCGGGGCAAAGCGCTTGTGCAACATGGCGTTCGATGCCGATCCGCTGGCGATGCTGGAGGCCGAAACCGCCGAGCAGATCGCGGTAATCGGTCAGCCGCCGATGATGGAGCAAGTCGCCGCCAACATCCAGAAGCGCCCGGCGGTGTTCCACGACGCGGATTAGGGGCGATTTCCTTTAGGTAGGCCCCCCTCAAATTCCGTTCGGGCTGAGCTTGTCGAAGCCCCGCTCTCCTCAGGCCGCAGCGATCGCGGGGGGAGAGGTGCCCTTCGACAGGCTCAGGGCGAACGGGGAAGGGGGCGGCTTTCCCCTCTACGGAAGGGGGATGCCGTGTGCACCACCCCTCAAGCGCGAATGCGGTGCGCCTCCAGCCCGGTGCGGAATTCCGGGGGCAGTTCGGTCAGGCCGCCACTGGCGCTCATCACCAGCACCACGTCGGCGGTGGCGATGCATTCGCCTTTCTGGAAGGCGGCGGCGAGGATGCTCCAGCTGCGGTTGCCGATCTCGCCAATGCCGCTGGCGATCTCGACATCGTCGGGGAAGAAACCCTCGCCCAGATAATTGATCTCGAGCTTGGCGACGAGCCAGCGATGGCCCGACCATCCGGTCAAGTTCATCGCACGGTTGAAGCGCACGCGGCCGCTTTCGAACAGACCGGCCATCGCGACATTGTTGATATGGCCCAGCACGTCGAGATCCTGGAAGCGCGTCTGGATCGTCTCGCGGTGCGGATAGCTGGCGGGGTCGAGGCGATGGGGGGCAGGGCGGGGCATGAAGGTTCCTTATTCCCCTCCCGCTTGCGGGAGGGGTTAGGGGAGGGGCGTGGGGCAGGTGCGAGGGAATCATTTTCCCTCCCCCAGCCCCTCCCGCACGCGGGAGGGGAGATGTTACCGCGGCGCCATGCGGATCGCGCCGTCGAGGCGGACATCCTCGCCGTTGAAATAGCTGTTCTCGACCATGGCGAGCGCGAGCTTGGCATATTCCTCGGGCTTGCCGAGCCGCTTGGGGAAGGGGACCGAGGCGGCGAGATTGTCCTTCACGGCTTGCGGCGCCCCCTGCATCAGCGGCGTTTCGAAAATGCCCGGCAGGATCGTGTTGACGCGAATCCCTTCACCCATCAGGTCGCGCGCGATCGGCAATGTCATGCCGACGACACCGCCCTTGGATGCGGAATAGGCGGCTTGGCCGATCTGTCCGTCCTCGGCGGCGACGCTGGCGGTCATCACGATCGCACCGCGCTCGCCATCTTCGCCCGGCTCCAGCGTCAGCATCCCCGCGGCCGATTTGGCGACGCAGCGGAAGGTGCCGACCAGGTTGATCTGGATGAGCCAGTCGAACGCGGCCAGGCTGAAATGCTTGATGCTGCCGTCTTCCTTCGATCGGCTGGCGGTCTTCATCGCATTGCCGGTGCCCGCGCAGCAGACCAGCACCGCTTCCTGCCCATGCGCCGCGCGCGCTTTGGCGAAACCGGCGTCGACCGATTCCTCCGAGGTCACGTTCACTTCGCAGAACACCCCGCCGATTTCGGCGGCGACAGCTTCGCCTTTTTCGGTCTGCAGATCGAAGATCGCGACCTTCACCCCCTTGGCGGCAAGCGCGCGGGCGGTGGCGGCACCGAGGCCGGAGGCCCCGCCGGTGACGACGGCGGCTTTGGTGGAATCGAGATTCATGAGGTCTCCCCTAGTTCGTCGCCCCGGCGGAGGCCGGGGCCGCTTTGGTGTGTGCAGTGCCGGTGTTGCGCTTCGCAACGTGGCGGCCCCGGCCTTCGCCGGGGCGACGCCGTGGTCAAACCCGCTCGATGATCGTCACATTGGCGATGCCGCCGCCCTCGCACATCGTCTGCAGACCGTACCGCCCGCCCGAGTGCTTGAGCGCATGCACCAAGGTCGCCATCAATTTGGTGCCTGAGGCCCCGAGCGGATGGCCCAGCGCGATCGCGCCGCCATTGACGTTCAACTTGGCATGGTCTGCGCCGACATGCTTCAGCCAGGCGAGCGGCACCGGCGCGAAGGCTTCGTTGACTTCGTACAAGTCGATGTCGTCGATCTTCATGCCGGCCCGCTGCAAGGCGCGGTCGGTCGCGAACAGCGGTTCCTCCAGCATGATCACCGGGTCGCCGCCCGTCACCGTCAAGTTCACGATCCGTGCGATCGGGGTGAGGTTGTGGGCTTTAAGCGCTGCTTCGCTGACGATCATCACCGCGCTGGCACCATCGCAAATCTGGCTGGCATTGGCGGCGGAGATGCTGCCGCCTTCCTGCAGCAGCTTGACCGAACCGATGCTCTCCAGCGTCGCATCGAAGCGGATGCCTTCATCGGTGGCGTGGGCGACGACGCCTTCGGGCGTCTCGATGTCGAGCGCGATGATCTCATCGGCAAAGGCCCCGCGCTGGGTCGCGGCGGCGGCGCGGCGGTGGCTTTCGAGCGCGAAGGCGTCGAGCTGGGCGCGGTCGAAGCCGTGCTTCTTGACGATCATTTCGGCGCCCATGAACTGGCTGAACAGGATGCCGGGATATTTCTCCTCCAGCCGCGGCGATTTGTAATTGCCCAGCCCCTCTTTCATGAACAGCGTGGCGGTCGAGCCCATCGGCACGCGCGTCATGCTCTCGACGCCTGCCGCGATCACGATATCCTGCGTGCCCGACATCACCGCCTGCGCGGCGAACTGCATTGCCTGCTGCGAGGAGCCGCATTGCCGGTCGATCGATACGGCGGGGACGCTGTCGGGCAGGTTTCGGGCGGCGAGCACGGCATTGCGGCCGACTTGCCCGGCCTGCTGCCCGCCCTGCATCACACAGCCCATGATGACATCATCGACCGCGGCGCCATCGATCCCGGTGCGCGCGACGATCGCATCCAGCACTGCCGCTGCCATGTCGACCGGGTGCCAACCGGCGAGTTTGCCCCCGCGCTTGCCACCGGCGGTGCGGACTGCGTCCACGATATAGGCTTCGGCCATGCTCGACTCTCCATATCCGTTGTTATTTGCAACCTCTCTTGCCGTGATCCTCCGCGCTCGGCAAGGTGGTTCGCATACCGAATGATCGAAAGGATAGGGTGATGGAGGTCAGCGAAGCGATTGCGGCGCGGCGATCGGTGCGCGGGTTCCGCGCCGATCCGGTCGATCCGGTGGTGCTGCACGGCATCGTCACCAAGGCCGCGCGCGCCGCGACGGGGGGTAATTTACAGCCCTGGCATATCGACGTGCTGACCGGCGATCCGCTCGCGCGGCTCAAGGCGGCGGTGCTGCACAAGCTCCAATGGGGCCAGCCGGAGACCCCCGCTTATGACATCTATCCCAAGGAGCTGGTCGCGCCATATCGCGACCGGCGTTTTGCCGTGGGCGAGGCTATGTATGGCGAGATCGGCATCCCGCGTGAGGACAAGGCCGCGCGGCGCTTATGGTTTGCGCGCAACTTCCAGTTCTTCGGCGCGCCTGCCGCGTTGTTCTGCACGGTCGACCGGCGGATGGGGCCGCCGCAATGGGCCGATCTTGGCATGTATCTGCAGAATGTCATGTTGCTCGCGGTCGAGGCCGGGCTGGCGACCTGCGCGCAGGAATGCTGGGGGATGTACCCGGAGACGGTGGGCGATGCGATTGGCATTCCGCCTGAGCGGATGCTGTTCTGCGGCATGGCGATCGGGTTCGAGGACACAGAAGAGCCCGCGAACCGCTTGCGCAGTGCACGGGCTCCGGAAGAGGAGTGGTTGCGGATTCATAGATAATCCTCCCCGGCACGGGGAGGGGGACCCTGAGCATTCAGCGAAGGGTGGAGGGGGCGTGCCGCGAGCGTAACGCCTGTTGAGAGCCCCCTCCACTACCAGCCTGAAGAAGCCGAGCGGTCCCCCTCCCCGTTCCGGGGAGGATTGAAAGATCAGCCTGCTGCTGGCGAGCGACGGCCACCGCCGCCGCCGGCCGGACGGCCTTGGCCGCCGGGGCGACCGCCTGCGGGACGGCCATAGCCGCCGCCGGGGCGACCCTGGCCACCGGGACGACCGCCGCCTGCCGGACGGCCTGCGCCTTCGGGGCGCGCACCAGCCGGACGGCCGGCACCGGCCGAGCGATCACCGGTCGGGCGTGCCGCATGCGTCGCCTTGGGCGGGGCGCGGTGACGGCCCGAGTCATCGCGACGTTCGAACGTGTCGGAACCTGCCGGGCGTGCCGCCTTGATGCGGGCGGCTTCGGCGGTGAAGCCTTCGGGAAGCTGCATCATCTCGGGCTTGACGCGCGTCAGCTTCTCGATGTCGCGCAGGTACGTCCGCTCATCATCCGCCACGAAGCTGATCGCGGTGCCCGATGCGCCGGCCCGCGCGGTGCGGCCGATGCGGTGGACATATTGCTCGGGCACGTTGGGCAGCTCGAAGTTGAAGACGTGGCTGACGCCCGACACGTCGATGCCGCGCGCGGCGATGTCGGTTGCGACGAGCACCTTGGCCTTGCCCGACTTGAACTCGGCGAGCGCGCGTTCGCGCTGCGGCTGGCTCTTATTGCCATGGATCGCGTTCGACACGATGCCGTTCGCGCCAAGCAGCTTCACGACGCGGTCGGCACCATGCTTGGTGCGGGTGAAGACGAGCGCGCGCTCGACCTTCTCGTCGCGCAGCAGGATCGTCAGCAGCGCCTGCTTTTCGCCCTGGTTGAGGAAGGTGACGAACTGGTCGACGCGCTCGGCGGTGCTCGACGTCGGCGCGACCTTCACCGTCTTGGGATCGTTGAGGAACTGGTTGGCCAGTTCGCGGATCGCGTTGGGCATCGTCGCCGAGAAGAAGAGCGTCTGGCGCTGCTTGGGCAGCATCCGCACGATCTTGCGCAGCGCGTGAATGAAGCCGAGGTCGAGCATCTGGTCGGCTTCGTCGAGCACGAGGATCTCGAGCATGGCGAGGCTGACAAAGCGCTGCTCGATCAGATCAAGCAAGCGGCCGGGCGTGGCGACGAGGATATCGACGCCGCGCGCCATGTCCTGGCGGTTCTTGTTGATGCTGGTGCCGCCGAACACGGTTGCGACCGACATCTTGGAGAACTTACCGTATTCGCGGGCGCTCTCGGCGATCTGGCTGGCCAGTTCGCGCGTCGGCGCGAGCACGAGCATGCGGCAATGCGTCGGCAGCACGCGCTTTTCGTTGTTGACGAGCTGCTGGATCGACGGGAGCACGAAGGCCGCCGTCTTGCCGGTGCCGGTCTGCGCGATGCCGAGCAGATCGCCGCCTTCGAGCAGGATCGGGATCGACTGCTTCTGGATCGGGGTGGGGGTGGTGTAGCCCTTGGCTTCGAGCGCGCGGACGAGCGGCTCGGCGAGGCCGAGTTGTGCGAAAGTCATAATGGTTCAGTCCATTGCATGTGCCATGGACGCGCGTTCTGGACGCGCGGATGGCGGGGGAAAATGACACCCCGCGTGAAAAGGGAAGTCCGTTGGATAACGACCGAGGCGGAGCTTGGGCTACCGGTTAACGGCATACCTAATCACGCTGCATGACGCCTCGATAGGGCGCATATGCCTGCTGCGGTGCGGAAAGTCAAGATGGTGGAGGGGGAGGCGCAAGGCGGAGGTGCGGGAGTGGTAATCGCCCTACCGCCGTCACCCCGGCCTGGTGCCGGGGTCCACCCAGCCGCGGCCGATATCGCCTTCAAATGCAGGGCCCGGTCGCTGCGAAGTGGACCCCGGCACCAGGCCGGGGTGACGGCGGGCGTTGTGGTGCCGCGTCAAGGCAGAGCGTCAGCCGCGCCTCACCGCTCATACGCCTTGGGCAACGCGCCTTCCTGCGGGACCATATAGCGCTCGCGCAATGCATCCTGGCGGGAGCGCAGCGGTTGCTTGATGCCGTCGATATAGACCGCCGCCACCGCCGTGCCGAGTTCGAGCGGGTCGCCGTCCCAGATCACCACGTCGCCGCGCCGCCCGGTTTTGAGCGAGCCGATCTCGTCGCCCAGGCCGATCGCTTCGGCCGGCACCGAGGTGATCGCGGCGAAGGCGGCGTTCCAGTCGAGGCCGGTCGCGCCGGGCAGCTTGGTCAGCGCGACCAGATTGCCGGCATATTGCTTCTCGCGCCGCGCCTGGCGGGCTTCGTCGTCGTTGATCGTGCCGATGCCGACCAGCACGCCCGCCGCCTTCATCCGCCCGACATTGGACTGGGTTGCGCCGAGCTGGTCGAACGATTCGGGCAGATCGGCGAGCGCCGAGGCGATGACGGGCACATGCGCGGCGGCGAGTTCGCGGGCGACCATCCAGCCTTCGCCAGCGCCGACGAACACCAGCTTCAATGCCGGGAAATCGCGCTTGAGCTCGATCAGCGCGAGCATGTCCGCCGCGCGCTCGACATGGACGAGCAGGGGCATGCGGCCATTCACCACCGGCACCAGCGCCTCGGCATCGGCACGCGTCAGCAGCGCGTCCTTGCCCTGATCGGCATAATGGGCCGGATCGCGGGCATAATCGCGCGCCTGGGCGATGGCGTTGCGGAAGGCGATGAGCGCGGCAGGGCGGCTGCCCCCGGCGGCGCGGGCACCGCCTTCGCCATATTCCATGAACTGGAAGGCGCGCGCCCGGGTGATGGGGCTGCGGTCGGCCCCGAGGTCGATCACCGCGCCCTGTCCGGCAAAGATCGACCCGGCATTGTCGGGCGCGACGATCGCGCGGGTCACGCCCTCGGCGCGGTTGAGCGGGATCGAGGAGGTGGCCGGGTTGACCGCTGGCGCAATGTCGATCGCGGCGTGGAACGGGCTGGTGCGCGCACCGGCATCGTTGGTTTCATCGACGCCGTCGACTTCGACGATGCCCATCCGCGTGAAGCCCGCGACGATGCCGGGGGTGACCCAGCGGCCACCGGCATCGACCGTGGCGATCCCGGCGGGCATCGCGACCGCCCTGCCCGCGGCAACGACGCGGCCGTCACGGACGACGACGGTGCCGCCCTCGATCGGGGCGGAGCCGTCCCCGATGACGAGCTTGGCGTTGGTGATCGCGACCGATTGGGCGGCGGCGGGGGTGGCGAGGAAGGCGGCGCTGAGCAGCAGGAGGCGCTTCACTTGGTATCTCCCGCACCGGGCTGGCCGAGTTCGAAATCGGAGACGGGCCGTCGCTTCGGATCGTTGGCGTCGTACAGCAGCGCTCCGTCGATCCACACCTTTTCGGGCCGGGTATAGACGCTGAACGGATTGCCGTTCCACAGCACGACATCGGCCATCTTGCCGGGCTTCAAGCTGCCGGTCTTGTCGGCGATTCCCAGCGCCTTGGCCGGGCTGTAGGTCAGCCATTCCCAGGCGACCGCGTCCGAAATGTCGATCCCGGCATGGCGGCCCGAGGCGAGCGCCTTGGCCACTTCCTGGTTGAGGCGCTGGATGCCGTTGGCGTCGTCCGAGTGGATCATCGCGCAGGCGCCGTTCTTTTGCAGCAAAGCGAGGTTCTCGCCGATCGCGTCATAGGACTCCATCTTGAAGCCCCACCAATCGGCCCAGACCGCGGCGCAAGTGCCATTCTGCTTCAGCAGATCGGCAATCTTATAGGCCTCCACCGCGTGGTGGAAGGCGGCGACGTGGTAGCCGAACTCCTTGGCCATATCCATGACGATGGCCATTTCATCGGCGCGGTAGCAATGGTTCTGGACGAGGATTTCACCCGACAGCACCCCCGCCAGCGTGTCCATGGCGATGTCGCGGCCGGGGATTTCTCCGCCGTCCTTTTCATACTTATCCCATTTGCGCTTATATTCGGCCGCGCGCGCCCAGGTCTGGCGGTCGACCGCGATATTGCCCATGCGGGTCGAGGGTTCGCGACCCTTGGAGCCATAAACGCGCTTGGGATTCTCGCCGCACGCCATTTTGAGGCCATAAGGCGCGCCGGGGAACTTCATGCCCTGTTCGGTGCGGGCATAGACATTCTTGATCACGACCGAGCGGCCGCCCATCAAATTGGCGGAGCCAGGCAGGATCTGCAGCGTGGTAACCCCGCCATTGACCAGCGCGCGGCTGAACCCCGGGTCCTGCGGCCACACGCTATGTTCGGCCCAGACATCGGCGGTGACGGGGCCGGTCGCTTCATTGCCGTCCGAATTGGCCTGGACGCCGGGCGAGGGGTAATCGCCCAAATGGCTGTGAATATCGATGATGCCGGGGGTAAGCGTCTTGCCGGTGCCATCGATGACGGTCGCGCCCGCCGGGGCCGCGACGCTCTGGCCAAGCGCCACGATCTTGCCATCGGCGAACAGCACCGCGCCATCGTCGATCCGCCCGCCCTCGCCGTCGAAGATGGTGACATGGGTGACGAGCGTCGGCACGCCGGGATAGGGCTTGTAGGTCGACGGGTAGGGATCATGCGCAAAACCCTTCCCCGCGCCGGGCCCGGCTTTGGCGGGAGTCGAGGCGGTCGCAGGCTTCGCCCCGCCGTCGCTGACGCAGCCCGCGAGCAGCGCCGTGATGGCCGCGGCACCCAGCAGCGCCCGCAGCCGTGCGGGCAGAATTCGATCCGCCATGAAAGTCCCCCTTGCGCCGCGATCGGCTTGGTTTTGCGCAACATTCCGGGATTGGCAGGGGCTGTCAACCGCGCGCGGCGCGGGGTGCCGCTCGGGGAGAAACGCGAAAACGCTGAAAGAAAAACTTGGGGGCACTAAAGATCAACGCAATTGAATGCACATCGTTTTAGTAGAGATTGATGCGGTGCCTGGGGGGCAGTGGTGCGGATGCCGCTGGCTGGGCCGAGATTTCAAGGAGATTCGACGATGAAGAAGGTTTTGGCCCTGACGCTGACGGCCGCGATGGCGCTTTCGCTGGCGGCGTGCGGCGGCGGTGGCAGCAACACCAGCGCGGTGGCGAACGAGGATCTCTCGCTCAACGACACGCTCGGCAATGACGCGTTCGGCAACGACACCATCGGCAATGACACGGTGATCGACACCAACGCAGCCGATACCAATGCCGCTGCCGCGACGGGCAACGCGCTCTGACCTGATTTTCGTCCTATAGTGGATTCAGACACGCCAGGTTTGCTCCCTAGGCGCAACCTCAGGCCCGGCGGCACCACCGCCGGGCTTTTTGTTTTTGGGCGGTGGGGGTGTGATAGGTTAGGCGAGACGCGGCGTGTGGGCCGTCAAATTTCACCAAGTTCGCGCATATCGTAAAAGCGCAACGTGCGAAGATCCGACCGTGAGAAAGAGCGGGCGGGATTATAGCGTGGGGGCGGGGTGTAGGACATAGCAGGGTGTGCCTCGTCGGTTTGGGAAGGAACTAGGCCGAATCCGGAACCTAAGCCCGACTGCCCAAAAAGTCGGCGTTGGCTAGAAACTTTACCGGGAGGCCTTGGTGGTCAAACATCTGCGACGTCCGTCGGCTCAAGTCCGTATCTACCAGCCGACGTTTAAACTCGGCGAGATCGGGAACGCCAAGTACCGAAACTAGCCGCGCGAAGTAGGCCGCAGACTCCGACCGGGCGAAAACCGGAAAGGGTGAGAAGCGATCGATTGCGTAGACGAGCGGGAATGGATACCAGCGCCTCTGCGTGGACTCCCCGACCGAGCGCAGGAAGATCACGAATTCGGCCTGCATTACATTCTCGAAGCTCGGCACTGCGCCCGTCCGGTGTGCCTCGTGTACAATGTCTGCGTGAAGGCTGATGCGGTTGAGCTTTAGTCGCCGATTGCGGTGCTCAAGTGACTCGACGTTTTGGTTGAAGACGGTGAAGTCTGATGTTGACTGGCGGTTTGCGCCGTCGTTGTCGCGGACCAGCCATGGTCGCGCCAACGTGGCTGATGCCAGATCGAAGCGCTCCTCGTCTAACGCAACCGCGACGGTTGAGACGAAGAGATCGTGCGCGACTATTTTGAAAGCATCGAACTGGTGTGAGTGCCAACTCCCTAGTTCCGGATCGCGCCACATGAGCCGACCGACCCGCTCAAGCTCGGCCAAGATCGCACCCCAAACCCGGACGTCCTGACTATAGCGTGCCGTGACGGCCGCAAGTTCGACAAACTGACGGGCGTATGGACGCATCGCTTCGACAGCTAGAAGTACCTTATCGTCGGCGGGTTCACCGCTCGTGAGCGTTGGTGCCAGATTTTTCAGCTCAGGTAGCATGGCGTCGGCATGCTCGCGGACGTAGGCTGCGGCGTTAGCTGCGCCTTGGCGAATTGCCTCCTCGGCTCTCCTCGCCCTCGACTGCGTGCCGGTGGCGGTGGGTGTCGCGGAGAGAATTCCCTCCGGGATCGCGCCCAGCTTCGGCTTGAGGTGTTGGGGACGGTTAACGAGCCAGCGCAGTAACTGCTCGTAGGAGTCCTCAAAGGCATCACCTGAACGGAAATCGAAGTAGATTCTTCCCCGATAGTAGGCGGGCAGGTAAGCGTTGCCGCTCTGGTCGGCCTCGGTGAGGACTGCGGCGAATTTATCTTGCGTGCTACTGGCGTAAATCTCAGGTGAGATGATCTGGCTTTCGGTACCGACCCCGCCGGCCCTCGCGTCCGCCTTCTCGGCATAGACTCGGTCGCAAACCATGATGACTTTCGTCACCGTCTGATCGGTGACCATACCCTCCATGAACTTAATCGAGTCGTGGCCGGGTTTCAGGTCCCACTTGTCGAGGATAACATCTACGCCGTCCTCGCGCAGGCGCGACGCCAGCGAGAGCACCCATGCTTCATGCGTCGGCGATGACCAAGAGTATGATATAAAGGTGCGCGGGCTGGTCGCATTTTGCTGTGACATATTTTATATGTGCAATGGTGGATAGCGCTTGGCAACGGCCCGAATTACATCCTTTAGTAAAAAAGTTGTAACGCTTTACTCGAGTATTCTTTTCCCGAGATTGGCCAACGATGTAGCTCTCTCCCTGCTTCCAAGAGTGGCACCCAGCCGCGCGGTGGACCCCGGCACAAGGCCGGGGTGACGGTCTGGGGGCACCCCCCCTACAGCGACCGCCCGATCAGCTCCTTCATGATCTCGTTCGTCCCCCCGAAAATGCGCGTTACGCGGGCGGCGCGCCAGGCGCGGGCGATGGGGTATTCGTTCATATAGCCGGCCCCGCCATGGAGTTGCAGGCAGGCGTCCATCACTTCCCATTGCAGATCGGTGTGCCACAATTTGGCGGCGGCGCCTTCTTCGTTGGTCAGCTCGCCCTTCAAATGCCGGGCGATTGCCCAGTCGAGATGTGCCCAGCCGACTTGCAATTTGGCCTTGAGGTCAGCGAGGACGAAGCGGGTGTTCTGGAAATCGAACACCATTCCGGCAAAGGCCTTGCGCGTCTTGGTGAACTCGACCGTTTCGTCGAACGCCTTTTGCGCCGAGGCCTGGACCGAGACCGCGATCGAAAGGCGTTCCTGCGGCAATTGGCTCATCAGGTAAATGAAGCCCTTGCCTTCCTCGCCCAGGCAATTGGTCATCGGCACGCGCACGTCGTTGAAGAACAATTCCGACGTATCGGCGGCGTCCTGCCCGATCTTGTCGAGCTTGCGGCCTTTCTGGAAGCCTTCGCGCTCGCTCTCGACCAGGATGATCGACATGCCCTTCCAGGCGGGCTTGGCATCGGGATCGGTCTTGGCGACGACCAGCGTCAGATCGGTATTCTGGCCGTTGGTAATATAGGTTTTGGAACCGTTGATGACATAGTGATTGCCATCCTTCCTGGCCGTGGTGCGGATCGCCTGCAGGTCGCTGCCGGTGCCGGGTTCGGTCATGGCGATGGCGGTGATGACCTCGCCCGACACCATCTTGGGCAGCCACTGTTTCTTCTGCTCTTCCGAGCCATAGGTTTCGATATAGCCCGCGACGATATCCGACTGGAGCGAGAAGCCGGCGGGCACGCCGTTATAGGCCATCTCCTCATCGACGATCGCGTTATAGCCGAAATCGAGGCCGAGCCCGCCGTAAGCCTCGGGCGCGGTCGGGCAGAGCATGCCGATCGCCCCGGCCTTGATCCAGAAATCCTTGGGGACGAGCTTGTCTTCCTCCCATTTGGCGACGTGCGGCACGCCTTCCTTTTGCAGGAATTGGCGCACGGTCTGGCGGAAGGCCTCATGATCCTCGGTATAGGCAAAGCGGCCGGCGACGGAATCGAGCGTCATGTCAGGTCTCTCCAATAACAGTTGTCGTCTGCAACTCTTTTCGCAGGTGTGCGGTGAGGTGACGCTTTCGTCAAGCGGGTTGCGCTCGACACGCCCTATGGGAGGGCTATGATTGGGCGAAACAGGAGAGTGTATGAAACTGGCCAGCCTCACATCGGGTCGCGACGGCAAGCTCGTCGTGGTTTCCAACGATCTCGCCTGGTATGCCGATGCCGCGCATATCGCGCCGACGCTGCAGGCCGCCCTCGACGATTGGGACCGGCTGCTGCCCGATTTGCAGAATCTCAGCACCGATCTGGAACATGAAATGATCCCGATGCGGCGCTTTCACGAGCATCAGGCGGCGTCGCCGCTGCCGCGCGCGTATCAATGGGCGGACGGATCGGCTTATGTGAACCATGTCGCTTTGGTGCGGCAGGCGCGCGCGGGGGAGCTGCCCGACAGCTTCTGGCACGATCCGCTGATGTACCAGGGTGGTTCGGACGGGTTCCTCGGCCCACGCGCGCCGATCCCGTTGGCGGACGAAAGCTGGGGCTGCGATTTCGAGGGCGAAGTGGTGGTGGTGACCGGCGACGTGCCGCAGGGCGCGAGTCGCGAAGCGGCGCTGGCGGCGGTGCGGCTGGTCGGGCTGACCAACGATGTGAGCTTGCGCAACCTGATTCCGGGCGAACTCGCCAAGGGCTTCGGCTTCTTCCAGTCCAAGCCCGCCAGTGCTTTCTCGCCGGTGTTCGTCACGCCCGATACGCTCGGCGAGTGGTGGCAGGACGGCAAATTGCACCGCACGCTGATGGTCGATCTCAACGGCAAGCCGTTCGGGCGGGTCGCGTGCGGGGTCGACATGACCTTCGATTTCGGCACGCTGATCGCCCATGCCGCCAAGACGCGCGCGCTGGGCGCGGGGACGATCGTCGGGTCGGGCACCGTTTCCAACCGCGATGCGGATGGCGGCCCGGGCAAGCCGATCGCCGAGGGCGGCGTCGGCTATGCGTGCCTCGCCGAAGTGCGCACGGTCGAGACGATCCTGCGCGGCGCGGCGGAGACGCCGTTCCTGAAAGCGGGCGATACCGTGCGGATCTGGGTGGAGGACGACAAGCACCACCCGATCTTCGGGGTGATCGAACAGACGGTGGGGTGAACAAATAGGCTCAGTGGAAATCGTGGCTGCGGATCGGGATGACCGGTTCGAGGTCGCGCCCCACCATGCGCCGTTCGCGCGGGTCGATCGTGCCGCCATGCGTGGCACCGTCGCCGGGCATGGTCAGGCGCGGCAGGTCGATCTCGCCGATCTGGCGCAGCAGCCCGGTGAGATCGGTGATGCGGTCGGCGATGATGTGGATCGTGCCGCTTTCGCTTTGCACGCGACCGCTGACGCTGAGCATCGCCGCCGCCATCACCGTGCGGCGCTGCGCCTCGAAGCGGTCGGGCCACAGGATCGCGTTGGCGATGCCGGTCTCGTCTTCCAGCGTGACGAACACCACGCCCTTGGCGCTGCCGGGGCGTTGCCGCACCAGAATGAGCCCCGCCACTTCGACGCGGGTGCCGTCCTTCAACCGCTTGAGATCGCCGCAGCGGGTGATGCGGCGGCGGTCGAGGGTGCCGCGCAGGAAGCTGACCGGATGCGCGCGCAGCGACAATTGCGTCGCGCGGTAATCCTCGACCACCTCCCGCCCGGCGGTGAGTGCGGCGAGCGTGACGCTCGGTTCGCTGGGGGATTCGATCGCGGCGAACAAAGGCAGCGGCTTTTGCCCCAACGCCTTCACCGCCCATAAGGCCTGGCGCCGGTCGATGCCGAAGCCGTGGAACGCATCGGCCTGGGCGAGCTTTTCGAGCGTCAGCAGCGAGACGCCCGCGCGCCGCCAGACATCCTCGATCGAGCTGAACGGGCGCGTTGCGCGGGCGATGAGGATGCGGCCGGCATCCTCGCCCGACAGGCCGAGCACGATGCGCAAGCCCAGGCGGAGGGGAAGGAGATCTTGAGTGCCCCTCTCCCCGGCCCTCTCCCCGCTTGCGGGGAGAGGGAGTAGGGTTGTGTCCCAGTCGCTCCGGTTGACGCACACCGGCACCACCCGCACGCCATGTTCGCGCGCGTCGCGGACGATTTGGGCGGGGGCGTAAAAGCCCATGGGCTGGGCGTTGAGCAGCGCCGCGCAGAAGATGTCGGGGTGGTGGCATTTCAGCCAGGCCGAGGCGTAGGCTATCTTTGCGAAGCTCGCCGCGTGGCTTTCGGGGAAGCCATAGCTGCCAAAGCCCTCGATCTGCTTGACCAGCCGCTCGGCGAAATCCTGGCTGATGCCGTTGGCGCGCATCCCTTCGATCAGCGGATCGCGGAATTTGCCGACGCCGCCGGTCATCTTGAAGGTTGCCATCGCGCGGCGCAGCCGGTCGGCCTCGCCCGCGCTGAACCCGGCGCCGAGGATGGCGACCTGCATCGCCTGTTCCTGGAACAGCGGCACGCCCAGCGTCTTTTCCAGCACCTCGCGCAATTTGGGGCTGGGATAGTCGATCTCCACCTTGCCGATGCGGCGTTGTTCGCGGCGTTTGAGATAGGGGTGGACCATGTCGCCCTGGATCGGCCCCGGACGAACGATCGCCACCTGGATCGCGATGTCGTAGAAATTTTCGGGGCGCATCCGCGGCAGCATCGACATTTGCGCGCGGCTTTCGATCTGGAAGGTGCCCAGCGTGTCGGCCTCTTGAATCATCGCAAAAGTGGCGGGGTCGTCCTCCTGCAACTCGGCACTGTCGAGCCGCAGGTCGATGCCTTTATGATTGCGCAGCAGATCGAAACAGCGGCGCAGGCAGCCGAGCATGCCGAGCCCGAGAATATCGACCTTCATCAGCCCGATTTCCTCGACATCGAGCTTTTCCCATTCGACCACGCGGCGATCGACCATCGCGGCGGGTTCGACCGGCACCAGATCGTCGAGCCGGTCATGCGCGAGCACGAAGCCGCCGGGATGCTGCGACAAATGGCGCGGCGTGCCGATCAATTGCGTGGCGAGGTCGAGCGTCAGCGCGAGGCGCGGCTCGCTGGCATCGAGGTTGAGCGCGGCGACATGCTCCTCGGGCACGCCGTCATTCGACCAGCCCCAGATTTGCGAGGCGAGCGCGGCGGTCATGTCCTCGGGCAGGCCCAGCGCCTTGCCGACTTCGCGCACTGCGCCGCGCGAGCGATAGCGGCTGACGACGGCGGTGAGCGCGGCGTGGTTCTGCCCATAGGTGTCGTAGATCCACTGGATCACTTCCTCGCGCCGTTCGTGTTCGAAATCGACGTCGATGTCGGGCGGTTCGTGGCGTTCGGTGGAGATGAAGCGTTCGAACAGCAGCTTGTGCTTGACCGGATCGATCGAGGTGATGCCGAGCACGAAGCAAATCACCGAATTCGCCGCCGATCCGCGCCCCTGGCACAAAATGCCCTGGCTGCGGGCATAGCGCACGATCGAATTCACCGTCAGGAAATAGGGCGCATAGCCCATATGCGCGACCAGGCCGAGTTCGTGTTCGAGCAAGCTGGTATAAGCGGGCGGGGGCGTGCCGTCGAAGCGATCGGCCAGCGCGGTGCGTGCCATCGCCGCCAGCGCCTCCTGCGGGGTGCGCTGGCTGATCACGATCTCGTCGGGATAGCGATACTGGTCTTTCAACTCGCGCAAGCTGAAGGTGCAGCGCTCGACGATCGCGGCGGCGGCGGCGAGCGCGCGCGGGTGCGGCCTGAAGCGGCGCGCCATTTCCACGGGGCCTTTGAGATGGCGGTCGGCGCTGCGTTCGCGGGCATGGCCGAGCGCGTCGATCGTGCAGCGGTGGCGGATCGCGGTGACGACATCCTGCAGCATCCGCCGCTCGGGCACGTCATACAGCACGTCGCCAGTGGCAAGCGGGCTCAGGCCGAAGTGCCGGGCGTGCGCGTCGAGCGTGTGGAGCCGCTGCGCATCGCCGGGGCGGCGGTGCTGCGTCAGGCAGAGATGGCCGCGCGCGCCGAACACGTCGGCCATCCAGCGCAACGCCTGGTCATTCTCGGCGAAGGTTTCGGTGAGGCGTGGGACGAGGGCTGCGACCAGCCCCTCGGCATGCGCCGCGACATCCTCCCAATGCAGGAAGCAGTGGCCCTTCTCGCCCTTTTGCGGATCGGCGCGGCCCTTGCCGAGGGTCAGCAGCCGGGTGAGGCGGCTCCAGCCGGCGCGATCCTCGGGCCAGACCAGCACCGACGTGCCGTCGACCAGATCGAGCCGGCAGCCCGCGACCAGCCGGATCGGGCGGATCGTCGACATTTGTTCGGCGGCGACTAGCCCACGCACCACCCCGCCAACCGAATTGCGATCGGTGATGCCGAGCGCGGGCATCCCGGCAATGGCGGCGGCCTGAAACAGATCCTCGGGCGAGGACGCGCCGCGCAGGAAGCTGTAATGCGTCGTCACCTGGAGCTCGCACCACGTCACCCGAACGATCCGTGCATGAACCAGGCGAGATCACCCGTCTCGCCGCGTTCGCCATCGCCGCGGCGGAACAGCCAGAAACGCTGTCCGGCCTCATCCTCGACCTGGAAATAGTCGCGCACGCTGTGCCGCTCGGTGCCGCGCTTCCACCACTCGCCGAGAATGCGTTCGGGGCCGTCGGCGCGGACCACGCGGTGCGCCATGCCGCGCCAGGTGAAGCGCTTGGGCGGCTGATCGGGCAATTCGGCGAGGACATGGTCGAGCAGTTCGGGCCGCCGCAACAGCCGCACCGGGCGCGGCCAACGCGGATCCCAGGGATGGAGTGCGCGCGAGCGATCGAGCTGGCGGACATCGTCGGGCTTGCTCTTGGGCGCGGCGCGGGGCGGTAGATCGAGCGGCGGGGCGGCGGCGACCGAGCGTTCGGGCACGTCGCTTTCGACCGGCACGCTGCGCCACAGCGCGCTTATGCCAATGCGGTTGGCGAGCGTGTCGATTAGCGGCGCAAGATCGGGCGCGCGGTCTTCGAGCGTTTCGGCAAAGGGCTCGGCACCGAGCGGATCGGCGCGGCGGACGTGGAGCGCGAGCGCGTCAATGCCATAGCCCGGCGCGATTTCCTCGATCCGGCGCACGATCAGCCGCAACAGATGCGCGCCGTCGCGCGTCGGGCGGGCGAGGCCGATGCGCAGGCGCTGCGGCACGCCGTCGATGCGGTCCGCAACCAGATCGACCAGCCGCGCACCCAGCCCCGCTTCGGCCAGGGCGGTGACGAGGCGCGGCATCAGCACGCCCAGCCAATGCGCGATCGCCTCGGCGGTGGCGATCGGCTCGGCGAAGCGCTGCACGACGCCGACCGCTTCGGGCGGGATGACGGGGTTGAGCGGTTCCGCCAGCCGCCCCGACGCCTGATCGAGCCGCGCGATGAGCGTGCCGCCGAAACGGCGCGCGAGCGGGGCGCGGGGCAGGGCGGCGAGCTGGCCGATCGTCTCGATCCCCAGCCGCTTGAGCAGGTCGCGCGCGCGCGGTTCGAGCCGCAGCGCGGCGGTTGGCAGCGGGGCGAGGGCGTCGGGATGCGCGCCGGGCGGGCAGATTTGCGGGGCGTAGCGGGCGAGCGCCCAGGCCGCGCCCGGCGTATCCGCCACGGCGACGCGCGCGGTGAAGCCGTGCCGCTTTAGCAACGCCACGATCCGCCGTGCCATCCGCGCCTCCCCGCCGAACAGATGCGCGGTGCCGCTGATATCGAGGAACAGCCCGTCTTCGCCCGACGGCATCACCACCGGGCACCAACGCCTGGCTGCAAGCATGGCGAGGCGCAGCAAGGCGGCGCGGTCGCCCTCCGGGTCGGCGGGGCGGATGTCGAGCCCGGGCACCAGCGCCCGCGCCTGCGTCACCGCCATGCCGGGCGCGAGCCCGAGCGCACGCGCGGCGGGGCAAGCGGCGGCGATGAGGAGCGCGTTGCCCGATTGGAGGCTGGTGATGACAGCCTTGTTCGTCACCCCGGCCCCGTGCCGGGGTCCACCCATCACCACATTGCGTCGTTCGAGGAGAGGAGTGGACCCCGGCACAAGGCCGGGGTGACGGTCGCCGCCGACACGATGATCCCGCACCACCGCGCCGCCCTCATCGGGCGGCATCGCCTTGAACGGATGCGGTGCGGCCTCGCTCACGCGCCCGGCGCGACGGCCGCGGGGTGGCTCTTCGGTCCGCGCCCAGCGCGCGCCGGGACGCCAGCCACCACCGCGCGGCACCGAACAGGCGACGGCCTGTTCCTGCGCGGCGATGGCGTTCAGCGGTACGGTATCGACCGGCGCGCGCTCAGGCGGCGTGGCGATACGCTCGGCCTGCGCCAGCCGTTCGATCGGCCAGTCGGGCAGGTAGAGCGAGGCGACCCGTTTCATCGCATGCCTCCATCGTCCAGTCGGCGGGTTCGCCGCCGCGTTGGCGGACCAGTTCCACCCGCCAGCGCGCCCGCCCGACTCCCGCCGCGCCGACCGGCAGCGGGGCGGAGGGGGCCGCCGCAATACGCCAGCGCGTCACGGCGGCGGACGGCACCGCGAGCGGGTTGCCGCCGCCTTTATCGGTCGCGGCGCGGGCATGGCGCTTGAGCAGCAAGGCGATGGTCTTGCCGCCCTCCGCCGCCAGTTGCAGCCGCCGCGTATTGGGCATGGCCGCGCGTTTCACTTCGCCGACCACCGCGCCAAGGCCACGGTGGCGCAGCCCCTCCTCCATCAAGGCGAGCAGTTCGGCATCGTCGGCGGCCTCGGCATAGATCAGCCGTTCGGGCGCAAGCCCGGCCTGGTAGAGTCCGGGCGCGAACAGGTCGCGCCGCCGCACCACCCACAGCACGGGACCCCAGGCGCGCGCCGCGATTCCGGCCATGAACAGCGTGGCGGCGGCATCGTCCGACGGGGCGGCGCTGGCGGCGGCGATCTCATGCAGCGAATCGAGCCGGAGCCCGCCGGGCGCCAGCTTCTCGTCGATCGCGCCGATCCCGAAGGGCAGCACGGGGCGACGGCGCAGCCCGTCGCGTTCCACCTTCTTCAGGCTTTCGCGAAGCTCGGCTATGATCGCCGAGGAGGGGATGGCAGGACAGGACACGGCCACGACTCGCACAATAGGTTCGTTCCTATTTTGTTCCGTTTGTCGTTCCTGAGTCAAGCGGCCTCTTATCGCAATTGGGACGGTCCGGCGTTTCCCCGCGTTCGCCCCTCTCGCCAAAGCCCACGAAATTTTATAACAACGATTCGAAAGAGCGTTTTTGCGTGCCCGAGCGTTGGTACAGCGCACGCCCCGTTTGGAGAGATCATGGCAAGCGACCGCGTTCCTGCGCATTTGAAGCCCAATTTGCCGCCTTTGTCGCTCTATGTGCCCGAACCCAAATTCCGGCCCGGCGACACGGTCGATTTTACGCAGGTGGCGATTCCACCCGCAGGCGAAACGCGGCGGCCCGACACTGCCGACCATGCCGAGAGCTTCACCGATCTCGCCTATCAACTGGTGCGCGTGCTCGATGAGAACGGCCAGGCGGTCGGCCCGTGGAACCCGCGCCTGTCGCCCGATATGCTGCGGGGCATGTTGCGCAGCATGGCGCTGGTGCGCGCGTTCGACGAGCGCATGTTCCGCGCGCAGCGCCAGGGAAAGACCAGCTTCTACATGAAGTGCACCGGCGAGGAGGCGGTCGCGGTCGCCGCCGCCTTTGCGCTCGATTATGAGGACATGTGCTTCCCCTCCTATCGCCAACAGGGCCTGCTGATCGCGCGCGGCTGGTCGATGGTCGACATGATGAACCAGATCTATTCGAACACCGCCGACCGGCTGCACGGCAAGCAATTGCCGATCATGTATTCGGTCAAGGAAGCCGGGTTTTTCTCGATCTCGGGCAATCTGGCGACGCAATATCCCCAAGCCGTCGGCTGGGCGATGGCGAGCGCGGCCAAGGGCGATACGCGCATCGCGGCGACCTGGTGCGGCGAGGGATCGACCGCCGAGGGCGATTTCCATTCGGCCTGCACCTTTGCCAGCGTCTACCGCGCGCCGGTGATCTTCAACGTCGTCAACAATCAATGGGCGATTTCGAGCTTCTCGGGGTTTGCGGGCGCGGAATCGACGACCTTCGCGGCGCGCGCGGTCGGCTATGGGATCGCCGGGCTTCGCGTCGACGGCAATGACGCGCTGGCGGTCTATGCCGCCACCGCCTGGGCGGCGGAGCGCGCGCGCACCAACCAGGGGCCGACGCTGATCGAGCATTTCACCTATCGCGCGGAAGGCCATTCGACTTCGGACGATCCGGGGCAATATCGCTCGGCGGGTGAGCCGACGGCCTGGCCGCTGGGCGATCCGATCGCGCGGTTGAAGGATCATCTCATCGCGATCGGCGAATGGGACGAGGAACGCCATGCAGCGCAGGACAAGGAGTTGGCGGAGCAAGTGAAGGCCGCGCAAAAGGAAGCCGAGGCCAACGGCGTGCTCGGCCACGGTCTGCACCAGCCGCTCGACAGTCTGTTCGATGGCGTGTTCGAGGAAATGCCGTGGCATTTGCGCGAGCAGCAAGCGCAAATGATCGCCGAAGAAACCGCCAGCGGCCGCCCATGGGCGCGCAAGTGATGGGTGCGCGCAAAATCTCCCTCTCCCATTGGGAGAGGGAAGGGGCCCATCGCGTCAGCGATGGGAAGGGTGAGGGCGATGCCCCGCGCCCGGTCACCCTCACCCTTCCGGCGCTTCGCGCCTCCCTCCCTCTCCCGATGGGAGAGGGATTATGAGCGACATCATGCCAGAAACCGAAACCGCTTCCGAAACCCCGACCTCCACCCGCATGAACATGATCCAGGCGATCAACTCCGCCATGGACGTGATGATGGACCGTGACCCCGATATCGTCGTGATGGGCGAGGATGTCGGCTATTTCGGCGGCGTGTTCCGCGCGACGGCGGGCTTGCAGTCCAAATATGGCAAGACCCGCGTATTCGATACGCCGATCACCGAATGCGGCATCATCGGCGTCGCGGTGGGGATGGGGGCCTATGGCTTGCGGCCGGTGCCCGAAATCCAGTTCGCCGATTATATCTATCCTGCGCTCGACCAGTTGGTGAGCGAGGCGGCGCGCTTGCGCTATCGCTCGGCCGGGGAATTCACCGCGCCGATCACGGTGCGCTCCCCGTTCGGCGGCGGCATCTTCGGCGGGCAGACGCACAGCCAGAGCCCCGAGGGCATCTTCACCCATGTCTCGGGCATCAAGACGGTGATCCCCTCGACACCCTATGACGCCAAGGGCCTGTTGATCGCGGCGATCGAGGATAATGATCCGACGCTCTTCTTCGAGCCAAAGCGCATCTATAATGGCCCGTTCGACGGCCATTGGGACCGCCCGACGCAAAACTGGTCGCAGCATCCGGCGGGGGATGTGCCGACCGGCTATTACAAGATCGAACTGGGCAAGGCCAAGGTGGTGCGGCCGGGCGAAGCGCTGACGGTGCTGGCTTACGGCACTATGGTCCACGTCGCGCTGTCGGTAATCGTCGAAGCGGGCGTCGATGCCGAGGTGATCGATCTGCGCACGCTGGTGCCGCTCGACATCGAGACGATCGAGGCGTCGGTGAAGAAGACCGGACGCTGCATGATCGTGCACGAAGCGACGCGCACTGGCGGCTTTGGCGCGGAGCTGTCGGCGTTGGTGCAGGAGCGCTGCTTCTACCATCTCGAAGCCCCGATCGAGCGCGTCACCGGCTTCGACACGCCATACCCGCACAGCCTGGAATGGGCGTATTTCCCGGGCCCCGTCCGTATCGGCGAGGCGCTCAAGAAAATCATGAAAGACGCATAATGGGGCTTTTGTCCCTCCCGTTCGTGTCGAGCGAAGTCGAGACACCTGCGCGGCACCAAGTTTCTCGACTTCGCTCGAAACGAACGGATCTAGTGTAATGGCACGCTTCACCTTCAAACTCCCCGATATCGGCGAAGGCATTTCCGAGGCCGAAATCGTCGCCTGGCATGTGAAGGTCGGCGACCGGATCGAGGAAGACCAGCAGATCGCCGACATGATGACCGACAAGGCGACGGTCGAGATGGAATCGCCCGTGTCCGGCATTGTGATCGAACTGGCGGGCGAGGTCGGCGACCAGGTGTCGATCGGCGCGGCGCTGGTGGTGATCGAGACCGAGGGCGATTTCTCGGCAGCGGAAGCGCCTGCGCTGGAGCCGGTGACCGATGAAGTGAAGGCTGCACCGCTGAGTACCGATCAGGTCGAGGTGGCGGAGCAATATGAGGCGGAGAACCCGGGGGTGGAGACACCTTCTCCCTCTCCCCTCCGGGGAGAGGGTCGGGGAGAGGGGACGTCCGCAACGGGCGGTGCCCCCAGCGATCCAGCACAGCCCCTCTCCCCGCCCCTCTCCCCTGAAGGGGAGAGGGAGAAAGGGGTCCTCGCCTCTCCCGCCGTGCGCGCACGCGCCGCCGATCTCGGCATCGACCTCGCCCAAGTGAAGACCGAGGGCGACCGCGTGCGCCATGCCGATCTCGATGCGTTCCTGCGCTATGGCCAGGGGCAGGGCTATCACGCGCCGCACGTCAGCCACGCCCGCGCCGATGAGGCGATCAAGGTGATCGGCATGCGCCGCCGCATCGCCGAGAATATGGCGGCGTCGAAGCGCGCGATCCCGCATTTCACCTATGTCGAGGAAATCGACGTCACCGCACTGGAGGCCATGCGCGCCGATTTGAATGGCGCGCGTGGGCAGCGGCCCAAATTGACGATGCTCCCGCTGCTGATCGCGGCGATCTGCAAGACCGTACCCGCCTTCCCGATGATCAACGCGCGCTATGACGATGAAGCCGGTGTGGTGACGCGGCATGGCGCGGTGCATCTCGGCATGGCGACGCAGACCGATGCCGGGCTGACCGTCCCCGTGATCCGCGATGCGCAGGATCGCAATGTCTGGCAATTGGCCGCCGAAATCCTGCGCCTGGCCGAGGCGGCGCGCGCCAATAAGCTGAAGCCCGATGAAATGGGCGGCGGCACGCTGACGGTCACCTCGCTCGGGCCGCTTGGCGGGATCGCGACGACGCCGGTGATCAACCGGCCCGAAGTGGCGATCATCGGACCCAACAAGATCGTCGAGCGGCCTGTCTTTGTCGGCGACGAGATCGTGCGTGCCAAGCTGATGAACCTGTCGATCAGTTGCGATCACCGCGTGGTCGATGGCTGGGATGCGGCAAGCTTCGTGCAGGCGCTCAAGCGCTATCTCGAAACGCCGGTATTGTTGTTCGCCGACTGAAATCCGTCATGATCGGCTGATAGGGCACCTGTATGCGCTTTGATTTGCTCCAGTCGATCAGTCTTGCCGGGGATATCGCGGTCGCCAATGACGATCGCGCCGGGTCGAGCGATGCGCTCGCCTGGGTGATCGACGGCGCGACCGATCTGGGCGAGCCGGGGCTGGTCGGGTCACGCGGTGGCGCGGCATGGCTGGCGCTGGAGGCGGATGTTGCCTTTGCCGCAGCGGGCGACGCCTCGATCGATGCGATCTGCAAGGGTGTGTTCGCCCGGCTTGCGCGGCGGTTTGCGGCGCAGCGGACGCGCGCGCCCATCTCCGCCTGGGAATTGCCCAGCGCGTCCTTCCTGGCGGCACGCGTCGGCAAGGAGGGGCTGGCGTGCCGCTGGCTGGGCGATTGTGCGGGGTTGCTCAAGCGCGGCGATACCGTCGAGCGGATCGGGCCGCCCGCCAGCAAGGACGACGAAAATGCCAGTGCGGCCGCGCTGGCCGAGCATGGGCTTGGCCTGAAGCAGCGACCGCAGCCGATCCTCGAAGTGCTGCGCGCTGCGCGTGAACGTCCCGACCGTTATATCCTCGGGGTCGATCCGGCGGCAGCGGCACATCTCGGCGGCGCGGAACTGCCGTGCAGCGTGGGGGACGAACTGCTGCTGATGAGCGACGGCTTTGCGGCGCTGATCGACGTTTATGGCCAGCACGACGAGGCGGGTCTGTTCGGGGAACTCGCCACCAGCGGCTTGACCGGGCTCGCGCTGCAATTGCGCGCGATCGAACAGGAGGATGGCGATTTCGGTCGCTTCCCGCGCTTCAAGGGATCGGACGACGCCACCGCCGTGTGGCTGCGAATTGCCGCCTGAACCCGGTCGCCAGACACATTTGAGAGACATTTCCCGCGTAGCACGCCGGTTCGACGCATCCGGAGGGCAAGATGGTGGGTTTTTGGCTTGGGCTGGCACTGATGGCCGGTGTGCAGCAAGGGGGACCCGGTCCTGACGGACCCCCGCCGCCCCCGCCGCCGGGCGGTCCCCGCCCCCCGCACGGTCGCTTGTTCATCAGCCCGATGGGCGAACCGTTCCGTGGCGAAGATCCGATTGGTGCCTGGTTCGCCGGTGCCGACGCCAATCATGACGGCGTGGTGACCGAGGCCGAATTCATTGCCGATGCCGACCGTGTGTTTCTGCTGCTCGATCGCGAGCATGATGGCGAGATCGATCCCCAGGACATCGATTATTATGAAACCGTCCTTGTCCCCGAAATCCGCTATGGCGGCGGCGAGCCGGGCGGTCCGGGCGGCGGCGGCGGGGGGCGTCGCGGCGGCGGCCATGGCGGGCGCCCAGGCGGCGAGGGTGGCCCACCCCCGGGTGGCGGCGGCGGCGGGGGCCGTGGTGGTCGTCGTGGTGGCGGCGCGCCCGAGGGTGGCGGCGAGTCGGGCAAATCCGGTCCGGCGTATGACGACGTTGCGCGCGGCGCGGCCCGTTTTGGTTTCTTTGCCTATCCCGAGCCGATCACGGCGGCCGACGCCAATCTGAACCGCGGGGTCGACATCACCGAGTTCCGCAAGGCGGCGGCAGAGCGCTTCGCGATGCTGGACAAGAAGGGCGACGGGCGGTTGACGCGTGAGGAGCTGCCCAAATTGTCGCCACCGCCGGGACGTGGCGGCCGTCAGGGCTGGTATGGCGGCAAGCGCCGTACCGCAGGCGGCGGCCCCGAGCCGATCGAGCAGGCCCCACCCGAGCAATGATCTCGTCAACCCCGCTCCCGCGATGGCAGCCGAGGTTCGGCTTGCCAGTCCCCGATCGCGCGATGCTATAGCGCGTCGCGGGTTTGGCCGGTCGGCCGGACCGGGCAGGAGAGGGTGATGAAGCGCGACGTACGGTTTCCCAATGCGGCCGGGGTTCAGCTGGCCGGGTCGCTGGAAGTCCCGCCCGGGCGGATTCGCGCAGTGGCGCTGTTCGCGCATTGCTTCACGTGCACCGCGCAAAGCCATGCGGCGCGGCGTGTCAGTCTCGCGCTCGCCGAACAGGGCATCGCCACGCTGCGCTTCGATTTTACCGGGCTCGGCCAAAGCGAGGGCGCGTTCGCCGACAGCCATTTCGGCGCGAATGTCGATGATCTGGTGGCGGCGGCGGCGTTTCTGGCAGGGGATGTGGGCGCGCCGGCGATCCTGATCGGCCATTCGCTAGGCGGGGCAGCGGTGATCGCCGCCGCCGAACGCATCCCCTCGGCCAAAGCGGTGGTGACGATCGCCGCGCCGTTCGATCCACGCCATGTGCTGCATTTGATCCAGGGCGCGCACGACATTGCCGACACGCCGCGCGATGTGTCGATCGGCGGGCGACCGTTTCGCATCGGGCGCGAGTTCCTCACGTCGGTTGAAGGGCAGGATCAGGCGGCGCGGCTGGCGCGATTGAAGCGCGCGCTGCTGGTGCTGCATTCGGCCACCGACGCGACCGTCGGTGTCGAAAATGCCCGCGCGATTTTTGAGGCGGCGAAACACCCCAAGAGCTTCGTCGCGCTCGACGGGGCGGACCATTTGCTGACCGATGCCGAACAGGCACAATATGTCGCACAGATCATCGCCGCCTGGGTGCAGCCTTTCCTGGGGCCGGCAATGGCGATCGACGCGGTGCCCGAGGGGCATGTGCGGGTGAGTTCGACCGATGCCAAGTTCGTCCAGATCGTCGAATCCTCGGGCCACAGTTTTATCGCTGACGAGCCATTGGCGATGGGCGGCAGCGATTACGGGCCAACGCCCTATGATCTGCTGTTGTCGGCGCTCGGCACCTGTACCGCGATGACGATCAAGCTGATCGCCGAGAAAGAGGGAATCCCGCTGACGGGCGTCTCGGTCGTGCTCCATCACAGCCGCCGCCATGCCGACGATTGCGCCGCCGCCGCCGGTGGGCGACCGCAGATCGAGGTGATCGAGCGGCGCATCACCTTGCAGGGCGATCTGACCGAGGCACAGCGGATGCGGATGCTGGTCATCGCCGACAAATGCCCGGTGCACCGCACGCTGGAGAGCGCACCGGTGATCGAGACGCGGCTGGTCTGACGGACGTCGCCGCTGGACAGCGCGCGTGCTGCTGCGCAAAGCCGGGGGGGGCGGGCATCTGGGCTCCGGGGTGGAAAGACACGAGGCGATGGCGCGGCTGATCCTGTTCAACAAGCCGTATGACGTGCTGTCGCAATTCACCGATAGCAGCATCGGCGCGGCGCGCGCGACGCTGTCGGACTTCATCGCGGTGCCGGGGGTTTATCCGGCCGGGCGGCTCGACCGCGATAGCGAGGGGCTGTTGCTGCTGACCGATGACGGGCGCTTGCAAGCGCGCATCGCCGATCCGCGCTTCAAACTGCCCAAGACCTATCTCGTCCAGGTCGAAGGGGAACCCGATGCCGCCAGCCTTGATCGCCTGCGGCAGGGGGTGGAGTTGAAGGATGGCATCACCCGCCCGGCCGAGGTCGAGCGGATCGACCCGCCCGAACTGTGGCCGCGCGATCCGCCGGTGCGGTTCCGCAAGAGCGTGCCCGATTGCTGGATCCGGCTGACGATCCGCGAGGGGCGCAACCGCCAGGTGCGGCGGATGACGGCGGCGGTGGGCTTCCCCACCTTGCGGCTGGTGCGCTGGGGCATTGGCGCGTGGACGCTCGACGGCTTGGCACCGGGGACGTGGCGCGAAGCGCCGGTGGGGTAAGCCGGGCGCTTACACGATCTCGAACAGGCCCGCCGCGCCCATGCCGCCTGCGGTGCACATCGACACCACCACCCAGCGCACGCCGCGCTTGCGGCCTTCGATCAGCGCGTGGCCGACAAGGCGCGATCCGGTCATGCCGAAGGGATGGCCGATCGCGATGGCGCCGCCATTGACGTTGTAGCGATCGGGATCGATGCCGAGCATGTCGCGGCAATAGAGGCATTGCGAGGCGAAGGCTTCGTTGAGTTCCCAAAGGCCGATGTCGTCGACCGACAGCCCGGCACGGGCGAGCAATTTGGGAATGGCGAAGACCGGGCCGATGCCCATTTCATCGGGCGCGCAGCCGGCCGCCTGGAAACCGCGATACAGGCCAAGCACCTCGCGCCCTTCGGCGAGGGCCGTCGCATGGTCCATCACGATCTGCGCGGAGGCACCGTCGGACAATTGGCTGGCATTGCCCGCCGTCACATGCTGGCCGGGGCCGGAAAAATCGCCGCCGGGCCACACCGTCTTCAACCCTGCCAGCGCCTCCGCCGTCGTGCCCGCGCGAATGCCCTCGTCCTGTGCGAGCGTCACGGTTTCGCTGCCGGTGCGGTTGCCCTCCTTGTCGAACAGCGCCTTTTCGACGGTGATGGGCGCGATTTCCTCGCGAAACGCCCCGGTTTCGAGCCCGCGCGCCGCGCGCTGCTGGCTTTGCGCGGCATAGGCATCCTGTGCAGCGCGACTGATGCCATAACGCTCGGCGACGATCTCGGCGGTTTCGATCATCGGCACATAGGCGGCGGGCTCGCGCGCGATGACCGACTGGTTGATGTAGCGCGGCGCATCCTTGGTGACGGTGAGGCTGATCGACTCCATGCCACCCGCCAAAGCGACGTCGATCTCGTTGCAAATAATGCTGCGGGCAGCGAGTGCGATCGCGGTCAACCCCGAGCCGCATTTGCGATCGAGCGTGAAAGCGGGGACGGTTTCGGGCAAGCCCGCCGCGAAGGTCGCCATGCGCCCGGCATTGCCGCCCTGGCTACCCCATTGATTGCCGATACCCCAGAAGATCTCGTCGATACGCACCGGATCGATCCCCGCGCGTTGGACCGCTGCGTTCATCACATGCGCGGCAAGCACCGGCGCTTCGGTTGCGTTGAACGCGCCGCGATAGGCCTTGCCGATCGGGGTACGGGCGGTGGAGACGATCGCGGCTTCACGCATGGCAGACACTTTCGAGCTTTGGGTATGGAATCCGGGTGTAGAGCCTGCACGCTTTCTCCACAAGCGCCGGATCATGCGTGGACGCGGCGTGGAGTACACGGTTGACCCGTCCCGCCCGGAAGCCACAATGACCCGCATGAGCCACATCCTGATCGTCGATGACGACCCGCATATCCGCGACTTGCTCGCCTTCGCGCTGGGCAAGGCCGGGATGAGCGTGGCCGAGGCGAGCGATGGCGAGGACGCGCAGGCCGCGATCGCGCGGCGTATGCCCGATCTGATGGTGCTCGACATCAACATGCCGCGGCTGAATGGGCTCGATCTGTGCCGTGCGCTCCGCGCCGAGGGCGGGGCGGCGGCGGCGCTGCCGATCCTGTTCCTGTCCTCGCGCGACGACGAGATCGACCGTATCGTCGGGATCGAGATTGGCGGCGACGATTACGTGGTGAAGCCGTTCTCGCCGCGCGAAGTGGTGGCGCGCGTCGGCGCGATTTTGAAACGCGGTACGCGCGCGGCGGTGGGGGCGACGACGGTCACGCACAACCGGCTGACGCTCGACACCGATGGCTGGGAAGCGCGCTGGGACGAGACGCCGGTGCCGCTGACCGCGACCGAATTCCAGTTGCTTTTGTTGTTCGCGACCAGCCCGGCCAAGGTGTTCTCGCGCGATGCGATCATCGACCGGCTGCACGGGCCGGGCTTTGCCATTACCGATCGCACGATCGACAGCCATGTGCGCAACTTGCGCGGCAAATTCCCCGGCGTCGATCTGGTCGAGACGCGCGCCGGGATCGGCTATCGCATCGGTCGTTGTGCGTGATCGGCTGGCTGAAGGCGCTGGCCAAGGCGCATTGGCCGCGCCTGCATTTGAGCGCGATCCTGTTCGGCACCTTGCTGTTCGTGGCGTCGCTGCCCGGCGTCGCGGCGCTGTCGCTGCGCGTTTATGAAAATACGCTTGTTCAGCAGACCGAGTCCGAACTGATCGCGCAAAGCGTGGTGCTGGCGGCGGCGTATAAGGCGGCGTGGTATGACGCCGCGCACGCGCCGCAGCCCGATCCATCGGCCCGCCCGCTCGCGCCCGAAGCGCCCGCGATCGATTTGCGCACCATGCCGGTGCTGCCGCGTGCGCCGGCTGGCGTGCGGGCCGGCGCGGCCGATCCGCGCGCGCTGCAGGTCGCAGCGCGGCTGCGACCGATGGTCGGCGATGCGGTGGCGGTGACGCTGACCGGAACGCGGCTGTTGGATGCGCACGGCATTGTCGTGCTGGGGCGCGGCGATGCCGGACAGAGTCTTGCCGGGTTGGCCGAAGTCCGCGCGGCGCTCGCCGGGCACAGCGCGACCGTGTTGCGCGAACGCAGCGCCGCCGAAATGGCTGATTGGCGTGCCGCGCTCAGCCGCGCTTACGCGATCCGTGTCCACCATGCGCGCCCGGTGATTGCCGATGGCAAGGTGATCGGCGTGGTGATGGTGACGCGCTCGCCGCGTGGGCTGTTCATCGGCATCTGGCAGGACCGTTTCGCGATCCTGCTGGGCGCCGGGCTGATCTTCCTGACGCTGCTGGTGCTGGCGGGTCTGTTGTCGCGCGGCATTGCGCGGCCGATCATGGCGCTGGCGCGCGCCAGCGAGGAGGTGGCGCGCGGTGTGCCGGTGGTGCCCGAAACGCCGGTGACCGCCGCGATCGAGATCGCGCAGCTCTACGACAATTTCCGCGCAATGGCCGAGCGGATCGAGCGGCGCCAACGCTATCTGCGCGATGTCGCGGCGGCGGTGGCGCATGAGTTCAAGACGCCGATTGCTGGGATTCGCGGCGCGCTGGAACTGCTCGACGAGCATGGCGGGACGATGCGCGCGGAGGAGCGGCAGCGCTTTCTTGGCAATGCCACCGCCGATGCCGACCGGCTGGCGCGGTTGGTGCAGCGGCTGCTCGATCTAGCGCGTGCCGACATGACGACGATCGAGGCGGGCGCACAGGCCGATGTCGTCGCGGCGGCGCGGCGCGTGGCGGATTCGCTGCGCTCGGAGCATTTTGCGGTGGTGATCGCGGCGGACGCCGTGCCGCTGGCGCGGGTGACGAGTGCGGCGATCGAGACGATCCTGGAAACCGTGGTCGAAAATGCGCGGCAAGCGGGTGCGGCGCGGGTGACGATTGCGGTGGTGGCGCAGGGCGGCGTGGAGATTTCGATCGTCGATGATGGCCCCGGGGTGGCGGCGGCGGATCTGGAGCGCATTTTCGAGCCGTTCTTCACCGGACGGCGCGAGGCGGGCGGGGCTGGGCTGGGGCTCGCCATTGCGCGCTCCTTGCTGGCGGCGAGCGGGGGCACGATTGTGGCAGAGCGGGTGGCGGCGGGGGCGTGCTTCCGTATCTGCCTGTTGCGGGGGTGATTGGAGACAAGGGGTTTTCACGCGAAGACACGAAGCCACGAAGAAGATGTTTTCGCGCAGAGGCGCAGAGGAAAAGAGAGAGCACAAACGAGCGCGCAGCGCTCCCTCACCGCCCCTTTTGTCTCCCGACATCAGCCCCGAGCGTACCCCCTCCGCGTCCTCTGCGCCTCTGCGCGAAAACCTCTTCTTCGTGTCTTCGCGTGGAAACCCTATTCCTCGCCTTCCCCAGAGATATTTCCGCAAAAGCGTGTAGAGCCGCCCGATGACGACCTCTTACGATACCATCATCCTAGGCGCGGGCGCGGCGGGCCTGATGTGCGCCGCCACTGCCGGGCAACGCGGACGCCGCGTGCTGCTGATCGATCATGCCGAGGCGATCGGCAAAAAGATCCTGATCTCGGGCGGCGGGCGCTGCAATTTCACCAACGTGCATACCGCCGCCGATCGCTATCTCTCGGCCAACCCGCATTTCGCCAAATCGGCGCTGGGACGCTACACCGCTGCCGACTTCATCGCCCTGGTCGATAAGCACGGCATCGCCTGGCACGAAAAGACGCTGGGGCAATTGTTCTGCGACGGCTCGGCCAAGCAGATCGTCGCGATGCTGCAGGACGAATGCGATCGGGGTGGCGTGGAGATCGCGCTGGGAGCCCCGATCAGCGATGTCGCACACGCCGACGGGCAGCATCGCGTCACCTTCGGCAACTGTACCGCCAGCGCGCCCGCTCTGGTAATCGCGACGGGTGGCCCGTCCATCCCGCAAATGGGCGCGACGGGCTTTGCCTATGATCTGGCGCGGCGCTTCGGGCTGAAAGTGGTCGAACCGCGCCCGGCTTTGGTGCCGCTGACGCTGGGGGGCGAGGAGACGCTGTTCCGCGCGCTGTCGGGGGTGGCGGCGGAGGTGGTCGCGCGCGTTGGCAAGACGCGCTTTCGCGAGGCGGCGTTGTTCACCCACAAGGGGCTGAGCGGCCCGGCGATCCTGCAAGTCTCGTCTTACTGGCGGCATGGCGAGCCGGTCGCGATCGATTTCCTGCCCGCGCTGAAACCGGGCTGGCTGGTGGCGGCCAAACATGCGCGGCCGCGCGTGTCGCTGGCCTCGGCTCTGTCCAACCATTTGCCGGGACGGCTCGCCGAGACGCTGGCCGACCGGCTCGGCATCGAGGGCGAATTGGGCGCGGCGACCGACAAAGCGGTCGAGGCGGCGGCGCGGCACTTGGCGGACTGGGCGTTCACCCCCAATGGCACCGAGGGCTTTGCCAAGGCTGAGGTGACGGCGGGCGGGATTTCGACCGCCGAGCTTTCGTCCCAGACGATGGAAGCGCGCAAGGTGCCGGGGCTCTATGCGATTGGCGAGGCGGTCGATGTGACCGGCTGGCTTGGCGGGTATAATTTCCAATGGGCCTGGGCGAGCGGCTGGGCGGCTGGGATGGTGGTTTAAGGGGGCGTTTCATCGGCCTTGCGCTCCGCTGTGGGCCGGCCGACCCCCAGCCCCTCCCTTCCAGGGAGGGGAGGAAGAAGTAGGCTCCCGCCTTTCCAGGGAGTGGAGGAGGAATAGGGGGGCTCCCCTCCCTGGAAGGGAGGGGGCGGGGGTGGGTCGGCCCGCCGTATCCCGGCACCTCAGCCCTCCAAAACCCCACCCCCATGATACCAATTGCACACCCCCCCCGTGCTTTTCCTGCAGGCCTGTGCTAAGCGCTCGCTTTGGCGCGCGCCCCCGCCGCCCCCATATCCGGAATACCATGCCCTTTTCACACCTCCCCACGCTTCTTGCCGAAGCGCTTTCCGCCCGTGGCTATGCCGCCCCAACGCCTGTCCAGGCTTCGGTTATCGAACCCGAGGCCGAAGGCCGCGATCTCATCGTTTCGGCGCAGACCGGCTCGGGCAAGACCGTCGCGTTCGGCCTTGCCATCGCCCCGCAACTCTTGACCGAAGAGGGTGGCCGCCTGCCGCCGCCGCGTGCGCCGCTGGCGCTGGCTATCGCGCCGACGCGCGAACTCGCGCTGCAGGTGAGCCGCGAGCTCGAATGGCTCTACGCCAAGGCCGGTGCGCGCATTTCGACCTGTGTCGGCGGGATGGACGCCAGCCGCGAGCGCCGTTCGCTCAGCCACGGCGCGCACATCGTCGTCGGCACGCCGGGCCGTCTGCGCGACCATATCGAGCGCGGTGCGCTCGATCTGTCCAACCTCAAGGCGGTGATTCTCGACGAAGCCGACGAAATGCTCGACATGGGTTTCCGCGAGGATCTCGAGCTGATCCTCGACGCTTCGCCGTCCGAGCGCCGCACTTTGCTGTTCTCGGCAACGATGCCCAAGTCGATCGTGGCGCTGGCCAAGCGCTACCAGAAGGATGCGTTGCGCATCTCGACCGTGGGCGAGGATCGCGGTCATGGCGATATCAGCTATCAGGCGGTGACCGTCGCGCCGGCCGATATCGAGAATGCCGTGGTCAATTTGCTGCGGCTGCATGAGGCCGAGACCGCGATCCTGTTCTGCGCGACGCGCGACAATGTGCGGCATCTGCACGCCGGTTTGATCGAGCGCGGCTTTGCTGCCGTCGCGCTTTCGGGCGAGCATAGCCAGAATGAGCGCAATGCCGCGATGCAGGCGCTGCGCGACAAGCGCGCGCGGGTGTGCGTGGCGACCGACGTTGCGGCGCGCGGGCTCGATTTGCCGTCGCTGAGCCTCGTCATTCACGTTGAACTGCCGCGCGATGCCGAGACGCTGCAGCATCGCTCGGGCCGCACCGGCCGCGCGGGCAAGAAGGGCACGGCGATCCTGATCGTGCCGTATCAGCGCAAGCGCCGCGTCGAGATGATGCTGCGCGGCGCGCGGATCGCGGTCGAATGGATGAACGCGCCGACCGTCGACGACATCCGCAAGGCCGACAAGTCGCGGCTGATGACGATGCTGATGGAAGACGTCGAAGTCGACGAGGACGATCGCGCGCTTGGCGCACAGTTGCTCGAAAAGAAGAGCCCCGAGGATATCGCGGCGGCGCTGGTGCGCAGCTATCGCGCGCGGATGCCCGCGCCCGAGGAGATGATCGAACAAAGCGGGGCGAACCAGCGCGAACCCGGCAAGGAGCATCACCGCGAGGGCTTTGACGACGTCAAATGGTTCCGCATGGACATCGGTCGGCGGCAGAATGCCGATCCGCGCTGGATCCTGCCGCTGATCTGCCGTCGCGGGCACATCACCAAGAACGAAGTCGGCGCGATCCGCATTGCCGCCAATGAGACGATGTTCCAGGTGCCGAGCGCGATCGCGGCAAAGTTCATGGCAGCGGTGAAGCGCACCGCGGGCGAAGAGGCCGAGGGCGGCGTGCAGTTCGAAGCGGTGCAGGGTGGCCCGGTCGAAGCCGAGCGCGGTCCGCGCCGCGCGAACGGCCCGGCACCGGTGCGCCACAATCCGCGCCCGACGCTGCGCCCGGGTGGCCCGAACAAGCGCCCGCAGCGGTAATTCTCATCCTCCCCGTACTGGGGAGGATTTGATGTTCTGCTGGTTCCCCGCTAACGCGCGGGGCATGAACGCACCTCAGCCCAAGCCATGGGTCATGGCTATCGCTCCTTATGTTCCGGGTCGCTCGACGGTCGAAGGCGACACGCCGGTCATCAAGCTGTCGTCGAACGAGAATCCGCTTGGCACCAGCGCGCAGGCGGTCGAAGCGTTTGCACGCCACGCGGGCGACCTGGCGCGCTATCCCGATGCCGGGGCGGGCGCGCTGCGCGAGGCGATTGCGGCGCATCACGACCTTGATCCGGCGCGGGTGGTCTATGGCACGGGCTCGGACGAGATCCTGCACCTGATCGCCGGGGCCTATGCCGGGCCGGGCGATGAAGTGCTGCAGGTCCGCTATGGTTTTGCGGTCTATGAGATCGCCACCCGCCGCGTCGGAGCGACGCTGGTGGTGGCCGACGACCGCGATTATGCGACCGATGTCGATGCGATCCTGGCGGCGGTGACCGAGCGGACAAAGGTGGTGTTCGTCGCCAACCCCAACAACCCGACCGGGACCTTTACGCGGCGGGACGAGATCGCCCGTTTGCACGCCGGCTTGCCAGCGCAGGTGATGCTGGTGCTCGACCAGGCCTATGCCGAATATCTGACGCCCGAGGATGACGATGGCGGGCTGGAGCTCGCCCGTACTGCGCCCAATGTGATCGTCACGCGCACCTTCTCCAAGATCCACGGGCTTGCCGCCGAACGCATTGGCTGGGGCTATGGCTCGGCCGAGGCGATTGCCGCGATGCACCGCATCCGCGCGCCGTTCTGCTGCACCACGGCGGGCCAGGAAGCGGCGATTGCGGCTTTGGGCGCGGCCGACTTCATCGCTGCCTCGCGCGAGCATAACCGCGTGTGGCGCGCCTGGTTCAAGGACGAGATCGCCAAGCTCGGCAATGTGGGCCTGCGCGCGGTGCCGAGCGAGGCCAATTTCCTGCTCGTCCTGTTCGAAGGCGCAGTCACCGCCGAGACGGCGTATAAGGCGCTGCTCGAGCGCGGCTATATCGTGCGCTGGCTGCCGGGGCAGGGGCTGGCGAACGGTCTGCGCATGACGATCGGCACCGAGGCGGAAACGCGCGGGCTGGCGGCGGCGCTGCGCGAGATCGTGGGCGCGTAAGGGCGAGCCACGCCCGAGTCCTCACCCCCGTTCGTTTCGAGCGCAGTCGAGAAACGGCCACGCGCGCTGTGCCAGGTTTCTCGACTACGCTCGAAACGAACGGGTTTGGGGGCGAGATGCCGCCCTCGCTCAAGCGGGCAGCAGCTCCTTCAGCGGCACCGCTGCATCGGCCAGGCGCGCGGGGTCTACCACCGCGCGTGCCACCACCAGCGCGCGGCCCTGCACATAATCGCGCGTGGCGTTGACGCAGTCGAGCGCGATGACCTTGCCCTGCTTGAGGTAGATGACCGAGAAGCTGCGCGCGGCCACATCGCCGCGCAGCACCACCGCATCATAACCAATCGACAGGCCGACGGTCTGCAGCTTCAAATCATATTGGTTGGACCAGAACCACGGCACCGCGTCATACGGCGTTTCCTCGCCGGTCAGCAGCTTGGCGACAGTGGTCGCCTGATCGTTTGCGTTCTGCACCGATTCGAGCCGGATCACCGCGCCATCGGCATAAGGGTTGGGGTGCGCGGCGCAGTCGCCGATCGCGAAGATATCGGGCAGGCTGGTGCGGCACAGCGCATCGACGCTCACGCCATTGCCGCCGTCCGCGCCCGCGGCGAGCAGCGGGGCGACGGCGGGGATGATGCCGATGCCGACGATGACGAGGTTGCCGGGCAGCACCGTCCCATCGGCCAGGCGCACGCCGCTGGCAGCCCCGTTCTCGCCGACGATCGACTCGACGGTCACGCCGGTGCGCAGATCGACGCCGTGCGCGCGGTGCTCGGCCTCATAGAAATGCGAGAGCGGTTCGCCCGCGACGCGCGCCAGCACGCGCGGGGCCGCCTCCAGCACGGTGACGGGTTTGCCGAGCTTGGTCAGCACGGCGGCGGCTTCCAGCCCGATATAGCCACCACCGATGACGATCGCGTGCGTGACGGCGGGCAGTTCGGCGATCATCCGGTCGACATCGGCGCGGGTGCGCACGCCGTGGACGCCGCTCAGATCATGGCCCGCACAGGTCAGGCGGCGCGGCGCGCCACCAGTCGCCCAGATCAGCGTGCGATAGCCGATCGTGCTGCCATCCTCGGTGGTGACCTGATGCGCGGCTGCATTGACCGATACGACAAGCCGCCCGGGGAGGAGTGTGATGTCGCGATCGACCCAGAAAGCTGCCGGACGGATCAGCAGGCGCTCGAACGGCTTGTCCCCGGCCAGATATTCCTTTGACAGCGGCGGGCGTTCATAGGGCAGTTCGGGTTCGTCGCCGAGCAAGGCGATCGTGCCCTCGAACTTGCGCTGGCGCAGCGCAATCGCCGCCTGCGCGCCGCCATGCCCGGCCCCAACGATCAGGACATCGAAGGGCGTCGGGTTGGTGTCGGTCATTGCAGATCCTCTCCGGCAGGGCAGTGTTCTTTGCGCCCTAATGAAAGCGCGACTGGCGCGGATCAACCCCCGCGCGCCAATAGGTAGTTTCCGCAGCTACCCGGGCGGGCTTCGCAATCCTATTTCCAGCCAGCGAAATGCGGCGTCGATCAACCGCCGCTGTTGCGAAAGGTGGCCCGATGATTGAGCATCTCACAACCCGGACGGGCTTTGAATTTCACGTTCGCCCCGCGCGGCCCGAGGATGACGGCACGGTTGCGGAATTTTTCACGCACGTAACCCATGAGGATTTGCGCTTTCGGTTCCTGACCGGTCTCAATGAAGTGCGCCCCGACCAGATCGCTGCGTTGACGCATATCGACCATCGCTGGTCGGAGAATTTTCTCGCCTTCACCAAGGACGGGTCGATGATGATCGCGACCGCGATGCTCGCGTGCGACGCGACCTTCGAGCGTGGCGAGGTCGCGATCGCGATCCGCAAGGACTTCAAGAACAAGGGCGTGGGCTGGGAATTGCTCGCTTATGTCGCGCGGTTTGCCGAGACCAAGGGCGTGAAAGTGCTCGAGGCGATCGAAAGCCGCGAAAATCACGCGGCGATCGAGCTGGAGCGCGAAATGGGCTTCACCGTCGAATCCTATCCCGGGGATTCGAGCCTGTTGCTCGTCAGCCGCAAGCTCGCGCACGACGTGCCACGGGCGGGGATGCCCAACCGCCCGATGTAAGGGATGGGCGAGGGCGCAAAGGGTCCCGTGCTCTGCCGCTGCAGGCGTGACGGTTTGGCGCGACGGCATAGCCGCAATCGCCTTGACGTGCCTGAACCATGCGATCCCCGGCAGGCCGTGCCCGGACTACGGTTGGCGGGTGCGTCGGGATCCAGCGCGGGTGGGCAACGATGTCAGCAATACATTTCAGGCAATGGCAGATTTACTGCCCCGCATAACGGCCATCATGACGGCGATGGCCTTGAATGATTTGCGTGAAGTGACCGTCGCCGATACGGGTGTAGAGCTTTCCCCAGAAAGGATGTGTCGGCTCTTCAAGGCTTTCGCCTCGATCAAGCAGGATGGTATGAGGCGGGGTCGGTCGATCTGTCAGACGATCGTTGGGGCGCATGGCGAACCTGGTGAGACGGATCCATTAGCGGGGGGCGGTACGGCGTTTCATTCCACCTTCATGCGGAGCGTGTCCCATGCCCGATAGGCTCCCGGACAAGCGCATCATTCACCTCGTCGACGATGACGACGCGATTCGGCGCTCCACCGGGTTTTTGCTGCGAACAGCCGGATTCGAGGTGCAAACCTATGAGACGGGCACAGCTTTCCTCGCCGCGGTAGGCCATGCCCTGCCGGGGTGCGTGTTGCTGGACGTGCGTATGCCGGGGGTAGACGGGCTTGAGGTCCAGCGCCTGCTCAACGAGCGCGGGATCGCTTTTCCGGTGATTGTGCTGACCGGGCATGGCGATATTTCGCTGGCAGTGCGGGCGATCAAGGCGGGTGCGGTCGATTTTCTGGAAAAGCCGTTCGAGAAGACTGCGTTGCTGCACGCGATCGACGAAGCTTTTGATCGCCTGGCGAGTACGCAGGCCGAGCAATTGAGCGCGATCGAGGCGAGCGTCCGCCTCGCCGCGCTGACGCCGCGTGAGCGCGATGTGCTGGATGGCCTGGTCAACGGGCAACCCAATAAGATCACTGCTTACAAGCTTGGCATTTCGACGCGTACCGTGGAGGCTCACCGCGCCAACCTGACGCATAAGCTCGGCGTGCGCTCGATGTCCGACGTGCTGCGGCTGGCCTTTGCCGCACGGCTCCACACATCATCGGGCGAATGAAAGCCGACGTTCCTGCGACCGCCGCGCACGTCAGCCCAGAAGCCGGCCGACATGCCGCGCGATCTGCGCATTTTCCTGCGAGGGCAGCACGCGCTGCGCGATCGGCCCGGCAAAAGCGAGATCGGCGGAGATGGCGGCGCGCACCGCGGCATCATGTTCGCCAATGCCGCCGGTGAAGATGATCAGGTCGGCACCGCCCAGCACCACCAGCATCCCCGCAATCTGCTTGGCGACCGAGCGGCAGAAGATAGCGAGGGCGAGGGTTGCGGCGGCATCGCCCGCTGCGTGCAGCACGCGCAGATCGCTCGAGCGCCCCGACAGGCCGAGCAGGCCGGACTGGCGGTCGATCAGCGTTTCGATTTCCGCCGCATCCAGGCCGCGCTCGCGCATCAGATAGAGCAACAGGCCGGGATCGATATCGCCGGCGCGCGTGCCCATTACCACGCCGCCCGAGGGGGTGAGCCCCATGCTGGTATCGACCGATTGCCCGCCCAGCACTGCCGTCACGCTCGCGCCATTGCCGAGATGCGCGATGATGAGGCGATTGGGCACGGCATCGCCCAGTTGCGCGAGGATCGATTCGCACGACAGGCCGTGGAAACCGTAGCGCCGCACGCCTGCGTCGCGCAGCGCCTTGGGGATGGGCAGCGTGGCGGCGATGGCGGGCAAGCGGGCGTGAAAGCCGGTGTCGAAACACGCGATTTGCGGCACGCCGGGATAGCGCGCCTGCGCCAGCGCGATCATGCGGAGCGAGGCCGGGCCGTGCAGCGGCGCGAAGGCGGTTGCCGCCTGCAACCGCGCGAGCACGCCCGCATCGATCCGCACCGGCGCAAACAGATCGATGCCGCCATGCACGATGCGGTGGCCGATCGCATCGGGTTGTCCGCCGCCGATCTCGGCGAACACGGTGGCATCGACATCGGCATGTTCGACCTCGCCCGCCGATAGTTCGACCACCGCATCGCCGACGGCATAAAGGCCGTATTTGACCGAGGACGAGCCGCCGTTGAGCGTGAGGACGCGCTTGCCGCTCACCGCGCCCATTGCCAGTCGCGCACTTCGGGCAGATCCTCGCCCTGTTCGGCGATGTAGAGCTTGTGGCGCTCGATCATCGTCCAATAGCGTTCGGTCTCGGCCGGCACGCGCTCCCGCAGGCGCGGGATGCGTTCGATTGCGTCGAGCGCCAGGCGATAGCGGTCGAGATCGTTGAGCACGACCATGTCGAACGGCGTGGTGGTGGTGCCTTCATCCTTATAGCCGCGCACATGAAAATTGCGGTGGTTGGTGCGGCGGTAGGCGAGCTTGTGGATCAGCGACGGATAGCCGTGAAAGGCGAAGATCACCGGCTTGTCGGTGGTGAACAGCGCATCGAAGGCGCGTTCGTCGAGACCGTGGGGATGCTCCGATTGCGGTTGCAGCACCATCAGATCGACGACGTTGACGACGCGGATGCGGATGTCGGGCACGAACTGGCGCAGCAACTGCACCGCCGCCATCGTCTCCAGCGTCGGTACGTCGCCGGCGCAGGCCATCACCACATCCGGCTCGCCGGAATCGCTCGCCCATTCCCACACGCCCGCACCGGTGGTGCAGTGGCGCACGGCATCCTCTATGCCGAGCCATTGCCATTCGGGCTGCTTGCCCGCGACGATGACGTTCACATAATTGCGGCTGCGCAGGCAGTGATCGGCGACCGACAACAGGCAATTGGCATCGGCGGGCAGATAGATGCGCACCACCTCGGCGCGTTTGTTGGCGACATGATCGAGGAAGCCGGGGTCCTGATGCGACAGGCCATTATGGTCCTGCCGCCAGACATGCGAGGTCAGCAGGTAATTGAGCGAGGCGATCGGCCGCCGCCACGGGATGCCGCGCGTGACCTTCAGCCATTTGGCATGCTGGTTGAACATCGAATCCACGATGTGGATGAAGGCTTCGTAGCATGAGAACAGCCCGTGCCGCCCGGTGAGCAGATAGCCTTCGAGCCAGCCCTCGCAGAGATGCTCGCTCAGCACTTCCATCACGCGCCCGTCGCGCGCGAGGTGCTCGTCGACCGGCTCGACCTCGCCCATCCATGCCTTGCCGGTAACGTCATACACCGCCTGCAACCGGTTGGAGGCGGTCTCGTCCGGGCCGAACAGGCGGAAATTGGCGGCGTCCAAATTAAGCGCCATGACATCGCGCAGGAAGCCGCCGAGCACCGCAGTCGCCGCCGCCTTGACCGTGCCATGCCCGCTTTGCGCGATGGCGTGTTCGCGGAAATCGGGGAGGATCAGCGGCACGAGCAATTCCCCGCCATTCGCGTGCGGGTTGGCCCCCATGCGGCGGTGCCCGGTCGGCGCAAGCGAGGCATAGTCCTCAAGAAACTTGCCGGTCTCGTCGAACAATTCGGCGGGGCGGTAGCTCAGCAGCCATTCCTCGAGCTGGCGGAGGTGCTCGGGGTCCTTGAAATCGGCGATCGGCACCTGGTGCGCGCGCCAGGTGCCTTCGACCGGTTTGCCGTCCACCGTCTTGGGGCCGGTCCAGCCTTTTGGCGTTTGCAGCACCACCATCGGCCAGCGCGGGCGCTCGCCACCCGGCGAACCGTACCGCGCCTGCGCCTGAATATCCTGGATTTGCGCGAGCACCGCGTCGAGCGTCGCGGCGAGCGCTTGGTGAACCGCCTCGGGATCGTCGCCCACCACAAAATGCGGATCATAGCCATAGCCGCGCAGCAGCTCGGTCAGCTCCGCGCGGCCGATCCGCGCCAGCACCGTCGGGTTGGCGATCTTGAAGCCGTTGAGGTGCAGGATCGGCAGCACCGCGCCATCGCGCGCGGGGTTGAGGAACTTGTTGGAATGCCAGCTCGTCGCCAGCGCGCCGGTCTCGGCCTCGCCATCGCCGACGACGCAAGCGACGATCAGATCGGGATTGTCGAACACCGCGCCGTAAGCATGGGCGAGCGAATAACCGAGCTCGCCGCCTTCATGGATCGACCCCGGCGTCTCCGGCGCGACATGGCTCGGGATGCCGCCCGGCCAGGAGAATTGGCGGAACAGCCGGTCCATGCCGCCACGGCTGCGCTCGATCGCGGGATAGCGCTCGGTATAGGAGCCTTCGAGATAGGTGTTGGCGACCAGCCCCGGCCCGCCATGCCCCGGCCCGATCACCGCGATCATGTTGAGATCCTGCTCCACGATCAGCCGGTTGAGATGGACATAGAGCAGGTTGAGCCCCGGCGTGGTGCCCCAATGGCCGAGCAGCCGTGTCTTGACGTCGGCCAGCGCGAGCGGGCGATCGAGCAGCGGGTTGGCGCGCAGATAGATTTGCCCGACCGACAGATAATTGGCGGCGCGCCAATAGCCATGCATCCGCCGCAGCAGATCGGGCGAGAGCGGGCCCGTTACGGGCGGAGCGCCAGCGGGCGCGCCGGGGCCGGGCGTGGCGGGGAGCGGGTCGGTCATGGGAATTCCTGTGCTGCGCGCGGTCTGGCTACGGTTATGCCTGCGGGCGGCGTGCGGCGGCAGCTTCGGGAAGTACGGGGGTGGGGGGGCGGAGAGGCCCGGAGGTTAGGCAAGAACGTGGGCCCTTTCGAGCCCTACCTCTGAGGGGAGGCTCGTAGTTCGGTCGAGGCATTGCCCGTTCGGACAAGTAGGCCCACTGCAACGCAAATAGGCGTGGCCCTTGACCCGGGCCACGCCGGTATCGATTACGGTCTAAAGGACAGATCCTGTGCTTGCGCGATTTTCCGCTGATGACGTTCCAGAGCAATTAGCAGAAATAGAAACATAACAATAACAAAAGAGCCGATCACGCGGATTGCTGTCCATAAACTTTCCGCTCCATTCGCATTTTGTTCGACAATTTTGGCTCGTTCCTTCTCAGCATTTGCCGCATTCGTCGTGCGGTGCTCAATAAGAGTCGAGATATATTTGTTGTGATAGGCGTTAAAAAGATTTTCGGGGGTTGCTACACCATCAGGGAGTTTCGTCTCCGTAATGGTCCTTTGGACCGGAACCTCGCGTGTTTCCCATGTAATGCATTGAGCAATATAGTAACCATAATAACTGCAATATCGTTCAGGTTTCATTTCTGTAATTGTTCGAGAAATTTGAATTTTCTTAGAATTTTTATAAGAATTAAGCCGATCTTTTGTTAATCTGTTTGTCGAAACGTCCGTCATTCCGTTGAAGAGTGATTCTAAATCTGCTCTATCTGTTTCGAAGTTTAAGTCGCCGTCTTTAATGGATTTCAAGCGGTCATCGAGGTGGACAAACTGCGCGTTGAAATCGTTGGCGCTGATTTTTGCGTCATCTGCTTGGCGATAAGGATCAAATTTCGCTTTGTAGAGTGCGAAGTACCTTTTGGAGAATTGTTGATAATAGGCCCGTTCTCGTTTAAAGGGATCCGTAGTTTCTTTGTCTGTATTTGTTCCGGATGACTTCAAATCCACGGCAGTGACTTCGTCTGTGGTCACGATGGCGGGGGCCTCTTTGACGGATTTTACGTCACGCGAGACCTGATAGAGTCCGCTTACACAGAGCCAGGCGGCATATAGCAACAGCAAAGAGGCGATGATGAGGGCACCGGCACGCAGCACCGACAAGTAAGCACGTTCCATTTTATTCAGCAAAACCGCAGCATCTCGCTTGGGCGGCTGGTCAAATTTTTCTGTGTTGTCATCCATGATTTTACATTCCCCCTGCGGTTTTGATTTAGAAGAAAATCGCTCAAAACGTTATTTTGCAAAGAGCAAGCGATAAGGCTAGGCAGATGTTACCTGGAGGATAAAATTTTTTATCATTCGCTTAGATCTATTTGATTCGAATTGATTCGACATCGTTTGTTTAAATGCGATCTGCCGCGCATCAGGTTCTGCGGTACGTTGTCGGGTGGGGGAATCCACACCCCCTACGTACTTCCCGCCCCTCGACCCCGCCGCCGTGCCGTCGCATCTCCCGCAAGCGCAGACCGGGGAGCCAAGCCGATGACCGTCGAACGCCGCTTCAGTCGTCGGGCCACCTTGATCGGGGGCGGGGCGGTGGTGCTCGCCGGGGTGGGGGCGGCCGGGCTTGGCTATCGCGAACTGGCGTCGCTGGAGGGCTATGATGCCGCCGTGGCGGAGAGCCGCGCTGCGCTGGCGGCGCAGCCTGCGGCGCGCGATTTGGTGCGGTTTGCGACGCTCGCCGCCAATGGGCATAACACCCAGCCGTGGCTGTTCCGCATCGGCGAGAACCGCATCGACATCCTGCCCGATCGATCGCGCCGGACGCCGGTGGTGGACCCCGACGACCATCATCTGTTCGTGAGCCTTGGCTGTGCGGCGGAAAATCTGGCGCTGGCTTCGGCGGCGGCGGGGTTGCCGTGCGCGATCGGTTTCGATGCCGCGAGCGGTGCGGTGTCGGTGCGGCAGCAGCGCGGCGCGGCGGTCGCGTCGCCGCTGTTCGCCGCGATCCCGCACCGCCAATCGACGCGTGCGGTGTATGATGGGCGTGGCGTCGCGCCGGAGGTGCTGCGGCAATTGGCTGAGGCGGCGGCGGAGCCGGGGGTGTCGCTGGTGCTGCTGACCGATCGCCCGCGCCTCAACCAAATGCGCGATCTGGTGGTGGCGGGCAACAGCGCGCAACTGGCCGATGCCGCGTTCGTGCGCGAATTGAAGCAGTGGATGCGCTTTACCCCGCATCAGGCGCTGGCGACCGGCGACGGGCTGTTCAGCGCGACATCGGGCGCGCCGGTGCTGCCCGAATGGATCGCCCCCTTGCTGTTCGACCGTTTCTTCACCGCCCAATCCGAAAACGCCAAATATGCGCGGCAGATGGCATCGACGGCGGGGGTTGCGGTGTTTGTCGGGGACCGCGCCGATCCCGAGCATTGGGTGCGCGTCGGGCGGGCGTGCCAGCGTTTTGCGCTGCAGGCGACGGCGCTGGGGTTGCGCCATGCGATGATCAACCAGCCGGTCGAAGTGGCGCGGTTGCGGCCCGAACTGGCACGGCTGATCGGCACGCCCGGCGTGCGGCCCGATCTGGCGATGCGCTTTGGCTATGGCGCGGGGCTGCCCTTTTCGGCGCGGCGGCCGGTGGAGGCGGTGCTGGCCTGAGGTGGCCGCATGTGCCCCCGCTTCTCCTGCGGAAGCAGGAGCCCAGCGCGACACAGCGCGCGCCTGCAACCCTGGGCCTCCGCTTTCGCGAGGGAGCGCGTGGTTGATAGCGGTGGCTTGTAGGTAATTCCCGATTCTGCCGGGGTCGGGCGACGGATGGTATCCTTGTGTCCAAATCGTCAGCCGGAGAACGATCATGCCTGCGAACCAACCGATCCGCCATGTCGTCGTGCTCGGGCATCCGTCGCCCGGCAGCTTCAACCACGAAGTCGTCCAGCGTTACTGCACGACGGTCCACGAAAACGGGCAGGAAGCGGTGGTGCGCGATCTCTATGCGCTCGATTTCGACCCGTGCCTGCGCGCCGACCGCCTGCCCGGCCATGCCAGCGGCATGTCCGCCGATGTCGCGCATGAGCTGGGCCTGTTGCGGCAGGCGCAGGTGATCGTGTTCGTCTATCCGATCTGGTTCGGGATGCCGCCCGCGATCATCAAGGGCTATGTCGACCGGGTGCTGGGCGTGGCGCAGACGCCGTCCTCGATCCGCGACCATCGCCCGGATTCGGTGCTGGTCGGCAAATCCTTCGCGACCTTTTCCAGCTCGGCGACGACGCGGATCTGGCTGGACGAACAGGGCCAGATGGAATCGATTCGCCAGGCGTTCGACCGCTATCTGATGGGCATTTTCGGGTTGCGCGATGCGGGCCACGTCCATTTTGGCGCGATTGTCGAGCATATGGAGCCGCGCTTCGTCGCCGAATGCCTGCTCGAGGTGGAAACGCAGGCGCGCAAGATCTGCAGCGCGGTGGCGGCGGCGCGCCATGCAGCGCACGCGCATGAGGCGGTCGCGGCGTTCACCGGCGACTAAGAGCGGGATCACGTTACGTTGATCTGGCAAGCCCACCCCTTTAGGAGCATCAGGCAAACCGCGCCCCGCGCGGTTTAGGTCAGGCCGAGGGCCTGACCGACCTGATGCTGGGTTGGGGTGGGGCCTCTCCCCGCGTGCGTCGGTCTCGGTGAGACGGATACGCCCCACCCCCAGCCCCTCCCCTGAAGGGGAGGGGGAGTCCGTCAAACGTCATCAGGACTCTAAGCGAGCGTTTCGGCCAAACCGCGCAGCCAATCGCCGACCGCCTGGATGCGCGGGGTGGCATGGGTGTCCTGATGCGTGACCAGCCAGAAGGTGCGCGTGAGATGGACGCTGTCGCCGAGCACGGGAACCAGCGCTGCATCGCGCGCGGCGATGAAATCGGGCAGCACGCCGATGCCCGCGCCTGCGCGGATCATGGCGTGCTGCACGGTGATGCTGGTGCTGCGCGCCCGCGCGACGAGGCCGTCGTGGATTTCCGACAGATAATTGAGCTCGGGCGCGTGGACGTGTTCGGGGACATAGCTGATCAGCGCGTGGCCGTGCAGGTCGGCGGCGCTGGCGACCTGCGCGTGATCGGCGAGGAAGCCGGGCGTTGCATAGAGCCGCAGCCGGTAATCGGAGAGTTTGGTCGCGCGCAATTGCCGGTTGCGCGGGCGCGCCAGCATCACCGCCATATCGGCCTCGCGCCTGGAGGGGTTGAGGAAGCCCGAGGCGGTGATCAGGTCGATCCGCAAATTGGGTTGGTCGCGGCGGAAGGCGGGCAGAGCGGGCGCGACGACATGCGTGGCAAGGCCCTCGGCGATGCTGAGTCGCACCTGGCCTGCGAGCGCGGCGCTGGTGGGATCGACCTCGGTCGCGGCGAGCACGGCGGCTTCGATCGTTTCGCTATGGACCAGCAGCGCCTGGCCGGTCTCGGTCAGGCGGCGTTCGCCGCCGATCGTCTCGAAGATCGCGGTGCCGAGCCGCTGCTCCAGCCGGGCGAGGCGACGGCCGACGGTGGTGACATCCACCCCCAGCGCGCGCGCCGCGCCCGCCATGCGCTGTGCGCGCGCGACGGCGAGGAAAATACGCAGATCATCCCAGTTTTCCACGGTCGCCCCTGCAAAAATGCACTGCCTAGCAGCAAAGATGGAGGGTTGAATGCAAAAATGCTGGGTGGGATAGGGGGGTATAAGCTTTAGGAGAGCGCCATGCGGATCATCGACCACCATATCATGGGTCTAGCGAGCGGCACTGCCGCGCGGACGGGCGAGGTGTTCGATCCCAACACCGGTGCGGTGCAGGCCCAGGTCAAGTTCGGCACGCAGGCCGATCTCGACGCCGCCGTCGCCGCTGCGCAAAAGGCGCAGCCGGGTTGGGCCGCAACCAACCCCCAGCGCCGCGCGCGGGTGATGTTCAATTTCAAGGCGCTAGTCGAAGCGCATATGGATGAACTCGCGCACTTGCTGTCGTCCGAACATGGCAAGGTGATCGCCGATTCGAAGGGCGACATTCAGCGCGGGCTGGAAGTGATCGAATTTTGCTGCGGCATTCCGCATGTGCTGAAGGGTGAGTTTACCCAGGGCGCCGGGCCGGGGATCGATGTCTATTCGATGCGCCAGCCGCTCGGCATTGGAGCGGGTATCACCCCCTTCAATTTCCCGGCGATGATCCCCTTGTGGATGAGCGGCGTCGCCATCGCCACGGGCAATGCCTTCATCCTGAAGCCCAGCGAGCGCGACCCGTCGGTGCCGGTGCGGCTGGCCGAATTGTTCCGCGAGGCGGGGCTGCCCGAGGGCATCTTGCAAGTCGTCCACGGCGACAAGGACATGGTCGACGCGATCCTCGATCATCCCGCGATCAGCGCGGTCAGCTTCGTCGGATCATCCGACATCGCGCATTATGTGTATCGGCGCGGTGTCGCGGCGGGCAAGCGCGTGCAGGCGATGGGCGGTGCCAAGAATCACGGCATCGTCATGCCCGATGCCGATCTCGACCAGGTCGTCGCCGATCTGTCGGGCGCGGCATTCGGTTCGGCGGGCGAGCGCTGCATGGCGCTGCCGGTGGTGGTGCCGGTGGGTGAGAAGACCGCGGTTGCGCTCCGCGAAAAGCTGATCCCGGCGATCGCCGCCTTGCGCGTCGGCGTGTCGACCGATGCCGAGGCGCATTACGGCCCGGTGGTGAACGCCGCGCACCGCACGCGCATCGAAAACTGGATCCAGACCGGTGTGGACGAGGGCGCGGAGCTGGTCGTCGACGGGCGCGGGTTCGAGCTGCAGGGGCATGAAAAGGGCTTCTTCATTGGCCCGTCGCTGTTCGACCATGTCACGCCCGACATGTCGGCCTATAAGGAAGAGATTTTCGGCCCCGTGCTGCAAATCGTCCGCGCCGACGATTTCGAACATGCGCTGCGGCTGCCGAGCGAGCATCAGTACGGCAATGGCGTCGCGATCTTCACCCGCAACGGCCACGCCGCACGCGAATTCGCCGCGCGGGTGAATGTCGGCATGGTCGGCATCAACGTGCCGATCCCGGTGCCGGTCGCCTATCACACCTTTGGCGGGTGGAAGCGCTCGGCGTTCGGCGATACCAACCAGCACGGCATGGAAGGCGTGAAGTTCTGGACCAAGGTCAAGACCGTGACGCAGCGCTGGCCCGATGGCGGCGTTGGCGATGGGGCGAACGCCTTCGTCATTCCGACGATGGGGTGAGGCGGGTGCGGCTTGCGGCCTTGCCCTTCCTGTCGATCGCCCTGTGCTACGGCGTGGGTGCTGCATCCGCGAGTGAATTGGTGGGGCCGGGCCGCTTCTGCGGCTATTCTCCGATCATCGACCTTGAAAAGGGTGAGCGAATCACGCCTCTGCAAGGCGGCATTCACGGCGGCAGCTTTCGCTGGGAGGGCAGCTTCGGGACGCTTGAAGTGCGTGGAATTGGATGGGCCGCTCGCCCCAAGGGGCCGAGGCTACGCCATCCTTCTCGTACGGGGGCGACGGTTTTTCGTCCGCGCCTAGTTGACGGGCTCTATCAGGCGGCGATCTGGAACGGCAGGCAGGGCGCTGCCTATTTCTCTTCGCCAACGCCCTTTACGGCGGTGCAAATGGCGGCAATCGACCGCGTTGCGCTTTTCCAGGAAGGAGAAGATCCTGGCAAATGCAACCTTCGGACCGTGTTTTCCTGGGAGTGAAAGCGGGGGAATGACCTTGCACCGGAATTCCTGCGCGCCGCTTGGCGTACCTCGTGGAATGCGGACGTGCGTCAGCAATTGGTGTAGTACGGCCGCACAATGAGCGCTGCCCGATGAACCTCTTGCGCCAGGCCATGTTGGTGGGCGGGATCGTGCTGGTCGCGTTGCCGCTGGCCTGGGCGTTTTTGCCACGGGGCACGGTGCCGGGGGCGGTGGCGCAGCCGGTTGTGGCACCGGTTGGCAAGCGCATTGCCTTGAGTTTCGATGATGTCCCGCGCGGGCCCGGCGCTTTCTACACCCCGTCCGAGCGCACCGCGCGGCTGATCGCCGCGCTGCGAGCGAGCGGGGTGGAGCAGGCGGCGTTCTTTGCAAATCCCGGGCGGATCGGCGCGTCCAATGATGGCGCTGCGCGGCTGGCGGCGTATGCGGCGGCGGGGCATGTGGTGGGCGACCACAGCTTTGCGCACCGCGATTTGCGCGCGGTTTCGGCGCAGGCGTTTCTGGCGGATGTCGACCGCGCCGAGGTTTGGTTGAAAGGCAAGCCCGGCTATCGCCCGTGGTTCCGCTTTCCGGGCCTCAACCAGGGCGGACGCGATCATGCCAAACGGCGCGCGGTGGTCGACGGCCTTGCCGCGCGGGGTTTGAGCGTCGCGTGGGTGACGGCGGATGGCTCGGACTGGAATATCGAGGGGCAGACGATCGCTGCGCGCAGGGCGGGTCAGGCGATCGATGAGGCCGCTTTGCGCGATCTCTATGTCGAGACGATGGTGCAATCGGCCGATTTCTCCGATGCGCTGTTGCGCCGCGTGACCGGACGCAGCCCGCCGCAGATGCTGTTGCTGCACGAAACCGATGTCGCGGCGCGCTATATCGGCGATCTGGTCGCGGCTTTGCGCCGTGATGGCTGGACGATCGTGACGGCGGATGCGGCCTATGCCGACCCGGTCTATCGCCAGAGTGGCGATTTCGACAGCGCCAACGGCACCTTGCCCGAGGCGATCGCCTGGCAGCAGCGCCTGCCCGGCCCGCTTTATTATGCGCGCAACGACAAGCCGGTTGCCGACCGTTTGTTCGCCGAGCGGGTGTTGCACCGCACGCCCGTTGCCGCGCTGCGCTGCCAGGTGAAACGCCATCCGTGGCGGCGCGTCTGTTCCCAGGCGGCCTTTGCGCCGCGCCGACCTTTACCCCTAGGGATTGCCGCATGACCGACCAGTTCGACCTTACCGACGACCAGCGCGAGATTCAGGAGCTCGCGCGGCGCTTCACCGCCGACCGCATCACGCCGTTCGCGGCGGAATGGGACGAGAAGCACATCTTCCCGCGCGACACGATCAAGGCGGCGGCCGAGCTTGGCTTTGCGTCGATCTATGTCAGCGAGGAATCGGGCGGCATCAACCTCGGGCGGCTCGAGGCGGCGCTGATCATGGAGGCGATGGCCTATGGCTGCCCCTCGACCAGCGCGTTCATCTCGATTCACAATATGGCGAGTTGGATGATCGATCGCTTCGGCGGGCAGGCGGTGAAGGACAGATATCTCCCCTCGCTCGTCACGATGGACCGCATCGCCAGCTATTGCCTGACCGAACCGGGCTCGGGCTCGGATGCCGCGGCGCTGAAGACGCGCGCGGTGCGGGATGGCGATCACTATATCGTCAACGGCACCAAGCAGTTCATCTCGGGCGGCGGCGAGAATGAGGTCTATGTCACCATGGTGCGCACCGGGGCGGAGGGGCCCAAGGGCATTTCGTGCCTGGTGATCGAAAAGGATATGCCCGGCGTCAGCTTCGGCGCGAACGAGCGAAAGCTCGGTTGGCATTCGCAGCCGACGCGCCAAGTGATCTTCGAGGATGTGCGTATCCCTGTGGATAACCTTGTGGGCGGCGAGGGCGAGGGCTTCCGCATCGCGATGATGGGGCTGGATGGCGGGCGGCTGAACATCGGGGCGTGTTCGCTGGGGGGCGCGCAGCGCTGCCTCGACGAAGCGATCGGCTATACGCGCGACCGCAAGCAGTTCGGCACCGCCATCGCCGATTTCCAGAACACCCAGTTCATGCTGGCCGATATGGCGACCGACCTCGAGGCGGCGCGCGCGCTGCTGTACATGGCGGCGGCCAAGGTGACGGCGAACGCGCCCGACAAGACCAAATTCGCCGCAATGGCCAAGCGGCTGGCAACCGACACGGGTTCCGCCGTGGCCGACCGCGCGCTGCAACTGCATGGCGGCTACGGCTATCTGATGGATTACCCGATCGAACGCTTCTGGCGTGACTTGCGCGTCCATTCGATCCTGGAGGGGACCAACCAGGTGATGCGGATGATCATCGGCCGGGAGCTGACGCGGCAATGACCCCGCGCAGCGGACTATCCTTTGCTTCGTGTCTTCGCGGCTTCGCGTGAATCCGTTTTCACGCGAAGCCGCGAAGGCACGAAGACGACCATGAAAGACGTGTGCGCATGACCAGTGATGTTGTGATTGAGAGGGAAGGGCCTGTCGGCCGGATTCGGCTGAACCGGCCCAAGGCGCTGCATGCGCTGACCACCGATATGTGCGTCGCCATGCTGGCGGCGCTCGATGCGTGGCGGACCGATCCGGCTGTTGAAGCGGTCTTGATTGACCACGCCGAAGGCCGTGGGTTTTGCGCGGGCGGCGACATTCGGATGCTCGCCGAAAGCGGGGCGAAGGACGGGGTCGAGGCGCGGGCGTTTTTCCACACCGAATATCGGCTCAACCACCGGCTGTTCGCCTATGCCAAGCCGACGGTCGCGTTCATGGACGGCATCACGATGGGCGGCGGGGTGGGCCTGGCCTGCCCCTGCGATTTCCGTATCGCGACCGAGAACACCAAATTCGCCATGCCCGAGACCGGGATCGGCCTGTTCCCCGATGTTGGCGGCGGCTGGTATCTGTCGCGGCTGCCGGGGCGGATCGGGCAATATCTGGCGCTGACCGGGCACCGGCTCGATGGTGCGGAATGCCATGCTTTGGGGCTGGCGACGCATTATCTGCCGAGCGCCGCGCTGGAAGAAGCGAAGGCGCGGATCACGGCGGACCCGCAGGCGATTGCCGAGATTCTGGCGGATCGGTCGGTCGAAGCGCCGGTCGCGCGGTTGCTCGATCAGCGCGAGGCGATCGACCGTTTGTTCGCGTCGGACGTGCTGGAAGACATTTTCGCCGCGCTCGCCGCCGATGGCGGGGAGTGGGCCATGCAGACGCTCGCCACGCTCAACACCAAATCGCCGCAGACGATGAAGGTATCGCTGCGCCTGCTCCACGAAGGCGCGACGATGCCGACCTTCGAGGACGAAATGCGCCAGGAATATGCGGTCGGCGCGCGCGTGGTGCAGCGGCATGATTTTCTGGAAGGCGTGCGCGCGGTGATCGTCGACAAGGACAATGCGCCGCGCTGGGACCCGGCGACGCCCGCGGGCGTGACGGATCACGTGCTCGACCAGATTTTCGCGCCGCTGCCCGATGCGGAGGCGTGGACGCCCGCCTAGAGTTTTCCGTCACCCCGGCCCTGTGCCGGGGTCCACCCCTCCACCGGGCCGGCGGTTTGCGGCACGGTGGACCCCGGCACAGGGCCGGGGTGACGATTGAAAGAAGGTGCCTATGACCTACGAAACCATCCTCGTCGAACAGCGCGGCGGCGTTACGCTCGTTACGCTCAACCGCCCGCAGGCGCTGAACGCGCTCAACAGCCAGATCCTTGCCGATATGCTAGCGGCGATGGCGGCGTTCGATGCCGATCCGTCGCAGGGCTGCGCGGTCATCACCGGCAGCGAGAAGGCGTTCGCGGCGGGTGCCGACATCAAGGAGATGCAGGCGCAGGGCTTTGCCGACATGTATGCGCATGATTTCTTCGCCGGCTGGGATCGCTTCACGCGCACGCGCAAGCCGATCATCGCGGCGGTAGCGGGCTATGCGCTGGGCGGCGGGTGCGAATTGGCGATGATGTGCGACTTCATCCTCGCCGCCGACACTGCCAAGTTCGGCCAGCCCGAAATCAAGCTGGCGGTGTCGCCCGGCATGGGTGGATCGCAGCGGCTGACGCGCGCGGTCGGCAAGGCCAAGGCGATGGAAATGTGCCTGACTGGCCGCATGATGGATGCGGCTGAGGCCGAGCGTGCCGGGCTTGTCAGCCGCGTGGTGCCGGCCGCCGATCTGGTCGAGGAAGCGGTCAAGACCGCCGCGACGATAGCATCGATGGCGCCGCTTGCGGTCAAGGCGAACAAGGAAATGGTCAATGCCGCGTTCGACACCACGCTGGCGATGGGCGTGCAATTCGAGCGGCGGCTGTTCCACGCGCTGTTCGGCACTGACGACCAGAGCGAGGGGATGACCGCCTTTGTCGAGAAGCGGCAGGGGGTGTGGACGGGGAAGTAGCACCAATTCCCCTCCCGTTTACGGGAGGGGTTAGGGGAGGGGGGTCCGGGTGATAAGCACTCGGCTAGCGGCGTGACTGCCCTCCCCCAGCCCCTCCCGCTGTGCGGGAGGGGAGTGAGAAAAAATAGGAGAGAGAGATGACTCGGATCGCCTTTATCGGGCTTGGCAATATGGGCGGCGGGATGGCTGCGAACCTCGCCAAAGCGGGGCATGATGTCCGCGCGTTCGATCTGTCGGCAGATGCGCTCGATCGCGCCAAGGCGGCTGGGTGCCTGCCGATGGCGAGCGTCGCGGAAGCGGCTGATGGGGCAGAGGCGGTGGTGACGATGCTGCCGGCAGGCACGCATGTCGAGGCGGTCTATGGCGATCTGTTCGCCGCCAGCCTGTCGCCTGCCGCGATCCTGATCGATTGCTCGACGATCGACGTCGCCACCGCCAAGCGCGTGGCCGAGGCGGCGCGCGCCAAGGGCATCACCGCGGTCGATGCGCCGGTGTCGGGCGGGATCGGCGCGGCCAATGCCGGCACGCTGACCTTCATGGTCGGCGGCAGCGACGATGCGTTCGCGCGCGCGCAGCCGATCTTGGCGGCGATGGGCAAGGCGGTGATCCATGCCGGGGCGAATGGCACGGGGCAGGCCGCCAAGATCGCCAACAACATGCTGCTCGGCGCGACGATGGTGGCGACGTGCGAGGCGTTCCTGCTGGCGGAGAGATTGGGGCTCGCGCCCCAGACCTTCTTCGATATTTCGAGCGTGTCGTCAGGGCAGAGCTGGTCGATGACGAGTTACTGCCCGGTGCCGGGGGTCGGACCGGATACGCCCGCCGATCATGGCTATCAGGGCGGTTTTGCGACCGCGCTGATGCTGAAGGATTTGAAGCTCGCCGCTGCCGCCGCCAGCGACACGGGTGCCGACACGCCGATGGGGGCGAAAGCGGCGGAACTCTACCAGCGCTTTGCCGAGGCCGGGCATGGCGGGCTCGATTTCTCGGCGATCATCACCGCGTTGCGGGGGTGAGCTGAGGACGCGCAGGAGAGGTTTGCCAGAGCCGGGCGATCTCTCCTGAAATCCCCCCTCCCGTTCGTTTCGAGCGAAGTCGAGAAACCAGGCACAGCGCTTGCGGCTGTTTCTCGACTTCGCTCGAAACGAACGGAAAAGAGAGTCACCCCAGGCTCAGAGCCGCATCGATCCCGTGTCCATGAAGCGCTGGTGCCAGGACAGCGCTTCGCCGGGCAGCGACGGCGATTGCTGGCCGTAAGAACCCACCCGCGCCCGCGCATAATAGTCCGCCAGCATCGCCCGATAATCGGGATGCGCGCATTTCTCGATGATCAACGCGGCGCGCTGCTTGGGGCTGAGGCCCCGCAGATCGGCGAGGCCCTGTTCGGTGACGATCACCTGCACGTCCTGGCTGATATGGTCGACATGGCTCGCTTGCGGCACGATTGCCGAGATCTTGCCGCCCTTGGCGGTTGAGGGCGTCATGAAGATCGAGACATAGGCGTTGCGCGCGAAATCGCCCGATCCGCCAATGCCGTTCTGGATGCGCGAGCCCATCACGTGGGTGGAATTGACGTTGCCGTAAATGTCCGCCTCGATCAGCCCGTTCATGGCGAGGCAGCCGAGCCGGCGGATCAATTCGGGGTGGTTGCTGATCTCCTGCGGACGCAGGATCATCTTGTCGCGATAGCGGCCCATATCGGCATTGAGCCGGGCCGCCGCCTCCGGGCTGAGCGAGAAAGCGGTGGCCGAGGCCATGCGCAATTTGCCCGAATCAAGCAGGTCGAGCATCCCGTCCTGGATCACCTCAGTATAGGAGGTCATGTCCTCGAACGGGCCGTTGACCAGGCCGGTCAGCACCGCATTGGCGATGTTGCCGACGCCCGATTGCAGCGGCAGCAGCGACGCGGGCAAGCGTCCGCGCGCCACTTCATGGGTGAAGAATTCGATCAGATGCCCGGCAATCGCATGTGCCGCCGCATCGGGCGCGGCGAAGGGCAAATTGCGGTCGGGCGCTTCGGTCTCGACGATCGCGACGATCTTGTCGGGGTCGCAGCGGAAATAGGGCTCGCCAATGCGATCGTCGGCGCGGACCAGCGGGATCGGCACGCGGTGCGGGGGTAGCGCGGTGCCGTAATAGATGTCGTGCATCCCCTCCAAAGCGGGGTTCTGCCAGCTATTGACCTCGAGGATCACCTTGCTCGCGCGGTCGAGCCAGGTTTTGTTGTTGCCGATCGAGGAGGAGGGGATCAGCGATCCATCGGCGCGGATGCCCGACACTTCGACCACGGCGGTATCGAGTGGCCCCAGAAAACCCTGCCACGCCATCGGCGCGACCTGGCTCAAATGCATGTCGAAATATTCCATCTCGCCGCGGTTGATCTTTTCGCGCGCGATCGGATCGGAATTATAGGGCAGGCGGAATTCGATGCCGTCGGCCTTGGCCAGTGCGCCGTCGAGTTCGGGGCCGGTCGAGGCGCCCGTCCAGATGCGCACGCGGAACGGGTTGCCGGCTGCATGTTCCGCCTCGATCCGCGCGGCGAGTGCCAGTGGGACCGCCTTGGGATAGCCCGAGCCGGTAAAGCCACTCATCCCGACAGTGCTGCCGGAGGTGATGAAGGTGGCGGCCTGATCGGCGCTCATCAGGCGCGAGCGGAGCGAGTCGCAGGCGATGCGGCTGGTCGTCATTCCATCCCCATTTCAACGATTGTTGTTACGCCGTCGGCTACACGCGTAAAGTCGGGGTAGCGCAAGCGCCTCGCATTGGCTCCCACATGCAATTTTTGCAATTGTCGATCAGGGCCGCGCCATCGCGTGCTTCAGCCGATGGAACAGCGGTCCGCGCGCCGGGGCTTTAACGGTTCGCCCGGTTGCGCGACACTTGCACCGGGCAGCCGGGCGCGGGGCTCGGGCAAGGAGAGAGAGAGACGATGCGCGTGATGGTGTTGGTCAAGGCGACCGAAGACAGCGAATCCGGCCTCCTGCCGACCAGGGCGGCGATGGAGGACATGGACAGGTTCAACCAGGCTCTGGTCGAGGCCGGAATCCTGCAGCCGGGCGGTGGCTATGGCCTGAAGCCGTCGGCGCAGGGAAAGCGCATCGCCTTCGATGGGGCCAGCCGCACGGTCATTGACGGGCCATTTGCGCAGCCGGAGGAACTGGTCGCCGGTTTCTGGCTGTGGACCGTCAAGGACATGGCGGAGGCGGTGGCGTGGGTAAAGCGCTGCCCCAATCCGATGCCGGGGCCAAGCGAGATCGAAATTCGCCCGCTCTATGAGGAAGAGGATTTCGTGTAACGCGCGATTGCGCCGTCCCCACTATTTGATCGGCTGTTTTTCCAGTTTCCGCGCCAGCGTGCGGCGGTGCATCCCCAATTGCCGTGCGGTTTCGGAAATGTTGAAGTTGTTCTCCGCCAGCGTCTGGTTGATCCGCTCCCATTCGAGCGTCTTGATCGAGGTCGGGCGGTTGCCGAGCGGCGTGGCAACGTCACCGCCACCGCCCTCGGCCTTGGCGAAGGCGGCTTCGATGTCGTCGGTGTCGGACGGCTTGGGCAGGTAATTGCTGGCCCCGAGCTTGATCGCCTCCACTGCGGTGGCGATGCTGGCATAGCCGGTCAGCACCACGATCCGGGTGCGTGCATCCTGCGCGTGGATCGCCTGAACGCAGACCAGACCCGACGTGGCACCGAGTTTCAGATCCACCACCGCATAATCGGGGGTGCGCTTGGCGAGCACCGCTTCGACACCGGCCTGATCGGAGGCCAATTCAACGGTGTAGCCACGCCGTTCGAACGAGCGCCCCAGCGTCTTGGCGAGCGCCGCGTCATCCTCGACGATCAACAGGTGCTTCTCGGTCATCGCTCGCCCCATTCCAGCGCCGACAGCGGCAGCGTGATCGTCACCGTGGCACCGCCCTCCGCCCGATTGCGGGCGTCGACCGTGCCGCCGAGCTTGCGCATGGCGTTGACCACGAGAAACAGGCCGAGTCCACTGCCGAGCCGTTCGCGCGTGGAATGATAGGGTTTGCCGAGATTGGCGAGCATTTCGGGGGTGAAACCAGGGCCGGTATCGCGCACCGAAAGCACCAGCGAAGCTCCATCGCGGCTTACGTCGAGCGCGATGGGCTGGCCCGACGCTTCGGCGGCATTGTCGAGCACGTTCCAGATCACCTGTTTCACCGCAGTATCGGCGACGATCGCCATGTCCGCGCCGAAGCGATTGTCATAGACGATCGCTTCCGGCGAATGCTGCACGCGCCATTCGGCGACCACTTCGTCGAAAAAGCGCTTCACGCTGGTGATGGTCGGGTTCTCGCCGCGCGCTTCGCCCGCCGCCAGCAGGATGCCGGTGACGATCGCCTTGCACCGCGCCAGCGCAACCTGCATCTCGCCGATTTCCTCGGCGAAGCTTTCCTGCGCCATCAGTGCCGGGGCGTGACGCCAGTCGTTGACGATCACCGACAGCGAGGCGAGCGGAGTTCCGAGTTCATGCGCGGCACCGGTCGCGAGCAGGCCCATGCGCACGATATGGTCCTCCTCCGCCGCTTGCTGGCGCATCGTCGCGAGGCGGGCGTCGCGCGCGCGCAAATTGCTGTTGATGCGCGTGACGAAGGCGACCAGCAGCACCGCGACCAGCCCGAAGCAGATCAGCGTGCCGATCATATACAGATCGCCCCAGTCGGTTATGAAGCGCGGCGGCAGCGCCAGCGGGACATGCACTTCGGCCAGCAGGACAAAGGCGGCGCTGGTGATCGCCACCAGTACCCAGCTCGACCAGGCCTCCAGCAGCACCGCGCCCATCACCACCTGCAGTAGATAGAGCGAGATGAACGGGTTGGTCGCACCCCCGCTCTGGTACAGCAGCGCGGTCAAGGCCGCGACATCGAGCAGCAGGCTGGCGAACAGCGCGCTGTTGGAATTGGTCACGCGGCGCGACAATTGCGCGAGGCTGACGAGATTGAGCACGACCAGCGCCGCGACCACCGACAGCATCGGCAGCAGCGGGAGCGGAACGCCCATGCCAAAGCGCACGATCAGGATCGTGGCGCATTGCCCGCACACCGCGAGCCAGCGCAGGTTGACAAGCTGCCGCATATTGTCGCGTTCGGTGGTATCGACAGGGGCGGGAATACTCATCCGCGGCGGACGGGACGGAGCAGCAGCGCCGCCGCACCCGCCACCATCGCAGCGAGCGCGAACCATGTCAGCGCATAGACCAGATGGTTGTTGGTGAAATGCACGACCGTCAGGCCTCCCACCGGGGCTGTGGCGGCCGGCCCGGCATCGGCATCGATGAAATAGGGCGCGACATGGTCGAGCCCGCGCGCCGCAGAAATGGCCGAGACGTCGCGCGAATACCAGCGGTTCGTCGCAGCATCATTATAGCGCAGGAACGCGCCCTTCGGTTCCGTCAGCCGCAAAAGCCCGGTGACGGTGGTGGCACCGCCGGGCGGGACCGGGTCGCGCGAGGGCACGAAGCCGCGATTGACGAGAACGGTAAAGCCGCGCTCGGTGACGAGCGGGGTCATCACCCAGAAGCCGGGGCCGCGTTCGGTGACGGCCTGCACCAGTGTCGCGCGATCGTCGCGGAAGCGGCCGGTGACGGTGACGTGACGGTAGCCGTCGCTCGCATCGGTTATGCCGGGCCAGCGGTTGGGGCCGGGGGCGGGGACGGCGGGGGCATGGATGCGCTGTTCGACGCGCGCGATCAGCGCCAGTTTCCAGCTGCGGCGCTCGATTTGCCAGATGCCGAGCGCGATCAGGGCAGCGCAGAGCGCCCCCGCGACGATCAGCAGAAACGCGATCGTCGCAGGGGAACGTCTCATTGCTGGCTCATGGTCTCGGTAACAGCGGCTGGGGCCGGCATCATGTTGGCGTTCATATGGTACATCACCCAGATCGATCCGGCGAGCGTGATGACGATCACGATGACGGTGAACAGCAAGGCGAGGAACGACCAGCCGCCCTCTGCCGTCGTGGTCATGTGCAGGAAGAACACCATGTGCACGACGACCTGGATCGCCGCCATCGCCAGCACGATGACCGCCGTGGTGGTGGTATCGAGCGTGCCGGTCATGACGAGCGCGAAGGGAATCGCGGTCAGGATTACCGACAGGATGAAGCCGATCATATAGCCGCGCAGCGAACCGTGCGGGGCCTCGCCGTGTGCGTGATCGTCATGGCCATGATCGTGGCCATGGGCCGAATTGTGCAGCGTATCGGCGCTCATCCGAGCACTCCCATGAGATAGACGATGGTGAAGACGCCGATCCAGATGACGTCGAGAAAGTGCCAGAACATGCTGAGGCACATCAGGCGACGGCGATTGGCCTGGCCGAGGCCGTGCATGCCGATCTGCGCGACCAGCGTCACCAGCCAGATCAGGCCGACGGTGACGTGCAGACCGTGCGTGCCGACCAGCGTGAAGAAGGACGACAGGAACGCGCTGCGCCACGGACCCGCACCTTCATGGATCAGGTTCGAGAATTCGTAGAGCTCGATGCACAGGAAGGCGAGGCCGAACAGCCCGGTAACGATCAGCCAGCCCTGCACCGCGCGGACGCTGGCGCCGGGGCGCTCCATCGTCAGCATGGCAAAGCCATAGGTCAGCGAGGAGAAGAGCAGCATCGCGGTGTTGAGCGCGACCAGCGGCAGCTCGAACAGCTGCTTGGGGCCTTCGCCGCCGCCATAGCTATGGCCGAGTACGGCATAGCAGGCGAACAGGATGGCGAAGATGAGGCAGTCGCTCATCAGGTACATCCAGAAGCCCAGCATCGTGCTGGCACCCTCGGGATGATGATGCTCTTCGACTTCGTAGAACAGCGGGGTTTCGCCATTCGCGGTCGCTTCGAAGGTCTGCGCGCTCATGCCGAAACTCCTTCGCCGGCGAGAAGGCGGGTGCGTTCATCCTCGGTGCGGACCACATCCTCGACCGGGATGTAGAAGTCGCGCTTGTAGTTGAACGAGTGGCCGATCGCGACGGCGAAGATGCCGACCAGCGAGAGGGCCGCAAGCCACCACATGTACCAGATCATGCCGAAGCCGAGGGCGACGCTGAGACCCGCCAGGATAACGCCGGCGCCGGTGTTCTTGGGCATGTGGATCTTGCGGAAGCCGGTGGTCGGGCGGACATAGCCGCGCCGCTTCATGTCCCACCACGCGTCATTGTCATAGACGACGGGCGTGAAGGCGAAGTTGTAGTCCGGCGGCGGCGACGAGGTCGACCATTCGAGCGTGCGGCCATCCCAGGGATCGCCGGTCACGTCGCGCAGCGCCTCGCGGTTGCGGAAGCTGACGTAGAACTGGACGAACATCGCGCCCGTGCCAGCCAGGATCAGCAGCGCGCCGAAGCCCGCGACCAGGAAGTAAGGCTGCAGCGAGGCATCGTCGAACTGGCTGAGGCGACGCGTCACGCCCATCAGGCCGAGCGCATAGACTGGCGCGAAGGCGAACCAGAAGCCCAGTACCCACAGCCAGAACTGGCGCTTGCCCCAGACGCGGTCGAGCTTGAAACCGAACGCCTTGGGCCACCAGTAATTGATGCCTGCGAACATCCCGAACACCACGCCACCGATGATGACGTTGTGGAAGTGGGCGACGAGGAACAGCGAGTTGTGCAGCACGAAATCGGCCGGGGGCACGGCGAGCAGAACGCCGGTCATGCCGCCGATGACGAAGGTGAGCATGAACGCGACCGTCCACATCATCGGCAGCTCATAGCGGATGCGGCCGTGATACATGGTGAACAGCCAGTTGAAGATCTTCGCGCCCGTCGGGATCGAGATGATCATCGTGGTGATCGCGAAGAATGAGTTGACGCTCGCGCCCGAACCCATGGTGAAGAAGTGGTGCAGCCAGACGAGATAGGCGAGGATCGTGATGACGATCGTCGCATAGACCATCGAGGTATAGCCGAACAGGCGCTTGCTGGCGAAGGTGGCGACCACTTCCGAGAACACGCCGAAAGCGGGCAGGATGAGGATGTACACTTCCGGGTGGCCCCAGATCCAGATGAGGTTGACGTACATCATCGGGTTGCCGCCGAGGCCGTTCGTGAAGAACTGCATGCCGACATAGCGGTCGAGCGACAGCAGTGCGAGCACGGCGGTCAGCACCGGGAAAGCGGCGACGATCAGGGTGTTGGTGCACAGCGACGTCCACACGAACACCGGCATCTTCATCAGCGTCATGCCCGGCGCGCGCATCTTGACGATGGTCGCGATCAGGTTGACGCCCGACAGCAGCGTGCCGACACCGGCAATCTGCAAGCCCCAGATATAGTAATCGACCCCCACGTCCGGGCTGGCGGCGATGCCCGACAGCGGCGGCATGGCGAGCCAGCCAGTGCGCGCATAGTTGCCGACGAACAGCGAGATCATGGTGATCACCGCGCCCGCCGTCGTCATCCAGAAGCTGAAATTGTTGAGATAGGGGAAGGACACGTCGCGCGCGCCGATCTGCAGCGGCACGACGAAGTTCATCAGGCCCGCCACCAGCGGCATCGCCACGAAGAAGATCATGATCACGCCGTGCGCGGTGAAGATCTGGTTGTAATGGTCGGGCGGCAGGTAGCCGGGGTTGCCGTTAAAGGCCATCGCCTGCTGCGCGCGCATCATCAGCGCATCGGAGAAGCCACGCACGAACATCACCAATCCGAGGATGATGTACATGATGCCGATCTTCTTGTGGTCGACGCTGGTGAACCAGTCGCGCCACAACATGCCCCATGCCTTGTAATAGGTGATGACCGCGAGCAGCGCGAGGCCACCAACGGCGGTGCCGGCAAAGGCGACGAGCACGGGGATTTCATGCAGCGGCAACGCATCGAGCGTCAGGCGGCCGAAGATCGGGCTGATCGACGGCGACGAAAGGGGAAGGGGGGACGTCATGTCAGAAAGTCCTTCGGTCGCCGGCGGTCGCCGGGACGTCTGTTGCGCGTGTGCCGGGCATTGGCAGCCCTGCACCGGTCAGGCGTGCGCCAGGTTGCGTGGTGGCGGGGATCGGAGCCGATGCCGCCATTGGCATCGCCATCGTCTGGGTGGGGCGGCCAGCGGCGACATGGGCGTGATGTTCAACGGCATCGGCCTGCATCATCGCGCTCATGCAGGTCTCGCCCGGCGCGACGCAGCGATTGGCGGCGGCGTCGAACAGGCCCGGGGTGACGCTGGCGAAGCGCATGACCGGCGTATTGGCGCTGGGCTTGGCCAGACCGAGATACCCCTGTCGGTCGAGCTTGCCGCCGCCTGCACGGACGCGCGCGACCCATTGGTCAAACGCACCTTCCGACACCGCATGGAAGCGGAAATGCATGCCCGAAAAGCCGTCGCCGCTGAAATTGGACGAGAAGCCCGTATAATTGCCGGGATGGTTGATGACCGCGTTCAGCTTGGTCGTCATGCCGGGCATCGCGTAGATCTGGCCGACCAGCGCCGGAATATAGAAGGCGTTCATCACGTTGGAGGCGGTGAGATCGAACTGGAGCGGCCGATCGACCGGTGCGGCCAGCTCGTTGACGGTGGCGATGCCGTAATCGGGGTAGATGAACAGCCACTTCCAATCGAGCGCGACAACCTGAACCCGCACCGGCTTGGCCGTGGCAGCGACGGCGCGACCCGCATCGAGGCGACCGATCGGACGATAGGGATCGAGCAGATGCGTGCTGGTCCAGGTCACCGCGCCCAGGCAGATGATGATCAGCAGCGGGGCCGCCCAGATCACCAGTTCCAGCGCGGTGGAATGGTGCCATTCCGGCGAATAGGGCGCGTCCTTATTGGTTGCGCGATAGCGCCAGGCGAACAACGCGATCAGCGCCATCACCGGAACGATGATGAGCAACATCAGCACCGTCGAGAAAATCACGAGGTTGCCTTGCTGCACTGCAAGATCGCCCGCCGGGTCCAGCACGACGGCGCTGCACCCACCGAGCAAGGCAGGCGCGAGCAGCGCCAAGGGGCGGAGTAAGGGGGTTCGGGTCATGCGGGCGCAGATACGCGGGGGACAGGGGGCCTCCCATTGGACACTTTGTCCAATCCCCGCTGCAGTGCAGCACGCTTAGAGGGGGCGTTCGGCGATCATGCCGGGAGTTCGAACACCGATGACTGCAGCCACCACGCCAACCTCGCGCGCGATCGAAGCCGATGCCGGCCGAATCAATGCCGAGCACGGCGAAATCACCTCGGGCGAGATTGCGATTGGCGTCGTCATTGGCCGCACGTCGGAGTTTTTCGACTTCTTCGTCTATGCGATCGCCTCGGTGCTGGTGTTTCCGACGCTGGTCTTCCCCTATGTCGACCGTCTGACGGGGACGCTCTATTCCTTCGCGCTGTTCGCGCTCGCCTTTGTGGCACGCCCGATCGGGTCGTTCCTGTTCCTCGCGATCGACCGCGCCTTTGGGCGCGGCACGAAGCTGACCATCGCCTTGTTCCTGCTCGGCGGGTCGACCGTGGCGATCGGCTTCCTGCCCGGCTACGCGCAGGTCGGCGTTTATGCTGCGATCCTGCTCGGCCTGTTCCGCATCGGCCAGGGCGTTGCGCTCGGCGGCGCGTGGGACGGTTTGCCCTCGCTGCTGGCGCTCAACGTGCCAGAGAATCGGCGTGGCTGGTATGCGATGATCCCGCAGCTTGGCGCGCCGCTGGGCCTTATGGTGGCGGCGGCGCTGTTTGCCTATCTGACAAGCAGCCTGTCGGCGGCGGACTTCCTCGACTGGGGCTGGCGTTATCCGTTCTTCGTCGCGTTCGCGATCAACGTCGTGGCGCTGTTCGCGCGGCTGCGTATCGTCAGCACCGCTGCCTATCAGGAAATGTTCGAAAGCCGCGCGCTGCAACCGGCTCCGGTGCTGGAAACGGTGCGCGGGCAGGGGCGCACGATCGTGATCGGCGCGTTCGCGCCGCTGGCGAGCTTCGCGCTGTTCCACATGGTCTCGGTATTCCCGTTGTCCTGGGTGTTTCTCTACACCAGCGGCGGCCCCGAGCGCTTCCTGGTGATCGAAGTGCTGGGCGGCGTGATCGGCGTGCTTGCGATCGTCGCCTCAGGCTATCTGGCGGATCGGTTCGGGCGGCGCTCGCTGCTTGGGGCATCGGCGGTGGCGATCGCGGTGTTCTCCGGGTTCGCGCCGCAATTGCTGGGCGCGGGCGAGATTGGCGAAGTGCTGTTCATGGCGCTCGGCTTTGTCTTGCTCGGCGTGTCGTTTGGCCAATCGTCGGGCGCAGTGGCAGCCAATTTCTCGGGCGATTTCAGGTACACTGGCGCAGCGTTGACGTCGGATCTGGCGTGGCTGGTCGGTGCCGGTTTTGCGCCGCTGGTCGGCCTGTTCCTGTCGTCGCACTTCGGGCTGGCAGCAGCCGGTGGCTATCTGCTGTCGGGCGCACTCGCGACGCTGGCGGCCTTGTGGTTGAACAAGGAACTGGCGGGTCGGGCCTGAGCTCCGGTCCGGGCATCGCCCGGAGCACCCCGACATTCTTAAGCGCCACTTCCGTTACCCGGAACGCGAACCGTCCTATAATAGAACAGAATCGCTTCGAGGGAAATACCGGGTTTCCAACCTAAGGGGTTGCCCTCAATTCGGTCGATCGCTCGCCCTTGCTAGATCGTGATCGTTCGCTGCGGGTTCGTGGCGATCGCGTTCGGGGGGAGAAGTACGCGTGGATCTGAGCGACCATCAAGCCATGTCAACCTATAGCAATGCCGGTGTCAGCCAGGGGCATCGATACCGCATCAGCATTGCCGTCGATGTGATCAATGCCCGGGCTTTGTGGAACGCGGCCTTGAGCCGGGGCTTGATGGCTCCGGGCGCGACGTTCGAAGACGTGGTCGATACGATTGGCCCCTGTGACGATCCCGCGATCGCCGATTGTCTGGCGATGCTCGCCTTGCCGGCCGATTTGAAGGGCTGCTCGGTCGAAGATTTCGCGATCGATCCTGCCTTGCCGCGCGGCGTGATCGAATCATCGCTTCCTTGGACAGGGCTGTCCGCAGCCCGCTAGATCTCACACAGCAAAAAACGCGCTCAGGAATAAGCGCGTTGTTCATTTTCAACAAAATTTTTCAGATAACTGTACCGAACGGGTGAGATCTGCCGGAGTCATTGGGGAGCTGACCGGGCAGATCTCTCTTTTAATATAGTATATATTCAACCTTCTTCAAATATAATTTACAGCTTATTTTACTCAATTGGTTGTCGCCGCAACGCCGATCAATTTATCCGTGGTGTAGGCCGCGCCGTTTACCTTGAGCGTCAACGCGCCGTTTGCTGAGCTAACTTCCTGTACAGTGCCTTGCGCATGAATGGTAACCGGCACGGAATTGCCCGCCGCGTCGCTTGCCGTGAGCGCCAGGGTGTAGCTGCCTGCGGGGGCGGTCGATCCATCGGGAAGGGTGCCATCCCACGCCATTGTGCCTTGCGCGTTGGGCGTCATCGTACTGGTCATGACGACCTTTCCCGACGCATCGGTGATCGAAGACGTCAGCGTGGAAACGGGACGGGCCGCAGAATAGCTCCACGCCGCGGGCGTTCCGGCGGCCAGGCCGGCGACATCCGAATTGAGGGTCACACTGCGTCCGATCATGCCGGATGCCTGGGTCAGGCCCTGGTTGCTCAGGTTGCTGAGAATCGAGTTCAGCGTCGTGTTCTGCTGCACCGATTGCTCGACCTGCGAATATTGCACGAGCTGCTGGGTATATTGCGAGGTGTCCATCGGGCTCAGCGGGTCCTGATTCTGCATCTGCGTGGTGAGCAGCTTCAGGAACATGTTGAAGTCGGCTTTGATTCCCGTCGTCGGCGCGGCGGTGCTCGCGGTCGTAGCGGCGCTCGGGGTGGTGGTGCCAGTGGCGGTCGTCGTGGTCATCGCTGTGGTGCCTTATGCTAGAAAGTCGACACGTCCGCTGGTGCGCAGCGGCTGATAGGAATCGGGGATCGGAGTGGTCGGGGAATCGGTCGGTTGTCCGCGCTGGGCGAACGCGGCGAAGGGCGATTGTTGGCGCGACCCCGCCGGTTGGCCATCGGCCCCGCGCCCCTGAAAGGTAAGGCTGCCCGAGTCCGAGCGGACCCCCGCCTGATCGAGCGCGCGCGACAGATCGGTGCTGTCCCGGCGGAGCAGGTCGAGCGCGGCGGGATTGTCGGCGCGCAGCGTGGCGCGCAGGCTGCCGTCCTCAAACGCGATCTTGACCTCGATCCGGCCGAGGCTGGCGGGGCTGAGGTGCAGCGTCATCTCGTCCCCACCCGCGCCGATGCGATGCGCGATTGCGACGCCGGTCTCGCGACCGATCCGGCCCGGTTGGGCGGATATCAGGGTGCGGGGGCCGGGGGCGGCGATTGGGTTGCGGGCGGCTCCGGGCGCAGCGGTGACCATCGCCGCCGCAGCCGCGCTGGGGGCCATGCCTTGCGGAGCGTCGCCGTTGCGCACGGTTTGCGGCGCATCGGGGGCGAGCGCCGGAGGTGTCGGCTGCGTCGGGGTCGGGGCGCTGGCGGTCGCCGGGCTTTGTGGCGCGCCGAGCCCGGCATCGTTTGGCTGGACGATCGCGGAAATGTTCCCGTCCGGCGCGGCGGCGGCGGCGACCCCTGTTGGAGCGGGCCCGGTGGCGTTTTGCACGGTGGCTTGCGGCGCTGCCGGGGGCGCAAGCCCGCTGAGACTATCCGCCGCCATCGCTTGCGGATGGACCGAGGACAGTAGGGTGCCGTCGCGCGCAGGCGGCGTCTCCCCGTCGGCGTCGGCAGGATCACGTCGCGCGTGCACCGTCGGGCGGTCCGCTGGTGCGACGGGGCGTCTTGCGGGTAGCCCGGTCGCAGCGATTGCCTGCGGCTGAACGATCGCGGAATTACTCCCGTCCTGCGCGGTGGCGGTAGCTGCCGGAGCGGGGACTGCGGTGGCTTGTACAGTGGCTTGCGGCGCTGTCGGGGGCGCAATCCCGCTGAGACTATCCGCCGCCATCGCTTGTGGATGTACCGGGGACAGTAGGGTGCCGTCGCGTGCAGGCAGCGTCTCCGCGTTGACGTCGGCGGGATCGCGTCGCGCGTGCACCGGCGGGCCGTCCGCTGGTGTCGCGGCAGGTCCTGCGGGCGGCTCGACCGCAGCGACAGGCTGTGGCGATGTCTCGGCAACGGGCCCGGATGGTGGCGCTGCGGGCGCTGCTGGCGACGCCTCGACCGGAACGGGGGCAATCGGACGTTGCGCTGACGGCGGTGCGGTGTCCTGCGTTTTCGGCAATGTCGCTGATGCAGCGATGGCCGATTTCAGGTCCGTGTCCTGCGTGAACCGGCGCTGCGCTCCGTCGGTCTGCCCGCTGGACGCGGCCGAGGCGGCGGGAGGGGCAGTTACGGTCGGTGCGGCACTGGCAGCCGTCGACGATGCAAGCATCGCCGGTGCGGTGGCGGCCGGGATTGAGCCTTGCGCGGCCACATCAACGGGTGCCACCGGTACGGCGGATGCCTCCACACCTGCGACGGTGGCCGCTGGCACCGGCATTGGGTCGGGTGAAGCGGGCATGGCAGGCACGATTGTCGCTGCTGGGGGCACCGGTGCGGGAGCCGTTGCCATCTCCCGGTCCAGCGCCGCATCGTCCGCCACGCTGCCCTTGGCTTTGCTTGCCCGTGGGGGCGCAGCGGTTGCGTTGGTCGCTGGTGGGGAAGGTGTCCGCGCGTCGCCCGGCGCTGTTGTCGGTGCCGGTTGTAATGCGAGTGTCGCCTGCGCAACCATGCTCGGGGCGGCTGAGGGCATGGGGGTAGCGGTGCGCGCGAGGTCGATTGCGGGGCTCGCTTCGGCCATTGTTGGCCCAGGTGGCGACGATGGTGTTGCGTCGGGAAGACGGACTTCCCCGCTGGATACGGCAGGTGCCGGTGCGGGCGGGGCGGTGCGCAGCGTGCGCGAAGCCGCTGCGGGGGCCGAAAGACCGGCGGCAGCGGTGACGACGGGCGGATTGACTTCCGGCGCGGCGGATGTGGCGACGCTCGTCGCGGCGGGGGCAGCCGCAACGTTCGAGGGAGCGGGATTCGCTGCGATCGTATTACTGGATGTGTTTGCCGGCACCGCCGCGGTGATGTCTGGCGCGTCCGGGATGGACAGGGGCGGTTCTGGTAGCGGCGCGGTGGCCACGACGCCATCGGCAGCGCTCCCCGGCGAAGAGGGAAGGGCGGCCGTCGTCCCTGTCCGGACAGCGGGCAAAGCGTCGGGTCCGGGCCCGGCGACAAGAATATCGGATGCCGACGCACCGAAGGGTGGCGCTGCGGGCGCTGTAGACACACCGGCCGTCACCGGCGGTGCCGCGTCGGGCGTGGGCACGCCGATAGCCAGCGCGGCAGGAGCGGGGGGTACGGTCGCTTCCCCCTTTGCTACCGGCAGGATCGGAGCGGTGGTGGTGATGGTGCCCGGGGTTGGCGCACCGTCTGCGGTTAGCGCTGGCGCGCTGCCGATCGTGCCGGTTAGCGACAGCGCGGAAGTCGCCTGAGTTGCGGTGGGCTCGCCAGTGGTCAGTATCGTTGCGGGAGCACGACCGAGCATGGCCAGCGTAGCGAACGCCATTGCGTTGGTATCGCCGGTCGTGGAGACCAGCGGCAGTGCTGGGACGGCGGATGCGACAGGTGGCGTGGCGAGCGAAATGACATCGCCCAGCGTTGCGGCAAAACCCTGCGCTACGACGTTGGGGCGACCGATCGCGCCGGGTAACCCGGCCATTCCGCTTCCAACGATCTGCATGCAGTCCCTTTCACGGCGAGCCCGTCCTACCATTATAGGCGGGTCGCAGCCGGACCGTGCTCAACTGACCGTGCCAAGCGCACGAATACGGGCGCGGGCATGAATTTCGTTCTGCGACAGCACCACAGTGGAGGGTCGCACCCGCTCGATGATCGAGCGGACGAAGGGGCGCACGCTCGGGTTGGTGAGCAGACACGGAATCTCGCCGCTCTCGGCCAGGCGATCATAGGTTTCGCGCACGGCCGATACGAAACCCTGCAGCGTTGAGGGGGCCATAGCGAGCTGGCGGTCGTCGCCGGTGCCGACGATGCTGTCGGCAAAGGCGGTGTCCCATTCGGGCGACAAGGTCACCACCGGAATGGCGTTGTCGCGGGTTTGCGCCACCGAAATCTGGCGGGCGAGACGCGAGCGGACATGTTCCGTCAGCATCGTCAGGTTGCTGGTCGAAGGGGATGCCTCGGCAATGCCTTCCAGAATGGTCGGGATGTCGCGGATCGAAATCCCTTCCGACAGCAAATTCTGCAGGATGCGCTGCACGCTCGACACCGAGACCTTGGACGGCACGATGTCGGCGACCAGCTTGGCCGCGTCCTTGTGGATGTCGCCCAGCAGCTTCTGCGTTTCGGTATAAGACAGCAGGTCGGCGATATTGTCCTTCACCAGCTCGGTCAGGTGCGTGGTGATGATCGTGCCGCAATCAACCACGGTCAGGCCGCGGAAGCCCGCTTCCTCGCGCAACTCGCGGTCGATCCACAAAGCGGGCAGGTTGAACACTGGCTCGCGCGTTGGCTCGCCGGGCAGGCCGGGAGCGCCGCCGCCGGGGTTGATCAGCAGCAATTTGTCGAGCCGTACCTCGCCACGCGCGGCTTCGCTCTCCTTGATGTAGATGACATATTCGCTCGCCCCGAGCGCCATATTGTCGATGATGCGCACGGCGGGCAGCACAAAGCCGTAATCGGTCGCCATCTGACGGCGCAGCGCGCGGACCTGATCGTCGAGGCGGGGTTCGCGCGTCGCATCGTTGATGATCGGCAGCAATGCATAGCCGATTTCGATGCGCAGCGAATCGATCGCCAGCGTCTGCGCGATCGGCTCCTCAACGATCTTGACCGTCGCGGCCTCGGTCGCTTCGGCCAGTCGCTCGGCATTGGCGGTGGCGATTGCCTTGCGGCTCATGCTCCAGGCAAGCCAGCCCGACAGACCGGCAAAACCGGCGAACGGCACGAAGGGCAGGCCCGGCATCAGCGCCAGCGCGCCCATCAGGAACGCGACCATGCCAAACGCCTTGGGGAAGCGGCCGAGCTGTTCGCCCAGCGCATTGCCGGTCTTGCCGCGCGCGCTGCCCTTGGACACCAGCATGCCCGCCGCAACCGACACGATCAGCGCCGGAATCTGGCTGACGAGGCCATCGCCCGCAGTCAGCACGGTATAGGTGCGGAACGCCTCTGCAACGGGCACGCCGTGTGAGAACACGCCAATGCCGAGCCCGACGATGATGTTGATTCCGGTGATCAGCAGGCTGGCGACGGCATCGCCCTTCACGAATTTCGAGGCACCGTCCATCGAGCCGTAAAAGCCGCTTTCGGCTTCGACTTCGGCGCGGCGTTCCTTGGCTTGCTCTTCCGAAATCATGCCCGCCGACAGATCGGCGTCGATCGCCATCTGCTTGCCGGGCATGGCGTCCAGGCTGAAGCGCGCCGCCACTTCGGCGATGCGGCCCGCACCCTTGGTGATGACGACGAAATTGATGACGATCAGGATCGCGAAGATGGTCAGGCCGATGATCGTTTCGCCGCCCATCAGGAATTCGCCGAACGCGCCGATCACGCCACCCGCCGCCTGCGGCCCTTCATGTCCGTGCCCCAGGATCAATCGGGTCGAGGCGAGGTTGAGGCCGAGCCGCAGCATCGTCGCGATCAGCAGGATCGTCGGGAAAGCCGAGAGTTGCAGCGGCTTTTCGATGAACAGCGAAGTCATCAGGATCATCACCGACAAGGTGATCGACAAAGCGAGACCGATGTCGAGCAGCCATGCCGGGATCGGCAGGATGAGCATGCCGATGATCGCGATGACGCCGAATGCCAGCGCGAGATCGCGCCCGGCACCGATCCGTTCGAGCAGGCGGGTAATGGGCAGGGGCAGCACAGCGTTCACGGAGCGGGCGACACGGCGATACCGGCCTCAATGAAGGTCTTCAGCTTGTTGCGCATCGTCCGCACCGAAATGCCGAGGATGCCCGAGGCCGAGGTGCGGTTGCCGTGGCAGCGCTGCAGCGTTTGCAGGATCAGTTCGCGCTCGACCTCTTCGACCGTGCGGCCGACCAATCCTTCGATTTCGAGGCGGCCTTCGCTGGCGGCATGGTCCTGCGCGAGCTGCGACCCATCGACCAGGACGATGTCGCGCGCCTCGATCCGGGGCCCGCGCGCGATCAGCACGGCGCGGTGGATGGCGTCTTCGAGTTCGCTGACATTGCCGGGCCAGCCATAGGCCTGCAATACCCCTTCCGCCGCTTCGCTGAGCGGGCGCGGGGACAGGCCGTCGGCGTCCGCGAGGCGGTGGGCAAAATGCCGTGCGAGCAGCGCGATATCGCCACGCCGCGCCCGCAGCGGCGGCATTTCGATCCGGGCGAGGCCGAGCCGCGCGAGCAGGTCGGCGCGGAATGCCCCCGCCGCGACGCGTTGCTGCAGGTCGATCGTGGAGGTCGCGAGAACGCGCGCCTGCACCGCCACCGCGTGGTTGCCACCGACGCGCCGGATGTGATGTTCCTGCAGCGCCGACAGCAAGCGCGCCTGCGTTCCCGGCGACAGGGCACCAACCTCGCGCAGCAGGATCGTGCCGCTGCCGGCCTTTTCGAAGCGGCCGATGCGCAGCCCGAGCGCTCCGGCAAAGGCACCTTCCTCATGCCCGAACAGTTCCGAATCGACGATTTCGGGCGCGACGCCTGCACATTCCACTACCAGGATCGGGCCGAGCCGCCCCGATGCCTCATGGATGGCGCGGGCCATCAAGCCCTTGCCCGTGCCGGTTTCGCCGACCAGCAGTACGGGCGACGCGCTTCGCGCCACCGCCAGCGCAAGGTTGCGCGCCCGCGCAAGATCGGGTGCGTCGCCGAGGATTTCGATCGACCCCCGTGTGACGACCGAGGCGATGGCCGCGGCGATCAGCGCGCGTTCGGGCGGCAAAGGCAGATAGTCGCGCGCGCCTGCGCGAATGGCCGCCACCGCTTGCTGCGCCGAGGCATTAATGCCGCACGCGATGACGGGGACGGCGAAGCGTTCGTCGCGCAGGTGCTGCAAGAAACCGCGAACGTCGGCATCGACGTCGATCATCACCAGGTCGCCGCCGTTCATCCGCAACAGCGCGATCGCCTGGGGGGCATCGTCCGCCATCGTCACGTCCGCCCCCGCCGCGCGTGCCAGATCGGCGGCGAGGCGAAATTCCGAGCCGGGGGCCCCGACGAGCAGCAATCGTACCGCCGGTGTCATACCCTTCATCGTTCGCCCCGCACGATTTCGGTCAGCGTCACGCCGAGCGAACCGTCGATCAGCACGACTTCGCCACGCGCGATCAGACGGTTGTTGACGAAGATGTCGACCGGCTCCCCGACGCGACGGTCCAGTTCGACCACCGTGCCGACGACGAGTTGCAGCAATTTGCCCACCGGCATGCGCGACCGGCCGAGGACGGCCTGCACCTTGACCGGAACGTCATAGACCGCTTCCAGCCCTTCGGCGGGGCTGCCGCCAGCCGCAGGGCGAATGGGCTCGTCGGCGAAATCGGCGATGAAAGGTTGTTCGGTCTGCGCCGGCGAGTCGATCGCAACCAGCGAGGGTTCGGAATCCATGGGCTGTTCCATCTTATGAGTTCATCCATTGCCGGATTACGGAGGCGGATTCGGGCGGGCTTTCGGCGATCGTCGTGCCGATGCGCTTGAGTGCCGAAAGTTTGATGCGGCCATCGACCTGGGCGAGCGCGATTTCCTGGTCGAGCAGATGCTGCTCGCCGCCGAGCGCGGCGATTTGCTGCATCGCGTCGGGGTCGCCATCGGCGGCGCGCGCGGCGAGCGCCAGGCGCTCGGGATCGCTGCCGAGTTGCGGCGTCTGCTCGGCCATTGCGACGGGTTCAGGTGTCGGTTTGGGGAGCAGCATGCGCAGGACGATGATGCCGACCACCGCGATCACCAGCAGTTCGATCAGCGAGAAGACCTTGTCCATCGGCAGCAGCGACAGCAACCCGCTCTTGTTTTCGGCCAGTGCGTCGCCGGCGGTGAAGGGCATGCTCTCGACGACGACGCTGTCACCGCGCTTGGTGTCGATTCCCGCCGCATTCTCGACGATGCGGGTCAGCCGCTGAATCTGCGCGGCGGGCAGGCCCTTGGGGCCGCCATCGACCATGACCGCGATCGACAAGCGCTTGATCTGGCCGGGGACGCGCACCGTCACCGTGTGCGTGCTGCTATTTTCATAGGTGGTGTCTTCGGAATTTTGCGTGCTGGCCGTCTTGCGCGAGGTGCCGCTTCCCGTAGCCGGGCTGGCCTGCGCATCGGGCAATTGCCCCGCAACCGAAGCTTGCGGCGTCGTTGCGTTGTTCTCGGCATTCTGGTCGCCGGATTCGACCGTGGTCTGATGGCCGATGACCTGCTTGTCGGGGTCGAAGGCGGTGGTCTCCTCGCGCGTCTGGTCGCGGTCGATCAGCGCGGAAACCTCGGCGCGGACCTTGCCCATGCCGACGATCGGGGCGAGCAGCGATTCGATTTCGTCGCGCAATTTCGCTTCGGTGGCGGTCTGGCGCTCATCGGCTTCGGCTCCGCCCGCCGACCCGGCGTCACCGGCGCGGGCCAGCAGGGCTCCCGTCTGGTCGACCACCGACACCGCTTCGGGCGCGAGCTCGGGCACCGAGGAGGCGACCAGATAGCGGATCGAGGCGACCGCTTCGGAGGACAGGCGTCCCTTGGTCTTGACCGTGACGGCGGCGGTCGATTTGCGGGTTTCGGTCGCGAACATCGCACGCTCGGGCATGACGATGTGGACGCGCGCCTTGGACACGCCGTCGAGGCTTTCGATCGACTTGCCCAATTCGCCTTCGATCGCGCGTGTCTCGTTCAGTTTTGCGCGCGAGGCGGACACGCCGAAGCTCTGTTCGTTGTCGAGCACGTCATAGCCGATCTTGCCGCCAAGATGGTCGCCCGCCATCGCCATGCGCAATTCCGCCAGCTTGTCCTGCGGCGCGAGGATCGAGGTGCCGTCGGCAGACAGCCGATAGTCGACGCCCTTTGCCTTCAGCTTCTCGGTGATCGATTGCGCGGCGGCAGGATCGAGATCGGTGAACAAAAAGCCCATCGAGGAGGTCGACCCGCCTCGTGTCGCCACGAACGCGAGCGCCGCCAATACCGCGAGCGCCACACCGGCCATTACGGCAAGCCGTCTTACGCCCAATTGCGAAAAGAGAGTGCGCGCTGCGTCCAAAGTGTGTCCCGATCCTGACCGTCGGGGCGAGCCCCCATGACTATCTTATAGGATGGAGACGGGCGGCAATTTCTGCCGGGCGGAAAAAATTGCCGTGTGGCGAGATCAGGCGCTGGGTAGTGGGGGCAGCAGCGGGGCGAGTTCGCTCTCCACGGCCGCCCGTCGCGCGGCCTTTTCGAGCAGCAAGCCGCCTTGCTCCCAATCGATCAAGGCGTCGCCGGGTGCCAGCGTGGCATCCGGTACGACGCCGACGTGGAGTTTGCGCCGGTCGGCGGCCTGACGCTGGGCGATGCGCTGCTCGACCGCCTCGACCAGATCGGGGTGGACGCGGACCTGCAACTCGGTGCCGCGCGCGACTTGTTGCAGCACGCGCCCGATTCCCTCGTCGATCAGCCCCGCAGGATCGCAGGCGAGCGCGCGGCCCGCAATCGCCTCCGCAGCCGCCAGCGCAACTTCGGTCGCGTCGGCAACGATGCGGCGCGTGGTATCGGCAAAGCGCGCGTCGAGCGCGTCGAGCGCGCCGTGCATCGCGTCGATGGCGCACAGCAACGCAGCGTCGCGTTCGGTGCGCGCCTGGGCAAGCCCCGCCTCGAAGGCATCCGCGCGCGCGATCGACAAGGCGCTTTCGTGATCGGCGTTGCGCGCGTCCAGTTCGGCACGCAGCGCCGCCTGATCGAGCATCGAATCGGGCATGTCGAACGGCGTCGGGCCCATCTCGGTAAAGACGCGGTCGAAGGCGAAGCGCTGGACGGTTTGAAAACTCATTTGCCTGTCTCCGTCACACGATCATCATATCGTCGCTCTTGGGATCGACGAGCGTGATTTCGCCGGCATCGGCCAGGGTCTTTGCGAGCCGCACGAGCGACGACTGGGCTTCCTCGCAATCGCGGGCGCGGACCGGGCCCATGCCGGCCATGTCCTCGCGCAGCAACTTGGCGGCGCGTTCGGTCATGGTGCTGAAGAACAGCTTCTTCATTTCCTCCGGGGCACCCTTCAGCGCCAGTGCCATTTCGCGCTTGTCGGCATTGCGCACGACCACGCCGATCGCGGCGGGCAACAGATTGCCCAGATCCTCGAACGTGAACATCAGGGCGCGAATGCGGATGGCGGATTCGGGCACGCGCTCGTCGAGCGCCGCCAGCATCTTTTCTTCGGTCGCGCGGTCGAGCGCGTTGAACATGTCGGCCATTGCCTCATGCGGATCGCGCTTGTTGGAGCGCGACAGATTGGCCATGAATTCGGTGCGCAGCGTCTGCTCGATTTCGAGGATGACTTCCTTCTGCACCGTCTCCATCCGCAACATGCGCATGATGACATCGACGGCGAATTCACTGGGCAATTCGGACAGCACGCGCGCGGCATGTTCGGAACGCAGCTTCGACAGGATCACCGCGACCGTCTGCGGATATTCGTGTCGTAGCCCCTGGGCGAGCACGGTTTCGCTGACATTCGACAGCTTGTCCCACATCGTCCGGCCAGAGGGCCCGCGAATATCCTCCATGATGTCCTTGACGCGCTCGCCGGGCAGGATGCCCGAGAGCAGCCGCTCGGTCGATTCGTAGGAGCCGTGCAGCGAGGCCATGCTGGCGACCTCGCCGCTGAAATGCACGAGCAGATATTCGACCACGACGGCGGGGATGCGGCCGAGGCCCGCGATCGTCGCCGACAGTTCCTTGATTTCGTCGACCGAAAGCTGTTCCCAGATCGGCGCACCGTGTTCTTTCCCGAGCGCGAGCATCAAGGCCGCAGCTCGCTGCTGACCGGTGAATCGCTTCATTTCAGGCGGTTCGCCCATCTGCGCCATCATGTTCACCAATTTTCCCCAGAAAATTCGCCGAAAGCACGGCCTTCGAGCGTCTCTCCCTGCTATTATAGGAAGAGTCTTATAGGGATGACGGAGATGTCGGCGGATTTATCGGGGAGCTTGATCGGGCTGAGCCTTATGACGGGCAGCAATTCGTTCGCGGATTTCAGCGCCTCCAACAGCAGCGCCCCCACGATCGAATCCAAAGCCGTGCGCGTCGCCAAGGCGCAGTTTACGACTGCGCCAACGACGCCGCCGTGGAAGGAAACGCCGACGACGCTACCGGTGTCGGCGCAAGTGTCCGCGATCAAGGCGATGACGACGATCATCGACAAGCCCGCGACGGGCCCGTCTGCGCTGCCGAGCGACGTGCAAACCAGCTTTACGACCTATAAGGCGCTCGATCGCTTGCGTCTGCTCGCCGAAACTGCGGCCGCGACCACCAGCAACGCCGCGCAGCGCGCGACGTTGCAGACGACCTTCGCCAAAGGCCTGACGGATTTGCAGAGCTTTTTGGCGCACGCCCCCAACGGGATCCTGGACCTCTCGCTCGCTCAGCCTGCGCGCAGCGCGACGAGCGTCGGAATTCCGTCCCCCGATGCGTACACGGTGAAGGGGCCGGAGGTGGCGGCAAGCCGGTCGGACGCGTTGCCGGGAATGACCGGGCAGGAGCAACTCAAGATCACGCTGTCCAAGCCGGGGGCGAGCGACACGCTGACGGTGGATTTGTCGCAGGGGCCGCAACCGCCGACGCTGGATTCGGTCTCGGATGCGCTCAACGCCGCGATTTCCGCGCTGCCGCGCCTCAATTCCGATGGCAGTCTGCAGCTGGACGACAAGGGGATGCAGCAGCAAAAGTGGGTGGCGCACTTCACGCCCGAACGCGGGACCGAAAAATGGGGCCTGACGCTCAACGCGCCCAACGGGGCCGACCGGGTGACGATCGACCAGATCAACGCCAAGCCCGCGCTGCTCGTCGCGACCGGTGAGAGCGGGCCGGTCCCGCTCGCCGCCGGGCAGACGGCGGTTGCCGGTCAGCCGACCGCCACCACACCGACCGCGACGCAGATCTTCCGCTTCGCCGATCCTGCCGGTGCGATGGCGCAAAAGTCGGTGGCGACGCTGAGCGCGCTCGACCGTGTTGCCACCGAACAAGCAAAGATCGCCGGCAAGACGACCAGTTCGACGACAACCTTCAAGACCGATTACAATGGCAAGGCGGTGGCGACCACCACCAAGAACACCGCCGTACAGGCCAATACCGATGCCGCAGCGATGGCGACCGATGCGCAGGGCAATACCTATGTGGTCGGCACGACGCGGGGCGATCTGGGGTCGGAACGCTCCAACGGTTCGGACACGCTGTTCCTGACCAAGCTCGACGGCGCGGGCAAGGTCGTGTGGGAACGGGGGCTTGGCGCGGCCGGGGCCTCCACCGGGGCGGCGGTCAGCGTTGCTGCCAATGGCGATGTCGTGGTGGCGGGCACCGTCACGGGCAGCCTCGACGGGGTGAAGCATGATGGCGACATGTTCGTCGCGCGCTACAGCACGCTGGGCGATGAAGCGTTTACGACGGTCGTGGCGGGCACTGGCAATGATGTCGCCAAAGCGCTTGCCATCGGGAATGATGGTTCGGTCTTCGTCGGGGGCAAGAGCGCGACGGGGGGCGGCGACGCCTTTGTCGCGCGGATCGACTCGACGGGCCACGTTGCCGATCGTCGCGCGATCGATTCGGGTGGAAGCGAATCGATCACGGCGCTGGCGATCGGCAGCGACGGCAATGTGCTGGCGCTGATGAACAACAATGGCACCGCACAAGTGCGCAAACTCGACGCTGGTGCCTTGTCCAACGATCTGGCGACGCTTGATCTGGGCACGGCGGATGCGCGCGCGCTGGCGGTGGGAAGCGACGGCACGGTCGCGGTCGGCGGTTCCGCGAGCGCCGCGCTTTCCGGCACTCAGGTCAATGCGACATCGGGCGGACGCGATGGTTTTGTCGCTCGCATCGACGGTGCCCTCGGCGGTGCGGCGGTCACCTATGTCGGCAGCGCGCAGGACGATCAGATCGACAGTGTCGCCTTTCTCGATGGTGCGATTTATGCCGGCGGGCGGACGTCAGGCACGATCGGCGCAGCGCGCTCGGGCACGGTTGATGGTTTTGTCAGCCGGATCGATGGCGCGACGGGTGCGATCGCCAGCACCACCCAATTCGGTCAAAGCGGGCAGACGACGCAGCCGGTGCGGCTGGCGGTGGCGGCGACCGGGGACAATAGCCTGGGGGCGATCGGCTTCGGCACGGGGACGATCAACCCCGAAGTCTCGGCCAAATTGGTGACCCAGACCGCGCTGCGCGTGGGCGACAGTTTTTCGATCAGTATCGATGGCGGCACGGCCAAGAAGATCACCATCACCGCCGACGACACGATGCAGACGCTGTCGGACCGGATCGGCAAGCTGACCGGCAGCAAGGGCAGCACCAGCACCCCGCGGATCAGCGGCATGAAGAGCCTGCGCATCGATGCCGCCGCCGGTCATTCGATCGAACTCATTCCTGGCACCGGGGATCGCGATGCCCTGTCCAAGCTCGGGATCGCACCGCAGCGGATCGAGACGCCGGTGCCCGTGGCGGCGAATGCGCCGACCGTGCGGCCGGGCGGTGCCTATGGACTGGATCTCAGTACATCGCTGACCTTGGCGACCCCCGCAGACGCCAAGGCGGCATTGGGCAAGATCAAGTCGGCATTGTCGATGACGCAAACCGCGTATCGCTCGCTCTATTGGGACGATACCAAGGCGTCGATCGTCGACAACACGAAGAAGGCGGGCGGTGGCACGGTGAGTGCCTATCAACAGGCGCAACTGGCGGGTTACCAATCTGCCCTCGCGCGTTTGAGCTCGTCGACTTCGGACACGAGCAATAGCGGTTCCCTCGTATCCCTGTTCGGAGGCTAAGCCATGGCCGTTCCCGCGATCCTGTCGGGCATCCGCGCCGAAATGAAGCATCTGGCCGATCGCCAGCGGGTCATTTCGCAAAATATCGCCAATTCCGAAACGCCGGGCTTCAAGGCCCGCGATGTCGCGGCACCCAATTTTTCGGCGCTGCTGGCGGCGCAGGGCGGCGGCGCGGGCGGTGCGCCGGGTATCGCCGTGCCCACCGTGCAATTGACCCCGAGCATGGCGGCGCTCGGCGCGCGCGCGCCGATGGGCGCATCGTCGATCCTCGATACCGATGTGAGCGAGACCAAGCCCGACGGCAACAACGTCACGCTGGAAGATCAATTGCTGAAGATGGGGCAGATCCAGGCCGATTTCGCGGCAATGACCAACATCTATCGCAAACAGCTATCCATGCTGAAGACGGCGATCGGCCATGGCGGGTAAGGCGATGGCCTTATAGCGGCGGTGAATCCGCAGCCGGAGCCGCGCGGGCCACATGCACCGCCATCCCGGTGGCAGCGGCCGCTGCAACAAAGGCGTGGGGCGGCTGGGCCTCGGTCACCAGATCGGCAACATCGGCAAAGTCGGCCACTCGCGTCGTCCCCTTGCGCCCGAATTTGGTCGAATCCGCCAGAACGACGATCCGGCGCGCACGCTCGAGCAAGGCGCGCTTGAAGGTGGCCTCGTCGGGTTCGAAGTCGAGGAAGCCGCGCTCCGCATCAATCGCGCCCATGGAAAAAATCGTCAGATCGGGAACGAAGCCGCCACAATAAGCGATCGCCTCCGGCCCGAATGCGGCGCGATAATCGTGATTGATGACGCCGCCCGCGACGAACAGGCGCTGTTTCGGACGGCCGAGCACTTCGCTCGCAACGTCGATACTGTTGGTGATGATGGTGAGGTCCGGCACCCGCGCCAGGGCGCGAACCAGCCAGAAGCAGGTAGTGCCCGAATCGACCAGGAGGGTCATGCCGGGTTCGACCAGTTCTGCCGCAGCCTGCCCGATCTGCTGTTTGGCTTCGGCTTGTTCGCGAAAGCGCAAGCGATAGGGCGCTTCGAAATCGGCATCCGGTGTGCGCACGCCGCCATGCACCTTCAGCACGCGACCGGTTTGCTCCAACTGGCGGATATCGCGGCGGATCGTTTCTTCCGAACAGTCAAAGCGCGCGGCCAGCTCGGCGATCGACAGGCTGGAGCGCGCCTCGAGCAATTTTAGGATCGCTGCGATCCGCGAACTCTGGATGACGCGCAGCCCCGGAGCATCGTCGAGTGGTGAGAACGGTGTCTGCATGGCGCGATCATATCGCGGCTGTCACACAATGAAAACTCACATTTATCCACATAAAAACCGCCACAAAACCACAAAATGTCACATACTCGTCATGTCCGCGCTCTACCCGCCGGGTCGGGCAGCGCGACTTGGGGCTTTTCCCAGCCGCGCAGGGAGGGCACCACAAATGCGTAAAATGAGTACGGCGATTCTGGCGATCGCAACCGCGACGAGCGGCGTCTTTGCAACCAGCGCGATGGCGCAAACCGTGACCGACCCTGCCGCCGCCACGGACGCGGCCCCAGCCGATATTGTCGTCAACGGCTATATCCAGTCGCTTGCCAAAGCGCGCGCGTTGAAGCGCGATGCCACCATCGTCAAAGACGTGATCGTCGCGGAAGACATGGCGAAGTTCCCCGAACTCAACCTGGCCGAATCGATCCAGCGCCTGCCGGGCGTGGCGATCAACCGCGAGGCAGGCGAAGGCCGCCGCATCACGCTGCGCGGCCTTGGGCCAGACTATACCCGCGTCCAGCTCAACGGCATGGAAGTGCTCGGCAACGTCGATTCGGCGATGGACAGCCGCGGCCAGCGGTCGCGCGACCGCGCGTTCGACTTCAATATTTTCGCCTCCGAACTGTTCTCGCGCATCGAGGTCGAAAAGACCTATCAGGCGGCGCAGAATGAAGGGGGCATGGCCGGTACGGTCGGCCTGTTCACCGCCAAGCCGCTGGAATATAAGCAGGGCATTACCGGCGCGATCTCGGCCAAGCTCGGCACCAACAGCTACACCAAGGACGCGCAGCCGCGCATCGCCGCGATGATCGGCCAGAATTGGGGCGATACCTTCGGCGTGCTGGTCTCGGTAGCGTATTCGAAGCGCAAGACCGAGGAGCAGGGCTACAACACCTATTCGCCGACCCAGTTGAGCGCGAGCCAGATCTCCAGCTACCTCGGCAAGGGCCTCGATATCTCAGGGCTCTCGGCCGACCAGCAGACCAAGTTCAAGTCGGGCGATCTGGTGTTCGCCTCGGGCAACCGCCTGTCGGTGTGGGATGCGCAGCAGGAGCGGCTTGGCCTGACGCTCGCCACGCAGTGGCGTCCGGCGGACAATGTGCTGTTGACGCTCGATGCGCTGCATGGCGAATTCACCACGCACCGCGACGAATATCACCTCGCGACGCGGCCCAACAACACGTCGGGCTCGGTGATCTTCGATACGACCTCGAAGATCAATTCGATCCATTGGGACAGCAGCAACTTTGTCGATGCGATCAGCGTCGACAACGTCACCTATGCCAGCGAACACCGCCGTTCGCTCAACAAGAACCGCTTCAACCAGCTCGCGCTGACCGGAAAATGGGATGTGAATGACAGCCTCGGCTTCGACGGCCATGTCGGCTATGAGGATTCGAAATACACTACCCCGTATGATGACAAGCTGTACCTGCGCGCTTATGGCGGCATGACCACGACCTATGCGGCGGACGGCACCTCGGCGACCAACGTCTATCGTTGGAACACCACCGATGCGTCGAAATATGAGTTCAAGGAATTCTACTTCCGCGAATTCTGGAACAAGACCAGCCTGCGCGAAGCGACCGGCAACGGGCATCTAAAGCTGAGTGACATATTCACGCTGCGCGCGGGGGCGAGCTATCGCCGCTACAGCACGTCGGGCTCCGAAATCTACAATGACGGGCAGTTCCACCAATTCACCGGCAGCCCCGTGACATCCTATGCCGACGTCTTCACGCAGAACGAGGCGGCAAGCTGGATCACCGGCAATTATGCGGCAGCATTTGCCAAATATAACGCCTCGCACACCACCGCCGGCGCAACCGACATCGAAAACACCTACACCGTCACCGAAACGACCAAGGCGACCTATGGCCAGCTCGACTGGGACGGCCATGTCGGCGGGATGCGGCTGCGCGGCAATCTCGGCGTTCGCGCGTATTTTACCGACGTCAACAGCAACGGCCTGATCACCAACAGCGATGACACGCCGATTGGCAGCAACGTTACCAAATCGAGCTATTCGGGCGTGCTCCCGGCACTCAACGCCATTTTGGAAGTGACGCCGAGCTTCCTGATCCGCGTGGCTGCGGCCAAGAACATCAACCGTCCCTCGCTCGGTTCGCTGGCGGCGGCGGGCAGTGCCAATGCCGATAGCGGCCAGATCACGGCAAGCGTCGGCAACCCGAACCTGAAACCATATAAGGACAATGCCTACGACCTGTCGGCCGAATGGTATTTCGGCAAGATCGGCCTGATTTCGGTGGGCGTGTTCCACAAGGATATCAGCAACCTGATCTCGAGCGAAACGCTGTTCAATGTGCCGTTCAGCGCGACGGGCCTGCCGGTCTCGACGCTACCCGGCGTAACGCCGACCACCATCGTCGCGGAATTTTCGCGGCCGGTGAACCTGAGCAAGGCCTATATCACCGGCTTCGAAGCGGCGGCGCAAACCAACTTCACTTTCCTTCCGGCCCCGTTCGACAAGTTCGGTATGTCGGCGAACGTGACGGTGATCGATTCGAACGCGCCGGTGAAGGGTGTGAAGACCCCGATCCCAGGCCTGTCCAAGACCAACGCCAATGGCACGCTCTATTACGAAACCAAGCGCTGGGGCATTCGCGGATCGGCCAACTATCGGTCGTCCTATCTGCGCAGCGCCTATGACGGCTCCAACCCGGCGAGCGAGGACGGGTTCGACGGCACGGTCTATGTCGACGCAGCGGCGTTCGTGAACCTTACCAGCACGCTGCGGCTGACGGTGGACGCAATCAACATCGCCAACACCGCCGAGGTGCAGTATAACAGCATCTATCACCGCTTGCATAACGAGACTCAGAGTGGCCGTACCGTCTTTGCCGGTTTCACGCTGAAGTTCTGACGACCCCCTCCGGGCGGCGCGTCGGGCTTGTCGGCGCGCCGTCTTTTTGTGAATGGACGAACGCCCATGTCGCTGCCTCCCGCCGATCGTCGCGCTTTCCTGAAGACCCTGATGGCCGGCGGCGGCGCGGCGGCGGGCGGCATGTTCCCGTCGATCGCGCGCGCATTGTCGATCCCCGCCAATCGCCGGACGGGGACGGTGATGGATGTCGAACATGTCGTGATCCTCACGCAGGAAAACCGCGCCTTCGACCATTATTTCGGCGCGATGCCGGGGGTGCGCGGTTTTGGCGATCGCTTTGCCATTCCGGTGCCCGATCTGGGCGAACGGCGCGGGGCGACGGTGTTCGTGCAGCCGAGCGAACACGTCGGCCCGCCCGACTGGATCGCGCCCTTCCACCTCGACACCAAGCGCGATTTCCGGCTGATGCGGCCGCTCGGCACGCCGCACGGTTTTCCCGACAGCCAGGCGGCGTGGGACAATGGCCGGATGGGCGGCTGGCCCAAGGCCAAGCACGACCATGCGATGGTCTATTTCACGCGCGAGGATATTCCGTTCCAATATGCGCTGGCCGAGTCCTTCACGCTGTGCGACGCCTATCATTGCGCGCTGCACCTCAGCACCAATCCCAACCGGCTCTATGTGTGGACCGGCACGCACGATCCGCAGGCGCGCGGGCACGGCCCGGCGATCGACAATGGCTATGACGGGTTGGAAGATCCGCGCGGTCATGGCGGCTATGCCTGGACGACGTATCCCGAGCGGTTGCAGGCGGCGGGGATCGGCTTCCAAATCTATCAGCAGATGGAGGACAATTTCAGCGACAACCCGCTGATCGGTTTCCGCCGCTATCGCGATGCGCGCACCGCGACGTCGGGGCCGGACGCCGATTTGATCCGGCGCACGCTGACGACGCGTGGGCTCGATCTGCTCAAGGCCGACGTGCTGGCCGACAAACTTCCCCAGGTCTCGTGGATCATCGCGCCGACGGCGGCATCGGAACATCCAAGCGTTTCCACGCCGCTGCAGGGTGCGGATTATACCGCGCAGCTACTCAATGCGCTGACCGCCAATCCCGAGGTGTGGGCCAAGACGGTGCTGCTGCTCAATTTCGACGAGAATGACGGGCTGTTCGACCATGTCCCGCCGCCCGCACCGCCCGCGCACGATCCGCGCGATCCGGCGCGCTTGCTGGGCGGCACGACGGTTGCCGCCGAGGACGAATATCACCGCCATTCGCAAGGCGAGGCCGATGCGGCGTATCTCGGTCGCCCTTATGGGCTCGGGCCGCGCGTGCCGATGTATGTCGTCTCGCCGTGGAGCCGCGGCGGCTATGTCGCGTCCGAAGTGTTCGATCACACCAGCGTCATTCGCTTCCTCGAAACGCGCTTCGGCGTGGCCGAACCCAATATCAGCGCCTGGCGGCGCGCGGTGTGCGGCGATCTGACGTCCTGCTTCGATTTCTCGCGCGCCGATGACCGGGCGTTTGCCGAAGCCTTGCCGCCAACGCGGGCGCTGTCCGAACGTGCGGCGACGCTCAAGGAGACGCGCCCGCTGCCACCCGCCGCGCTGACCGCGCCGGTGCAGGAAGCGGGCATTCGCCGCCGCCGCGCGACGCCCTATCGGCTCGATGCGACGCTGGTGGTTGCGGCGGGGCAAGCGCCGGGGCTGCTGCTGTCCAACACCGGGCGCGAGCGGGCGGCGGTGTTCCACCTCTATCCGTTGACCGATCTTGCGGGCGGGCCGCGCCGCTACACCGTAGGCGCAGGGCAATCGCTTTCCGCCGAACTGCCGGTGGGCGCGGACGGGGTGTATGATGCGTTCCTGCTCGGGCCCGCCGGGTTTCACCGGCGCTTCACCGGTCGCAGCGCGGGCTTTGCGCCGGTGCTCGAGGCGGAGGGAGTGCGGGTACGCAACCATGGTGACACCGCACTGAAGCTGACGGTGCGCGATCTCGCTTATGGCCAGCCGCCGCGCACGTTGGAGATTGCAGCGCGCGCAGAAAGCGTCGTGCCGGTCGACCTGTCGGGCAGCCACGGTTGGTACGATCTGCTCGTCACCAGCGCGACCGAGCAAGTGCGGCTTGCCGGGCATCAGGAGAGCGGCGGCGAATCCTTCACCGATCCGGTAGCGCATGGCGCGGCTCCGCTGGTGATGGCGTCGCCCAACCCGGTCGCTTGACGCGACCGGGGCTTCAATAATAAGCGCGCGCCAGCACCTCCGCCTCGATCGCGCAGGCGGCGGGATCGACCTTGGGGGCGGTGATGCGGGCGCGGGCGAGTTCGACGCGTGCCAGGTCGAGCTGCTGGCGGAACGATGCGGAGCCGTGCAGTACCGCTGAGGCGGCGGCCCCCGCTTGCCAGCCGCCCTCAACCGCGCTGGCCGAATGCGCGCCGCAAATCACGCGGCTTTCGCCCGCCTGGCGGCCGCGTGCGAGCAGCTCGCTCGCCCGGTCGGGCGCGAGTTCGGCGAGCAACAACGCCTCCAGCCACCCATTGGCAGCATGGCCCGAGGGATAATCGCCGCTGCGGGCGAGCGCGGCGGTGCGCGCCTGACACATGGGCGCATCATTGTCGGCATAGGGGCGGGCCCGCGCGTAATGGGTTTTGACGGGCTCGACGAGGAAACCCGCGCCAGCCCGGTCGAACAGGCTGGCGAGGGTCGGCACGTCGCTGGCCTTCAACGTCACGCCGAGCGCGCAGGCATAGCGCGACAATGGGCCATTCTCGACATCGCGCTGCGCGATCCGCCAGCGCGGGCTGCCCTCCAGCGCGCGCGTGGCCTGAAAGATCGCGCGATCGGCAATATCGCGCGGCGATCCGGCGGCGGGCGGGGCGGACAGGATGTGCGCCCCATCCACGGGCGGCATCCACGGATCGCCGATCGCGGCGACGGCGCTGCCCATTGCTGCAACCGCGACGAGGCCTGCGAGGAAAAGCCGCTTAGACATTGAGACGCATCTCCCCGATGGCGGGGTCGGTCCGGCCCGGTCGCCCGTTTTCGACCTTGCCCGCGAAGCGACGCAAAAAGGTGGGGTCGTCGGGCGAACGGATCGTCAGATCATACCAGCGGTCGCTGGCGGCCAGATCCCAGCGGTCGCGCAGCGTTGCACCGGCGGGCACCGTGAGGTCGCGCGTTCGCGCGGCCGCCGTCGGATAGGCCGGATCGAGCGTGATCGTGTAGCGGCGCGGCGCGGTGCCGGGATTGGCGAGCAGGAGCTCGACCGCATCCTGGCTGGGCAGCGCGACCACGCCGACCTCTGCCGTGTCCGCCAGCGTTCCGGCATAGCGGCGCAGCAGCCCGTCAGGGCCGATCACGCTCAGGTCGTAGCGGTCGGTGACGGTGCCGTCGTCATGCCATTGCGTGCTGGCATAGTGGTCGCCCGCGCCGATCGTATAGTGCCATGGGCCGCCGTGATCGAGATTGTCGTGGACGGTCAACACCGCGCCGGTCGTGCCGCGATTGATCAGGTCGATCCGGAAGCGCCGATCCGCGTCGATCCGGCCGAGGATGTCGAGCCGATAGGGCAGGGCGCGGGCAGGGCGTTGCCCGGACATTTGCCGGGATGCACGTTGCACCGCCGGAATCGCGGTGGCGCGTCCGGCCTGGGAGCGCGCGATGCGCTGTTCGAAATCGGCGGTGCCGGGCAAGGTCAAGCTCGCCCAGTCGCGATTGGGCTGCGCGAAATCGAAGGCGGAGATGAGGTCGCCACACACCGCGCGCCGCCACGGCCCGATATTGGGTTCTGCCACGCCGAAGCGCGCCTCGAGAAAGCGCAGCACCGATGTATGGTCGAACAGTTCGGAGCAGACAAAGCCGCCGCGGCTCCACGGCGAGACGAGGAGTGCGGGCACGCGAATGCCCAGGCCGATCGGTTGTGCGCCCGGATTGTCGCCGCTGGCATAATGCTTCGCTTCCCCGGCGATCGAGACGGTGCTGTGGCCCGGCACGTCCCCCACCGGCAGCACGGGCGAGGGCATATGGTCGTAAAAGCCGCCGCTCTCGTCATAATTGACGATGAACACCGTTTTGGCAAAGACCTCGGGATGGTCGACCAAGGCGGCGATCAGCTCGGCGCAAAGATGTTCGCCGCGCGCGGGCACGGCGGTCGGATGTTCGGACAGGTCGGCGGCGGTGACGATCCACGACACTTGCGGCAAGGTCCCCGCCGCCAGATCGCGCCGGAAGCCCTCGACCAGTTGCTCCCCGTCCGAGCGGGTGCGGTCGGCACCGGTCTTATGCTCGCTCACCCACGATCGACCGCGCCGGTACAAAGCGGAATCGCGCGCGCAGGGACGGAAGGCGGGAAAGACCGACAGCGTGTTGTCGCCGAAATTGTCATATTCCTGATAGACCTTCCAGCTTACGCCCGCTTGTTCCAGCCGCTCGGCATAAGTGGTCCAGCGATAGGCATCGGGGCGTAGCGGCTGGTCGGTCGCCATGTCGGCGCTGGGCGTTTCGTCCTCGCCATAATTGTCCATTTCGGGATCGCCACCGACGGTGCCGCCGCCATTGCAGCCGGTGAACAAATGCAGCCGGTTGGGATAGGTCTGCGTCAGCGTCGAGGCGTGATAGGCGTCGCAAATCGTGAAAGCGTTGGCGAGCGCATAGTAAAAAGGCAGGTCGCCCGCGCCATAATGCAGCATCCGCTGGTGCAATTGCCGCGTCGCGCCCCAGCGATCACACCGACCCCGGTTGAAGATGGTGAGATTGTGCTGATGGCCCTGTTCGGAGCCATCGACGCGGAAGGACTGCGTTGTGGTCGAATCACCGTGGAAGGGCAGCACGAAGCCATCGGGATGCTGCGCGCTTGGTTGCGCCCACACGCTGCGCCCGCCGGGCAGGCGCAGCGGACGCGGATCGCCCAGCCCGCGCACGCCATTATAGCTGCCGAAATAATGATCGAACGAGCGGTTTTCCTGCATGAAGATCACGACATGCTCGACATCGCGGATCGTGCCGGTCGGGCTGTTGGCGGCGATCGCGGCGGCGCGCTCGATCAGGCCCGGCAGCATCCCGGCTGCGCCCGCACCGGCCCCCGCCGCCATCTGCAGAAACCGCCGTCTGGTCGCATCGCTCACAGGTATCCTCCGTCGATCCGGGGCGAATGTCGCCACCAGGTCATAAATCTGGTATAGTCCAGTTAAACGACAATCGTGCGACAGTCGCGCTTCGGATCGCCGCTTCTGCAAAGGAAAATGCCCATGCCCTCCGCCCTTATCGACAGGATCTACGCGCTGTTCGCCGAGCATGGCGACGATCGCTATGGCGAGGAGGTCGATCAGCTGCAGCACGTGCTGCAAGCGGCGCAGGCGGCGCGCGAGGATGGGGCGTCGGACACGCTGATCGCGGCGGCGCTGCTCCATGACATTGGTCAGTTCGTTGACGGGGCCGGGCTCGCTGCCGATCTGCACGGCGCGGACGCGCGGCACGAGGAGTTGGGTGCGGCGCTGCTCGCCACGGCCTTTCCGCCCGCAGTGTATGAGCCGGTGCGCCTGCACGTCGCCGCCAAGCGCTATCTCTGCGCGGTCGAGCCCAGCTATGAGGCGGGCTTGAGTGCCGCCTCCGCACTCAGTCTGCGCTTGCAGGGCGGGGCGTTCGATGCGGCGGGCATCGCGGCGTTTGAACAGGAACCGTATTTCGCCGATGCGGTGGCGCTGCGCCGCTATGACGATATCGGCAAGCAGCCCGATTGGCAGGTGCCCGATCTCGCCAGCTATCGTCCGCTGCTCGAACGGCTTGCGGTGCGTCCGCTGGCGTGATCCTCCGGCTTCGGCCATGATCGGGCCTATGCAGAAGGCAGCAGAAGCGGGGTCAGGTCCGCATTATCTCGCGCTACGCGATCGTCTGGTCGAGGAGATCGCCTGCGGCGCGCTGGGAGCGGGCGCGCGGTTGCCGTCCGAGCGGCGGCTTCAGCTTGGGTCGGGCGCGGCGCGCGGCACCGTGCGTGAAGCGCTGTTCCAACTGGAGGCGGAGGGGCTGATCTATCGTCGCGACCGCAGCGGCTGGTATGTCTCGCCGCCGCCTGTGGTCTATGACCCGACGCGCTGGGCGGGCTTCATGACCTATGTCGCCGAGCAAGGCCGCGTGCCGACGACCGAAACGCTGCACAAGCATACGGTGGCGGCAGCGGCGGTGGATGCGGCGGTGTTCGGCTGCGCGGTTGGCGCGCCGCTGTACGCGCTCGCCCGCCGCCGCGCGATCGACGGGCGGCCGGTACTGATCGAGCGGATCCTGGTCGATCCTGCGATCGCGCCCGGCCTGATCGATCACGATCTGGATGGGTCGCTAACGGCGGTGCTGACCGGGCGGTATGGCGTGCGGGTGGTGCGCAACCATGTCGAGATGCGACCGTGTGCGCTGATCAAGGACATCGCGCAGGCGCTGGGCGTCGCGTCGGGCACGCCGGGGCTGCTGGTGGTGCGCCGCAGTTACGATGCGGCGGATCGCATCGTGGAATATGACCACGAATATTGGCGGCACGACGCAATCCGCGTCCTGGTCGAGGTGCGCACGCGCGATTAGCGCTTGGCGAGCGCATAGGCCTGGGTTCCGTGGGTGAGGACGCGATCCTCCGGCAAAAGCGTGGCCACGGGTATGTCCGGTGTACCGGCCAGCGCCTCGTAAAGCGGCGCGAAATCGGTCTCGACCGTCACGCGCAGCAGTTCGTCGAAGCTCGGGATCACGAAATAATTCTGCTGGAAATCGTCAATCCGGTAGTCGGTGCGCATCACGCGCTTGAGGTCGAAGGCGATGCGGTTGGGGCTGGCATCGTCGAGCGCGAAGCGGCTTTCGGCGAAGCTGGAGACGATCCCGGCACCATAGATGCGCAAGCCCTCGGGATCGGCGATCAACCCGAATTCGACCGTGTACCAATAGAGCCGCCCGAGATATTTGAGCGCATCCAGCCCCTGCGCACGCTGCCCGCCGCGACCATAAGCTGCGAGATAATCGGCGAAGACCGGGTCGGCGAGCATCGGCACATGGCCGAACACGTCGTGGAACACGTCGGGTTCCTGCAGATAATCGAGCTGGTCGGGACGGCGGATGAAATTGCCCGCGACGAAGCGGCGATTGGCCATATGGTCGAAGAACACGTCGTCGGGCACCAGCCCCGGCACCGCCACGACTTGCCAGCCGGTGAGCTTCATCAGCCGTTCCGACAGTTCCTCGAAATCCGGGATGCCGGGCTTGGACAGCTTCAGTACATCCAGCCCGCGCAAATAAGCGTCGGAGGCACGGCCGGGCAGCAGCTTCGCCTGGCGGGCGAACAGCGTGTCCCACACACGGTGCTCTTCCTGGGTGAAGTGTGCCCAGTCCTGCGGAATCGTCCAATCGTCCGCCGCATTGGCGGGCGGGCGGTCGAGAACATGCGTTTCTTCGGTCATGACTTCAGGGTAGCACAGCCATAGCAGGGCAGGAAACGGGTTGCAGATGAAACGACTTTTCAGCGCGCTGTGCGACCGGAATCGGCGATGAAGCCACCATCGAAGCTGTTATGGGCGCTGGAGGTGCCGCGGGGTGCCTGGGGCCTTGCCTCGCTTGCGGGCGCGCGCACGATGCTGGCGCAGGCTCCGCGTGGTGACGGGCGAGCGGTGATGTTGCTGCCGGGGCTGTTCAACAGCGATGCTTCGGGGGTGTTCCTGCGACGCTATCTGCATAGGCTTGGCTATCGGGCCGAAGGCTGGGGGCTCGGGCGCAATCTCGGCGCGCGCACGATCGGGCCGGAGGGCGAGCGGCTGCTGGCACGGATCCGTGCGCTGTATGACGAAACGGGCGCACCGGTGACGCTGATCGGGGTCAGCCTGGGCGGGATCATGGCGCGCTTCGCGACACACCGTCTGCCCGGCATGGTGCGCGAGGTGGTGACGATAAGTTCGCCTTTCGCCGGGGACCCGCGCGCGACCAATGTGTGGCGCGCGTTCGAGCTGTTGACCGGGGAGCGCGTCGATGCCCCGCATGTCCGCGCGCAAAGCGCACTGGTGGCGGAGCCGCTGCCCGTGCCGAGCACCGCGATCTGGAGCCGCAGCGACGGGCTGGTCAACGGCATGATTTGTCATGACGCTGCCAGCCGCGCGATCGAGGTGCGCAGCAGCCATGTCGGGGTGCAGGTGCGCCCGGCGGTGCTGCTGGCGGTGGCACGCGTGCTGGGCGGCGACGCGGCCTGACGCACCGCCGCCCTTCGCGGGTTTAGCGTTGGGCGTGGGGCCGGTATTGATCGCAATCGTCGCGATTTTGCGCGCGACAATCCTTATATTGCCGTTTCAACTCCCGCCCCTCGCGGGCTTCCTGCTTGCGCATCTTGCGGCCGTAATTGCGGTCGGCCTCGGACTGACTCGTCGTGGTCCAGTCGACCGCCTTGCTGGTCGCGCGCACGGGCAGGGTGGCGACGTTGACCACCGTCTTGGCAAGGCAACCGCCGACAAGCAGCGGAAGCAAGGCGACGACGGCGATCACGGATTTGCGCATTATTGGCCTTTCGCCTTGGCACGCTGGGCGTTGCGCGCGTCGACGCCAATATAGGCGAAATCGGTAAAGAAGCCATCGATGCCGAGATTGAGGAAGCGCGTGATTTCCTCGGCCAGCTTGCCGTGCACGGCGGGGTCGGTGCCGATACGCAGCGATGGCGGCAGGAACATGTTTTCCGCGCGGAAGGTCCAGGGATGGAGCCGCAGCCCTGCCGCATGCGCGTCGGCGACGAGCGTGGAGGGTGCAGCATCGCCGCGCTGGATCATGTCTTTATTGGGGCCGATCCCGTACGCATAAGCGGCGACGGCCTTGAGCCCTTCTGGCGTGATCATCGCGGCGTAGCTCGGCGCGGCCTTGTCGGCGGGGGCACCGGCGGCATCCATCAACTGGATCAGGCGCAGGCCGGTCATGGTGTGGAGTTGCTTGAGGTTGTTGACCTCGAACGACTGGATGAACACCGGGTCGCTCGGCTTGGACCAGCCCGCCGCCTGCAACTGCGCGACGAGGCGCGCCTCCATCGGATGGCCGATGCTGGCGAAATAGGTCGGATGCTTGGTCTCGGGATAGATGCCGACGATGCGGCCACCGACCGAGTGCTTCTTGGCCAGCGCGATCACCTCGGCCAGCGTCGGCACTTCGAACTGGCCGTCATATTTGGCGTTGTCGGGCCGGACCTTCGGCAGCCGCTCGATCGCGCGCAGCGTCTTCAACTCGGCGAGCGTGAAATCCTCGGTAAACCAGCCGGTGTGGGTTTCGCCGTCGATCACCTTGGTGGTGCGGCGCGCGGCGAATTCTGGGTGCTTGGCCACATCGGTGGTGCCGGTAATATCATTCTCATGGCGTGCGACGAACACGTCGTCCTTGGTCAGCACCAGATCGGGCTCGATGAAATCGGCCCCCTGTTCGATCGCCAGCGTATAAGAGGCGATGGTGTGTTCGGGCCGCAGCCCGCTCGCGCCGCGATGCGCGATGACGATGGGGGAGGAAAGCGGCTTCACCGGCACAGTCTGCGCCATCGCGCCGGGCGATACCAGCAATAGTGCCGCCATACCGGCTGTTCGAGCGCGCGCGATCCCTTTAAGAAGGACAGGTGCGCGCCGATATACGGAAACCAAAGCGTTCATAATCGTTACCCCAAGCTCAACGGGAGGCGAGCCTCAATGCATTTCACCATCAATGGCGCGACCCATTCGGTCGAGCCCGATATCCGTGCCTCACTGCTCGATGTGCTACGCGAACATCTCGGGCTGACGGGAACGAAGAAGGGCTGCGACCATGGCCAGTGCGGTGCGTGCACGGTGCTGGTCAACGGCCGACGGATCAATGCATGCCTCACATTGGCGGTGATGCATCAGGATGATGACATTCTGACGATAGAAGGACTTGGCAGCGCAGATCAGCTCCATCCATTGCAGGCCGCCTTCATCAAGCATGACGGATATCAGTGCGGATATTGCACGCCTGGGCAGATCTGTTCGGCGGTCGGGATGCTCGACGAGGTGGCTAAGGGCTGGCCGAGCCATGTCAGCGCCGACCTGGAAACGGTCACGCTCGACGGGCACGAGATTTCGGAGCGGATGAGCGGCAATCTGTGTCGCTGCTCGGCTTACCCCAATATCGTCGATGCCATTGCCGAAGTTGCCGGGGCGGAGCGCGCATGAAGACCTTCACCTATAGCCGTGCCGAAAGCCCCGAAGCTGCGGTCGCCGCCGGTGGGCGCTTCATCGCGGGCGGCACCAATTTGCTCGACCTGATGAAGCTGCAGATCGAGACGCCCGAGAAACTGGTCGACATCAGCCGGCTCGATCTCGCGCGGGTCGAGCGGCGCGGCGATGGCGGCCTGACGATCGGGGCGCTGGTGCCCAATAGCAATCTTGCTGCCGATCCTCAGGTGATCGCCGATTATCCGGTGCTGAGCCGGGCGCTGCTCGCTGGGGCCTCCGGGCAATTGCGCAACAAGGCGACCACCGGGGGCAATCTGCTCCAGCGCACGCGTTGCCCGTATTTTTACGACACCGCGATGGCGTGCAACAAGCGGGATCCCGGTGCAGGGTGTTCGGCGATCGACGGGTTCAACCGCAATCTCGCGATTCTCGGGACCAGCGAGCAGTGCATCGCCACCAACCCCAGCGACATGGCGGTGGCGCTGCGCGCGCTGGATGCGACGATCGTCACGCTCACCTCTGACGGCGACAAGCGCCGGATCGCGATCGGCGATTTCTATCGTTTGCCGGGTGACACGCCCGAAATCGAGACGGTGCTGCGGCCGGGCGAACTCATCACCCATGTCGAACTGCCCGCGCCGCCCGCCGGTGCGCAGGCCTATCGCAAGGTGCGCGACCGCGCGTCTTATGCCTTTGCCTTGGTGTCGGTGGCGGGGGTGGTTGCGGTTGTGGACGGGAAGATCGCCTCCGCCGCGCTGGCGTTTGGCGGGCTTGCGCCGATGCCGTGGCGCGACTCGGCGGTCGAGGCCGCGCTGGTCGGGCAAGCGCCGAGTGACGCCGTGTTTGCGGCTGCGGCGGATGCGCTGCTGGCCGACGCCAGGGGCCACGGCGCGAACGATTTCAAGATACCGCTCGCGCGCCGGACGCTGATCGCGACGCTGCGCACGCTGACAGGAGCAGGTGCATGAGCGACTTTACGATGGATGCCGATCATCCCGGCCTCGCAATGGATCGCGGCGTGCAAGGCGTGCTCGGTGCCGCGCTTGACCGCAGCGAAGGCGCGCTCAAGGTCAGCGGCGCGGCACATTATGGTTATGAGCATCTGGTCGAAGGCGAGGTGGCGTACGGCTATCTGATCACAGCGCCCGCCGCCAAGGGCAAGGTGACGGGCATCGATACCGATGCCGCGCGCGCGCTACCCGATGTGCTCGACATCATCGTCGATGATCCGCGCATCCCGCGCCAAGCGGCGGCGTTCGGCCCGGCTCATACAGGGAACGACGAGATCGACCATTGGGATCAGGTCGTCGGCGTTGCGGTGGCGACCAGTTTCGAGGCGGCGCGCGCGGCGGCGAAGGCGGTGCGCGTGCATGTCGCCATCGAACCCGGCCATTTCGACACGATGGCCGATATCGACAAAGCGAGCGGCCCGCCCAAGGATTCGCGGCTGCAGGACATTGCCAAGGGCGATATCGAAGCCGCCATGGCGCAGGCGGCGGTGACGATCGACCAGATCTATACCACGCCCAACCACGTCCATGCCGCGATGGAGCCGCACGCTTCGGTTGCGATCTGGAATGGCGATTCGCTGACGCTGCATTCCAGTCTGCAGATCCTCAAGGTCGCGCGGCAAGTGCTGGCTAAGTCGCTCGGCGTTGCCGACGAAAAGGTGCGAATCCTGTCACCCTATATTGGCGGTGGCTTCGGCGGAAAGATGCTGGGGCCGGATGCGGTGCTGGCGGCAATCGCCGCGCAGAAGCTGGGGCGTCCGGTCAAGATCGCGATGGCGCGCCGCCAATTGTTCCACAACGTGTATCGGCGCACCGATACCCATCAGCGCATTCGCCTTGCCGCGACCGAGGAGGGCAAGCTGCTGGCGGTCGGGCATGACAGCGTCATCAGCCAGGGTCCCGATGGCGGCTTCATGGAGCCGGTCGCGCTGGGGTCGATCTCGCTTTACGAGGCACCGGTCCGGCATTTCAGCCACAAGGTGGTCACGCTCGACATGGTGATGGCCGGTGCGGTGCGCGCGCCAGGCGAGGCGGTCGGTACGCTCGCGCTCGAAACCGCGATGGACGAGATGGCCGAGGCGCTGGGCCGCGATCCGATCGACTTTCGCAAGCTGAATGAGCCGAAGGTCGATCCGATGACGGGTGCGCCCTTTTCGACGCGCGGGCTGGTCGCCTGTCTTGATCGCGGGGCGGAGGCCTTTGGCTGGGCCAAGCGTTCGGCGCAACCGGGGCAAGTGCGCGACGGCGAATGGCTGATCGGCATGGGCGTGTCGGCGGCGGTGCGGATCAATCTGCTGGTCGATTCGGAAGCGCGTGTGACGCTGTCGCCCGATGGCCGCGCGCGGATCGAAACCGACATGACCGATATCGGCACTGGCAGCTACACCATCCTCGCGCAGATTGCGGGCGAGGCGCTGGGGCTGCCGATGGAGCAGATCGACGTGATCCTGGGCGATACCGATTTGCCGCCGGGCGCGGGCTCGGGCGGGTCGTTCGGTGCGGCGAGCGCGGGGTCCTCGGTCGCGCTGGCGTGCGAGGACATCGTTACGACGCTGGCCGAGCGGATGGGGGCCAAGGCGCAGGACATGACGTTGAAGGACGGTCATGCGGTCGCCGGCAACCGGCGCGTGCCGCTCGCCGAACTGGTTGGTGACGCGCCGGTGGTGGCGATGGGCAAGATTTCGCAAGGCTCCAATGCCCGCACCTTCAGCCAGGCGGCGCACGGTGCGCAATTCGCCGAAGTTGCGGTGAATGTCGTCACTGGTGAAGTGCGGGTGCGGCGGATGCTCGGCGTGTTCGAGGCCGGACGCATCCTCAACGCCAAGCTCGCGCGCAGCCAGGCGATTGGCGGGATGATCTGGGGCATTGGCTATGCGCTGATGGAGGAAGCAGTGCTCGACCAGCGCCACGGCCAGTTCGTCAACCATGACCTGGGCGAATATCATGTGCCGAGCCATGCCGACGTGCCGCCGCTCGACGTGATGTTCCTCGAAGAGATCGACACCCATGCCAATCCGATCGGGGTGAAGGGATTGGGCGAATTGTCGATTTCCGGCGCGGGCGCGGCGGTGACCAACGCGATCTACAATGCCTGCGGCGTGCGCGTACGCGACTTTCCGCTGACGCTCGACAAGATAGTGTCCGGTTTGCCGGAAATGTGACTCCTCCCCGAACGGGGAGGATCAGGAGAAGATGATGGCCGATAACGATTCCGTGCTGAACGCCGCCGCGCAGTGGAAGGGCGCGCCGCTCGCGCTCGCCACGGTGGTGTCGACCTGGGGATCGGCCCCGCGCCCGCGTGGCAGCCATATGATCGTCCATGCCGACGGGCGGTTTGAAGGCTCGGTGTCGGGCGGCTGCGTCGAGAGCGACATCTTGGCGACCGCCGCCGAGGTGATTGCGGGTGCGCCGTTCCAGCTCAAAAATTATGGCGTGGCCGATGCCGCCGCCTGGGAAGTCGGCCTGCCGTGCGGCGGCGAGATTTCGGTGCTGGTGCAGCCGGTATCGGCCGAGGGCTTCGACCCCGAATTGTTCGACCGCATTGCCGAGGCGCAGGCGGCGGGCAAGGCGCTGGCGGTGTCGACCGATCTTGCCAGCGGGCAAAGTTCGCTGCGCCCGCTGGAGGGCGCGGCGTTTGTCAATCGCTACGATCCGCCGCGGCGGCTGTTCATCGTCGGTGCGGTGCAGATCGCGCAGGCGCTGGCTGGTCTCGCGCGGCAATTGGGCATCCAGGTGACGATCATCGATCCGCGTGCGCGCTTCCTGACCGAGGAGCGTTTCCCCGGCGTCACGCTCGATGACCGCTGGCCCGACGAGGCGATCGAAGCGCTCGACCCGGGTCCGGCAAGCGCGGTGGTGACGCTTAGCCACGACACCAAGATCGACGATCCCGCGCTGGTCGCAGCACTTGCGCGGCCGACGGCGTATGTCGGCGCGCTCGGTTCGCGCCGCAGCCATGCCGCACGGCGGGAGCGTTTGGCGGCGGCGGGCGTTGCAGACACGGACATCGATCGCATCGATGCGCCGGTCGGGCTCGATATCGGCGCGATCGGCCCCGCCGAAATCGCGCTGTCGATCGCGGCGGCCATGGTAGGAGCGTTCAACCGGAAGGACTGAAGCGATGATCGCGGTCGAAGAGTGCGTGCTGATTTTGCTCGCGGCCGGGCGATCGCGCCGGTTCGGCGACGCGGACAAATTGCAGGAACCGTTTCTCGGCAAGCCGCTGGCCTATCATGTCGTCACTGCGCTGGAGGACGTGCCGTTCAAGGCGCGCTTCGTGGTGTGTTCGGGCACCGAGCTCGATTTCGCCAGCCGGGGATATGCCGTGCTCCACAATCACAATCCTGACGACGGAATGTCGGGATCGGTCAAGCTCGGCGTCGCGGCGGCGCGCGAGATTGGCTGCGCAGCGGTGGTGATCGCTCTGGCCGATATGCCGCGCGTGACCGCGACGCACATCCACCGCTTGCTCGAGGCGGCGAGCGGCCCGGATGCGGTGGTCGCGTCGAGCAACGGCGTTCACAGCAGCCCGCCCGCTTTGTTCGGGGTCGATCAGTTCGATGCGCTGATGACGCTGAGCGGCGATGAAGGCGGTCGCGCAATGGTGCGCGCCGGGCGGCATGTGATCGCGCCCGAGGCCGAATTGCTCGATATCGACCGGCCCGAGGATCTCGAACGCTTGCGCGCGTTGCGTTGACTTAGCGCACGTAGCTCGCGCCGTTCACGTCGAGCACAGCGCCCGTCATCGATGGCGGCGCATCGAGTGCGAGGAAGCGGGCGACCTCGGCGACTTCCTCGGGGCTAGCCACGCGGCCGAGCGGAATGTCGGCGAGCAATTTGTCCCCGCCGCGACTCTCCAGATACTCTTCGGCCATGCCGGTCATGGTGAAGCCGGGACAGACCGCAAAGGCAAGAATGCCGTCCTTGGCATAGCCGCGCGCGATGCTCTTGGTCATCGCGACCATGCCCGCTTTGGACGCGGCATAATGCCAATGCTGCGGCGAATCGCCGCGATAGGCGGCGCGGCTGGCGATGTTGACGATCCGCCCGCCGGTCCCACGGTCCTGCCAGTGCAGCACCGCGAGGCGGCACAATTCCGCGGCGGCGGTCAGGTTGATGCGCATCGTACGCTCCCATTCCGCAACCCAGGCGGCATCGTCGCGTGCGATCGGATTGGCCTCGAACACCCCGGCATTGTTGATCAGCACGTCGATCCGCCCGCCATGCGCGGCGAGCGCCGCGTCCCACAGCGCGCGCGGTGCCGCCGGATCGGCAAAGTCGGCCGGGATGCCGCTTGCGGTCCCCTGTCCGATGACGGTGGCACCAGCCGCCTGTAGCGCCGTCAGCGTCGCGGCACCGATACCGCGCGAGGAACCGGTGAGGAGAATATGGGTCATGCGCCCGGTGTAGCGGGCGATCGCGGTCGCCGCCATATCGCTCGACGGTGATGGCGCGCGGTCAGGCCGCGACGCTGGCCGAGAAGGTATCAGCGGCGCGCTTCAAGCCACCGAGCCGGTCGTCAACTTCGCCGAAATCGTGTTCGAGCGTTTCGATTTCCCCCGCAACGCTTTCGGTGTCCTCGCGAATCGCGGTGATCGTGTTGGCCATCGAATCGGCGGCGAGCGCGGTTTCATCGACGGCGGCGGTGATCGCGGTGACGGTCTGCGCCTGCGCTTCCATCGCATAACGGATGCGATTGGCGCTTTCCTGCACCTCCGCCACGGTCGATTTGATCGAGGCGTTGGTCTCGACCGTGGAGCGTGTGGCGGACTGAATCGCGGAGATCTTGGCGGCGATGTCGTCGGTCGCGCGCGCCGTTTGATTGGCGAGGCTCTTCACTTCCTGCGCAACCACGGCAAAACCGCGCCCGGCATCGCCCGCGCGCGCCGCCTCGATCGTGGCGTTGAGCGCGAGCAAATTGGTCTGCCCGGCAATGTCGCGGATGAGACCGAGAATCGACTCGATCGACTTGGCATGGTCGCTGAGCGTTTCGGACATGCCGACCGCGGCCCCCGCCTGAGTCGAGGCGCGGGTGGCGATTTCGGCGGCCGCTTCGACTTCGGTGCGCGCATCTTCGATCGCGCGGATCAACCCGGCGGCGGTTTGTGCCGCTTCGCGCATCGCCATCGCCGATTGCTCGGCTGCGGCGGCGACTTCGCTGGTCTTGCCCAGCATCCCGCGCGCCGATCGCGCAGCACCCTGCGCCTGGACGCGGATGCGATTGCCGAGCGCGGCGGTGCCCTCGATCGACCCGGCGATCGTCGCGCTGAACGCGCTGGAACGCAGGCGGCGTTCGTCGCGAGCACGTTCGGCATCGCGCGCGCCGAGATGCGATGCCATGACATCGGCCTCGACCAGCCCGAGTCGCTGTACACAATCCGCCAGCACCCGCAGCCGGGGCGACCCCGCACCAAGCCTGGCTTCGATCCATTCGAGCGTGCGGCTGTGCGCGAAGCTCAACGAGGTCAGCAGGGCGGGCAGCGGAATGTTCGCCTTTTGCGAATCGGTGGCGTGGCGAATTGCCATGCGCATCCAATCGTCGTCCTGCGGCGCGGCATATTTGGCGCGGGTATATTTTGCGCTGTGCGCCACGCGCGCGGACAGATAGTCGGGTGTGAAGAACCCCCGGATATGCGCCGTTTGCGGCAGCGAGAGATAATACTCCCAGAAAGCGCGCGCGATTTCGCCTTCATGGCCGACGATGGCGTCCGCAATTTCGGCGGAGGCGGCGGCGACACTGCCATCCCAATCATAGTCCGCGACGCGCGCGGCGGCAGTGCGGCTTACGCCACTCCACCCGCCGGCGGTCGCGCCCTCGGGCGTCCCGCTTCCAGCCATGTCAGATCCTCTCCAGGGCTCATGCAGCGACTTTCGCGACGAATTCGCTCGCGCTGTTCTTGAGCATGCCAAGTTTCGTATCGAGCGAGTCGAAACCGCGCCCGACGCGGTCGATCTCGGAGGCAACGCTTTCGGTGTCCTCGCGGATCGCGGTGATGGTGTTGGACATCGAATCCGCGGCGAGCGCGGTTTCATCGACGGCGGCGGTGATCGCGGTGACGGTTTGCGCCTGCGCTTCCATCGCATAGCGGATGCGGTTGGCGCTTTCCTGCACTTCCGAAACGGTCGCCTTGATCGAGGCGTTGGTCTCGACCGTCGAGCGCGTGGCGGACTGGATCGCGGCGATCTTGGCGGCGATGTCGTCGGTGGCCCGTGCGGTCTGGTTGGCAAGGCTCTTCACTTCCTGCGCAACCACGGCAAAGCCGCGCCCGGCATCGCCCGCGCGGGCGGCCTCGATCGTGGCATTGAGCGCGAGCAGATTGGTTTGCCCGGCAATGTCGCGGATGAGACCGAGGATCGATTCGATCGACTTGGCGTGGTCGCTGAGCGTCTCCGACATGCCGACCGCAGCACCAGCCTGGGACGAGGCGCGCGTCGCGATTTCGGCGGCGGCTTCGACTTCGGTGCGCGCGTCCTCGATCGCGCGGATAAGCCCGGCGGCGGTTTGCGCTGCTTCGCGCATCGCCATCGCCGATTGCTCGGCTGCTGCGGCGACTTCGCTGGTCTTGCCCAGCATTCCGCGCGCCGAGGTGGAGGTTTTGACCGATTGGCCGCGCAGCACTTCCGATTCCTGCGTTGCCTGTTCCACTGTGGCAGCGATTCCTTCGCGGAAGTCGATCGCCAGCCGGTCGCGTTCGCCGCGCGCGGTGTGGGCACGGAATGCGTTGTAGATTTCGACGGTGATCTCGGCTTCGAGGCCGGTCAGGCGCATCACCGTATCGATGAACGTCGGCAAGCGCGGGTCGTCCGACTTCACGCGCTTGAACAGAATTTCCAGAGCGGCTCGATCGCTGGCGCAGGTCATCGACAGCAAAGCCATGGTCGAGACCCCCGCCTTGTAGCCCGAGGCGACCGAGCGCTCCATCGACTCGACCCACAGGCGCCCGGACACGTCGCAGAAACGGTGGCGCAGATAGGTGACGCCAAGTTCGACCATCTTGGTTTCTTCATGCGGTTGCCAGCTTTGCGCGCCGGGGCTCGCGCGCCGCCATTGGGCCCAGAACGCCAGCGCGATGTCTGCGGCATCGGGCTCCAGGATCGTCCACACGTCGCGTGCCGCACTCTCCAGCGAATTGTCGGAATCGAACGCGCGCAGCCGCGCCCGGATGTCGATCGTCGCAGCAACCGTGCCGGGATTGGGCAATTCATTGACGGTCAAGGCGAAAACTCCGTGTCTGGCATGACCGATGAAGCGGACGGTCCGACACATGGCGTAGCGCGATTTGGTTAATGCGCGGTAAGCGCGGTTGCCGCCCTGCGACGATCGCCCCTTCGATTCGCTCTGGCCAACCGCGCTGCGGGCGATGTCGGCATGTTCGCCACCAGTGCCCGGGGGCGCATGTAGCGATTGCATGCGCACAAGCAGCCTACAAACCTTGCATCGCGCGCTTCGGTGTCTAAGAGAGCACACCTGTATCAGACCGCACATTTCGACCCATCAATCGACGAGGACGTTCCGCCTTGGCCAGCTCTGCTCCCCGCGCCCGCCCGCTCAGCCCGCATCTGTCGATCTGGAAACCGGGTCCGCACATGATCGTTTCGATCGTTCACCGTATCACTGGCGATGGCATGGCGACGGTCGGCACCGTGGTGCTGGTGTGGTGGCTCGCGGCGCTGGCCGGTGGTGCCAAGAGCTATGCGACCTTCACCTTCGTGTTTGGCGAATGGCTGGGCGGGGCGCTCGGCTATCTGTTCGGCATCGGCTTGACGCTGTGCTTCTTTCAGCATCTCGCCACCGGCATCCGCCATTTCGTGCTGGATACCGGGGCCGGTTATGAACTGAAGGGCAATCGCGTCGGGTCGATCGCGACGATGGTATTTTCGGTCCTCGCGACCGTGGCCTTCTGGGCCTATTTGCTGATGGTGAAATAAGATGGGCAATGGAACCGAACTCGGCCGCGTGCGCGGCCTCGGCAGCGCCAAGGAAGGCGCGCATCACTGGTGGGCGCAGCGTGTCACCGCAGCGGCAAACCTGTTCCTGATGGTCTGGTTTTTCGTCGCGATCGCGCGGATGCCTGCTTATGATTACGACACCGCGCGCGGCTGGCTGCAATCGCCCTGGGCGGCGATCCCGATGGGCTTGCTGATCGTGTCGGTCTTCTACCATTTCCGACTCGGCCTGCAGGTGCTGATCGAGGATTATGTCCACGGCGCAGCACGCGTCGCGTGGCTGCTGATCCTCAACTTCTTCACTTTCGGCACCGCCGCCATCGCCCTTTTCGCGATCCTCAAGGTCGCCTTCACCGCCACCACCGGAGCGCCGCATGCCTGAGGCATATAAGATCATCGACCATACCTATGACACGGTTGTCGTGGGTGCCGGGGGCTCGGGCTTGCGCGCGACGATGGGCAGCGCCGAAGCCGGGCTGAAGACCGCGTGCATCACCAAGGTGTTCCCGACGCGCAGCCACACCGTGGCCGCACAGGGCGGCATTGCCGCCAGCCTCGGCAATATGGGTCCGGATCACTGGACCTGGCATATGTACGACACCGTCAAGGGCTCCGACTGGCTCGGCGACCAGGACGCGATCGAATATATGGTCCGCGAGGCGCCGCAGGCTGTGTATGAGCTGGAACATGCCGGTGTGCCGTTCAGCCGCACCAATGAAGGCAAGATCTATCAGCGCCCGTTCGGCGGCATGATGCAGAATATGGGCGAAGGCCCGCCCGCGCAGCGCACCTGCGCCGCCGCCGACCGTACCGGCCATGCGATGCTCCACGCTTTGTATCAGCAGAGCCTGAAGTATGACGCGGACTTCTACATCGAATATTTCGCGCTCGACCTGATCATGGAAAACGGCGTGTGCCGTGGCGTGATCGCTTTGTGCATGGATGACGGGTCGATCCACCGCTTCCGCAGCCATGCCGTGGTGCTGGCGACGGGCGGCTATGGCCGTACCTATTTCTCGGCGACGTCCGCCCACACCTGCACCGGCGACGGCGGCGGGATGGTGCTGCGCGCCGGGCTGCCGTTGCAGGACATGGAATTCGTCCAGTTCCACCCGACCGGCATTTACGGCGCGGGCGTGCTGATCACCGAAGGCGCACGCGGCGAGGGTGGTTACCTGACCAACTCCGAGGGCGAGCGCTTCATGGAGCGCTACGCCCCGTCCGCCAAGGATCTTGCCAGCCGCGACGTCGTGTCGCGCTCGATGGCGATGGAAATGCGCGAGGGGCGCGGCGTCGGCAAGGAGAAGGACCATATCTTCCTTCACCTCGACCATATCGACCCGAAGGTGCTGCACGAACGGCTGCCCGGTATCACCGAAACCGGCAAGATCTTCGCCGGTGTCGACCTGACGCGCCAGCCTTTGCCGGTCACGCCGACGGTGCATTACAATATGGGCGGCATCCCCTGTAACTTCCACGGCGAAGTCGTGCAGTTGAAGGACGGCAATCCCGACAGCGTCGTCCCGGGTCTGTTCGCCGTGGGCGAGGCGGCGTGCGTCTCGGTGCATGGCGCGAACCGGCTGGGCTCGAACAGCCTGATCGATCTCGTGGTGTTCGGCCGAGCGACCGGCCTGCGCCTGAAGGAAACGCTCAAGCCCAACACGTCGCACGGGCCGCTGCCCAAGGGGTCGGAAGAGCTGGCGCTTGGCCGTCTCGACCATTTCCGCAACGCCAAGGGCGGCTCGCCGACCGCGGCGATCCGGCTGGAGATGCAGCGCACGATGCAGAAGAATTGCGCGGTGTTCCGCGACAATGCGCTGCTCAGCGAAGGCGTCGAGAAGATCGGTGCGACCTACAGCCGCCTGGCCGATGTCGATGTGCAGGATCGCTCGTTGATCTGGAACACCGATCTGGTCGAGACGCTCGAACTCGACAATCTGCTGGCGCAAGCGGTGGTGACGATGAATTCGGCGGCCAACCGCAAGGAAAGCCGCGGCGCGCACGTCAACGAGGATCATCCCGATCGCGACGACGTCAATTGGATGAAGCACACCACCGCGACCTTCACCGGTTGGGGCGGCAAGGACGGCACGGTCGATCTCGGCTTCCGCCCGGTGCATGATTATACGCTGACCGACGATATCGAGTATATCAAACCCAAGAAGCGCGTTTACTGATCGCGCGTCCCGGCCCTCCCCCTGCAAGGGAGGGCCGGGATCTTGCCAATCGCGCCGGAACTCTCGCGCGCGTCGGAGGTTTGCGCGCTCATGTCCCAGCCCCGCTATCCCCTGCTCGCCAACCCGCACATTCGCTTGTCTGGGCCGGTCGACCAGATGATGTATTCAAGCTTCCGCCAGCAGCTCGAGCAATGCCCGGGCGAGGGCACGCTCGTCATCGCCCTAACGACGCTTGGTGGCGACCCCGAGGTCGCGCGGACGATGGCCGACGATATCCGTTTGCTCGAGGATCATGACGGGCGCGAGATTTTGTTCCTGGGCAAGGTCGCGGTCTATTCGGCAGGTGCCACGTTCATGGCGGCCTTCCCGGTCGATCGCCGCTTCCTCACGCGGCACACGCGTCTGATGATCCATGAGCGCACCATCACCAAGACGCTCAACCTCAACGGCCCGCTGCGCATGGTCGTTGCCTCGATCAAGGCGGCGCTGCACGAGGTCGAGCATTCGATCCTGATCGAGGAGGAAGGCTTTCGCGACATCGTGATGGGCAGCCGCGTCGATTTCGAGGAACTTCGCGAAAAGGCTCCGTCCAACTGGTACATTGAGGCCGAGGAAGCCCGCGCGCTGGGGCTGGTGCTCGACGTGATTTAGCCGCGTATCGCGGCGGCGCTGGCGGGCGGTGCCGGAATTTCCGGCACCGCCCTTCGCTTACAGCGAGAAGCCCCCGTCAATGTCGATCGCCGCGCCGGTGATGTACGACGCTTCGTCGCTGGCGAGGAAAGCGGCAAGCGCTGCCACCTCGTCCGCCTTGCCATAGCGGCCGAGCGCGATGCCGGGGGTGAGCAGCTTGGCGATGTCGCCGTCGGCGGGGTTCAGGTCGGTATCGATCGGGCCGGGTTGGATGACGTTGACCAGGATGCCGCGTGATCCCAGGTCGCGAGCCCAGCCGCGTACCAGCCCGGCCACCGCCGCCTTGGTCGCGCCGTAAATGGCACCGCCTGCAATCGGCATCGTGTGCGCGTTGATGCTGCCGATCACGATGATCCGTCCACCGTCGGCGATCAGCGGCACTGCCGCTGCGGTGCCGGCGAACACGCCGTCGACATTGACGCCGAACTGGCGCCGGAACGAGTCGGCCGGATCGGTTTCGATCGAGGCGAAGTCGGCGATTCCGGCATTGTGGACCAGAATGTCGAGCCCGCCGAGCTTTTCGACCGCCTCCTTGATGGCGGCGCGCTGGGCGACGGGATCGGCACTGTCGGCCTGGATTGCATAGCCCTTGCGACCAGCGGCGGTGATCGCACCGACGGTCTGGTTGGCGGCGTCCTGATTTCCGGCAAAGGTAATGACGACGTCGGCGCCATCGGCGGCGAGCCGACGGGCGATCGCCGCGCCAATCCCGCGCGATCCGCCGGTCACGATTGCTTTCTTGCCCTCGAGTCTGCTGGTCATGATGCGAATTCCCTGGCGCGGCCCGCCCGCTGGAGGGTCTTCGGCGCTGCCTCGCAAATGGCGTTGCGCGCCGCGCGTTCAACGCGCCGTGCCGCTACTTATTCTTTGCATCGTCAAAGATTGATGCGTCGGGGCACCGGCATGGACAATCGCAGTTGCAGCAATTCGTCGCCATAGGGGTTTGCGAGCGGGCCCCTGCTTGTGTACGGCCTATAAGACTCTAGGGCGGTGTACCGCTCCCCACGGATGGAAAGCGCGAGCAAGCGATGGCCGAATTCTCTCTTCCCGCCAATTCTAAGATCAAGAAGACCGGCAAGGTGCATAAAGCCGCTGCCGAGGCGTCGCGGACCAAGAATTTCAAAATCTACCGCTACGATCCCGATGCGGGCGAAAACCCGCATTACGACACGTTCGAGGTCGATCTCGATTCGTGCGGGCCGATGGTGCTCGACGCGCTGATCAAGATGAAGTCCGAGCAGGACAGCTCGCTGACCTTCCGCCGCTCGTGCCGCGAAGGCATTTGTGGGTCGTGCGCGATGAACATCGACGGCACCAACACGCTCGCCTGCACCAAGGCGATCGAAGACGTGAAGGGCGACGTGCGCATCACGCCGTTGCCGCATATGGAAGTGATCAAGGACCTGGTCCCCGATTTCACGCATTTCTATGCGCAGTACAGCTCGATCAAGCCGTGGCTGCAGACCGTCACGCCGCCGCCCTCGGGCAAGGAGCGGCTGCAGTCGCCGGAAGATCGCGAAAAGCTCGATGGCCTGTACGAGTGCATCCTGTGCGCGTGCTGTTCGACGTCGTGCCCGAGCTATTGGTGGAATTCGGACAAGTTCCTCGGCCCGGCGATCCTGTTGCAGGCCTATCGCTGGCTCGCCGACAGCCGCGACGAGATGACCGGCGAGCGGCTTGATGATCTGGAAGATCCGTTCCGCCTGTATCGCTGCCACACGATCATGAATTGCGCGAACGTCTGTCCCAAGGGTCTGAATCCGGCCAAGGCGATTGCCGAGATCAAGAAGCTGGAAGTCGAACGGATCGTATAACGCCCTCTCCTGGAGGGAAGGGTTGGGGTGAGGCCGACGGTCGCGTGCGTCACCCTAATCCGCGATGCGGGGGTTACCGTCTCCCGCGGGGAGCAGGCTATCGGGGATCGTCGCGTTTTGACTGAAGCTCCTTTTTCGTATGACGACGATCCCGATCTGCCGGGATGGAAGCGCTGGCAGTTTCGCGATCCGACGCGCTTCAACAGCTTTATCGAGCCGTTGCTGGTCAAGGTCGAAGGCCCGATCGCGCGGGTGCGGATGCTGCCGCGGCACGAACATTCCAATATGCGCGGCGATGTGCATGGCGGGGCCTTGCTCGGTTTCATGGATGTCGCGCTGTTCGCGGCGGCGCGCGGCTTCGGTGTCTTGCAGGCGGGCGGGGCGGTGACGCTCGATCTGTCGGCGCAGTTCATCGGGGGCGGCGCGATCGGCGTTCCGCTGGAGGCGCATGTCGAATTGCTGCGGGAAACGCGCAACATGCTGTTTCTGCGCGGGCTGATTGTCCAGGACGCCACGCCGACGATCGCCAGTTTCACGGGCACGCTCCGCAAATCGACGCCGCCGGGGGCCAATCAGTGAGCCGCAGAGCGTCCGTCCGCTTCGTTCAAGCGCCGAGCGGGAACAGATGACCGACATCCTCAAGCGCTATGATGCGCTGCTCGCGTCGGGCGAGCTCAAGCCCGATCCGGAACAGGCGGCGGCGGCGCGGCGGCTGGCGGATCTCGCCACGGCGCTGCAGGCAACACCCAAGCGTGGTTCCACCTTGTGGCGAGCGCTGGGCCGCAAGCCCGCGCCACCCCGTGGCCTTTATCTGTGGGGCGGGGTCGGGCGCGGCAAATCGATGCTGATGGACTTGTTCTACACCAGCCTCGACATCCGCCGGAAACGGCGCGTCCATTTCGCCGAATTCATGCTGGAGGTGCACCAGCGCCTCGCGATCGAGCGCGCCAAGGAGCAGGGCGATCCAATCCCCGGCCTTGCCCACGCACTGGCTGAGGAAGCGCGGCTGCTCGCCTTCGATGAGATGATGGTGACCAACAGCCCCGATGCGATGATCCTGTCGCGGCTGTTCACGCACTTGCTCGAGGAGGGCGTAACGGTGGTGACCACCTCCAACCGCCCGCCGGTCGATCTCTACAAGAACGGCCTCAACCGCGAGCATTTCCTGCCCTTCATCGCGCTGATCGAGTCGCGGCTTGATGTGATCGCGCTCAACGGCCCGACCGATTATCGGCGCGACCGGCTGGGTCAGGTCGACACCTGGCTGGTGCCCAACGGCCCCGAAGCGACGCGAATCCTCTCGGGCGATTTTTTCCGCCTCACCGATTTTCCGGTCGAGGATCGCGCGCATGTGCCGTCCGAGGATCTGATCGTGCAGGGTCGCACGCTGCATGTGCCCAAGGCACTGAAAGGCGTCGCGGTGTTCAGCTTCAAGCGACTATGTGCCGAAGCGCGCGGGCCCGCCGATTACATCGCGATCGCCCGGCGCTTCCACACCGTCATCCTGGTCGGCATTCCCAAATTGGGGCCGGAAAACCGTAACGAGGCGGCGCGGTTCGTCGCCCTGATCGACGCATTGTACGAGCAGAAGGTCAAATTGCTGGCGGCCGCAGATGCCGAACCGGCGCAGCTCTACGAAAAGGGCGATGGCCGCTTCGAGTTCGACCGTACGATCAGCCGCCTGGAAGAGATGCGTTCGGAAACCTACCTGGCGCAGGGGCATGGTACCGACTGAACCCGCTTAACAGCGGCGTGTTGGCGCGTTAAGGGAGTTGCTGCCCTTGGGAGCCATGCCATGCTCGTGACCACTACCGAGACTGTCCCCGGCCACACCGTGCGCGCGACGCTGGGTCAGGTGTTTGGCGTTGTCGTGCGCAGTCGCGGGATTGGCGGCAACATCACCGCCAGCCTGCGCTCGATCGTTGGTGGCGAGATTCCCGAATATACCAGGCTAGTCGAGGATACGCGGCGGCACGCGATCGACCGGATGGTGGCCAACGCCACGCTGATGGGGGCGAACGCGGTGTTGATGATGCGCTTCGACTCGGGCGAGATCGCGCAGGCGATGAACGAGGTGGTCGCGTACGGCACCGCCGTGCTGCTCGATCCCGCGCCCGAATGAAGCCCCGGCGATGATGCTGCGCACCTTCGTGCTGGTCGTCGCCGCGCTGTTTTTGACAGCCGCGCTGATTGGCGTGGTGCTGGATCCGGGAACGTGGCCGACGGTCGTCGCGGCCGGGCTGCTGGCGGGTGGCATTGCGTTTGAGCGCGTACGCTACGGCGCGGTGCAGCGCGCGCCCCAGGGGCCTGACTGGCGCGAGACGTCGGAGCGTTTCATCGACGATGCGTCGGGCAAGCCGGTGTCGGTATGGTTCGATGCGAAGACCGGTGAGCGGCGCTATGTGGCAATGGAGCACCCCGATGCCGAATAATTGCACTTGCGAACCATGTGCAATAAGCCTTGACAAAGGCGTTCTCTTTCGGGTTGCCCCGCAGGGAAAACCGGCCTAAGCCGCGCGCGTTCAGGCCGAACGCGGCCGAGACAGGTCGGCCGCACGCGGCCACAGCGAAGAAGGACATTCGATGGCTCGCAAGAAGATCGCGCTGATCGGCGCCGGCAACATCGGCGGCACGCTCGCCCATCTCGCAGCACTGAAGGGCCTGGGCGATGTCGTCCTGTTCGACGTGGTCGAAGGCGTGCCGCAGGGCAAGGCGCTCGATCTCAGCCAGTGCTCGCCGGTCGAGGGCTTCGACGCCAAGATCACCGGCACCAATGATTACAAGGACATCGCAGGCGCGGACGTGATCATCGTCACCGCCGGTGTCGCGCGCAAGCCCGGCATGAGCCGCGACGATCTGCTCGGCATCAACCTCAAGGTGATGAAGGCCGTCGGCGAGGGTATCGCCGCCAACGCGCCCGACGCGTTCGTCATCTGCATCACCAACCCGCTCGATGCGATGGTGTGGGCGCTGCGCGAATTTTCGGGTCTGCCGCACAACAAGGTCGTCGGCATGGCCGGCGTGCTCGACTCGGCGCGCTTCAGCCACTTCCTCGCCGAAGAGTTCGATGTTTCGGTCAAGGACGTGACCAGCTTCGTGCTCGGCGGCCACGGCGACACCATGGTCCCCGTGATCCAATATTCGGCGGTGTCGGGTATCCCGGTTCCCGACCTCATCAAGATGGGGCGTTCGACTCAGGAAAAGATCGACGCGATCGTCAAGCGCACGCGCGGCGGCGGCGGCGAGATCGTTGCGCTGCTCAAGACCGGTTCGGCTTATTATGCACCCGCCACCAGCGGCATCGCGATGGCGGAAGCCTATCTCTATGACCAGAAGCGCGTGCTGCCGGCAGCGGCGCACCTGACCGGCCAATATGGCATCGACAATCTCTATGTCGGCGTGCCGGTGGTGATCGGTGCAGGCGGCGTCGAGCAGGTGGTCGAGATCGAACTCGACGACGAAGCCAAGGCGAACCTTGCCGTGTCGGTCGATGCGGTCAAGGAGCTGCTGGTTGCCTGCAAGGCGATCGATTCGAGCTTGAACTAAGGGAGTAAGTACCACCCCGGCGAACGCCGGGGCCCAGTTGTGGAACGCTGGCGATGAACGGACACGCTTATGTCTACATCATGGCCAGTCAGCGCAACGGCACGATTTATCTGGGTTCGACGGTAAATCTGGCCAAGTGCGCCTGGGAGCATCGCAACGGACTCGTTGAAGGGTTCACGAAGCGATACGGGTGCAAGCTGCTGGTTTGGTACGAAGCCCGAGCCGACTGGGAAGATGCAAGGCAGCGCGAGCTGCAGATGAAGGAATGGAGGCGGCGCTGGAAAGTCGATGAGATCGAAGGGCTCAACCCGGATTGGGAAGATCTCTACGACCGGATCGCGCAGCCATGAGCCGAATCGCAACTGGGCCCCGGCGTTCGCCGGGGTGGAATTGAACGAAGAGCAGGACCCTTATGAGCATCCTCGTCGACAAGAATACCAAGGTCATCACCCAGGGCATGACCGGGGAGACCGGCAGCTTCCACACCAAGGCGGCGCTGGAATATGGCACGCAGATGGTGGGCGGCGTTACCCCGGGTAAGGGCGGCACGACGCACCTCGATCTGCCGGTGTATGACACCGTGGCCGAGGCGGTCGCCAAGACCGGCGCGACCGCATCGGTAATCTACGTTCCACCGCCCTTCGCAGCCGACTCGATCCTCGAAGCGATCGATGCGCAGGTGCCGCTGATCGTGACGATCACCGAGGGCATTCCCGTGCTCGACATGGTCAAGGTCAAGCGCGCGCTGTCGGGCTCCAAGTCGCGGTTGATCGGCCCGAACTGCCCGGGCGTGCTGACGCCTGGCGAGTGCAAGATCGGCATCATGCCCGGCAGCATTTTCCGGCAGGGTTCGGTCGGGGTTGTCAGCCGTTCGGGCACGCTTACCTATGAAGCGGTGTTCCAGACGTCGAATGCAGGTCTCGGTCAGACGACCGCGGTCGGCATCGGTGGCGATCCGGTCAACGGCACCAACTTCATCGACGTGCTCGAGCTGTTCCTCGCCGATGAGGCGACCAAGTCGATCATCATGATCGGCGAAATCGGCGGCTCGGCTGAAGAAGAGGCGGCGCAGTTCCTGATCGACGAGGCCAAGCGCGGCCGCAAAAAGCCGATGGCAGGTTTCATCGCGGGCCGCACGGCACCTCCGGGCCGTCGCATGGGCCATGCCGGTGCTATAGTAAGTGGCGGGCAGGGTGGTGCCGAAGACAAGATCGCGGCGATGGAAGCCGCCGGGATCCGTGTCGCGGACTCGCCCAGCGAGCTCGGCACCACCTTGTTGGCGGTGTTGAACGGTTAAACAAGAACCTTCTCCCGGTGGGAGAAGGTGGCCCGTCAGGGCCGGATGAGGGTGACGGGCACAGTGCCCGATGTCACCCTCACCCTCCCACCCGCTTTCGCGGGCGGGCCCCTCCCTCTCCCGGTGGGAGAGGGAAAGCAGAGGTGAAGATTATGGGCTTCGAAGGCCAGGATTTCGCGGATGTGGCGGGCAGCGTAAGCCCCGCTTTTATCGAATCGCTGTATGCGCGCTTCAAGGCGTCGCCCGACAGTGTCGAGCCGTCCTGGCGATCGTGGTTCGAAGGGCTGGAAGGCGCTTCGGGCAGCGCGTCGTGGCAGCAGGCCAATTGGCCGCTCTCGTCCACCGACGACCTGACCTCCGCGCTCGATCCAACCCAGATGGAGCCCGCGCCCAAGCCGTCCAAGGGCAAGCCTGCCGCTGCCGCAGCACCCGCCGCCCCGTCGCAGGACGCCATCCTGCGCGCGGCGAGCGATTCGATCCGCGCGATGCTCCTCATCCGCACCTACCGCGTGCGCGGCCATCTGGCGGCCAACCTCGATCCGCTTGGCCTGTCCAAGCGCGAGATGCCCGATGACCTGAAGACCGAATATCACGGCTTTTCCGACGCCGATATCGATCGGCCTGTCTATCTCGGCGGCACGATGGGGCTGCAATGGACGACGGTGCGCGAACTCGTCGACATCCTGCGCGCCAATTACTGTGGCAATGTCGGCCTCGAATATATGCACATCGCCGATGTCGAGGAGCGCCGCTTCCTGCAGGAGCGCATGGAGGGCAAGGATAAAGCGATCGAGTTCTCCGATCTCGGCAAGAAGGCGATCCTCAACAAGGTGATCGAGGCCGAGCAGTGGGAACGCTTCTGCGGTAAGAAGTACGTGGGGACCAAGCGCTTCGGCCTCGACGGTGGCGAGAGCATGATCCCGGCACTCGAATCGGTCATCAAATATGGCGGCCAGTTCGGCGTGCGCGAAATCGTGTTCGGCATGGCGCATCGCGGTCGCCTGAACGTGCTCACCAACGTGATGGCCAAGCCGTTCCGCATCATCTTCCACGAATTTGGCGGCGGGTCGGACAATCCCGATGACGTCGCCGGGTCTGGCGACGTGAAATACCACCTCGGCACCTCGACCGATCGTGAATTTGACGGGATCAGCGTGCATATGTCGCTGGTCGCCAACCCCTCGCACCTCGAGGCGGAAGACCCGGTCGTACTGGGCAAGACCCGCGCGATCCAGACGATCGCCAACGATCTGACCGAGCACAAGGCGTCGCTCCCCGTGCTGATTCACGGCGACGCGGCGTTTGCCGGGCAAGGCATCGTGTGGGAGTGCCTCGGTTTCTCCGGAATCCGCGGGTACAATACCGGCGGTTGCATCCACTTCGTCATCAACAATCAGATCGGCTTTACCACCAGCCCGCAATATGCGCGCAGCTCGCCCTATCCGAGCGATGTCGCCAAGGGCGTGCAGGCCCCGATCTTCCACGTCAACGGTGATGATCCCGAGGCGGTGACCTTCGCCACCAAGATGGCGATCGAGTTCCGTCAGCGCTTCCACCGCGACATCGTGATCGACATGTGGTGCTATCGCCGCTTCGGGCATAACGAAGGTGACGAGCCCGGCTTCACCCAGCCGCTGATGTACAAGGCGATCAAGGATCATCCCCCGGTCAGCGAAATCTACGGCCAGAAGCTGATCGCGCAGAAGGTGATCGACCGCGCCTGGATCGACGACAATATCCAACAGTTCACCACGCTGCTCGAGGGCGAGTTCGAGGCAGGGGCGAGCTACAAGCCCAACAAGGCCGACTGGTTTGCCGGGCGCTGGTCGGGGCTGCACGCACCCGCAGACGCCGAGACCGCACGCCGCAACGTCAACACCGGCATCGAGCAGAAATTGTTCGATTCGCTTGGTCGCACGCTGACCACGATCCCCGAGGGGCTGACCGTCCACAAGACGCTCAACCGCGTGCTCGACGCCAAGCGCGAGATGTTCAAGTCGGGCAAGAATTTCGACTGGGCGACGGGCGAGGCGCTGGCCTTCGGGTCGCTGCTGTCGGAAGGCTATGGCGTGCGCCTGTCGGGCCAGGATTCGGGCCGCGGCACCTTCTCGCAGCGCCATGCAGTGTGGGTCGACCAGACCGACGAGCATAAGTACCGCCCGCTCGAGACGATCCCGCATGGCCGCTTCGAAGTGCTCGACTCCCCGCTTAGCGAATATGGCGTGCTCGGCTTCGAATATGGCTATGCGCTGGCCGACCCCAAGACGCTGGTGATGTGGGAGGCGCAGTTCGGCGACTTCATGAACGGCGCGCAGATCATGATCGATCAGTTCATCGCCAGCGGCGAGGCCAAGTGGCTGCGCGCCAACGGCCTGGTGATGTTGCTGCCGCATGGGTATGAAGGGCAGGGGCCCGAGCATAGCTCGGCGCGCGTCGAGCGCTTCCTGCAATTGTGCGCGCAGGATAACATGCAGGTCGCCAACTGCACCACGCCCGCCAATTATTTCCACTTGCTGCGGCGGCAAATGCACCGTTCGTTCCGCAAGCCGCTGGTGATCTTCACGCCCAAGTCGCTGCTGCGCCATAAGCTAGCGGTGTCGCAGACCGAGGATTTCCTCGGCGACAGCCATTTCATGCGCATCCTTAGTGACCCTTCCGCTCCGGCGGATGTCGATGTGAAACGCCTCGTCCTGTGCACCGGCAAGGTCGCTTATGACCTGATCGAAGCGCGCGATGCGGCTGGCGATACCAACACCGCGATTGTCCGCCTCGAACAGCTTTATCCCTTCCCCGGCGAGCCGCTGGTCGAGCGTCTGAAGAAGATGCCCAATCTCGAGACGGTCGTCTGGGCGCAGGAAGAGCCAAAGAATAACGGCGCGTGGAGCTTCGTCGATCCGTTCATCGAGGAGTGTCTGGTCGAAGCGGGCGTGCGCTCGACACGCGCGCGCTATGCCGGGCGGGCGGCTTCGGCATCGCCCGCCACCGGGCTGATGAAGCGGCACCAGATGGAGCAGGCAGCGCTGGTTGCCGATGCGCTGGGGCATAGCGTCCGCGAGGAAATTCGGCGGACGCGCAAGGTTTAACGACGGCGCTTGTGTTCCTGCGCAGGCAGGAACCCAGGCTCCCGCAGAGCAACCCTAGGCTCCTGCTTCCGCAGGAGCACAGTTGGAAGAAGCAAGATATGGCAACCGAAGTCACAGTACCGGTACTCGGCGAATCGATCACCGAAGCGACGCTCGGCGAATGGCTCAAGCAGCCGGGCGATAAGGTCGCGGTCGACGAGCCGATCGCGAGCCTCGAAACCGACAAGGTCTCGGTCGAAGTACCTTCGCCAGTGGCGGGCGTGATGGGCCAGCATGCAGTGCAGGTTGGTGACACCGTCCTCGTCGGCGCGATGATCGCGACGATCGAGGCGGGTGACGGGGCGCCTGCGGTCGCCGCTGCACCGCAGCCGGCGGTGCTCGAATCGCCCGTGGCCCCGGCGGCGGACACACCCGCCGCGCTCAGCCCGTCGGTGCGCCGCGCGGTGCTCGAACACGGCGTCGATCCGGCGACGGTCAAGGGCACCGGCAAGGACGGTCGCCTGACCAAGGACGATGTCCTCGCCGCCGCCGCGACGCCAGCGCCCGTCGCCGCGCCGAGCGAACCGCTCCCGGTAACCCCCTCGGTCGCTGCCGCCACTGGCCGCAAGGAAGAGCGCGTGCGCATGACGCGCCTGCGCCAGACCATCGCCAAGCGCCTGAAGGAAGCGCAGAACACCGCCGCCCTGCTGACGACGTTCAACGACGTCGACATGAGCGCGGTGATTGCGGCGCGCGCCAAGTACAAAGATCTCTTCGAGAAGAAGCATGGCGTTCGCCTGGGCTTTATGGGCTTCTTCGTGAAGGCGGCATGCCTTGCGCTGAAGGACATCCCCAGCGTCAACGCCTCGATCGAGGGCGACGAGATCGTCTATCACGATTATGCCGATATCTCGGTCGCGGTGTCGTCGCCGGGTGGGCTCGTCGTGCCGGTGGTGCGCGATGCCGATCAGATGTCGGTCGCCGAAGTCGAAAAGACGATCGGCGATTTCGGCAAGCGCGCCAAGGACGGCACGCTGAAGATGGAAGAGATGAAGGGCGGCACCTTCACCATCTCGAACGGCGGCGTGTTCGGTTCGCTGATGTCGACCCCGATCATCAACCCGCCCCAGGCGGCTGTGCTCGGCCTGCACCGCATCGAGGACCGCCCGGTGGTGGTGAACGGCGAGATCGTGATCCGCCCGATGATGTATCTGGCGCTGAGCTACGATCACCGCCTGATCGACGGGCGCGAAGCGGTGACGTTCCTCGTCGCACTGAAGAACGCGATCGAAGACCCGACGCGGATTTTGATCGACCTGTAATCGCGAACTGAGATTACCCATATTCCGTTCGTGCTGAGCTTGTCGAAGCACTGTCCTTTTTCATCGGACGGAAGAGAACGCAGCCCTTCGACAAGCTCAGGGCGAACGGAGTGACACATGGCTGACTACGATTACGACGTCCTCATCATCGGTTCGGGCCCCGGCGGCTATGTCGCCGCGATCCGCGCCGCGCAGCTGGGTCTCCGCACCGCATGCGTCGAGAGCCGCGATACGCTAGGCGGCACCTGCCTCAACGTCGGCTGCATCCCGTCGAAGGCGATGCTGCATGCGTCGGAATATTTCGATGCCGCCGCCAATGGCACGATGGCCAAGATGGGCATCAAGGTCACGCCCGAGCTCGATCTCCCCGCGATGCACGCGCAGCGCATCGACGCGGTCACGCAGCTGACCGGCGGCATTGCCTTTCTGTTCAAGAAGAACAAGGTGACCTGGCTGAAGGGCCGTGGCGCCTTCGTCGATGCGCACACCGTGCAGGTCGGCGAGCAGACCGTCACCGCCAAGGACATCGTGATCGCGACCGGCTCCTCGGTCACCCCGCTGCCGGGCGTGACCGTCGACCAGAAGGTCGTGGTCGATTCCACCGGCGCGCTTGAACTGGCCAAGGTGCCCGAGCATCTGGTGGTCATCGGCGGCGGCGTGATCGGGCTTGAGCTGGGCAGCGTGTGGCGGCGGCTGGGGGCCAAAGTCACCTGCATCGAATATCTCGACCAGATCCTCCCCGGCTTCGATGGCGACATCCGCAAGGAAGCCAACAAGATTTTCCGCAAGCAAGGTATCGAATTCAAGCTCTCGACCAAGGTCACCGGCGTTTCGGTGAGCGGCGACACCGCCAGCATCACGGTCGAACCCGCGGCAGGTGGTGCCGCCGAGACGATCACGGCGGATTGCGTACTGGTCGCGATCGGTCGTCGTCCCAACACCGATGGTCTGGCGCTCGAAAAGGCAGGCCTGGCCACCAATGCGCGCGGCCAGATCGACACCGACCACCGCTTCCAGACCGCGGTTCCCGGCATCTGGGCGATTGGCGACGTCATCCCCGGCCCGATGCTCGCGCACAAGGCCGAGGACGAAGGCATTGCCGTTGCCGAGAATATCGCCGGGCTGACCGGCATCGTGAACCACGATGTCATCCCGAGCGTGGTCTACACCTGGCCCGAAATCGCGGGTGTCGGCCTGACCGAGGAAGCGGCCAAGGCCAAGGGCGAAATCAAGGTCGGCAAGTTCCCGATGGCGGGCAACAGCCGCGCCAAGACCAATCACGAGCCAGACGGCTTCGTGAAGATCATCGCCGATGCCAAATCGGACCGGGTGATCGGCGTCTGGGCGATCGCGGTGCCCGCCGGCACGATGATCGCCGAGGCGGCTTTGGGCATGGAAATGGGCGCGACCAGCGAGGACATCGCCTACACCTGCCACGCTCACCCGACGCATAGCGAAGCGATCAAGGAAGCGGCGATGGCGGTACGCGGGAAAGCGATCCACGTTTGATCGCCCGAGGCCGTAGCGAAAGCTACGGCCGAGGCTTGCCGCGATCAGACCGGCCGGCGGCGCTACGGCGCCGACCGACGGCATGGGCTTTGCCCATGCCAGTTTGGGCCGCGTCCGTGATAAGCCCGCCCCAGCATTCATTTCCCCGTGCAACCCCGCTACAGGAGTGCGGATGCTCCCCCTCGCACCCTGGCAATTCGGCTCGATTCTGCCGTGGCTCGATCTGTTCGGGATCGCGGTGTTCGCCATTACCGGGGCGCTGGCGGCGGCGGGACGCGGGCAGACCTTCGTCACCGCCGCCTTTTTCGCGTTGATCACCGGGGTTGGCGGCGGATCGGTGCGCGATTTGTTGATCGGTGCGCCAGTGTTCTGGGTGCATGATCCGCTGGTCGCCGCCATCTGCCTGGCGGTCGCGGTCTTGGTGTGGACGACGCCGCGAGGCTGGTGGCAGGGGGCGCACGCGCCGACCTCGGCGCTCGACTGGCTCGATGCGGTCGGGCTGGCCGCTTATGCCGTATTCGGTGCCGCCAAGGCGCTCGCGTTCGGCATCCCGCCGGTGCCCGCCGCTTTGATGGGCGTGGTGACGGCGTGCGTCGGCGGCATCATCCGCGACGTGCTGGCGGGCGAACCCTCGATCCTGATGCGGCCTGAATTGTATGTAACGGCAGCCGCGCTCGCGGCGGGGTTGCACGTCGTGCTGGTCGAACTGGGCGTATCGCCGACGATTGCGGCGGGCGTAGCGGCAAGCTGCGGCTTCGCGCTGCGTGCGGCGGCGATCCGGTGGAAGCTTGGGCTGCCGGCTTATGGCGCGCGAGGTTGAAGCGTTAGCGAAAAGGCTTGCCGCGTAGGCATCTCGATCGCGCGGCTTAAAACGCCTCCCCGCCGTCCATGTCATGGTCCGTCGGCTCGTCCGCATCGCGTTGCTCGACTGCCGCTTCGCCGCCCAGCGCCGCGAAGCGTTCGTTCGCCAGCCATGCCAACCGATCCGCCTGCGTTGCCAGCGCCCGACGCAGCCCGGCCTGCACGTCGCGTCCGGCGATAATCTGTGCCAGTCGGGCGATGGTTAGCGCCCGCCTGGCGATCCGCACATCGGGGTGTTGGCGGAGTTTGAGCACGTCGGGGCTGACGATCTCGCCTTCGATTGCCGGTGGCAGCGCGCATAACGGGACGTCGGGCGGATCCTTTTCGTTGAGGATGCGCCCGAAATCGCTTTCGCTGACAAGCTTCATAAACACGCTGCGTTCCAGCGCGTTGAGGTGATCGGCAGCGGCGCGCGCAGCGGGCACGCGTTTCGGATCGCCCTTTACGTCCTGATATTCAGGCAAAAGCCAGACCTTGATCGTGCGCACTTCAAATGGATCGAGCACCGACATCGCCACCGCATCGGTCCGCTGGTTGGTCAAATGCCGCCCGATCCGCCCGCCCACGGTTTCGCGCGTCTGGCCGACATAGATCGGCTCGCCGTCATAATCGAAAAAGGCGTATACGCCCCATTTCACCGCCCCGACCGAAATCGAGGCACCGGCTTTGGTTACCGGGGCCTGGTCGAAGAAATCGGAGAGTTTCTGGCGCTTGAACTGCTCGAGTGCGCGGCGCAGCTCGATCGTCTCGTCGGGGGCGCTTTTGGTGTCGATGTCCGCAACCCGACGCCGTGTCGGCATTCGCGGCTCCTTAAGCAGAGGCAAGGGCGATCCCCGATTGCGTCAGCGCGGGTTCCAGCACCCATTCCGCAATGTGGCGGACGACCGGAACGACCACGCCATCGCCCGTCAAATGATAGGCATCGTTATAGCGCTCGGGCAGGCGATACGCTTCGGGCAGCCCCATCAGCCTGGCGGTTTCGCGAGCGGAGATGAGCCGCGTGCGCACCTTGCCCTTCTCAACTGCCAGGATCGTCTGTCGGCTGGACCCGCCCCCTGGCGTGCGCAGGCAGCCCGCCAGATCGAACCGCACTTCGGCGCGCTGCACCTTCTTGCCGTTCTCGATCCGGGTGCGCTTGTACACCGCGCCGACCGCCCTGCGCGCATTGCCAGCGACCAGATCGACCTTCGCGCGGTTGCCGTTGCTCATCATCGTCAGCAGCTTCCGCGTCTCGGCGGCGCTATGCCATGCGACGTCCCGGGGATGATCCTCGATGATATCGATAAGCCGGGCTTGGCGCGTTGCCGGGGCAGGGGCGGTGAACCACAGCCATTGCGCGCGCAGCTTTTCCGGTAGCGCGGCTTGTGCCTGCCGCAACCGCTCGGGGTGCCAGCGATCGACCGCCCAGGGGCTGAAGACGCGGGCGGGCACCTCTGTCGCGCGATCCAGCGCGATGACAAACAGACGTGGGCGCGACTGCGGCACGAAATGCTGCGCGTCGATCACCATCGCGCCGAGCCAATAGCCGGCATCCCCAACCGTCTGGCACAGCGCGGCAAAGTCCGCCCCATTCCGCGACGTCAGCAGCCCGCAGACGTTTTCCAGCACGATCGCGCGTGGCTTTCGGCCTTGCGTGCTCACATCCTGAATCAGGTTCCAAAACGGCCAGAATGCGCCCGATCGCGTGCCCGTAAGTCCGGCACCGGCCCCGGCGAGCGAGAGGTCCTGGCAGGGGAAGGACGCCCACACCAAATCCGCTTGGCCGGGCAGTTGGCGGGGTGTTACCTCGCCGACATCGCCAAGCAACAGCTCGTCCGTGCCCCAATTGTCGGCATAGGCCTTGGCCTTTTTGGGGTCGAAATCGTTGGCGAACAGGCATTGCCACGCCCCGCCCAGCCCCGCGCGGGCCATTCCGCCGCCTGCGAAAAATTCGTAAAAGCCGGGCCGTTCGTTCATCGATTCACCATGCCCGATCGCTTGCCCGGTGCAAGCCCCCTGCTTGTCGATGCCGACTGGCGACGCCATGTTGGTTTTTGCCCGATTGCCATTTGCCTTTCAAGAACAAATCTGGAACACGTCCTTCATGCTGACTCATATTTCGGTGCGCGGCGCGCGCGAGCACAACCTCAAGGACGTGTCGGTCGATATTCCGCGCGATACGTTGACGGTCATCACCGGCCTGTCGGGGTCGGGCAAATCGAGCCTCGCCTTCGACACCATCTATGCCGAGGGCCAACGGCGCTATGTCGAGAGCTTGAGCGCCTATGCGCGCCAGTTCCTCGAGCTGATGCAAAAGCCCGATGTCGACCATATCGAGGGCCTGTCCCCGGCGATCAGCATCGAGCAGAAGACCACCAGCCGCAACCCGCGCTCGACCGTGGCGACCGTCACCGAGATTTACGATTACATGCGCTTGCTCTGGGCGCGCGTCGGCATCCCCTATTCGCCCGCCACCGGCCTGCCGATTGCGGCGCAGACCGTCAGCCAGATGGTCGACCGCGTGATGGCGCTGCCCGAGGGCACGCGGCTGTATCTGCTCGCGCCGGTCGTGCGCGGGCGCAAGGGCGAGTATCGCAAGGAACTGCTCGAATGGCAGAAAGCGGGCTTTACGCGCGTGCGCATCGATGGCGAGATTTACGAGATCGACGAGGCCCCCGCGCTCGACAAGAAACTGAAGCACGACATCGAAGTGGTGGTCGACCGCTTGGTCGTCGGCCCCGACATGGCGACGCGCCTGGCGGAGAGCTTCGAGGCGGCGCTGAAGCTGGCCGAGGGGCTGGCTTATGTGGATTTGGTGGACACGACGGTGGCCGCGCTGGCTCTCCCGCTCCCCCTTGGGGGAGAGGGTCGGGGAGAGGGGCAGTCGCAAGCGCTGTCCTCCGATACTGCCCCTCTCCCAACCCTCTCCCCTGAAGGGGAGAGGGCTAAAGGCGGCATGAAGAACACCGGCATCCCCGCCAACCGCATCGTGTTCAGCGAGAAATTCGCCTGCCCCGTCTCGGGCTTCACCATCGCCGAGATCGAACCGCGCCTCTTCTCCTTCAACGCCCCGCAAGGCGCGTGCCCGGCGTGCGACGGCCTGGGCGAAAAGCTGCTGTTCGACGAGGACCTCGTCGTCCCCAACCACGCGCTCAGCATCAAGAAGGGCGCGGTCGTGCCCTGGGCGAAGTCCAACCCCCCAAGCCCCTATTACATGCAAGTGCTCGGCAGCCTGGCGCGCGAATTCGGCTTCAGCCTGGATACGCCGTGGGAGGATCTGCCGGGCGAGGTGAAACTCATCATCCTGCACGGCACCGGCGGCAAGCCGGTGACGCTGACCTTCATCGACGGCAAGAAGTCGTATGACGTGAAGAAGCCGTTCGAGGGCGTGATCGGCAACCTCAACCGCCGCATGCTCTCGACCGAAAGCGCGTGGATGCGCGAGGAACTGAGCAAATATCAAAGCAGCGCCGCGTGCGAAGTGTGCGGCGGCGCGCGCCTCAAGCCCGAGGCGCTCGCGGTCAAGATCGGCATGCGCGACATTTCCAGCGTCACGCGCCTGTCGGTGGTCGATGCGCTCGCCTGGTTCGAATCGGTCCCCGCCGATCTCACCGACCAGCAACGCGCCATTGCCGAGCGCATCCTCAAGGAAATCCTCGAACGCCTCGGCTTCCTCAACAATGTCGGGCTCGATTATCTCAACCTCGATCGCACCAGCGGCACGCTGTCGGGCGGGGAATCGCAGCGCATCCGCCTGGCCAGCCAGATCGGCAGCGGGCTGTCGGGCGTGCTCTACGTGCTCGACGAGCCCAGCATCGGCTTGCACCAGCGCGACAATGACATGCTGCTGAAAACGCTGCGCCGCCTGCGCGACCTCGGCAACACCGTGCTGGTGGTCGAGCACGACGAGGATGCGATCCGCACCGCCGATTATGTCATCGACATGGGTCCGGGTGCCGGCGTCCATGGCGGCGCGATCGTCGCGCAGGGCACGTTCGAGGAAGTACTCGCCAACCCCAACAGCATCACCGCCGATTATCTGTCGGGCAGGCGGGAGGTCGCGGTGCCGACCACCCGGCGCAAGGGCAATGGCAAGAAACTGACCGTCCACAACGCCACCGCCAACAATCTGAAGGGCGTGACGGCCAGCCTGCCGCTCGGCACCTTCACCTGCATCACCGGGGTCAGCGGCAGTGGCAAATCGAGCTTCACGATCGACACGCTCTATGCCTCGGCCGCGCGCGCGCTCAACGGCGCGCGGGTGCTGGCGGGCAAGCATGACAAGATCACCGGCCTGCAATATCTCGACAAGGTCATCGATATCGACCAGTCGCCGATCGGCCGCACCCCGCGCAGCAACCCCGCCACCTATACCGGCGCCTTCACCCAGATCCGCGACTGGTTTGCGGGGCTGCCCGAGGCGCAGGCGCGCGGCTACAAGCCCGGCCGCTTCAGCTTCAACGTCAAGGGCGGCCGCTGCGAGGCGTGCCAGGGCGACGGCCTGCTCAAGATCGAAATGCACTTCCTGCCCGATGTCTATGTGACGTGCGACGTGTGCCACGGCGCGCGCTACAATCGCGAGACGCTGGAGGTGAAGTTCAAGGGCAAGTCGATCGCCGACGTGCTCGACATGACGGTCGAGGATGCGGTCGAATTCTTCAAGGCGGTGCCGCCGATCCGCGACAAGATGGCGATGCTCGCCGAAGTCGGCCTGGGCTATGTCAAGGTCGGCCAGCAAGCGACCACGCTGTCGGGCGGCGAGGCGCAGCGCGTCAAACTCGCCAAGGAATTGTCGCGCCGCGCGACGGGGCAGACGCTGTACATCCTGGACGAGCCGACCACCGGCCTGCATTTCGAGGACGTGCGCAAGCTGCTGGAGGTGCTGCACCAACTGGTCGAGCAGGGGAATACGGTGGTGGTGATCGAGCACAACCTCGATGTGATCAAGACCGCGGACTGGGTGCTCGATCTGGGGCCGGAGGGCGGCGTGAAGGGCGGGGAGATTGTGGCGCAGGGGACTCCGGAGGTGGTCGCTAAGGCGAAGGGGAGCTTTACGGGGCGGTATTTGGCGCCGTTGTTGGGGGAGTAGGGGTTGAGAACGGCAGCGGTAGATTAACGCGATGGGAACTTCGATTTGGTAGAGTATTTAAGGAGCCATCGATATAATCGTCGACAGCATTTGGCGATAGTACGTATCAGTCATTGCTTTTGCGTGGGTAGCGAGCATTTGCGCCCGCTCAATCTTTGGTATTCCTTTGTTCCACATAGCAGTCGCTAGCATCATTACCTTCGCATGACTTATACCTACTGGGAGCGATGGATTTCCGGCATCTATGAATGGTTTCGCCGAGCGAAATCCTATTGCATCATTGGCAATACTGTGATGAAAATCGTAAACTGACATTCCTTCGGAGCCGCCATGACGTTTAACGAGCGCATCGAAATCATCGAACAAAACGGTATGAATAAACAATCCGTAAAAACTTGCTACTAATCGTGATAGGAATGAGTAGCGTGACCATATGCCTTGAGTTTTAGTGATCTCTGACAAAAGTCTCGAGGGAGTATCGAGTCTTGAAGTCAGTATAAGTCTTGCGTGTAAATTAAAAGGATCATTTCCTTTTAAGTGGAAAACAAGCTCATAAAGTACTGTAGAAGGCAAAGAGTATGTGTGTATAGCTGATGCAATTGACGTTGCTATGGCAATCTTGCTGTAGTCGTCGACCGCTTGACCGCTTCCGAGAAATCCGGTCACGATGTTCATCTGTGATTTATATTCAGGCGATCTAATCCAGCCACGAAGTAGATAATCGCGCAATGCTGGTCGGTCATAAATTATATTTCTGAACGAGGTATCGTCAATTGCAATATTGTTTCTAAATACGATTCCTAACAAACGCTTTAGTATTTTACCGCCACTTCCTTGGTCAAACAGTCTTTTCTCAATGCCATATTTGATAGACCTTGCAATTAGACGCCTATATATGGCCACCCTGCGATCAGACGAGCACTTCGACATCTTGTCTGTAAGCGAGAGAATGGCCATGTTCTCCGCAACTCTGAAGTATTTTACAGCTTCAGCTCCCGTCATTATCGTGGTCTTTCCACTGTTTAAGCGGATATTGCGGGTATGAAGGGCCAAGTCTAAATCCCTAAGTACGGATTTAGCTTTAGCAAGCGTATCCACGCCAAAATCCATGTCGTCCATGTATCGGGCGAAATCAACGTCAGGATCTTTCTCAAATAGCTCGTCTACTTCGAAAAGGTGAGTGTGCGCGAGCAATCTAGGCGCATCGAGATCCATCTGAGGGAGACCGATCCCAAAATTAGGCATATAATCTGGTCGCCAAAGCATTGCTTCTAGTATAAATAGTAGCAAATCTAGCGCATATTCTCTCTCAAGACCGTAGTCTGAAAGAATTGCGCGCAAGAATGAATGCAATATGCCATCATAATAATTTGCAATGTCTGTAACTACAACAAAGTTTCGTGTCTGAGAAAACTTTAGAACTTCTTGCTGAAAATCTAACCACGATTCGATCGGCCCATATCCAAACTCATCCTCATCGTTCATAGGATTAAGTTTGCTAAATGGTTGATCCTGGGGCGCAAAGAACGCAGTGGGTGACGGTGCCTTATTTTTGATCTCCCTCCATAGCGAGTCGGATAGGGCCTGAAGGACGAGGGCCTCCGCAGGGGAGGGCAACGCGATTTGACGGCATAGTCCCTTCCCTTTCTCTACTTTCATTCGCAAAATTGGAGCGGGTATGTAATCTCCGTTGCAAATCAGCGCCTCAAGTGCGGCACACCTCTGCCGGTGTTCCATATGAAAATCTAGGAACTCGACGGCATCCGGAATAATCTGTTTCCGCATGTGATCTCTCACGCCACGTTTCTTCTTCCAAAGCGTGGCGAGCACAGATGATGCCACTATCCTTTTAAACTCTAGGGCTTTTTGCTGAAACTTTGGTGAGTGCATATACCAAGCATATAAAGAAGCTCGTTTGGTGCAATGAAAGATTTAAGTTGGCCAATTACTAGGCTTCAAAAGAACTCCACTCCGTACACCCCACAACCCGCAGCCCCCGCCCAGCCCAAGTCCCAACACGCGCCCGCACCTGCAAGAACAGCCAATCCGGGATCGCGCCATAAAAGGGCGTGCCGTCGTCCAGCACGCGCACATCCGGCTCCCGCCAGCGGAAGCCGACCTCCCGGCTCAACCCAGCGCCGCCAGCGTCATGGGCAAAAGGTGCGGCGATCCGGGCTGACGGTCAAAATCGCCTACAGTCCCGCCGCCTTGCGTAACGCGGCATTCGTCTGGCCCTGCCAGCCCGGCCCATCGGGGCGAAAGCGCTCGATCACGTCGAGGTGGAGCGGCAGCGTCGGCGCTGCAAGCCTACCGCCCCGCAATCCCCTTCTTCCCGCTCCGCTTCTGCGCTATATTCCCCCCATGCCCAAGCTCTCGCCCATCGAGTCCGAGTTTGAATCGACCGAAGCGGCCGAAGCGCATGATCGCTGGGTGCGCGAGAAGGTGGAGCAGGCGCTCGCCGACCCAGCGCCCAGTATCCCGCACGATCAGGTGATGGCTGACCTCCAAGCCGTTCTCGACGGACACGCGCCCCGCTGATGCTGCGGTTGGTCTGGCGTCCAAAGGCTCGCCATGACCTGCTCGACATCGCCGCCTTCATCCGCCAGCGCAATCCGCTGGCAGCGCAGCGCCTGTCCGCCCTGATCCGCGACGCCGCCGAGCGCCTGCCGGAACATCCCTACGTCCACCGTCCTGGCCGGGTGCCGGGCACGCGCGAGGCGGTGGTCCACCCCAATTACATTCTGATCTATCGGGTTTTGGCGGACACCGTCGAGGTGATCACCGTCCTCCACGCCCGCCAGAACTATCCATGAACCCATGCCGCAGCGCCCCGCGACCCGCCCACGGTCTTTGACAGCACCGCACCACGGCCCCACCCCAACCCAGCGTCGGGCGAAGGGGAGGGGCCATCCGCGCCGCTACCGGTGCAGCGTCCGGATCGCGTCCACGATCACTTGCGGGCTGTGCAGCCCCTTATAGACCGGCGGCGGGGTGCGATCGAGTTTGAGCAGCGTGTACACTGCGGTCATCGCGCAGCGCACCGAATATTCCACGGTGAACACCACGTCGTCGGGCTGCTCGGCATATTGGCCGAGAAAGGCGAGGTTGGTCGATCCCTCGGGCACCACCTTGGGCCGGTCCTTGCCCGTCCGCACCATGAACTGGCTGGTGATATAGGGCATCGCGCAGGGGATGCAGGTCGATGCCGCCATCACCGCCGCCTGGTCGGCCGCGCTGAAGTGCAGATGGCCGAGCACTTCCTCCAATATCTCCGCGCCTGTGCAATCGACCATGCGCTTCTTGACATAATCGCCGACGCGATCGTGGAACAGGCCATAGCCCCACCATACCGACACGCCCTCGGGCTGATCGGCAAAGAACGGCTGGTGATAGATGGACAGCGTGATCAGCCAGCTCGAATCCTTGAAGGTGATCAGCCCGCCCGTGCCGGGGGCGCTGCCGCTGAAGCGTTCCATCAATTGCAGGAACAGCGGGTCCTTGACCGTGACGGTATAGGAAATCCACGAGCTTTCCGCGATGTTGCCGTTGAACGCGGCGGGGTTGCCGAAGGCGGGGCGGCCTTGCGCGAGCTTCTCCCAGAGTTTCCACGCGCCCGAATGGTTGCTGGCGTCGAGGCCGGGGGCCTTGGTCATCGATCCGAACGCCTTGTCGGCGGTCATCGATCCATTGGTGACGAACACGCAGTCGCCGGGCGCGACCGGGATCGCCTCGGGGCCGTGGTCGGTAAGCGTGGCGATGCTGGTGACGGTGATCGCCTCGCCGCTCGCAAAGCCCAGATCCTCGACCCGCACGCCGAAGCGGAACTGCACGCCGCGCTCCTTCAGCCAGTTGACGATCGGCACGGCGAAGCTGTCATATTGGTTGAGCAGGCTGCGATAGATGCCCTCCTGCGTGTCGATCGTCGAGAAATGGTGGACGAAGCGCTGGAGGTAGCGCTTGAACTCGATCGCGCTGTGCCACGGTTCGAAGGCGAACAAAGTGCACCATTCGAACCAGAAATTGCTCTGGAAGAAATGCGGCTGGAAGCAATCGACGATGCGCTTGCCGTCGAGCAGATGCTCGGGCTCGGCCATGATCTTGACCAGGTCGATACGGTCGCGCTCGGTAAAGCCCATGGTATGGAAATCGGGGATGCTGCCGTCGCGATTCACCAGCCGCACCTTGTTGTGCCACGGCCACTGCGCATTGGCGCGGTCGGTCTCCTCGCGCACCGAGATGCTCGGGTCGCTCGCCGAGGGGATCGAATCGAGCAAGTCGAAGGTGCATTGATACATCGCCTCGAACATGCGGCTGCCGCTCATGAAATAGCCGTTCTCGGCATCGCCATGCGCATCGAACGCGCCGCCGAATTTGTGGCTTTCCTCCAGGATGACGATGTCCTCGCCCGCCACGCCGCCGTCGCGGATCAGGAAAACCGCACCGGCGAGGGAGGCGATGCCGCTGCCGACGAAGGTATATGTGCTCATGGGATGCGATCCTTTGTGCTGCCGGGCCGCCGTTTACCAGCGGTCCCGCGCGCACGATCAGCCTCGGAAACTACGCAGGTAAGCCCTGTGAAAGGGCCGGATCGCAACCTTTTCGTGCGCGGCGCATTACCCGTTCTACGATACAGGAGGATCTCGACATGCGCGCATTCACTCTGGGTTTGATCGCCGCCTCGACGTTGGTGGCCGGCTGCACCGAATATGGCGACGGGCCGCGTCGCGGTTATGGGGATGGCGGCTATTCGCGCTACGATTACGATCGGCCCGATCCCGCGTATAACGGGTATGACGCGTCGCGTTATTACCGCGACGATCCGCGCCGCTATCAGGAGCGCCGCCTCAGCTCGAACGACCGCGTCTATCGCGGCAGCGACGGGCGCTATTATTGCCGCCGCAATGACGGCACGACCGGTCTGATCGTGGGTGGCGTCGCCGGTGGCGCTTTGGGCGCGGCGATCGCGCCGGGCGGCTCGGGCGTGCTTGGTGCGCTGCTCGGCGGCATTGGCGGGGCGCTCGCGGGGCAGGCGATCGACAAGAGCGACAATCGCGACGTGCGCTGCCGCTGACGCAATTGGGCCGGGCGAGGGGGTTCCCTCGTCCGGCTCGCGCAAACTTGTGCGGCTGGATTGCGCAGCCGTAATCCGCATCCCATATCGCTGCGCATGAGCGAGAACCCAATGGTGTGGCACGGCACCACGATCCTGTCCGTGCGCAAGAATGGCCGCGTCGTCGTCGCCGGAGACGGCCAGGTGACGCAGGGCCAGACCGTCATGAAACCCAATGCCAAGAAGGTCCGCCGCCTCGGTGACGGATCGGTGATCGGCGGCTTTGCCGGCGCGACCGCCGATGCCTTCACGCTGTTCGAGCGGCTTGAGCGCAAGCTCGAGCAGCATCACGGACAATTGCTGCGCAGCGCGGTCGAACTGGCCAAGGACTGGCGCACCGACAAATACCTCCGCAATCTGGAAGCGATGATGATCGTCGCCGACAAGGACGTCACGCTGATCCTGACCGGGAATGGCGACGTGCTGGAGCCCGAGGCGAGCCCCAATGGCACCGTCGCGGCGATCGGATCGGGCGGCAATTACGCGCTGTCCGCCGCACGCGCGCTGGTCGATTACGAAGCCGATGCCGAGACGATCTGCCGCAAGGCGATGGCGATCGCGGCGGAGGTGTGCGTCTACACCAACGACCGGCTGACCGTGGAGAGCCTCGCGGCATCTGCCTGATGCGCGTCGCCCCGGCGGAGGCCCGGGCCGCTAGCAAATAGCACGCGCCCTAATATCATAGCGGCCCCGGCCTCCGCCGGGGCGACGGAACCTTTCCAATGAACGAAGCCCTGACTCCCAAAGCCATTGTCGCAGCCCTCGATGCGCACATCATCGGCCAGGCCGACGCCAAGCGTGCGGTTGCGGTCGCGATGCGCAACCGCTGGCGCCGCCAGCAGCTCGCGCCCGAATTGCGCGACGAGGTCTCTCCGAAGAACATCCTGATGATCGGGCCGACCGGCTGCGGCAAGACCGAGATCAGCCGCCGTCTCGCCAAGCTGGCCGATGCGCCGTTCATCAAGGTCGAGGCGACCAAATTCACCGAGGTGGGCTATGTCGGTCGCGACGTCGAGCAGATTGCGCGCGATCTGGTCGAGGAAGCGATAAGGCTCGAAAAGGAACGTCGCCGCGCCGCCGTCAACGACAAGGCCGAGGAAGCCGCGATGGGCCGTCTGCTCGATGCGCTGACCGGCAAGGGCGCGAGCGAGGCGACGCGCGAGGCGTTCCGCCAGCGGTTGCACGACGGCCATTTGCGCGACACCGAGATCGAGATCGAGCTGGAAGCGCAGCCCAACATGCCGTTCGAACTGCCCGGCGGCGGCGCGCAGATGATCAACCTGTCCGAAATGATGGGCAAGGCGTTCGGCAACCAGCAACTCAAACGCCGCAAGCTGACGGTGCCTGCGGCCTGGGACAAGCTCGTCGAGGAAGAGGCCGACAAGCGCCTCGACCAGGATGAGGTCAGCCGCGCCGCCTTGGCCGATGCCGAGGCGAACGGGATCGTGTTCCTCGATGAAATCGACAAGATCGCGGTGTCCGACGTGCGCGGCGGTTCCGTCTCGCGCGAGGGCGTGCAGCGCGATTTGCTGCCGCTGATCGAGGGCACCACGGTCGCGACCAAATATGGGCCGATGAAGACCGACCATATCCTGTTCATCGCCAGCGGCGCGTTCCACGTCGCTAAGCCGAGCGACTTGCTGCCCGAGCTGCAGGGCCGCTTGCCGATCCGCGTCGAGCTGAAGGCGCTGACCGAGGACGATTTCGTCGCGATCCTGAGCGACACCAAGGCGTCGCTGACGCAGCAATATGTCGCGCTGATCGCGACCGAAAATGTCGGCGTCGAATTTACCGAAGACGGCATTCGCGCAGTCGCGCGCATTGCGGCGGAAGTGAATGGCGAAATCGAGAATATCGGCGCGCGGCGCTTGCAGACGGTGATGGAAAAGCTGCTCGAGGACGTCAGCTTCAACGCCGAGGATCGCGGCGGGGAGACGGTGGTGGTCGATGCCGCTTATGTCGAAACGCATCTGGCGAGCATCGCGCGCAACACCGATCTCAGTCGGTTCGTGCTGTAAGAGAGGGGAGGGTGTCCCGACCCTCCCCGCTTTACTCGCTCTTAACCCCGCTCTTCCCCTTGTCCCACGGCACGAACGCGCCGAGGCGGCAGCGCGGGCCGGGGATGCCGAGGCCGGAGCGCTCAAGCGTGTAGAACAGGTCGCCGCGACACAATTGTCCGCCAAACACCTCGGTCACTACGATCACGTCGTCGTCGAGCCCAGGGCACGCATTGGGCAGGTCGTTGCGCCAGATGCGTCCGCCGTCGCGGTATAGCAGCGTGTGATCGTCGATCACCTGCGGGCTGCCGATCCGGCTGGTCGACAGGCACGTCTCGGGCTTTCCCGCGACGCGCCCGGCCAGGGCCTTATCGAGATCCTTGCTGTCCGACGCCACCATCGTGGCCAGCGCGGACACGAGCAGCGCGCTGCGGATCATGGTTTGCGGTAAGGGATGAAATCGCCAAAGCTGCAGCTGCCGCTCGGGATATGGCTGGTCAGATCGACCGTGCGGACGATATCGCCGCGACAGAGCTCGCTGCCGAAGGTCTTGGTCACGATCGCGTCGCCCCGCCGCAGCCCGAAGCAGCCGCCGCCGGTATCGGTGCGCATGATGTCGTTACGGCCGTTCTTGTACAGGATCGTGTCGCCGACGCGGGTAGTGTCGCGGTAGCGGATGGGGTCGATGCAGGTCTGCGGCTTGCCCGGCACCAGTCCGGCGAGCTGCTTGTCGAGTTCGGCTTTGTCCTGCGCGGCCTGGCGCGCCTCATAGCCCTTGGTATCGGCGGAAAGTGCGGCGGTCCCGCCGATCAGCAGCGCGGCGGGCAGGAGGAATCGGTACATGGCAACGGTCCTTTTCACAGCATCTGCCCCCGCCGTTTGTTTACGCCATTTCGCGGTCAAAAAACATCCTTTGCCGCGCGACGCTCGGCCAATTGCTCGGCGGAGGAAGCGCGCAGGAACGGGTTGGTGGCCAGTTCCAGGGCGATCGTCGTCGGCACGGTTGGCTCGCCCGCAGCACGCTTGGCGTCGACGTCCTTCATGCGTTCGGCGACCGCCGCATTGTCGGGCTCGGCAGCGGCGGCATAGCGGCCGTTCGACTGGGTATATTCATGCGCGCAGAACACGATCGTCTCGGGCGGCAAAACGGCGAGGCGCTGCATATTGGCGTACATTTGCGCCGGGCCCCCTTCGAACAGGCGCCCGCACCCCATTGCGAACAGCGTGTCGCCGCTGAACAGCAACGCATCGTCGGCCATGTGGAACACGATATGCCCCGCGGTATGCCCCGGCGTTTCGATCACGCGCGCGACATGGTTGCCGATCTTGACGCTGTCGCCCTCACGCAGGCCGTAATCGAGTGTGGGGATCTTGTCGGCTTCGGCAGCGGGGCCGCTGACCGTCGCGCCAAGCGCCTTGATCTCTGCATTGCCATTGGTGTGATCGGGGTGCCAGTGGGTGTTCCAGATCTGCGAGATGGTCCAGCCGCGCGCATTCGCCGCCGCCAGCACCGGGGCGGCGTCGCTCGGATCCACCACGACGGTTTCATTGGCAACGGCGTCGTGCAGCAGCCACACATAATTATCGTCGAGCGCGGGCACGCGGACGATGTCGAGCGTGGTCGCCATTACCATTCTCCGGTGTTGGGCATCGACGCCCAGGGTTCGGCGGGGGGCAGCACGCCGTTCTGCAGCAATTCGATCGAGATATTGTCGGGCGTGCGCACGAACGCCATGTGGCCGTCGCGCGGTGGGCGGTTGATCGTCACGCCGCCATCCATCAGGCGCTGGCACGTCTCATAGATATTCTCGACCTGGTAGGCGAGGTGGCCGAAATTGCGCCCGCCCGTATAGGGCTCCGGGTCCCAATTGTGCGTCAGCTCGACTTGCGCGTCATGGTCGCCGGGCGCGGCCAGAAAGATCAGCGTGAAGCGGCCCTTCTCATTGTCGAAGCGGCGCACTTCCTCCAGCCCGAGAAGTTTGAAAAAGTCGATCGTCGCGACCGGGTCGGTCACGCGAATCATCGTGTGGAGATATTTCATCGGCGCACTCCTACAGGCTTTGCCCCCCAAATAGGCATGCACGGCGGCAAGCGCCAGCTACGGTTTGGCGTCGAATTGCGTTAGCGCCGCCGCTGCTGCCTTTCCCGGTGGGCTGTCTGGCCGAAGCGTCACCGCCTGGTGCCAGGCGGCCTTGGCTCCGGCTTCGTCCCCCGAAAGAGCGGCGATGTTGCCGGCCTCCAGTTGCACCGCGGGATCGTCGCCGCCCAGGCGCAGAGCCTCGGCAATGTCCTTTTTCGCGCGCGGCACTTCCTGCATCCGCCGCGCCAGCGTTGCCGACAGCAGCCACGCTAGCGGATCGGTGGGCACTTCGGTCAACGCATGGTCGATGTCGTCGCGCGCATTCTCCATGTCGTCGCCCGCCACCATCGCGCGTGCGCGGTCGAGATGCGCCTCGCCCAGCGACAGGCCGGTCAGTATGCCGGTGGCGAGCGCGGCATCAAGCGCGCTGCGCGCCTTGGAGGCATCGCCGGCCGCCAGCCAGGCATTGCCCGCCTGCGCCCAGTAATTGGCGGCTTGCGTGTCCTTGGCCCGTTCCGCGCCGGTTGCCGCTTTCTCGAAGGCGGCAGCGGCGGCGGACCAACGGTGTTCGCGGCTATAGGCCATGCCCAGGCACTGGCTGGCGAGGAAGTCGCCGCCCGCCAATTCCCATTGCCCGGCCTCGGCCTCGGCAGCGGCGGGGTTGGTGCTCGACAGCGCCAGGCAGCGGTCATAGCGGTCGCCACTGGGGGCGGCAGGGCCGGTTGGTCCGGTAGCGGTGCTTTGCGCAAGCGCAGCGGCGGCAAGCAAAGGCAGCAGGATCATAAGGCGCGCGTCACATCCTCGACCGCGGCGATCAGCAAGGCGAGATCGGCCTCGCGCGACAACCGGTGATCGCCGTCCTTGATCAGCGTCACCTGCACCTTGGCTGAACGGATCAACTCGGCCAGGCGGATCGTCCGGTTGGCGGGCACCTCGGCATCGGCCATGCCGTGCAGCAGCCGCACCGGCACGTCGATCGGGAGCCCGGAGAACAGCACGCGATTGGCCTCGCCCGATTGCCAGAAGGCACGGGTATAGACCATCGGCAGATCGGCATAGCGCCCGACCTTCTCCAGCCGCCCTTCGGACAGGATCTGCAGTTTCTCGTCGACGGTGAAGCCCCAGTCGGTGAAATCGGGCGCGGGCGCGATGCCGACCAAGGCGGCGACCTTGTGCGGATGGTCGCGCGCGACCAGCAGCATCAGCCAGCCGCCCATCGATGATCCCACCAGCACGGCGGGGCCTTCGACCAATTGATCGAGCATCGCCAGCACATCGTCGCGCCAGCCGGCGAGCGTCTGTTCCTCAAACGCCCCCGCGCTACGCCCGCACCCGCCATAATCGAACCGCAGATAGGCGTGGCCGGTGCGCTTGGCCCAGGCTTCGAGCGCCAGCGCCTTGGTTCCTTCCATGTCCGAACCATAACCGGGCAGGAACACGACGGTAGGGCCGGTGCCCTCGGTCAGATGATATGCGAGGGCGGGGCGGGCGGGGGGCGATGTGTCGGTCATGGCGGCGGGCTTAGCCGAAGATCGGGGGAGGGGAAATCGGGGTTTGTTCGCCGCCTCCTGGCGCCCCGCCGCAGCAAGGACGCCGGGGGGCGGGGAGACGCTATTTCCCAGCTACAAACGCCACCACTGCCGCCTTGAACGCCTCGGGCTGGTCGAGCATCACCATATGAGCACTGTCGCCGATATCGACGTAGGTGATGTGCGGTGCCGTAGCATAATGCTTGCGATAGAATGGATCGGCCATCGCCTTGGTCGGCCCGCCCGCGTTCCATGGATACAGCAAGGTCATCGGCGTCGTGATCGACGCCAGTGCCTGGCGCAGATCGGTGGTCAGATCCTCATACATCGCTTGCGCCGTTACGCGCGGATCGGCAGCCTTGGCCCAGGTGGTCATGCGGGCGATACTGGCGGGCTTGATCGCCAGGCCGCGCGTCTGCGCCGCCACCGCCGCATCGCTCGGCACCGTTCCATAACTGGCGGCGATAGCGTCGCGCATTTTGGCGGCTTGCGGCGCGACCATTGCAGGGGTGGGGTCGATCCCTGGCGGAGCCATCAGCACCGCGAAATAGGGGAGCGAGTCGACGATCATCAACCGCGCGAGGTCCGCTGGATGCGCCTTGGCCAGCATCAGGCCGACCAGCCCGCCCATCGAATGGCCGATCACCAGCGCACCGTGCAGCTTCTCCCGCGCGATATAGCCGTCGAGATCGGCGACGATGCCGTCGAGTATGCCCGGCTGCAAATTGGCCCCGGGATCATCCCCGCCAAAACCGTTGACCTGCACCAGGATGACGCGGTGGGTCTTGGCCAGTTCGGGTGCAACATCGTCCCATACCGCGCGCGGGGAGGCGAGGCCGGGGATCAGGATCACCGGACTGCCCTTGCCCATGGTGACGATCGAAATGTGCGGCAGGCGTAGCTCGGCCGTCGTCGCCACCTGTGCCCCCGTCGGGGCGGCCTGCGTCGGCGTGGCGGGCAGCAGCAGCGCCAGCGCGGCGATCAAAGCGGTTTTGCGGGCAGACATCATGACGCGTCTCCTTTGGAGGGACTGACGAAAATCGCTTCGATCGGAAGCGCGAACAATTCAGCGATGCGGAAGGCGAGCGGGAGCGACGGATCGTAGCGCCCGGTCTCGATCGCGTTGACGCTCTGGCGCGACACCTCCAGCCGCTCGGCCAGGTCGCCCTGGCTCCAGCCTCGCTCCGCGCGCAGCACCTTGAGGCGGTTGATCATGTCGCAGTGCTCGACGTCAGGCGGTCGCGCAGACTCATCCCGCACTGAACCAATCCGAAGGCACCGCACCACAATGGGAAGGCGAGGAACGCGGGTGGCTGGTCGGTAAGCCCGCCATTGGCGAGAAAGCCCCAGACCGTCAGCACGGCCAGCAATACCGCCAACCCCCAAGCATTGCCTTTACCAGGCGTTGACGCAGAAACTCGTCGCGCTCCTCGACAAGGTACAAACCCATGATCGCAATCACGCCGAGCAAGGGCAGGGACGGGGCAACCGCAAGCGCGGCCAGCGCGATCCCGGTCGGGTGCCAGAAACGGATCAGATAGGTCGCGGCGAACAGCACAAGGACATAGCTGAACATCGTCGGAATAAACCGCACGACGTAGCGCTGCTGCGCCGGATTGCGCTTCTGCATGGAAAGCATCCTTTCACTCTTGTGAAGGGAGCTTTACAGTCAAGGTTCCTTGTCTGTCAAGGAGCCTTGATAGGGCCGGTAGCGAGTTCGCTCAGACTTTGATCTTAGCCGCCACCGCCTCCGCCACCTTGATTCCGTCCACCGCCGCCGACAAAATCCCCCCGGCATAGCCAGCGCCTTCGCCCGCCGGGAACAGGCCCGCGGTATTGAGGCTCTGGAAATCGTCGCCGCGCGTGATGCGCACGGGGGCGGAGGTGCGCGTCTCGACGCCGGTCAGCACCGCGTCGGGATGGTCATAGCCGGGGATCTCACGCCCGAACTGGACCAGCGCCTCGCGCATCGCGGTGATCACGAATTCGGGCAGGCACAGCGCCAGATCGGTCATCGTCACGCCGGGGCGATAGGAGGGGGTGACGCTGCCGAGCTTGGTCGAGGGCCGCCCGGCGAGGAAATCGCCGAGCAATTGCGCGGGCGCGTGATAATTGGAGCCGCCCGCGACGAAGGCGCGTTCCTCGATCTGGCGTTGCAGCGCGATTCCCGCCAGCGGATGCTCGGGATAGTCGCGCTCGGGGTCGATGCCGACCACCATGCCGGAATTGGCGTTGCGTTCGTTGCGCGAATATTGGCTCATGCCGTTGGTGGCGACGCGGCCTTCCTCGGAGGTGGCCGCCACCACCGTGCCGCCGGGGCACATGCAGAAGCTATAGGCGGTGCGCCCGTTCTTGGCATGGTGCGAGATGTGATATTCGGCCGCGCCCAAAATCGGGTGCCCGGCATTGGGGCCGAAACGCGCCTGGTCGATCCACGATTGCGGATGCTCGATGCGCACGCCGATCGAGAAGGGCTTGGCCTCGACATGCACACCGCCTGCATGGAGCATGTGGAAGGTATCGCGTGCGCTATGGCCGACCGCGAGCACCACCTGTTCGGCGGCGAGATAATCGCCGGTGTGCAAATGCAGCCCGCGCACGCGCCGTGTGCCGTGCTCGTCGGTGGCGACATCGATGCCGTCGACGCGGGTCTGAAAGCGATATTCGCCGCCCAACGCCTCGATCGTCGCGCGCATGCTCTCGACCATAGTGACCAGGCGGAAGGTGCCGATATGCGGGTGCGCCTCGGTCAGAATTTCGGGCGGGGCACCGGCTTTTACGAATTCGGTCAGCACCTTGCGGTCGAGGTGGCGCGGGTCTTTGATCCGGCTGTAGAGCTTGCCGTCGGAAAAGGTGCCGGCGCCGCCTTCGCCGAACTGCACATTGCTTTCGGGGTTGAGCACGCTGCGCCGCCACAGGCCCCAGGTGTCCTTGGTGCGTTCGCGCACCACCTTGCCGCGATCGAGGATGATCGGGCGGAAGCCCATTTGCGCGAGAATCAGCCCGGCGAACAGCCCGCATGGCCCCGCACCCACGACCACGGGGCGCGGGCCGCTCCAGCCCTCGGGCGCCTTGGCAACGAATTTGTACGCCGTGTTGGGGGTCGGCTGGACATGCCGGTCCTTCTTGAAGCGCGCCAGCACCGGCGCTTCATCGCGCACGTTCACATCGACCGAATAGACCAGTTGGATGTCGGTCTTGTCGCGCGCGTCATGCGCACGGCGGGCGATGGTGTAGCGCACCAGATCGCGCGGGGTGATGCGCAGCCGCTGGCGGATCGCTGCGGCGAGTTCTTCCTCGGCATGGTGGAGCGGGAGCTTGAGATCGGTGATGCGCAGCATCGCGCCGCCATAGCCGGGAAGCGCGGTTTCGGGAACTGGGCCTCTGTATCCTCCCCTTTCCGGGGAGGATACCGTCAGATCACATATTCGACCGTGCGGCGCTGCAGTTCGTCCGCCATCACCGCTGCGCGCTTTTCGACGATGCGCTTGTTCAGGCGCAGCACGGTCTGGCTGCCGGTGGTCTTGAATGCGGCGGGGACGACGGCATGGACGAGGCAACCGAGGCCGCCGCCGATCAAAGTCACGCCGAAGCGGGAAGCAACACCGAAATGCTCGGCATAGCTTTCGCCGACCGAGGCGGGGTGATCGAGGAACAGACGGCGAAACATAAGGCGGCTCCTTGGTAACTCAGGCGAATCTGGGCGCAATCTGCGGCAACATGTCGGCGGCCAGTTGGCTCAGCGTATCGTCTCGTGCCCCCATTACCACAATTCGGTCGCCGGGTCGCGCTTGCTCGACGAGCCAGACAGCGGCCTGTGCGCGATCGGCGATGTGGTGGGCCTGCACGCCGATGTCGCGGGCGATGTCGGCGCTGGTCACCTTCCGCGCCACCGTCCCGCCCTGATAGACCGGATCGGGCAATACCAGCAGGTCATCGTCCCCGAGCATCCGCTGGAACATCGCGACCAGTTCGGCGCGCATCACTTTCAGCGGGCCATAGCCATGCGGCTGGAACAGCACGAGCAAGCGCCCCGGAAAGGCGTGCAGCGTCGCCAGCGTCGCCGCGATCTTGTCGGGATTATGCCCGAAATCGTCGATCACGGTGACGTCGGCGCTGGTCCCGACCAGTTCGAAGCGGCGCTTGAGCCCGGTAAAGCCCGCAAGCGCGCGAATCGCCTCGGTCAGCGGCACCCCTGCCGCGCGCGCTGCACCCAGCGCCGCCAGCGCATTGGCGACATTGTGCCGCCCCGGCACCGACAGCCGCACCGGATGCGTCGCGCCATCGACCAGCAGATCGAACGTAATCGCGAAGGGTTCGGGCTGGAGGTTGCGCGCGCTGAGATCGGCATCGGCCTCGACCGCGAAGGTCACCAGCCGCGCCGGGTCCAGCGCCGCCGCCAGCTCTGCCGTCTCGGCATCGCCGACATTGAGGATGGTCGTCCCGGCTTTCCCAGCGAAATCGGCGAACAGCGCGCGCAATTCCTCGAGCGACTTATGGTCGAGGCTGACATTGTTGAGCACCGCGATCTTGGGCGTGTAGAGCGCGATCGAGCCGTCGCTTTCGTCGACTTCGCTGACGAAGGCGGGCCCATCGCCGACGAGCGCGCTGGCAAAGGGCGCGTCGGGCGAGGCGAAATTCTTCATCACCGCGCCGTTCATCACCGTCGGATCGCGCCCGCAGGCGTGGAGGATCCAGCCGATCATCCCCGTCACGGTCGATTTGCCGCTGGTGCCGGCCACGCCGATCGGCAGGTCGCTCGCGTTGAACAGCGAGGCGAGCAATTGCGGGCGGCTCAGCCGCTGCGCGCCGACGCGATCGGCGGCGACGATATCGGCGACGCTCGCTTCGACCGCGGCCGAGGCGACGACGATCTGTTCGGTCGAGGTGACGCCAGAGCCGTCCTGCGGAAACAGCGCCACGCCCTTGGCGGCGAGATCGGCGAATTTGGCGGGCAAGCGCCCGGCATCGAGCGTGCGGTCCGATCCGGCGACGGTGGCCCCGCGCCCGGCGAGGATCATCGCGAGCGGCATCATGCCGCTGCCGCCAATGCCGACGAAGAAGTATGATTTGCCGTTGCTCATAACAGCGGGCTATCGCGGGTCGTCGGAAAGCACCACCCCTCCCGTTCGTTTCGAGCGCAGTCGAGAAACCGGGCGACGGGGCGGGGGGGCAGGTTTCTCGATTGTGCTCGACAGAGATGGGCTCGAAACGAACGGTGATGGCATGAAGATTGGGGTGGTGGCACCCGCACGCGGGATCGATGAAGCGCTGGCGGCGCGTGCGCTCGGGCTGGCGGCGGTGGCGATGCCCGAGGTCGATCTGGTGTTTCACCCGCAATGCTTCCTCAGCGAAGGGCATTTCGCCGGGTCGGACGCGGTGCGCGCGGCGGCGTTCCTGGAGGTCGCTAATGACCCCGCGTTCGATGCGATCTGGTTCGCGCGCGGCGGCTATGGCTCCAACCGCATCCTGCACAGCGTGATGCCGCAACTGGGCGCGGCGGCGCGGCGCAAGACCTATTTGGGGTTTTCCGACATGGGCTTCCTGCTCGGCGCGCTGTATGCCGCCAAGGTCGGACATCCGGTGCATGGGCCGATGGCGTCGGTTGCGGGCAGTGGAGACGGCGGTGCGGCGTTTGCGCGGTCCTTGCTGTGGCTGACGAAGAAGGATCGCAGCGTGCTCGAACCCGGCCTGGACGGGCGACCGGCGGCGGCGTTCAATCTCGCGATCCTGACCGCGCTGATCGGCACGCCGTGGCTGCCCGACCTCACCGATCATGTGCTGATCGTCGAGGAAGTGTCCGAGCCGCTCTACCGCGTTGACCGCATGTTGTTCACCATGGCCCATGCGACGCAGTTGAAGGGACTTGCGGGCGTCCGGCTGGGCCAGATCAGCGAAGTGCCGGACAATGATCCGCCCTGGGGCGAAAGCCTTGAAACGATGATCGCGCGCTGGTGCGGCGAGATGCGCGTGCCTTATCTCGGCCGCGCCGAGATCGGCCATGTTCGCAGCAATCGCGTGGTACCGTTCGGGGTGGCCTAAGCCGCGCGGGCAAAGGCCGGTCGGTCGTCGTCATTGGCGGAGGGCGGGGTGGCCTGGACGCCGCGCCGACGCCGCGCGCGCGGCGCACGGCGGGGCAGGAACCGTGCGATGAGCGTGCGCCAGCCCGCGCCGCCGCGCGTGGCGGTCGCGATCACCGCGGTCGTCAGAACAATGTCGATATAGGTCGACACGTCCCACAGCACGACCAGCGCCATGTCGAACGGCCCGGCGATCGCCAGCAACTCCGCACCGGCGATGAGGATGACGGCCGTCAGCATCAGAAAGATGAGGTGTCGACGCTCGATCCTGCCAAACACATCGCGTGTGATCGCCACCGTGCGATCCAACCACCGTGCGACCGCCGTTTCGGGGAAAAACTGCATCACGATGATCGTGTACACCAGCAATCCGGTTAGCATCATCCTATTCCTTGGCTGACAGGCGAGCAATCTCTGCGGGTTTCGGCGCGCACCATAATGGGTGGCGTCGACAATCGGCAATGGCGGAGGGAGGCAAGATTTTCGTGTGCGCGCAACGCTTCCCGATAATTCTCCTACAATAACCGGGTGGGCGTCCTCGCAACTTTTGCGCAGACGATCTCTCTAGTTCTAAAGCATGATTTCAGGAGATCCTACGTGTATTGGTTTAAAGCCTCAGCGCCCGTCCGGTTGAAACTCCTGGTAGCCTTCGGGTTTTTCGTTGCTTTATTGGCCGTAACCACCTGCGCAATGTGGGTGAATCCCAAGGGCGCGTTACTGGTCGGCGTGATTGCCACCACGGTCGGCCTCGGGATGGCGCACTTTTTCCGCGAGGCGATCGCCGGCCCCTATGTCGCGACGGTCGTGCGGATGGAGGGGCTCGCCTCCGGCGATCTCCAGTCGCCGATCGAATTCACCGAATTCACCGATTGCGTCGGACGCATGACCAAGGCGATGTTCGCGTTTCGCGATAACGCCCAGAAGCAGGTCGTCATGAACGAAGAACTGGAGCGGAATTCGGAACTCAATGCGACGGTCACCAGGACGATGGTCGACAAGCTGGGGCGGCTTTCTAATGGCGACCTCACCGCAGATATTACGGAAAATTTCCCGGCGGCTTATGGGCCGATGAAGAATAGTTACAACGAGGCGCTTGGAAATTTGCGGACCTTGCTTGCTTCGGTCAAATCCAGCGCCAGCAACATTCAGGGCGGCTCGAACGAAATCGCCCAGGCAGCAAATGACATCGCGCGCCGCACCGAAAGCACGGCGGCAAGCCTGGAGCAGACCACCGCCGCGATCCAGCAGGTCGATACGCGGCTCAAGGCGACCGCCCTTGCCGCGTCGCAATCGGTCGAAACCTCGGAGCAAGCCAATGCGGCGGTGCTCGAAGGGCGCGGGCGCACCGATGCCGCCGTGCAGGCGATGACGCGCGTGCTCGACAGCGCTAAGGGCATTGATGACGTGATTGGCGGGCTCGACAAGATCGCGTTCCAGACACGCGTTCTCGCCATGAACGCGGCGGTCGAGGCCGGGCGCGCGGGCGATGCCGGTCGCGGCTTTGCGGTGGTGGCCGATCTGGTCTCTGCGCTGGCGATGCGCGCCGAGGAAGAGGCCAAGCGCGCGCGCGACCAACTGGGCGTCACGCGGGTCGACATCGGCGCTGCGGTCGATGCGGTACAGCAGGTGGACGAGGCATTCGGCGTCATCCTCACCTCGGGGGACCGTGTCACCGTTCTGGCCAAGCAGATCGCCAAGGATAATGAAGCACAGGCCGGCGCGATCACCGAAGTAAGCCTGGCCGTCCACGCGATCGACCGGTCGACGCAGGAAAATGCCGCGATGGTCGAGGAAACCTCGGCTGCCGCCCGCAATCTGACCGGCGAAGTGGGGCAGTTGTCCGCCCAGGCCGATCGCTTCCAGGTTGAGCAGGGCCGACGGATGCCCCCGCCGACGGCGCTGTTGGAAACGAGGGTCGGCGGTCATTGCTGAGCGCACGCATGCACGTACCCACGCGGGCCGGGCGGTGCGACCCTCCGGCCTGCAGGCGGCGGTAATTGGCGGAGGGTGACGGATCGCCCGCGCTTGCTTATATCGACCAGCCCGGCTTAAGCGCCGGGGCTCCTATAAGCCAAGAAAGATCCCATCCCGATGTCCGCCCTGTTCCGCATCTCGCTGCCCGACGGTTCCGTCCGTGAGGTAGCCCCGGGGACTACCCCCGCAGATGTGGCCGCAGCGATCGGGCCGGGCCTGGCGAAAGCGGCGATCGCCGCGCGCGTCGATGGCGAATTGCGCGACATCATGCGCCCGTTTGAGGGCGACAGCGCGCTGGCGCTGGTGACCGCGAAGGACGAGGCCGATGCGCTCGAACTCGCCCGCCACGATTTTGCGCATGTGCTGGCCGAAGCGGTGCAGAACCTGTTTCCGGGGACGCAGATCACCTTCGGTCCCTCGACCGACGACGGCTTTTATTACGACTTCGCGCCGAAGGATCGTCCGTTCACCGACGAGGATCTGCCCGCGATCGAAGCCGAGATGCGCCGCATCATCGGCAAGGACGAGCCGCTGATCCGCGAAGTGTGGAGCCGTGCCGATCTGATCGCGCGCTGGACCGCGCAGGGCGAGAGCTTCAAGGCCGAATGGGCCGCCGAACTGCCCGAGGGCGAGGAACTGACGGTCTACAAGGCCGGCAAGGGTGACGACGCGTGGCTCGACATGTGCCGCGGGCCGCATCTGGCCTCGACCGGCAAGCTTGATCCGCAGGCGTTCAAGCTGACGCGTGTGTCGGGCGCTTATTGGCGCGGTGACCAGAAGAATGCGATGCTCAGCCGCATTTACGGCACCGGCTGGCTGAACAAGAAGCAGCTCGATGCGCATCTGACGATGCTCGAGGAAGCGGCCAAGCGCGACCATCGCAAGATCGGCCAGGAAATGGACCTGTTCCATCTCCAGTCCGAAGCGCAAGGCAGCGTGTTCTGGCACCCCAAGGGCTATATGCTGTGGCGTCAGTTGGAGGCCTATATGCGCCGCCGGCTCGACGCGGCGGGCTATGTCGAGGTGAAGACCCCACAATTGATGGACGCGCGCCAGTGGGAGCAGTCCGGCCATTGGGGCAAATATCGCGAAAACATGTTCGTCGTGCCCGACGAGATTCCGGGTACCGAGGACGACGCGGCGATCTTCAGCGGCACCGCCGATCTGATGGCACTGAAGCCAATGAACTGCCCGGCGCACGTGCTGATCTTCCGGCAGGGCATTAAGAGCTATCGCGACTTGCCGATGCGCATGGCCGAATTCGGCTGCTGCCACCGCAACGAGCCGCATGGCGCGCTGCACGGCATCATGCGCGTGCGCCAGTTCACGCAGGACGACGCGCATATCTTCGTGCGCGAGGATCAGTTGGTCGAGGAAGTGCAGCTATTCTGCGAGTTGCTCGACAGCGTGTACCAGCATCTCGGCTTTTCCGACTACGCGGTGAAACTCGCGCTGCGCCCCGACAAGCGCTTCGGCTCGGACGAGATGTGGGACAAGGCCGAGGACGAATTGCGCCAGGCGGTGCTGGGCTCCAAGCTCAGCGAGACGATCAAGGCCAATTTCGAAGAACTGCCGGGCGAGGGGGCGTTCTATGCGCCCAAGCTCGAATTCCACCTGACCGATGCGATCGGGCGGACGTGGCAAGTCGGTACGATCCAGTCGGACCGCGTGCTGCCTGAGCGACTCGACGCCAGCTATGTCGGCGCGGATGGCGAGCGCCACCGCCCGGTGATGCTGCACCGCGCGATTCTGGGCACGTTCGAGCGCTTCATCGGCATCCTGATCGAGCACCATGCCGGGCGCTTCCCGCTGTGGCTGGCACCGGTGCAGGCGGTGGTCGCGACGATCGTGTCCGATGCGGATGGCTATGCCACCGAAGTGGCCGCGAAACTGACGGCGGCGGGGATCCGGGTCGAGACCGATCTGCGCAACGAGAAGATCAACTATAAGGTGCGCGAGCACTCGCTGGCGAAGGTCCCGAACCTGCTCGTCGTCGGCAAGCGCGAGGCCGAAGAGGGCAAGGTCGCCTTGCGGCAATTGGGCCGCGACCGGCAGCAATTCCTGACGCTGGACGAGGCGATCGCGATGCTGACCGAGGCGGCCAAGGCCCCGGACCTGTAAAATGACGACCACCCCGGCGAAGGCCGGGGCCCAGTTGCGAAGGTTTTTGCAAGGGAGCGGAGCGCTTTCAGCATGAGCCTGTCCGGCTGGGCCCCGGCCTTCGCCGGGGTGGTATGAGGATCGAACGAGTCCACCTTTCGTTTTGCCCGAAAATCCCCTATATCAGTCCATCAACAACGACAGGAGCTACACCTATCCGTCCTCCCATGACCCGGCAGGCGCCGCCAATGAACGGCCCTCGCTTCAACGAATTCATTGTGTCGTCCAAGGTCCGCGTGATCGATCAGGACGGTGAAAATCTTGGCGTAATGTACACGCGCGAGGCGATGGAGCAGGCGCGCGAGGTCGGTTTGGACCTGGTCGAGGTGTCGCCCAACGCTGATCCGCCCGTCGCCAAGTTCCTCGATGTCGGCAAGTTCAAGTACGAGGCGCAGAAGAAAGCGAACCTCGCACGCAAGTCGCAAAAGACGCAGGAGATCAAAGAGATCAAGATGCGTCCCAACATCGATGACCACGATTACGACACCAAGATGAAGAAGGTGCTCGAGTTCATCGACGAAGGCGACAAGGTCAAGATCACTTTGCGCTTCCGCGGCCGTGAATTGAGCCACGGCCAGCTTGGCATGATCTTGCTCCAGCGTGTGCAGGCCGACGTGGCGGAAACCGCCAAGGTCGAAGCCTATCCGCGCATGGAAGGCCGCCAGATGCTGATGGTGCTCGCCCCGAAATAATAGGTCGGGCGGGCACCCTGCCCGCCCCGCGTCAGTCTGCGGGTGCTTCCCACAGCTCGATTGGGCGTCCCTCCGGATCGTGGACTCGGGCAAAGCGTCCGGTCGCCGGGTCGTCCCATTCGGGCTTGGTCAGAACGTCGATTCCCGCGCTGGTCAGATTGGCGATCAAGCCGTCCAGATCCGCCACACGCAGGTTGAGCATGAACTGTCGGTCTGCCGGAAAATAATCGGAATCGGCGGCGAATGGCGCGAATATAACGGGCCCGCCCTGTGCCAGCCAGGACCACGGGTCCGCCGTCGCTCCCTCGACCGAAACGCAACCCGCACCGACTCCGAGATGATCGCGATACCAGGCGGACAGCGCATCGGGATCCTTACTGCGCAAGAATAGGCCGCCAATGCCGAGTACGGGCATGCAATCCTCCTTGTGATGTCCTTTGCCCCGAGCTTCGCCGACGGCAGCGGGGCGACGGGCACGATATCACGGAATACGCCTCGCGAAAGCAGGAACGCAGCCAGCCGATCCCCTATAAAAGGCATGTTTCGCGCAGCATATCCGCTCACCCGGAACGCCGCTGCATTCGGCAAATCGACTTTCGAAATCAATGTTGTCGCGCTTCCGCGCCCTCTTCGGCTCCCGTCTATAATGCACTCAGGGTACCGAGGATTATGAGATGCGTTTGAATATCGGCCGTCGACTTCACCTTCTTACATTGGCGGCGCTCTGTGCGATGACGCTTGGTCTTGGCGTTGCATTGCTGCGGTTGGGCGGTGTCATGCTGCACGACGAGGCGATGCAAACCCGCGCAACCCTGGAAACCGCATATGGCGTGGTCGAGCAGTATCAGGCGCAGGAGGCCGATGGTCGCCTAACCCGTGAACAGGCGCAGGCCGGTGCGCTCTCCACCCTTCGCAGGATGCGCTACAGCGGCAAAGAGTATTTCTGGGTCAACGATCTGTTGCCCCGGATGATCATGCATCCGGTCAAGCCGGAACTGGAGGGCAAGGACCTTCGCCAGACCACCGACCCGGATGGGCGTTTTCCGTTCGTGGAGTTCGTCAAGGCGGCCGAGCGCAATCCGGACGGGGACTTTGTCGCCTATCGCTGGCCCAAGCCAGGCTCCGAGGCACCGCAACCCAAAATTTCGTTCGTGAAGAAGTTCGCGCCGTGGGGCTGGGTGATCGGCACCGGTGCCTATCAGACCGACGCCTGGGCGGCGATTTGGGGCGAAGCGTCCTTGCTGGTTGGTCTCGCACTGCTCGGGATTCTGGCGATGGCGGGCCTTGGATGGTTGCTCGCTCGCTCGATCACGCAACCGTTGAATGCGCTGACCGTGCGCATGGGGGCACTTCAGGCGGGCGACACCGCGTCGGACATTCCCGGCCTCGCCCGGTCCGACGAATTGGGCGACATGGCGCGTGCACTCGGCACCTTCCGCGACGTGGCGGTGGCCAAGGCTGCCGCCGACCACGCCAAGGCGGCGGAGGATATCGCGCAGCATGCTGTGGTCGATACGCTTTCGCGCCACTTGAAGGCGATGTCGGACGGAGATCTGACTGCGCAGATTCATGAAGAGTTTCCGAATAATTATCAGGAACTTAAACAAAATTATAACGGTGCGGTTGGCGACTTGCGCGAGCTGATGGCATCGGTCACCGATGCGTGTCACGGCATTCGCACCGGCTCCAACGAGATCGCGTTGGCGGCAGATGACCTGGCCCGGCGCTCCGAGGGCAATGCCGCCAGTCTCGAAAAGGCCTCTGCTTCGCTGTCGCAAATGGAGGGCGTGCTGGTGCAGACGGCGCGATCGGCGGGCCAGACGGTCGATCAGACCGAGCAGGCGGTGTCGAATGTGGTCGCCGGTCGCAACACCGCCGAACATGCCGTGTCGGCGATGAGCCGCGTGCTCGATGGCGCGAAAGGGATCGACAGTGTCATCGAAGGCCTCGACAAGATCGCCTTCCAGACGCGCGTTCTGGCGATGAATGCCGCAGTCGAGGCGGGGCGCGCCGGGGACGCCGGACGCGGGTTTGCCGTCGTCGCCGACCTTGTCTCGGCGCTGGCAATGCGGTCCGAAGAGGAGGCGAAACGCGCGCGCGGGCAGTTGACCGCGACCCAGGAGGATATCGGCACCGCGGTTGGTGCGGTGCAGGATGTCGATGGGGCGCTTTCCAATATTTCCGGCAGCGTGGAGCAAGTGTTGTCGCTGGTGTCCCGCATGGCCGCCGAGAACCGCACACAAGCCACCACCATCAAGGAGATTGTCGGGGCCGTGAACGAGGTCGACCGTGCGACGCAGCAAAATGCCGCGATGGTGGAGCAAACGTCTGCCGCCGCACGCAACCTGGCGAGCGAAGTCGACGGCCTCAATCGCAACGCCAGCCGGTTCAAGACCGGCAATGACGAAGGGCAGCGGGTGATCGCCAAGGTCCGCGACCATCGGGGCTATTCGGGTGGAAATCCCGAGCGGCGGTCGAAGGGGATGCCATCGGGCGGATTTCAGACGCACGCGCCGCTGTGACGGGTGACAGTCGCGACGCGGATCGTAAGACGCGTGGGGCGCAGCGATCCCGTCGTGGCGGGGGCAACCCGCCTTCACGGCCGGGTTTACGCCGCGTCGGTGATCCGCTCTCCTGCCGCGGCACCCAGCAGGCGCCGCTCGATCGTCTTCAATCGGCTCGCTGCTGAGATCTTTTCGCCGGTCAGGTCGGTCAGGTAGAACGTGTCGACCGCGCGTTCGCCATAGGTTGCGACATGCGCCGAATGGATCGTCACCTTCGACTGGAACAGCGCGTGCGCCAGCTGATGCAATAAGGCGGGCCGGTCGCGCGCGTTGATCTCGATCACGGTGAAGCGGTTCGACGCCTTGTTGTCGATCAGCACGTTCGGAGCGATTGCAAACGCCTCGGCACGCGGACGCGATGGCGGCTTTGCCATCAGCCGGTCGATCATCTTGCCGCGATTGGCGAGTGCGTCCTCGATCGCCTGTTTCAGCCGGGAAAGCTGTGCCGTCTCGTCGAACGGGCGACCGAACGGATCCTGCACCAGGAAGTTGTCGAGCGCCATGCCGTCGCGTGTGGTGTGGATGCGCGCATCGATGATATTGCCGCCAGCCACGCTGATCGCGCCTGCGATGCGGTAGAACAGCCCCGGGTGATCGGCGGCGTAGACGGTAACGAGCGTCGCGCCGCGCTCGGGATAGACCTGCGCGCTGATCGAGAGCTGCGCCGAGCCCGCTTCGGCGATCAGCCCGGCATTGCGGGCGATTACGTCCTCGGGCTCGGCCACCCAATAAGGTTCGGGCAAGCGGCGCACGAGATGGTCAAACTGCGCCGCATCCCAGCCCAGCAGCGCCTGCAGCGCCTCCTGCTTTGCGGCGATCCGCTCGCCGCGCCCCTTTTGCTTGTGGCCCAGCCGCAGCACTTCTTCGGCCGATTCGTACAGGTCGGACAGCAATTGCCGCTTCCACCCGTTCCACACACCGGGGCCGACCGCGCGAATGTCGACGACCGTGAGCAGCAGCAACAGCCGCAAGCGCTCGGGGCTTTGCACGGCTTCCGCGAAATCGAGGATGGTCTTGAAGTCCGACAGGTCGCGTTTGAACGCGGTCGCCGACATCAGCAGGTGATAGCGCACCAGCCAGGCGACGGTTTCGGTCTCGGCCGGGCTCAGTCCCAGGCGCGGGCAGAGCCGGTGCGCGACCTCGGCACCCAGCACCGAATGGTCGCCGCCGCGCCCCTTGGCGATGTCATGCAGCAACACCGCGACATAGAGCGCGCGGCGCGAGACGATCTGTTTCAGCAACACCGTACACAGCGGATGGTCGGTCTCCAGCTCGCCATGCTCGATCCGGCTGAGCAGGCCAATCGCGCGGATGGTGTGTTCGTCGACGGTGTAGTGATGGTACATGTCGAACTGCATTTGCGCCACGACGCGGCCGAAATCGGGCACGAAGCGACCGAACACCCCCGCCTCGTTCATCCAGCGCAGCACCGTTTCGGGGTCGCGCGGCGAGGTGAGCACGTCGAGGAACAGCGCATTGGCGGTCGGATCCTGGCGGATATCATCGGCAAGTTTCGCGTCGCGTGCGGCGGCGCGCATGGCCAGCGGGTGAATTTCCAGACCGTGTTTGTCGGCCAGCGCGAACAATTCGATCAGCCGCACCGGCTTTTCGGCGAGAAAACCGTCATTGGGGATCGCCAGCCGACCACGAATGACGGTGAAGCCGTTCAGCTTGCGCGGGGATCGCCGCAGCACCGACAAGCCGAACCGCCGTCCGCGCGCGGCGAACTTCTCGTCGAGATGCGCCAGAAACACGCCGGTCAGGTCGCCTGCCGTGCGCGCCTGCAGGAAGTAATATTGCATGAAACGCTCGACCTTGGACTTGCCGGGCCGGTCGGCGAAGCGCATCCGCTCGGCGATCTCGCGCTGCAGGTCGAAGGTCAGCCGATCCTCGGCCCGACCGGAAATGGCGTGCAGGTGGCAGCGCACGGCCCACAGGAAATTCTCGGCACGGTGGAACTGGCGATATTCGGCGCGGCTGAGCAGCCCAGCCTCGACCAGCTCGGCGGGCTCGGTGACATTATAGGCGTATTTGCCGATCCAGAAGAGCGTGTGCAGATCGCGCAGGCCGCCCTTCGCTTCTTTTACGTTGGGTTCGACGACATAGCGCGTGTCGCCCATCTTGTGGTGCCGCACGTCGCGCTCGGCGAGCTTGTCGGCGATGAACTGGCGTGCGGTGTCGGCCTGCACCTCGACCTTGAAGCGGCGCGCGGCCTCGTCATACAGCGCCTGATCGCCCCACACATAGCGTGCCTCGAGCAAGGCGGTGCGGATCGTCACGTCGCTTTTGGCCTGGCGCACCATCTCGTCGAGCGAGCGGCTGCTATGGCCGACTTTCAGGCCGAGATCCCACAGCGCATAGAGCATCGTCTCGATCACTTGCTCGGCCCAGGGCGGTTGTTTGCCGGGAGTCAGGAAGCCGACATCAACGTCGGAATAGGGGGCCATTTCACCGCGCCCATAGCCGCCGACCGCGATGATCGTGATACGCTCGGCCGCGGTCGGATTGCTCATCGGATACAGGCGCTGGACGGTGAAATCGTAGAGCAAGCGGAGCAATTGGTCGATCAGGAAGGCCTGGCCCGCCGCTGCCTCCAACCCGCGCGAAGGATGTTCGATCAACCGCCGCCCGATCTCGGCACGCCCTGCGTCGAGCGCTTGCTTGAGCAAGGCGGTTGCCGCGTTCCGCAAAGTGTTGCGATCCCCCTCGAGCGCGGCGAGCGCATCGGCGACGGTGCGCCGATCGATGATCGAACGGCGTTGCGGGAGGGTTTCAAAGCGTGGCGGCATGCGTTCCAGATAGGGGGTCGGGCGATCCGCGTCCACGCAGGATGCGCATGAGGCCGGGGCCGAACCTTGTCGTGCCGTGGTGTCATGATGCACAGTGTCGGGAGGGTTGCGTGGTTTGACCGCAAGAGCCGGGATGAGCCGCGCCGCGCTTCTCGGGTGTAAGGGGCCAATGACGAACCTGCCATTCTCGCCGCTCGATCGACCGATCTGGCACAGTCTTACCGGCCGCCAGAACGCGCTGGCGATCGGCGACGGTCGCGCGCTGCGCTTCCGGCCTGACGTCAACCTGTTTGGCGAAGCCGCCGACGATTCCGCTGAGGCACTGGCGGCGTTAGCTGCGCTCGTCCCGGACGGCGGCACGCTCGGCCTGATCGGGGTGGGGCCAGCCGTGCTGCCGCCGGGGACGGCGATTGTATCGGAGCGGCGGCTCAACCAGATGGTCGCGACGCGGCTGCACCGCGCGGCGCGCGACGTGGAAATCGTGCGTTTGGGCGACGAGGATGCGCCCGAGATGCTGGCGCTGGCAACGCTGACCGCGCCGGGGCCGTTCTTCGCGGCGACGCATCTGCAAGGCGGCTATATCGGCGTGCGCCGCGCCGGGCGGCTGGTCGCGATGGCGGGCGAGCGGATGAAGGTGCCGGGTTTCAGCGAGGTCAGCGCGGTGTGCACGCATCCCGATTTTCGCGGGCAGGGTTTCGCCCGCGCGTTGATGGAAGCGGTGATTGCGCCGCTGATCGCGGGTGGAGAGGGCGTGTTTCTCCACAGCTATGCCGACAACCCGGCGGTGGCGCTGTACCGCGCGCTCGGCTTCGAGACGCGGCGGGAGATGACGTACACGGTGATCGCGCGGGCGTAGGGCGTTACTCCCGCGCCAAAGCCTTCAGGCGGTAGAGCGTCTCCAGCGCCTCACGCGGGGTGAGCGCATCGACGTCGAGCGCCTCCACCTCGGCGCGGATCGCGTCGGCCTGCTCTTCCTCGACCTCCATCGCGGCGGCGAAGAGCGGCAGATCGTCCAGACCCGCCGCCAGCCCCCCGGTCTTGGCGCGGCCCGCTTCCAGCTTTGCCAGCACCGCCTTGGCGCGCGCGATCGTCGCAGGCGGCAGCCCAGCGAGCCGCGCGACCGCGAGGCCATAACTGCGATCGGCCGGGCCTTCGGACACTTCGTGCAGCAACACCAGCTCGCCCTTCCATTCGCGCGCGCGGACATGGTGGAGGGTGAGCGCGTCACAGCGTTCGGCGAGCCGCGTCAGTTCGTGATAATGGGTGGCGAACAGGCAGCGGCAGCGATTGTCGTCATGGATCGCCTCGACCACCGCCCAGGCAATGGCGAGCCCGTCATAGGTCGAGGTGCCGCGCCCGACCTCGTCGAGGATGACGAAGCTGCGTGGCGTTGCTTGTGCCAGGATCGCGGCGGTTTCGACCATTTCGACCATGAAGGTCGAGCGACCGCGCGCGAGATTGTCCGACGCGCCGACGCGGCTGAACAGCCGGTCGACCAGTCCAAGTGTTGCCGATGTCGCGGGAACGTAGCTGCCCGCTTGCGCCAGCACGGCAATGGCGGCGTTCTGGCGCAGGAAGGTCGATTTACCGCCCATATTGGGCCCGGTGACGAGCCACAGCCGCGAATCTTCCGACAGGCGACAGTCATTGGCGACGAAGCGTTCGCCCCGCTTGGCCAGCGCATCCTCGACCACCGGGTGCCGCCCGCCGACAATGTCGAAACAGGCATGGTCGACAAGCTCGGGCCGCGCCCAGCCGCCTTCCGCCGCGCGCTCGGCATGGCTGGCGGCGACATCGAGCCGCGCCAGCGCATCCGCGGTCGCCGCCACCGCCTCGCGCCGGTCGAGCGCGGCGGCGATCAGATCCTCAAGATGCGCCGCCTCCGCCGCCAGCGCATGGGCGCCGGCCTGCGTCACTTTGGCGGCGACTTCGTGCAGTTCGGGCGCGTTGAAGCGCACCGCGCCCGCCATCGTCTGGCGGTGGATGAAACCGCTATCGGGTTTCATCAGACCATCGGCCGAACGCGCGGGGACTTCGATATGATAGCCGAGCACGCCATTGTGGCGGATCTTGAGCTGGGCGACGCCGGTGCGGGCGCGATAGTCGGCCTCGAGCGCAGCGATCGCGCGCCGGCCGCCCGCGCCCGCATCGCGCAGGTCGTCGAGCGCGGCGTCATAGCCCGCAGCGATATAGCCGCCATCCGAGGCATCGATCGGGGGTGACGGCACGAGCGCGCGTGACAGCAAGTCGATCAGCGCGCCATGCCCGCGCAAGCGCGGGGCAAGATCCTTCAGCAGCGCAGGCGGTTGGTCGATCCGGTCGAGCCGCTCGCCCAGCCGCCACGCGCCATCGAGCCCGTCGCGCAACTGGCCGAGATCGCGTGGGGAGCCCCGCCCCGCCGCCAGCCGCCCGAGCGCGCGGCCGATATCGGCCATGCTGCGCAAAGTCCCCCGCAGCGACTCGCGCAGCCCCGAATCCTCGGTAAGCAGCGTGACCAGATCGTAGCGCGCCTCGATCCGCGTGCGTTCCATCAGCGGGGCGCCGAGATCGGCGGCGAGCAGGCGCGCGCCCGCCGCCGTCACCGTGCGGTCGATCGCGTCGAGCAAGCTGCCCTTGCGCACGCCGCTCGTCGTCTGGGTCAGTTCCAGGCTTTCGCGCGTGGCAGCGTCGATCGCCATGTGCTGGGCGCTTTGCCCGAGGCGCGGCGGGCGCAGGAAGGGCATCGCGCCCTTGGCGGTGTGATCGAGATAGGCGACGAGCCCACCCGCCGCCGACAAGGCGGCACGGTCGAACTGGCCGAAGCCGTCGAGCGTCGCGACGGCATACAGGTCCTTCAGCCGCGCCTCGCCGCGCGCGCTGTCGAACTCGCCGCGCGGGCGCAGCATCGTCGCGAGCTCGGCAAAGCCGCTCGCTTCCGACGCGATGGTCTCCGCCGGGGCGAGCCGGGCGAGTTCGGCACCCAATCCGGCGGCATCGCACGCGATCAGCTCGAACCGCCCGGTCGAAATGTCGGCAGCGGCAATCGCGACCGCACCGCCAACCTCGCCGATCGCCACGCACCAATTGGCGGCGCGCGCATCGAGCAGCGCCTCCTCGGTCAGCGTCCCCGCCGTCACCACGCGGACGATCGCGCGCGAGACCAACGTCTTGCCCGCGCGCTTCTTGGCTTCTGCCGGGCTCTCGGTCTGCTCGGCGATGGCGACGCGGTGCCCGGCCTTGATCAGCCGTGCGAGATAGGCATCGGCGGCATGGACTGGCACGCCGCACATCGGGATCGGCACGCCGTGATGCTCGCCGCGCGTGGTCAGCGCGATGTCGAGGCAGGCGGCGGCGACCTTCGCATCGTCGAAGAACAATTCGAAGAAATCGCCCATGCGGTAGAACAGCAGGCAATCCGCCGCCTCGGCCTTCAGCGCGAAATATTGCGCCATCATCGGGGTGGGAGCGGGGGTCGGTGCTGGCGCCATCGCCGTCTGATACCGCCCGCCCTCCCGAAAGGAAACCGCCGCGTCAGTGTCGCTGGTTGAGCGCGGCGAACACCGCGCCATACCGCCCCTCGCGCTCGGCATCGCGCAGGAATTTGACGCGCTCGACGGCGTTTTCGGGGCCGTGCGGGTTGGCTTCGAGCAGCGCCATCGTCTCGGCGATATAGGCGTCGAGCGGCATCGAATTGGGGTTTTCGGCATGACCCGGCATCAGATCGGTCGCGACGGCGGGGGGCGCGATTTCGATCACGTCGATTCCCGTATCGGCGAGCTGTGCCCGCAAGGACTGCGACCAGCTATGGATCGCCGCCTTGGTGGCACTATAGGTCGGCGTCGCCACCAGCGGTACGAAGGCGAGACCCGACGATACGGTGAGGATCGCGGCGTTGGGCTGCTTGCGCAGGTGCGGCAGCAAGGCCGCGGTCAGCCGGATCGGCCCCAGCAGGTTGGTCGCGATCATCGCCTCGGCGTCGCTCAGGTCATAGGGCTGCGCGGTCATATCTTCGGCGCGCATGATCCCCGCATTGTGGATCACGACGTTGAGGGCCGGGTGCTCGCTGGCGATCGTGTCGGCGAAGCGCGCAATGTCGGCCGCGTCGGCGACGTCGAGCAAGGCGGTGCTGATTCCCGGCAGGTCGCGCGCCAGCGCGTCGAGCGGCTCGGCGCGACGGCCGGCGACGATGACGTGGTTGCCGCGCGCGTGAAATTGCTCGGCGAGCGCACGGCCGATGCCGGTGCCGCCGCCGGTGATGAGGAGGGTGTTGCCGCTGATATTCATGGTTGCTCTTCCCGTTCGATTGTTGACACGGCGCGTAAAAGCTGCGCGTTCGATTGGAAAGTAGGCACGCAAAAGTGCGGTACTTACCGACAGGAAACCAATGGCCGTTTCGCACCAATATCCCGAAAATCTCGATCCGCGCGTCGAGGCTCTGGTCACGGAAGTGATCGGTCGCGTCGCCGACAAATGGACGATGATCGTGCTGGAGGTGCTGACCGAACATGGCGAACTGCGCTTTTCGCGTCTGGCGCAGCTTGCCGAGGGCATCAGCCAGAAGATGTTGACACAGACGTTGCGTCAGATGGAGCGCGACGGCCTGGTGATCCGGACGATCCATCCGGTGATCCCGCCAAAAGTCGAATATCGGCTGACCGAACTCGGTTTCACGCTGGCCGAGGCGTTTTGCGGCGTGTGGGTGTGGGCGGCGGACAATGTCGACCGCATCGCCGAGGCGCGTCGGTCCTTCGATAGTCGTAACGGCAACTAGAGCCGTTCCCATTCTCCCAAACTGTTTCTAAGACGACGCCGATCCAGGAGGCCGCCCCCATGACTGCAGACTCGAACGTCCAATTTTCCGAGCGTGAGGCGCTCCTGTTTCATTCGGAAGGCCGACCGGGCAAGATCGAGATCGTCGCGTCCAAGCCGATGGCGACGCAGCGCGATCTGGCGCTGGCCTATTCGCCCGGCGTCGCGGTGCCGGTGCTGGCGATCGCCGCCGATCCGAGCCTGGCGTATGATTACACCGCGAAGGGCAATCTCGTTGCGGTCATCTCGAACGGTACCGCCATTCTCGGGCTCGGCAATCTCGGCGCGCTCGCGTCCAAGCCGGTGATGGAAGGCAAAGCGGTGCTGTTCAAGCGCTTCGCCGATGTCGACGCGATCGATATCGAGCTGAAGACCGAGGATGCCGACCGGCTGATCGATGCGATCGAGCTGATGGAGCCGAGCTTTGGCGGGATCAATCTGGAGGACATCAAGTCTCCGGAATGCTTCATCATCGAACAGACCTTGCGCCAGCGCATGAACATCCCGGTGTTCCATGACGACCAGCACGGTACCGCGATCATTTGCGCGGCGGGGCTTATCAACGCGTTGTTCCTGACCGGCCGTGACATCAAGGACACCAAGGTGGTGATGAACGGCGCGGGCGCGGCGGCGATCGCGTGCGCCGAGCTGATCAAAGCGATGGGCCTGCCGAGCGACCAGTTGACGATGGTCGATCTTGGTGGGGTGATCTACCAGGGGCGGGCCGATATCAATCAGTGGCAGTCGGCGCATGCCGTGGCCACCGAGAAGCGCACGCTGACCGAGGCGCTCGATGGTGCGGATGTGTTCGTCGGTCTTTCAGCCGCCGGGGCGCTGCCGGCGTCGGACCTGCTCAAGATGGCCCCCAAGCCGATCATCTTCGCGATGGCCAATCCCGATCCGGAGATCACCCCGCCCGAGGCGAAGGCGGCTCGGCCCGATGCGATCATCGCCACGGGGCGGTCGGACTATCCGAACCAGGTCAATAACGTGCTTGGCTTCCCGTTCATCTTCCGCGGCGCGCTCGACGTGCGCGCGACGACGATCAACGATGAAATGAAGCTGGCGGCCGCGCGCGCGCTGGCGGCGTTGGCGCGGCAACAAGTGGCCGAGGAAGTGGCGGTTGCTTACGGTGTGCGCCACACCTTCGGCCCCGATTACATCATCCCGGCACCGTTCGACCCGCGGCTGATGGAAATCGTGCCGGTCGCGGTGGCCAAGGCGGCGATGGATTCGGGCGTTGCGACCAAGCCGATCCTCGATCTGGAGGCCTATCGCCAGACGCTGAAGGCACGGCTCAACCCGACCACTTCGGTGCTGACGCTCGCGTATGAAGGTGCCAAGGCACATCCCAAGCGGGTGTTGTTCGCCGAGGGCGAGGAAGAAGTCGTGCTGCGCGCGGCGATCGCGTTCAAGGACGGCGGTTACGGCACGCCGGTGCTGGTCGGCCGCGATGATGTGCCCGAACGGTTGCGCGCGCTCGGCGTCAATGATCCCGACAGCTATGAATTGCACAACAGCCGCAATTCGCCGCTGGTGCCGCGCATGGTCGACTTCCTCTACGAACGACTGCAGCGGCGCGGCTATCTGCGGCGCGACTGCGAGCGGATGATCAACCAGGATCGCAACATCTTCGGCGCGGTGATGCTGCAACTGGGCGAAGCCGACGCGATGATCACCGGCATCACGCGCACCTATGCGCATACAATGCGCGAAATCCGCCGTGTGATCGATCCCGAGGCGGGGCGCACCCCGTTCGGCATTCATTTGATGGTCGGGCAAAGCCACACGGTCTTCATGGCCGACACCACCGTGAACGAGCGCCCCAATGCCGAGGAACTGGCGGATATTGCCGAGCAGACGGCGCTCGTCGCCAAGCGCATGGGGCATGAGCCGCGCGTCGCCTTCCTCAGCTATTCGACCTTTGGCAACCCCGAAGGCAATTGGCTCGACGATATTCGCGCGGCGGTGAAGGTACTCGACAAGCGGCAGGTCAGTTTCGAATATGAAGGCGAAATGGCACCCGATGTCGCGCTCAACCCCAAACAGCTTGCCAATTATCCGTTCGCGCGCCTCTCGGGGCCAGCCAATGTGCTGATCATGCCGGGGCTGCAATCGGCCAATATTTCGGCCAAGTTGCTCCGCGAATTGGGCGGCGATGCAGTGATCGGGCCGATGCTCGTCGGCATGGAGAAATCGGTGCAGATCGCGCCGATGACCTCGACCGCGAGCGAACTCGTCACTCTGGCGGTGCTGGCGGCGGGCGGTATCGCCCGATAACGCAGCGATAGCGATGCCGGACGCGGGGCTTTTCTTAGGGGAAGGCCGCCGCTTCCTGCTGCGCGCGCTCGCCACGGGCGCGCTCGACGAGAGATTTCGGAAAGCCCTAAAATAGAATTGAGGATTTTTGCTTCTGGTGTCGTCACACACATAACGGGGGATTGGCGTATTCCATACTGACCCGTCGGCACGACATTAGGAAACGACAATTGGCGTCTTCCCAAAGAGTACGGCAGGGGAACCCGATCGCCGGTTTTGCGTGTCTTGAAGCCTCTTACGCGTGCCCGGCAGGAGCGGATTTGTGAGCATTCCGATCTGGGTCACAGCGATGCTGGCGACCAGCACGCCGGTGGACGATCGCGACCTGCAGGTCACTCAGCCCGAACAGGTTGTGGCGGCCAGCATGCTGGCGTCGCCGACGGTGCCGCTCGCCGATCCGCAGACCGCAAGCCTTGTCGCAACCGACGAAGCGGCAGTGGTGTCGGCCGCGCCGCCGCCGATGGAAGAGCCGCAAGACATCGTCGTTACGGCCCGTTCGCGAAATACCGCAAACGACCCTATCGCTGCGATCAACACCGAATCCTTCAAGGCGACGCAGGAGGTCGACCGTGCCTTTGTCGGGCCGCTGGCGCTGGCTTATAAGCACAGCGTGCCAGTGCCGGTCCGCAGCGGCATCCGCAACTTCCTGTACAATCTGCGCGAGCCGATCGTGTTCGTGAATTTTCTGCTCCAGCATAAAGCGGGCAAGGCCGCCGAGACGCTCGGGCGCTTCGTCGTCAATTCCACCGTCGGGGTCGGCGGCCTTTTCGATATGGCCAAGCGTCGCCCGATCCATTTGCCGCGGCGCCCGAATGGCTTTGCCGACACGCTCGGTTTTTACGGCGTGAAGCCTGGGCCTTTCCTGTTCTTGCCGCTGATAGGGCCCACCACGCTGCGCGATTTGGTGGGGGATGCGGTCGATCGGCTGGTGCTGCCGCTGGGGGTTGGAAAGCCCTTTAACAGGGCCGCCTTTACTTTGCCGGTCAGCGTCCTCGGGGTGCTTGACCGGCGCGCTGAGAATGACGAACTGTTCCACCAGCTTCATAACGGACCGACCGACCCGTATGTGGCGACGCGGACCTTCTATCTGCAGCGGCGTCAAGCCGAGATCGACGCTCTGCATGGCAAGTACCACGTCGTACCGTTGCCGCCCCCGCCACCGTCGGCAGCAGGGGCCAACGCCAAGCCTTAAATGGCGGGTGCCCGCTTCGGCGGGGTGTCCGCCGACAAATGGTGCGCCAAGGTTACCCGGGTGCCCGGGTCCGCGTCCGACACGGTGACGCTGGCATCCATCTGTTTGGCAAGCGCCTGCACGATATTCGTGCCCAACCCGGCCTTGGAAGGGCCTGGCTGCTTTGTAATGCCGATCCCGTCGTCGCTTACCGAGAGCGACCAGTCCGCGCCGCTACGCATATAATCGACCGCGATCTTGCCGTGTCGTCCATCAGGAAACGCATGCTTGAGCGCGTTGATCACCAGCTCTGTCACCACCAGACCAAGGCTGACCGAAATATTGGCCTGGACCTGCTCCCGGGCACTGGTGACTTCAATCGAGATCTGCTCGTGGTCGTGGATCATCGACGCGCCGATGCTCTCGCACAATTGGTGCAGGTATGGGCCGACATCGACCTTGTCGAGCGAGGCGACCGCCAGTTGCCGCTGGATCGCAGCAACTGACATCACGCGGCTATGGGCGTCCCGCAAATGCCCGCGCACCTCTTCCGACTGAACCTTGCGGGCGCTCTGCAGCAATACGCTGGCGATGATCTGCAGACTATTGGCGACGCGGTGCTGCAGTTCCTGCAGCAAGACGCTCTTGTCATGAACCAAATCGTCATTCATTTTTTCGGCGATGCGAGCATCGGTGACGTCCGATATGGCGAGCAACAGGCGCGGTTCGGCCCCCGCGCCATAGCTGAGCTTATGCGCGTTCACGACCAGGCACCGCGTGCCAAGGCCGGGGCGCTTCAAGTCGAATTCGTAATTCTTGACTTCAGCGAGCCCCGACGCGGTTGCCTTGAGCAGCGATTGCAGTTGCGGAATGGCCCATTCGCCGTCGCCCAGGTCGGCAAAGGCCGTGCCGACGATCGTTTTGAGATCGATGTCGAAGGCTGTGCAAAAGGCGTCGCTAGCGACGATGACGGCGCGATTTTCGTCCAGCAACAGCACGGGTGCGTGGGAGGAGCTAACCACCGCGAGGGCAAGATTTAGGCCGAGTTCGGCATCGGGTGAAACGGCAGACGGCATCGGAACCCTTTCGGTCCCGGACTTTCCGTGTGAAAGCAAGTCGGGCGCGGCCACAATTAACCGGTATAGCCTTGTATCACGCGCGCCCCGATTCCCAGCACCAATTCGTGTGCGAGCCAATCGAGTAGCGTTCGCGTTCCGGATTTGTGGCCGCCGTCCCAATGGCATATGGCGACGACCGGCATTGGATCGTCGGCCACGCCCGCACGTTCAGGCGGCTCCGCTGCGGTATCGCGGCGGGCGGATAGGAAGGATTGCGATGGCGGATGTTCAGCTCAGACTTGACCATAGCAGCATCATTTTGCGGCCTGACCCATCGCGAACGGTGGTGCGACCGTTTTCTCTCGAATATCCGGCGCAATTTCAGCGGGAAGGGCATAGCCGCGCACAGGCCATCGTCGACCGCGTCCTGACCCTGACGGGCGACGCATTGACGGCGGAGCTAGCGTTGATCGTGGATTCGCTGGATGAGCGCCACCGCGACGTCGATGCGATGTTGCTGCGGCGCTACGATGAGGTTGCTGCCGCTTTGCCGGTGCCGCCGGTGGCCTCGGAAGGCCAACGCCGCTTGATCGGCGCGTATTTCAGCGAAGAATTTTCATACGAAGCTGCGGCCTTGTTCAACCCGAGTGCGGTCGTCGCGCCCGACCAGAGTGGCCTCGAAGATGGCGCGGTGCGCTTCGTCCTTTCGCTACGCGGAATTGGGGAAGGGCATGTTTCTTCGGTCGCATTCCGCACGGGCAACTGGGTGCCGGGCGGTGCGCTCAAGATCGATTTGCCAAGCTTGGTCGCGGTGCCGCCGATTATCGAGGGTACGGATGTCGATGCCGGGGCGGTGGTGATGCTCCGCTGCGGTGGCAGCCGGGATATTTCCGAGACCGTGCTGTTTCCGGTGCTGCCGAGCCAACGCCAGGGCATTGAGGATTTGCGGCTCGTCCACTTCACCGAGGAAGATGGTAGCACCACCTATTACGGGACCTACACCGCCTTCAGCGGTGCGGCGGCGCGCCCGGAATTGCTGTCGAGCGATGACTTTCGCAGTTTCACGATGCGGGCGCTAACGGGCGATGCGGCGGGGGCTAAAGGCATGGCGCTGTTTCCGCGCCGCGTCGGCGGGCGATTCATGATGCTGGGGCGCCAGGATAGCGAGAGCATCTGGCTGCATGCCTCCGACGACATTCTGCATTGGGCGGGCGGCGGCAAGATCGTCTCGCCGCGTTACCCGTGGGAGTTTGTGCAGATGGGCAATTGCGGCTCGCCGATCGAAATCGACGAGGGCTGGCTGGTGTTCACCCACGGCGTCGGGATGGTGCGCAATTACTGTGTCGGCGCTTGCCTGCTCGACAAGGTCGATCCGTCGCGCCTGCTGGCGCGCACGCCCGCGCCGATCCTTACGCCAAGCCCGCTCGAGCGCGACGGCTATGTGCCCAATGTGGTGTATAGCTGTGGCGTGCTGGCGAAAGGGCGCGATCTGCTGATCCCGTATGGCGTGGCCGACAATTTCACGGCGTTCGCCACGACCACGGTCGACCAATTGCTCGCGGCGATGGCCTAGTCAGCCTTCATAAAGCCGCGCCCGTTATTATATTCGGGTGGTGAACACGCTTCCTGATCTTGGGCCCCAGGGCTCGCTCTATCTGCTGGTCGTCGCTGTCGTGGCGGTGATGGTGCTGGCGCGGCGCGTGCCGGTGATCGGGCGGTTCCTCGCTTTTGCGGTGACCGCCGGATGCCTGGTGCTGGTCGCTGTGCTGCTGATGGAGCGCGCGCCGCTCGACCCGACCTTCGCCCGCGTGGCGCAGCGGTTCGAGCTTGGCGGACAGCGCGTGGTGGGCAAGGAGATGCGCGTGCCGATGGCGGCGGACGGGCATTTCTGGGTGCGGGTGAAGCTGGGCGGGATCGAACGGCGGATGCTGGTCGATAGTGGTGCCACGGTCACCGCGATTTCGGCCGATACCGCCGCCGCAGCGGGGATCGAGCCGAGCGATTCGCTGATGCCGGTGATGATGCAGACGGCCAATGGCACGGTGGCGGCGCAAACCGCGACAGTGCCGGAACTGCGCATCGGCAATGTCGTCGCGCGCGATTTGCCGGTGGTAGTGTCGCCCGCCTTTGGCGACATGAACGTGGTGGGGATGAACTTCCTGTCGCGCCTCAAATCCTGGCGGGTGGAGGATGGGGTGATGATCCTGCAACCGCATCACCCCCAAACGGCCTGATTTCCCTCCCCCTGGGTCGGGGAAGGGAAGGGGCCCGACTTCCGGGAGGGATTAGGCGTCGATGCTCGTGCCCAGCGCCGCATGGACCAGCCCGCCATCGACGGTGATCGTATCGCCCACCACATAATCGCCCGCGCGACTGGCGAGGTAGATCGCGGCACCCGCCATATCCTCATCGACGCCGATACGCTTGGCGGGGATGCTCTGTGCGATCGCTGAACCGTGGTCGCGTGCGGCCTTGTTCATCTCGCTGGCAAAGGCACCGGGCGCGATCGAGGTGACGTTGATATGATCGGTGATGAGCCGCGCCGCCATCCGCTTGGTGAGGTAGATCAGCGCCGCTTTCGACGCCTGATAGCTGTACGTCTCCCACGGGTTCAACCGCTGGCCGTCGATCGAGGTGATGTTGATGACCTTGGCGGGTCGCCCGGCGCTCGCGGCGGTTTTCAGAGGGGCGTGCAGCGCCTGGGTCAGGAAGAAAGGGGATTTGACGTTGAGGTCCATCACCTTGTCCCAGCCTTTTTCGGGGAACACCTCGAACGGTTCGCCCCAGGCCGCCCCCGCATTGTTGACCAGGATGTCGAGCCGATCGGTATGTTCCGCCAGTTGTGCGGCGAGCGCCTTGCACCCGGCCACCGTCGACACGTCCTGCGGCAGCGCAATGCATTTCTCGCCCAGCTCCGCCGCAGTTTCGAAACAGGCATCGGCCTTGCGCGACGAGATATAGACGATCGCGCCTTGTGCGATGAAGCCGGTCGCGATCATCTTGCCGATGCCGCGCGAGCCGCCGGTGACGAGGGCGATACGGCCGTCGAGCCGGAACAGGGTATTGGTGTCCATGTTTCTTCCTTCTTCTCCCTCTCCCCGCTTGCGGGGAGAGGGTCGGGGAGAGGGGCCGTCATGAGAGCGCGCCGCACTGCCCCTCTCCCGCGCGTCGCTTCGCTCGCTTGCCCTCTCCCCGCCAGCGGGGAGAGGGAGAGTGGTTATCCCCCGCGCTTAATCGTTTCGCGCGCGATGATGAGTTGCTGGATCTGGCTGGTGCCTTCGTAAATGCGGAACAGCCGTACGTCGCGGTACAGCCGTTCGATCCCGTAATCGGCGATATAGCCCGCCCCGCCAAAGATCTGCACCGCGCGGTCCGCTACACGCCCGACCATCTCGCTCGCATAATATTTGGCCGCCGCCGATTCCATGACGACGTCCTTGCCCGCATCCTTGCCCGCCGCCGTCTCCAGCACCAGCGCGCGCGCGGCGAGCGCTTCGGTCTTGCTGTCGGCGATCATGGCCTGGATGAGTTGATGCTCGGCAATCGGCTTGCCGAACTGCTTGCGCTCGGTTGCATAGGCCACGCAATCCGCGATCAGCCGCTCGGCGACGCCGACGCACACCGCCGAAATGTGGAGCCGCCCGCGATCGAGCACGCGCATCGCGATCTTGAAGCCTTCGCCCTCGGCCCCGAGCCGGTTCTCCACCGGCACCACCACGTCGTCGAAATGCACGTCGGCGACCTTCGCGCCCTTTTGCCCCATCTTCTTTTCAGGCTCGCCGACGCTGACGCCAGCCAGCGCGCGCGGCACCAGAAACGCCGAGACACCGCGTGCGCCGGGATCGTCGCCGGTCCGCGCCATCACCGTGAACAGATCGGCCTTGTCGGCATTGGTGATGTAGCGTTTGGTGCCGCTCAGCCGATAGGATTGGCCGTCAAAGGTCGCCCGCGTCTTTACCGCGCCCGAATCCGATCCGACATCGGGCTCGGTCAGCGCAAAGCTGGTGATGATTTCGCCGCTTGCGATGCGCGGCAGCCACGCCGCTTTCTGCGCCGCATTGCCCGCCATCACCAGCCCTTGCGAGCCGATCCCGACATTGGTGCCGAAGGTCGAACGGAAAGCAGGGGTGGTGCGGCCAAGCTCGATCGCGACCTTGGTTTCCTCGAACATGGTCAAGCCAAGGCCGCCATACTCCTCGGCGATCGACAGGCCGAACAGCCCCATGTCGCGCATTTCGCGGACGATGTCGGCGGGGATCGCGTCGGCGTCCTCGACCGCGCCCTCCAGCGGCCGGAGCCGCTCCGCGACGAAGCGCCGCACGGTTTCGATCAGCGCGTCGAAAGTTTCGGGGTCGAGTGCCATGATCTCTCTTCTCTGCGCCATCATTGCGAAACGGGGCTTGGCGGCAGTGGTAGGGAAATGCCGGGATCGTCGCAAGGCCGCACCAAACCCGAAATTCCAAAAATACCACGACAGCACGGATTGACCGGCCCATGACCCGTACTAAGGTGACAAAAAAACAGGAGAGTGAGATGCGTTTTGCGGGCAAGCGCGCCGTCGTCACCGGCGGAGCCTCAGGAATTGGACGTGCTACCGCGCTGCGGCTGGTGCGCGAAGGGGCGGAAGTGTGGATCGGCGATGTCGATGTCGCCGGCGGGCAGGACCTTGCCGAAACCTCCAACGGGCGCATCCATTTTCTCCGCACCGACGTGACCGAGGTCGCCGATATCGCCGCCCTGCTACAGGCGGCGGACGATGCCGGGGGCATCGATGTGCTGTTCAACAATGCCGGGGCGGGCGGCGCGCGCGAGACGATCGACGCGATTTCGCCCGAGGATTGGGATCGCACGCAAAGCCTGTTGCTGCGCTCGGTCGCGATGGGCATCCGCTATGCCGCCCCGCTGATGATCGCGCGCGGCAAGGGCGGGGCGATCGTCAACACGTCGTCGATCGCAGCACTCCAGACCGGCGCAGCACCGACCGCGTATTCGGTCGCAAAAGCTGGCGTGTTGCATTTGACGACGCTTGCCGCCGCCGACCTGTCGCAGCATAACATCCGCGTCAACGCGGTGTGCCCGGGCTTCATCACCACCAACATCTTTACCTCGGCACTCGGCATTTCGGGCGAAAAGCGCGTGATGGCCAATGGCATGATCGAACAGGTCGCAGCGCACGCGCAGCCCTTGCAGCGCGCGGGCACCGCCGACGACATCGCCGCCGCCGTCGCCTATCTGGCCAGCGCGGACGCAGCTTTTGTTACCGGTACGCATATCGTCGTCGATGGCGGCATGACGATCGGCCCGCGGCATAGCTGGGACCCGAAGACGCCGTCGCTCTTCTCCAGCCTTGAGGCGTTTACCGCGTGACCGCGCCGCTCGCGATCCCGGCGGCGCGACGCCTCGGCGCGCGTAGCCGTTGGTCGTTCGGGCTCGGTTCGATCGCTTATGGGGTGAAGGACAGTGGCTTCGCGACCTTCCTGCTGCTGTTCTACAATCAGGTGATCGGCTTGCCCGCCGGGCTGGTGGGCGTGGCGATCATGGCGGCGTTGGTGGTCGAGGCGTTTGTCGATCCGCTGGTCGGCTATCTGTCGGATCATACGCGAGGGCGTTGGGGGCGGCGGCATCCGTGGATGTATGCCTCGGCGCTGCCGGTGGCGATTGGCTGGCTGTTATTGTGGAACCCGCCGCATTGGTCGCACGCGGCGCTTGGCTTCTATGTATTTGGCAGTGCGCTGTTGGTGCGGATCGCCTTGTCGGCGTTCGAGATTCCGTCCTCGGCGCTGGGGCCCGAACTCAGTTCGGACTATGACGAGCGCACCCGGATGTTCTCCTATCGCTATTTGTTCGGCTGGGGTGGCGGGTTGGCGATGCTGGCGCTGGCCTATGGCGTGTTCCTGGTGCCCGATGCGACGCATCCGGTGGGGATCCTCAACCGCAATGGCTATGCCGGCATGGCGACGCTGGCGGCGGTGGTGATGGCGGTGTCGATCGTGCTGTCGTCGATCGGCTTGCACCACGAAATCCCGCTGCTGCCGCAAATCCCGAAATCACGGGAAACGCTGGCCGAGCATTTTGCCGATTTTCTCCGGACCGTCCGCAATCGCGGTTTTCTGATCCTGATGGCGGCGGGGGTGTTCGCCTATACCGCGCAGGGCGTGTCGTTCGCGCTGTCGACCTATATGTATCAGTTCGTCTGGCAATTTGCGGGCCGCGATTTCAATTGGCTGTCGCTCGCGCTGATGATCGGGGCGCTAGGGGCGTTCTTCCTGGCCCCCGCACTGACCAAGGGCGGCGACAAGCCGCGCATCGGCATGATCGCGTCATTTGGTGCCGCCGTGCTGCTGGTGTCGCCTTACGTGCTGCGGCTGGCGGGCTGGTTTCCGGAGCCGGGCTCGCCGCTGTTGCTGCCGGTGTTGCTGACGATCTTTGCGGCCAATACGGCGTGCGGCGTGTCGGCCTTCATCCTGGGTGCGGCGATGCTGTCGGATGTGGTGGAGGAATCCGAAGTGCGCACCGGCAAACGATCCGAAGGCGTGTTCTTTGCCGGCGGGTTCTTCGTGCAGAAGCTGGTTGGCGGGCTCGGCATCTTCATGGCCAGCGCAATTCTGGCGTTCGCGCAATTTCCACAGGGCGCGCGCCCCGGAATGGTGCCGACCGAGACGCTCGACCGGCTGACAATCGTGTTTATCGCACTGGAGCTCGCCTTTTACGGGATGGCGGGGCTTTGCTATGCGCGCTTTCCGTTCGGGCGCGCGGACCATGATGCGCGGCTGGTTTCGGCGGCGCGGGGTTAACCCGCTACGGGTCGGACGAAGCTGCTCAACACCCAGCCCGATTTGCATGGCCCCGCATAGGGGCGCGCATTGGCCAGCGTGGCCGCTACCCCGCAATCCAGTTGCGGGGAATCGGTCGGCGCGACCACCACGCCCTGCCAGCGTTGGTCGAGCGAGCGCTGACACAGGAACAGCTTCGCGCCCTCGCCAAGCCGGGCGACTTCCTGCGCCTCGGCAAAGGGGGCGGCGCGGAGCGGCAGATAGGCCTCGCCTTCGGGCGACACGTTCACGACCACGCCGGAACTGGCGCAGGCCGGATAGGCCGGGCCGCCGTCACCGACACGCACGGCCTGCACGCCAGGGGTGAGGGTCGTGGTATTGCTCTGATAAAGCGACGGATCGTTGCTGAACGCGCCTTCCCGCGAGCAAGCGGTCAAGAGCAGGGCGATCACCAGGATGCTGCGGTTCATGGCCGATTCTTAGCCGAGTGCTGGTCCGTTGGCGAGCGGGCATCATCCGAAAGCACTGTTTCGGCAGCGGCGAAAAGCCACCCATCGTGCGACAAACTCACTTCGTCGGAAATGGTTCCGTTCGCCGCGTGGCGGGGTTTCCAACCCCGCTATGAACTGCTTTGAGACACTCAACGAATTCATCGCGACCTGAGGGGGTCACATGACAATCCGGACTTTGACAGCGCGTTTTGCGCTGGTGGTATCTTGCGCCCTGATGACGGCGACCCCAGCGATGGCCCAGTTCTGGCAGTGCGCGCCTTATGCCCGGATGATTTCTGGCATCGAGATCCGCGGCAATGCCAACACCTGGTGGGGCCAGGCCGCCGGTCGCTATGCGCGCGGTCATGCGCCCAAGGTTGGCGCGGTGCTGGCCTTTGCTTCGACCGGCCGGATGCGCCTCGGTCATGTCGCAATGGTCAGCGAAGTGATCAGCGATCGCGAAGTTCTGCTCACCCACGCCAATTGGTCGCGCCGCGGCGGCGTCGAGCGCGATGTCCGCGCGATCGACATCTCCGAGAAGGGCGACTGGACGCGCGTTAAGGTCTGGTACGGTCCGCAGGGTGGCCTTGGTACGTCTGCCTATCCGACCAAGGGCTTCATCTACGCCGAACATGCACCGCTGAACGACCAGGGCGACGATGCGGTCGACCGCACTGCCAAGGCCCCGATCGTGATGGCCTCGCTCAACCAGGGGTCGGCGCGCTTCTGAGCCGCCAATCCGCGCTACGTCCCCGGCGTTATGCCTTGCCGGGGGTGAAGCCAAGCGCCACGCCGTTCATGCAATAGCGCTTGCCCGTGGGCTGCGGGCCATCGTCGAACACATGACCAAGATGTCCACCGCAGCGGCGACAATGCACCTCGGTGCGCGTGAAGCCAAGCGAGCTGTCCGCGCGGGTGCGCACTGCATTCGGCAACGGGGCCCAGAAGCTTGGCCAGCCCGTGCCGCTGTCGAACTTGGTTTTCGACGAGAAAGCAGGGAGCGCACAGCCCGCGCAGGAAAAAATGCCCGCGCGATGTTCGCTGTTGAGCGGGCTGGTGAAGGGGGTTTCGGTGCTTTCGTGGCGCAGCACGGCATAAGCGGCGGGCGACAGCTTCTTCCGCCACGCAGCGTCGCTCAACACGACCTCGAAATGCTCGGGCGGGCTGGCCGTGGCACCTTTGCAACCGAATAGGGCGATCGCTGCGGCACCGGTGCCGGCGAGGCTGAGGAATTGGCGGCGATGGGGCATCAGGGCGGGCATTGATAGGGTCCTCTCTCGAACGTCATGTGGCTATACGTGTGCGGCGACACAATAGTTACGCAGCTTTCCCCCGATGGATGCACTGCGCCCGGAACCGCCTGCAATCTCGCGCGCTTTTGGCATATGACGATGCAGCAACTCGATCCGCCGCTTCCGGTGCATGTCCTCGACAAGGGCGCAGGCTACGCCTTCGCCGTGATCGATTACGGCCAGGAGCATAACCTCATCTGGGTCACCGCGATCAACGAGACCGGTGAAATCTGGTGCGCGCCCAATCCACGCGTTCGGATGCAGGCCAACTGGACGATGGGACGCAAGAAGCCAGCGGCAATCGCGCGAGAAAATGGCGATTGCTCAGGCGCGGGCGAGCCGGTGGTAGCGGAAGCGATCGCCAAGCCGAACTGAGCAATGATGGTTTGACTCGGCAGATGCCGATCTGCATCCTCCGACCGGCATGCGGGGGCATGCGGGGGAAAACCGATGCCGTTCCGCTACGCGCCGTATTGGCTCGCCGCGCTACTCGCGCTGACCGTGATCGGCTTTTGGCCGGGCTATTTTTCGATATTGGCAAAGGCACCCTGGGGCTTTCATCTCCACGGCATCAGCGCGACCTTGTGGCTGATCCTGCTCGGCGTGCAAAGCTGGTCGGCGCATGCGCGGCAGATGGCGCTGCATCGCCGTGGAGGGATGGCGAGCCTCGTGCTCTTTCCGGTGTTTTTCGCCGGCAGCGCGGGGGTGATCTGGAGCATGGCCGCCGCAACCGCCGCAGGTGACCCCTTCTACCAGATTTATGGCGCACGGCTCGCGACGATGGATCTCATTTCGACGCTGCTGCTGGGCTATCTCTATTACCACGCGCTGGCCGAACGCGGCCGAGTACAGTTGCACGCGCGGTATCTGCTCGCGACGCCTCTGCCGCTGATCATGCCGATTGTCGGCCGGGTATTCGCTGGGTTCGTGCCGGGGTTGGTCATTCACGGCCCGCACGATTTCGCGCTGTTCGCCTGGTCGGTGCGCCTGTCGAGCGTGGTCGCGCTCGCCCTGACCGCATGGCTCTATGTCAGCGCGCCGCGCCACGGCAAACCCTTTGCGGTCGCTGGTGCGGTGCTGCTGGTACAGACGATAGTGTTCGACACGCTCGGCGCGACTTATGGCTGGGACGCGGCCTATCGCTCGCTCGCGCTGTTGCCGGTGGCACCGTTACTGCTCACCGGCCTGGCCGCGGGCGCTGCGGTCGCCTGGTTCGGCTGGGCCGCAGGGCAACGTCCGCGCGTCCGCGCGGTCAGTACCGGCTGATCTCGACCGGCAACTTGCGATAGCCATGGACGAAACAGGCGGCAACGCGCTCGGGCTCGCCGAGCACGTTTACGCGCATCCGCCGCTTGGCCATCTCTTCCAGCAACACCGAAACCTGCAATTCGGCGAGGCGTGCGCCAACGCAGCGATGGATGCCGTGCCCGAACGCCAAGTGCCGACGCGCATTCGCACGATCGACGATGATTTGGTCGGCATTCTCGAACACGCTCTCGTCACGATTGGCCGACAGATACCACAAGGCCAATTTGTCGCCGGCCTTGATCTGTTGCCCCTCCAATTCGGTATCGGCGGTGGCGGTGCGGCGCATATGCGCGAGCGGCGTTTGCCAGCGGATCACTTCCTGCACGGCATTGTGGATCAGCGATGGGTCGGCCTCGAGCTTCGCGCGCTGGTCGGGGAATTGGTCGAGACCGTAGGCGACCGCGCTCATGGTGTTGCGGGTGGTGTCGTTGCCGCCAACGATCAGCAGGATCAGGTTTCCGAGAAACTCCATCTGATCCATCTCGGCCATCGCGTCGGAATGGATCATCATCGAAATGAGATCGGGGGTCGGATCCTTGCCGACCTTGGCGTTCCACAAATTCTGAAAATAGGCACCGCATTCATACATGTGCTTCAGCCGTTCGAGGCGCAGTTCGTCATTCTTGGCGAGCTCGATGTCGCCCGCCCAGTCCGACCAGAAGGTCAGCTTGCGGCGTTCCTCCCACGGAAAATCGAACAGGATCGCCAGCATCTGCGTGGTCAGCTCCACCGAAACGGTATCGACCCAGTCGAACGGCGTATTCCAGTCGAGCGAGTCGAGAATTTCGGACGTGCGCGTGCGGATATTGTCGCTCATCCGCACCATTTCGGAAGGCGTGAAGGCAGGGGCGACGGTGCGGCGCTGCCCGGTATGTTTCGGACGGTCCATCGCAATGAACATCGGCATCCGCACGTCGGTCGGGTTATTTTCGATGAAGTCGGCGAGCGTAATGCCGCCGGCCTGCGACGAATACAGATCGGGCAGCGATTCGACCGTGATGATCGGCTTGTAGGTGGAAACCGACCAATAGGGGCCGAAGTCCGAATGCTCGACGCGGTGGACCGGCGATGTCGCGCGCAACTCGCGGAACGGTGCTTGCCAAACGTCGTCGCGATAGAGTTCGGGACGGCTGACATCGAGCGGATCGACCGCGCGCACGGGTGCTTCGGGTGCCAGAGTCGCCATCATCACTCTCCTGTCTTTTTATGGAGAGAGAAAAGCCCTAACTGACACTCATGTCAACAGGGTTTCGCCGTCGGAACAGCGGTCCTCCGCTACCCGATTTGAGGACGCCGCGCCGGAATGCCCGCGCGCCGATCGTGATCGCGATCGCCACCCACAAAGCCTGCCAGCCAAGCGCTGCTACGTGTGGCCACAGGTCGGGCTTGTCGGCCGCGCGCGCCGCCATTGCGTAAGGCGAGCTCAGCGGAAACAGCTCGATAAAGCGCGTCGTTGCAGCCTCGGGTGCGCCGATTGCCTTTAGCGCGAGCCCGAACATCGCGACCTGGATGATGGTGATGGGCAGCGACAGCATCTGCAATTCGCGCGGGGTCGAGGCTTGCGCGCCCGCGCCGAGGAACACCGCACCGAGCAGCAGATAGGCCATCGCGAAATAGGCGAAGAACAGCAGGAAGAACATCGGCACGCCCACCGCCGGGCCGATCTGGCCGATCGCGCCGGCATATTGCGCGGGCAGGATGCCACCGACCTGGCTGACCAAAGTCGCCCAGAAGGCGACGAACAGCAGCGCCGACCCGAACATGCCGAGCAGCTTGCCGAAGAACACCGCCTCCAGCGGCACGGCAGCGGCGAGCACTTCGATCACCTTGTTGCTGCGTTCCTCCATCATCGTGCCGACTGCCTGGCCCGCGAGCAGCAGCGTCAGGAAAAAGATGCCGATCACGGCGATGAACGCCGCCTGCTTGTGCCCGCCCTCGGTCGGCGCGATGCGCGCGATCGACGTCAGCGTCGCGGTGCTGAGCGGCGCGGTCTGCGCAGGATTGGTGCGCAGCGTCGCCTCGGCCAGCGCCGCCATATAGCGGGCATCGCCGCGCCCCTGGCCATCGTAGAGGATCGTCGGGTGGGCAAGATCGCCGAACAAGGCGGCGGAGACATCCGCCCCCTTGCGCACGGTGAAGGCCGCGCGCGCCTGTGCCTGCGGGTCGGCCGTCGGATTTTCCAGCGTCAGCGTGGCGGGACGATCCCCGCGCGGGAACATCGCGCGCAGCCGTGCGTCGGCGGCGCGCATCGCCGCCTGCTGCGCGGGTGCGACGATCGCGACGATTCGGGTCTTGTCGGTCGATCCGCTGGCCACGCTCGACGCGCCCATCCCGCCGACCAGGCCGAAGCCGATCGTGAACAAGGGCGAGAGCAGGAACAGCAGGAAGGTGGGGGTGAACACCGTCGCCACGAAATCGCGCCGGGCGATGGTGAAGGTCTGGCGGATGATGCGGGGCAGCTTGCTCATTGGCCTTGCTCCAGGGCGGCCTTGCCGACGATGCGGACGAACGCGTCGTGCAGGCCGGGACGTTCGATCGAGAGACCGGCAATGCCGTGGCCCGCGCCGATCAGGCGGCTGAGCGCTTGCTCGACCCCGCCATCTGGCACTTCGAAATGCCAGCCTTGTTCGTCATGCGTGGCGTCTTGCGGCAGATGCGCGGCGATGGCGGCGTCGTCGCGTTCGGGCACGTAATGCGCGCGCATCGGCAACAGGCCGCGCGCCTCGGCGACGGTGCCCTCAAAACGGCGCTTGCCGCCCGCGATGATCGCGAGCCGGTCGCACAGCCGCTCGGCATGGGCCATGACATGGGTGGAGAACAGCACCGTCGCCCCGCGATCGCGCTCGGCGAGGATCAGCGCCTCCAACCGTTCCTGGTTGACCGGGTCGAGCCCGGAAAAGGGTTCGTCGAGCACCAGCAGATCGGGCTGATGCACCACCGCGCCCAGCAATTGCACGAGCTGCGCCATGCCCTTCGACAATTTGCGGATTTTGGTGTCGACCGCATGGCCGAGCCCGTTGGCTTCGAGCAGCGCCACAGCGCGCTTGCGCCCGGTCTCGAGATCAAGTCCGCGCAAAGCGCCCATAAAGGCGATCGCATCCTTGGCGCGCATCGCGGGATACAGGCCGCGTTCCTCGGGGAGGTAGCCGACGCGGTCGCTGGCGTCGCGCGGGCGATCATGGCCGAGCAGCGTGCGCGTTCCGCCATCGGGTTCGATAATGCCGAGCAGCATCCGCAGCGTGGTGGTCTTGCCTGCGCCATTGGGGCCGAGCACGCCGTAGATCGTGCCCGTTGGCACCGCGATATCGACCCCGTCGACGACGCGCCGGTCGCCGAAGCGCTTGATAAGGCCCGATGCGCGGACCGCGAATTCCTGCCCCAACACCAATTCCCTGTTTCAGCCCAATTCCCTGTTGGGCGGTGCCCGTGGTAGCGGGTGGTGGTGCAGTTCGACAAGTCACTCCATGCCCGCCTGGTGGCGAAGGCGTCCGAATGTGGGTTCGCCGCTTGCGGTGTCGCCTCCGCCGATGCCGCGCCCGAGACGGCGGCGCGGCTGCGGCAGTGGCTGGCCGAGGGGCGGCACGGCGAGATGATCTGGATGGAGGCGCGTGCCGATCACCGCGAATCCCCCGCTGGCCTGTGGCCCGAGGTGCGCAGCGTTATCGCGCTGGGGATGAGCTATGCCCCCGCGCGCGATCCGCTGGCGCTGGCCGGGCAAGGCGGCATCGGGCGGATTTCGACCTATGCGCAGGGCAGCGATTATCACGACGTCGTCAAACGCGCGCTGAAAGCGCTCGCACGCTGGCTGGTGGGGGAGGTGCCGGGCATCGACGTCAAGGTGTTCGTCGATACCGCGCCGGTCATGGAAAAACCGCTGGCGGCGGCGGCACGGCTCGGTTGGCAGGGCAAGCACACCAATCTGGTGAGCCGCCACGAGGGAAGCTGGCTGTTTCTGGGGGCGATCTACACGACGTTGGAGGTGGCGGCATTCGGGGCGGAGGAGGCGCAGGAGCGCGACCGCTGCGGCTCGTGCGACGCGTGCCAGCGCGCCTGCCCGACCGATGCCTTTCCTGCGCCCTACCGGCTCGACGCGCGCCGCTGCATTTCCTACCTCACGATCGAGCATGCCGGGCCGATCCCGCACGAATTTCGCGAGAGCATCGGCAACCGCATCTATGGCTGCGATGATTGTCTCGCGGTGTGCCCGTGGAACAAGTTTGCCGAGGCCGCGCATGCCAACCGCGCCTTTCGGCCGCGTGCCGAACTGGCGGCACCGGCGCTGGCGGATCTGCTTGCGCTTGACGACGCGGCTTTCCGCCAGGTGTTTTCGGGCTCGCCGATCAAGCGCATCGGCCGCGACCGGATGATGCGCAATTGCCTGATCGCGGCGGGCAATAGCGGCGATGCTACGCTACGCGCGCCGGTCGCGCGGCTGCTTGATGATCCCAATGCCGTGGTGGCGGAAGCTGCGGGATGGGCGCTGGCGCGGCTGGCTTAGGCGCGCGCTACTTCCGTCGTCCCGCCTGCAACGCCCCGACGCAGCTCGCGCGGTCGATTGGCGATCCGTCGGTCTGGCGCGCATCCAGATAGGTGACGACAGGCTCGGCGTTGCCTTTGGGGTACAGGTAGGTGTCGAGCACGCAGGTCGCATTGCCGAACTGCAGCTTGCGCGCGGTGCCTTCGCGGATGTCGGCGACCGGGGCCCCGAACATCCGCGTCAGATTGGCGGCATTCGTTCCCAGAACTCGGTCAAGCCCGGTGGTTCCGGTCGGGATCGGGATGAGCGGCGGGCGTACCGTGCTGGGGGCCGGTGTCCCGGTGGTCGCGCAGCCCGCGACCAGCAGTGCCGCTGCCAAAGCGCCAAGAGCCTTCATGTGTTTCGCCCCGCATGGAACAGATGGGTCGCCATCGCCGCGCCAAGGATCGGCGCGAACAGGTTGAGCACGGGAACCATGAACAGGGCGGTGCCGGCAACCCCCAGCGCGAAGCGATCGACTGCTCCCGTCTTGCGCCAGTCTCGCATCATCGCATCGGGGATGTGGCGCGCAGCGACCATCGCCCCGAGATCCTGACCCAGCAGCCAACCATTGACCAGGAAGAACAGCAGCCACGTGCCCACGCCCGTGACCAGCAATGCGACGTAGATCGGTGCAAGCGCGAGATTGACGAGGATAGCACGCACTGCCGATTGCCAGCCGAGCGCAATGCCGCGTGCCAGCGGTACGGTTCGCGCGGTGGCGAGGGCGGCGGGATAGTGTCTGGCCTCCACCGCGATCACGATCTCGTCGGCAAAGACGCCCATCACCGCGACCGCGATCACGCGGAACAGCAGCCAGCCAAGCCCGAACCCGGCCAGCAATGCGACCGCGCCCAGCAGCCCGCCGACGTTCGCACCCCAGCCCAGCCATGTCGCCAGCCTGGTTGCGCCATACCACAGCGCTCCGCCGAACCCCGCCAATAGCGCCAAGGTCACCGCGAGCGATTTGAGGAAGACCGCAGCGAATGCGCGGTCGCCAATCTGGCCAATCGCGAGGAGGAAGGCGCGGAGCATGACTGCGGTCTTAGCGGGCGATCGTGCAAGACGAAACCACCACACAGCGCGACCGCGACCGGCCAGGGCCTAATTGTAGCGTGTCGGGCGTGTAGAGGCGCGCAACCCTTCGCTGGTATGGGCCGAGATAAGGCAAAGCTCGGCATACAGCCGGTCCCACAGCGATGCCGGAATATCCAGGGCGACGAGGCCGCCATCCTGGGTCAGCGCCAGATTGACGACGGGATCGACCACCAGCCGAAATTGGGTCGCAAAGGGGCCCCCGACGATTTCGTCGGGAAGTCCGCCCGACAGGGACAACCGGGCGGCCATCAAAAAGGCACGCAAGACCTCGGCACCATAGCGATCCAGGAGCGCTCGCGTGCCGTTGCTCAAGTCACCCCGTTCCAGGATTACCAGGCTGCCCGCATGGCGATCTTCGGCCGTTACACGGAGCCTGCTGCCCAGCCCGTCGGCTATCTCTCTAATGCGCAGCGACAATGCTCAAACTCCTGTTATCCTTGTTCCATTATAGCGGGGATCGCGCCCGCATTCGGTCGCCGCGACCGATGAAACGCAGGGTAAAAAAGAAAAGGGGCCGACGTGGTTTCCCACGCCGACCCCAGTACAGCGACCAGATACGCGGCCGCTGATCTCTCTTAACGGAACAGCGACGTGATCGCCTGCGGTGCCTGGTTGGCGATCGAAAGCGCCTGCACACCGAGCTGCTGCTTGACCTGCAGCGCCTGCAGATTTGCAGACTCCTTGGCCAGATCCGCATCGACGAGATTGCCGATGCCCGTCGTGATCGTGTCCGACAGCTTGCTGACGAAGGTCATCTGGCTGTCGATCTTGCGCGAAGCCGAACCCAGCGTGCTGAGGCTTGCGTTGATCGTGTCGGACACGGTGCTGAGCGTATCGACCATGGTCTTCGCGCCCGCTGCGGTCGTGAAGGTGGAACCAATCGCCGTCGTGACGCCTGTTTCGAAATCCTGGTTGGCGACGTCGAGGGTGGCTGCGGTCGTGTCGGTCGACTGCAGGGCCTTGACGGTGCCGGCCGAGGTGCTCGACAGGAGGTTCGTACCGTTGAACGACGAGGACGCGATAACCGTCGAGATCTGATCCTTCAACGCAGTGAAGTCTTTTGCGTTGGCGGACAGGCTGGCGGCATCAAGGCCGGTGTCGCTTGCGGTCGTTGCCTTGGCCTTCATCTGGTTGACCAGATCCGAGATCTGCTCGGCACCGGCAGTTGCCACGTCAACAACGCTCTTGGCGCGGCTGAGCGAGGAACTGACGGCCTTCAGGCTACCCACGTCACCACGAAGGCCTTGGGCGATCGTGTACGAAGCCGAGTCGTCCTTGGTCGAGGAAACGGCCAGGCCGGTCGTGATGCGGGTTTGGGTCGTCGCGAGGGACTTGCCGGTCGCACTCAGGCTCTGGAGAGCCGTCATTGCGCCGACGTTGGTGTTTACCGAAAAGCTCATTGTAATTTCCTTCTAGGATTGAGAGCCGCATTCTGCGGCCTGGGGCCAGACGCCACCCCGGCGATGTTCGGCGAGAAATGCCGCTCACCTCTCCATTTTGGGAAAGTTATTGGATTACCAAAATCGAATGGCAATTTATTGAAGGTTACCAAAAGATGAAGGCGCGGCCATGGTCATCGCGACGCAATTGGCCCGCCTTCCCGCGCGCGGGAAAACGAGCCAATCGGCGATGGAAGCATCAGAAATAAAACAAAATATTAGGGATATCAGAAAGGGAACAGCGCGTCATAAATCTGCTGGCCCCAACGTGCCTGTTGCGCGTCGGTCAACTGACCCTTGCCGCCATAGATGATGCGCGCTTCGGCGATCTGGGTGTGCGGAATGCTGTTGTCGCGACCAATGTCTTGCGGCCGGACGATGCCGGTTACGATCAACTCGCGCATTTCGAAATTGACCCGCACTTCCTGGCGCCCGCGGATCATCAGGTTGCCGTTGGGCATCACATCGGTGACGATCGCCGCCATCGTCATGTTGATCGTTTCGGATCGCGCAACCGTGCCGGCACCGTTATAGCCTGAGGTCGATTTGGTATCGACCAGCTTCGACGGGTCGACTTGCCCGGGCAGAATTTTGGTCAGCGGGTTCTGTAGCCCCAACAAGGCGCTGATGCCGCTGGTTTCGGTACCGCCGCGGGTGCGGGTCGTTGCGTTGCCCAAGTCCGCTTTGTCCGCGATGTTGATGCGGATGGTCAGGATGTCGCCCTTTTGCGAGGCGCGCTGGTCGTGGAAGAACGCACCCGCGCCGGTGCGAAAGAGCGACGCATTGGGTGCCGGCGGCGGGGTCGTGGCCGAACGGGCCTGGCCGCGCCGATCGGACGGGGCCGAGAGCGATGGCTCCAGCGCCGGGCCATCGTCGGCACCGGCGGGGCTGAGCTTCGGTGCCTTGCCAACACTGGCCAGGCGACCGGGTATGCCGCATCCGGCGAGGGTGCTGGCGAGGAGAAGCAGCGCAAGAGTCTTTTTCATAGCGGTTCTTTCGGTTCGGCCGAAGGTGGAAGGCGGATCGGATCGTTCTTCAAGGTGCGACGATGCGGACCGAACCGGTGCCGTCGACGATGCCGTCGAGGGTTCGGCTGGTGGTGTTGGTGACGACACGCACCATCTCGCCCTTCGCCCCGCTGGCAAGCGCACGCCCGCTGGCGGAAATCGTCAGGCCACCGCTGACCACGCGGATCATCACGGGCTCCCCGCGACGAACGAGCTGCTGCGGCATCAGGTCGGACGCCATGACGATGGATCCCGAAGGAAGCGCGCGACGCGCTTCGAGCCCGGCACAATCGCGCGGCGGCAGCGCCATGCGTGCCTGTGCCGCAGGACGCTGATCCTCGGTAAAGTCGGCCAGGGCCAGCACGTCGCCGCGCGCGATCGGATGGTCGAGCACTGCGACCCGGACCGCCTCGGGCGGCTGCGCCCAGGCGATGGCCGGCGCAGACGCCAGCAGCGCAAAGAGTGCCGCGCGACCGAGGGGCATGCTCATCGCATCTGCGCCGTAGTGGAGAGCATTTCGTCAGCCGTCTTCACCACGCGACTGTTCATCTCATAGGCACGCTGGGCACTGATGAGCGCGGTGATTTCCGAGACGGGATTGACGTTCGAGGCTTCGATGAAACCCTGGCTCAGCGTACCAAAACCCGGCTCGCCAGGGTTGGCGGCGGTGGGCTTGCCGGACGCATTGGTTTCCAGGAACAGGTTGCCGCCCTTTGCCTCCAGTCCGGATTCGTTGATGAAGGACGCAAGCTGAATTTGGCCGATCGTTTGCGGGGTGGGGTTGCCCGACAGGGTGACCTGAACCTCGCCGGTCTTGGAAATATTGAAATCCACGGCACCCTGCGGGAGCGTGATGCCAGGCTGAACGGCATAGCCATCCTGCGTCACCAGCTCGCCCTGGTCGGAAATCTGGAAGCTGCCATCGCGCGTATAACCCGTTTCGCCCGAGGGAAGCGTGACCTGGAAATAGCCCTTGCCCTGGATCGCCACGTCCTGCGGATTGCTGGTCTGCGTCAACGCGCCCTGTTCGAGGATCCGGTAGACGCCGCCGGTTTTGACACCCGCGCCGATCTGAATGCCTGACGGGATCTTCGCATCTGCGCCGCCGGAGGCCGAGCCCGGACGCGAAACCTCCTGATACAGCAAGTCCTGAAACTCTGCGCGCTGCCGTTTGAAAGCGGCCGTGTTCATGTTGGCGATGTTGTTTGAAATCACGTCGACGTTGGTCTGTTGCGCGAGCATGCCAGTCGCGGCGATCGAAAGAGAGCGCATGATATGGGCCTTTCACTCAAGGAAGTGGGGTGGGGGATCAGCCGATCTTGCCGAGTTGATCGATCGCCTTGCGGCGCATATCGGTCATGCTCTGGGACATTTGCTGGCTGGATTGGTACGCGCGCAAAATCTCGACCATGTCGGCGGTTTCGCTGATCGGTTGGACATTCGATCCTTCGACGCCACCGCTGCGCAACTTGGTTTCGGCTGCCGGAAGTTCGCGCCCGCCGGTCGCGGTCATCAGTCCGTCCCCGCGCGGGGTTACGCCGGCTTCGCTAGGGAAGACGGTAATCGCGATGCGTCCAAGCTGGCCGGTCTTTCCCGACACGGTGCCATCGGCCGCAACCGAAAGGTTGCCGGCATCTTCTAGGGGAATATTGATCGGCTTGCCGCCTTCGCCGAGCAGTCGCTGCCCGCTGATCGTGCCCAAATCGCCCGACGGCAGCACATGGATTAGCCCCGCGCGGGTGTAAGCGGTCGTCCCACCCGGGGCTTCGACCGCAAGATATCCTGGGCCGTCGATCATTACGTCGAGCGGATTGCCCGTGGCCTGAAACGCACCTGCCGTAGTGTCGTGCGTTGCGCCGTAATCCAGTACGAACGCGGTTGTTTTCGCGTCTTCGGTCACCGCCTGGTCGGCATGCTCGACATAATCGTGGAATACCGGCTGTTCGCGCTTGAAGCCCACGGTCGAGATGTTGGCCATGTTGTTCGCCGCAACGTCGAGCCGACGTCGCAACGCCTGCTCGTGGCTTAGCAGCACATAGGAAGAGACATCCATCAGCGGTTGCTTTCAAAATCTTTGTCGATCTGGACCACTAGGCAGAAATTGCCGCCCATTGATCCTATAATAGGATGGAATTGCCCAGCGGGTTGACCGCGCGGCGAAACAATCATGGGGATTAGGGCCTTGTCGGAACCGAACGTCACAACGAGCGAAGAAGGCGAGGAGGGTGCGGCCCCCGCAGCGCCCAAGGCGGGCAAGAAGAAGCTGCTGATCATCGTTGCGGCAATCGTCTTGCTGCTGCTGGCAGGCGGTGGTGCGGCCTTCTTCCTGTTGGGGGGCAAGAGCGACCCGAAAGCGGAGGCCGCCAAAGCTGAGGCGGCCAAAGCCGAGGCGGCCAAGCACGGCGGTGGAGAAGAAGGCGTAAAGTTTGTCGATATTCCGGCAATGGTCGTCAACATCCGCTCGCCGGACGGTGCGGCCCGCTTTCTGAAGGTGCACGTCATGCTCGTGCCCGGCACGATGAAGGATGACGCGATCAAGGCAGGCCTGCCGCTGGTGCTCGACGCGTATCAGCCGTTCCTGCGGGAATTGCGCCCGGAGGACCTTGCCGGCTCGGCAGCGGTGTTTCGCGTGAAGGAGGAACTGCTGGTGCGCACGACCGGCGCGCTTGGGGAAGGATCGGTCAAGGACGTGCTGATCGAAGACCTGGTGCAGCAATGAGCGACGATTTCGAGGAATTCGACCTTCCCGATGTCCCCATGGGTGGGGCGGTATTGGGCGACGGCACTTTCGATCAAGCCGCCATCGATGCGATGTTCGGCGATATCGGTGTCCCGCAAGAGGCCAAGAAGGGCCTGCGCGCGGTACTGGAATCGCGGGTTATCGCGCATGAACGGCTGCCGATGCTGGAGGTGGTGTGCGACCGTGTGGTGCGCGCCTTTTCCAGCTCGATGCGCAATCTGACCTCTGACGCGATCGAGGTCAGTCTGGAGGAGGTTACTTCGACGCGCTTTGGCGAGTTCGTAGGGCGCGTTGCATTGCCTGCCATGATTGGTGTCTTCCACATTCACGAATGGGAGAATTACGGGCTCGTCACGGTCGAGTCCGGCCTGATCTACGCCGTCGTCGATGCCCTGCTCGGCGGTCGCGGGGGCAGTGCGCCGGTATTGATCGACGGCCGCGCCTTCACCACGATCGAGACCAAGCTGGTGTCGCGTATGCTGGATCTGGCGCTTGCCGACTTTTCGGAAGCCTTCGCACCGATCGAGCCAATCACCATGGGTTTGGAGCGGATCGAGACCAACCCGCGCTTCGCGGCCATCGCAGGAAACAGTAATATCTGCGCGGTGGCGACCTTCCGGGTCGACATGGACGGTCGTGGCGGCAAATTCTCGATGCTGCTCCCCTATGCCACGCTCGAGCCGGTGCGCGAAAAGTTGTTGCAGCGCTTTATGGGCGAGAAGAGCGGGCGCGACCATATTTGGGAAGAGCATATGGTCTCCGAAATCAGCAAGACCGACATCTCGCTCGATGTCGTGCTCGGCGAAGCGGCGATGTCCCTCGATAAATTGCGTGGCCTTGCGGTAGGGGATGTCGTCAATCTGTCGCAGAGCCCGGACACGCCGCTGGAACTGCGATGCGGTGGCGTTCCGCTCGGGCGCGCCCAGATCGGGCAGCGCAGCGGCAAGATGGCCGTCCGCCTTATCACCGCTATATCCCGAAGCCCGTACCAGGAGTGCGCATGATGAATTTCGTCGCCTGTACCAATATCGCCACCGCGCTGTTCTGTGCGGCGGTCCTGATCCAGAGCGTGCGGATGATGCGCAGCCTGAAGGCGATGCGCAATGCGCCGCTGTCCGACGTTGTGGCGGCACTGGACGCTTCGACCGAGCGCGCGAAGACCGTGCTGTCGGAAATGAAGACGATGCTGTCGCATGGCATTGCCGCCAATGGACGCTGCTCGGAAGATGCCCGCAAGCTGAGCGATGAATTGCGGATCATCATCGAGATCGCCGACGCTGCCGCCGACAGGATCGTAGAGGCAACGTCTGCCGCCAACCAGCGCGCCCATGCCGAACGTACTCTGGCGGCCTATATTGGGGCGGACGCCTGATGGGTCGCCCCTCATTGCTCGTGATGACCGCCATGGCCGCCGGGCTGTCGATCTTTGCCAACGGTGTTACCGCCGCGCTGCCAGCATTGGCGGATCAGCCGCAACCGACGCGTTTGGGCAGCGCCATCCAGGGCGATCTTGGCGCGCGCGACGCCGCGACCAAGAAGCGCAACCGCGCGCTGGACATGCGCGAACAGGCCGCGCGCGCGGCGGAGGCGCGGTTGAAAGCTGATATGGCCGCGCGACAGGAGGCGGCGACCGCCGCAAAGCCCGCCGTCGCTGACGCGGCCGCGCCGAGCGCACCGCAATATGACAATCTGGCGCGGATCTATCAGGCGATGAAGCCTGCCCGTGCCGCAGTTGTTTTCGAACAACTCGAAATGGATGTGCAGATGCAGGTGGCACAAAAAATGCGGGATCGTTCGACCGCGCTGATCTTGGCGAGCATGACGCCGCAAGGGGCCGCCAATTTGAGCATGGCCTTGGCGCGCCGCAATGCAAATGCGGGGAAGAAGCCGGGTGCCGGTGTTACAAAGGGGCCGGTGCGCGCCGCGCAACCGGTCAGCCGTTCGTCGCCGACACCTCCGTGATCAGCACCCGCGCGTGGCCGAGATCGGGGCCAGCCATGGCGGCTGTCAAATTCCCTTCCAACAGTTCCGCATTGACCGGCAAGAAAGGCGACGCATGCAAGCGCGCAAAGTCGATCGCGCCGCCCATCGCGGCCTGGCGCAATATCGGCAGGCGCAGCTTCATCTTCTCGGCAGTGGCTGCATCTCCGGCGTCGAGGACGAGCTTGAGCCGCAAATTGCCGGTCAAGCGATCCGAGTCCACGATCGGTACGACGAAGGGGTCGAGTGCGACATATTGCGGTGCCGCGTGGGCGGGCTCGCTCGCGCCGCCGGACGCGCCGGTGCTGGCGATCACGATTGGCAGTGCGGCAATGGCTCGGGCAAAACGTTGGCGCATGATGTCTCCGGAGCGTGTCACCGCGACGACTGCGGGCGACACGCTCCCTCTATAATAGAACAATAAAGGAAGAGGCGTATCACCATGAGTCATGATCAGCGACCAAGTCGCGTCCGCGTGGTTGCCAGCCGCGACGCAACGGCGGCAGCGGCAGCCACAGCGTCGACCGGGGCACCCTTGCGCGCCGGCGACGTGGTCGCCACGCCGAACCTCCAAACCGGATCTGGGCCGGTCAAGCGCGGGATGATGGTACCGTCGCTGATTTTTTGTATGGGCTGCGCCCTGGGCGGTGCCGGCCTCGGTGCCGTGTTGCTGGCGCGTTGATGCGACTGGTCTCGCTGCTCGCGCTCGCTTCGGCGACCGCCACGCCCCTTGCCGCAACGCCTGCCACTGCACCGGCGTCGCCCGGGCCGGTGGCGACCGCCGCGCCTTCCGCAGCGGCATCTGCGGCGAATGCGACGACGCAGTTGCCGCGCCCCCCGCGCTTTCGAGGGTTTGCCCCGATCCTGGCCGCACAGCCCGCATTCGCCGATGGCGCTGCATGGGCCGTGCAGCCCGAAGCGGACGCGTGGGCGTCCTTGGCGCGCGCAACGCCGGCTACGCGGCAAGCGGCGCGCTGGGTCCAGGTGCGCAGCCTGATCGGCAAAATGCGCTATCCCGAAGCGCTCGGCATACTGCAGGTGATGGCCGCCGATGATCCCGATCTGCTGTTGGTACCCGCCTTCCAACTGGCGCGCGGCGCGACGTTGGCGGGGCTCGGTCGGACTGGCGAAGCACTGTCCGCTCTTTCCGGCCCGGCCTTGTTGGGCAATGCCGAAGCCTGCGCTTGGCGATTACGGGCGCAAGAGAATGCGGGCAATCCGGGCGGCGCTTTGGCAGAGGTGCATTGCGCGTTGCCGACGATCAACCATCGCCCATCCCTTGAGCGACGCCCCTTTGCCCTGGCAGCAATCCGGGCCGCGCTCGACGACGGTCGTTGGTCGCAGGCGCTGCACTGGCTGAAACGACAGGATGCGGGCGCCGAGGCCAGCATCCTGCGTGGCCGCGCCTATCTCGGGAAGGCCGATTTTGGCCATGCCCGTCGCCAGTTCGAGAAGGTAGGTGCCGCGGCAGATCGCGGGCAACGCGTTGAGGCAGCATTGGGCCTGGCGATGGTTGGTATCGCACAGCGTCGGATCGCGCCAGCCGCAGCCGTTCGACAGCTTAGTGCGATGCGCTTCGGCTGGCGCGGTGACGATCTCGAACGTCGCATTCTGAAAGTCGAATTTGCCCAAGCGCAAGCAGCGCATGATCCGGTTGCGATGTTGCGCACAGGATCGACCTTGCTGCGCTACTGCAATCTCGGCGCAGGGGCGGGACCAATCCTCTCGCAGCTTCAACAATCGCTCACCGCGATGCTCGCCCCGGATTCGAAGATGGCCTTGCCCGACGTGGCGGGCCTGTTCTGGGACTATCGCGAGCTTACTCCGGCGGGCGCTGACGGGGACCTGCTGGCAGTGCATCTGGCCGATCGGCTTCAGGCAGCGGGCCTGTATGCGCGGGCGGCCGAACTGCTCCAATATCAACTTACCGCGCGGGCCAGCGATGTCGCCAAAGGGCCGTTGTCGGTGCGCGTCGCCACGTTGCGCATTCTGGCGGGCGACCCCGCCAAGGCGATCGAGGCTTTACGAAATAGTAGCGGGCCAACCTATTCCCCCGCGATGGTTTGGGATCGCCAGCGTGTCGAGGCGGTGGCGCTGGCATTGCTGGGCAAGACCGACGCGGCCTTTGCGGCGCTTGCTGAAGTGCCCGACGGTGCCGCGATCCGTGCGGAAATCCTGTGGCGGCGGCGTGACTGGAATGCATTGGCCACCGTGACGGGGGCGTCGCTACCGACCAAAGTGGGATTGAGCGAGGTGGCGCAGGCCACCATCCTTCGCCATGCAATCGCGCTGGCGATGATCGGTCGGGAAGACAAGCTGCAAGCGCTGCGGGCGCGCTATCAGGCGGCTTTTGCGACATTGCCCAGTGCGGGGGTGTTCGATGTGCTGACCAGCCCGGTCGGGAAGATCGATTCTGCACAGATCAGTGCGGCAATGGCGGCGATCCCGTCGGCCAGCCCGGCGGGCGTCTACGCGGACTTGCTCGCCTCCACCCCGGGTTAGCGAGCATCGCGGTCTTCGCCGATGGATATATCGGCGAAGACCGCGGGTCTGTCGCGGTTATTTCAGATATTGCACAAGGCTCAGACCGGCGAGCTGCGAAAACACTGAATAGCTCGCCTCCAGGATCGTCTTTTGCTGCGAGATATCGGTCGCAACCTGGCCCAGATCGGCGTCCTCATTCGCGCCGATCACCCCGGTGAGCAACGTCGTCCGCTGGTCGCCGCTATTGATCATCGATTCAACTTGCGTGGTCCGGCGGCCATTTTCAGCGTTCACCGCGCGCAGCGATCCAAGGCCGGTCTGCAATTGATCGACTACGGACGTCAGGGCGGTCTTTTGGGCTGCGGTCAGCGTCGCGCCGATCGGCCCTGCCAGGGCAAGAGACTGGAATGCGGTGTAAAGACCGCCGCCTGCGGCACTTGCACCGACACCATAAGGGACATCAACCCCGTCCGCGATACGTGCCGATGCCACGACATTGTCATTGGCGAACGCATCGGTCTGCGCCAATCCGACGAGATCGCTAAGTGCCTTGGGCTTGAACGGCGGGGTGTCGGTTTGGGATCCACCGAACATGGCCACGCCGCCCTCGCTACTGTTCAGCGCGTTGCGATATTGTTCGAATGCGCCGTCGATCGTCGATTGCAGACCGCTCGTCTGGCCGTTGCCCAGCGCCGTGAGGATGCTTTGGCGGAGGTTCTCGGTAGACGTATCGATACTGGATAGCTGCGCATCATAAAGGCTCAGCGTCGTCTGCACGCGCTTTGCCACAGTCGTCTCCGCGCTCTGGCGCGCGAGCATGCTGTGCGCCGAAAGGTTGCGGACCGATTCACTGCCAAGGTCAGCGAAAGTATTGGCTTTCTTGGTGGTCGCGAGATTTTGCTGCGATGTCGCGAGTCTGGCCTGCGCCCGCTGAATGGCGTTCGACATGACTTGTTGGAGCGGGACGGTGGCGATGCGGGTCATAAGGCGGCTCCTATCGGATCATCGCGAGCAGCGTGTCGTACATGCTGCTGGCGGTGCTGATGACACGGGCCGAGGCCGAATAGCTGCTTTGCAGCACGACCATCTGCGACAATTCCTCGTCGATATTGACGCCCGAAAAACTGTCTCGACGATTGATCGCATCGTCGCGGCGCGATGTTGCGTTGTCCAGATTGGTCTTGGCCTGGCTGGCCTGCAATCCGGCACCGCCAAGCAATGCGCTCGACACGTGATCGAGGGTAACGACCCCGTCCTTGCCCAGGTCGATGGTCTTGGCCAGCCGATCGACAAATCCCGTGGCGCCGCGAATATCGCCCGCGCCGACCGCCTTGGTACCGACTGCCGCCGTTGTATCAAGCATTGCGAGCGGCAATTTGTTGGGGTTGACGTTGATGTCGCCGCGCACCTTCGCCTGTCCCAGGCCGCTTGTCGCACCCGTCAGCCCGGACAAAGAGCTGAAGGAGACGCCGCTGCCGAACCGGTTGGTCGAGTCCGATGGGACCGACAAGACGGCCCCGGACAGACCGGTGAGGGGGCTAAACTCCACGCGACCGCGTTGATCGAGCGCGAAGCTGCCATATTTGGACAAGGGCGACGCGTTCAACTCGGTCACCAGATCGCCAATGGTCGGACCGACCGAGCCGGTGAGCGTATAGCTGGTCAGCGCGCGTCCCGACACGTCGCGCAGCACAATGTTGGCGGTTTCTCCCGGACCAAATCCGTGCGGGTCGCTCGCGGTGAACCCGCTCGGCGTCAACGTGCTGGTATCGCTGCGGACCAGGTCGTTCATGCCAAAGAATTGCGAGAAGCCGATTCCGGCGCGATCGCTGGGGGTGCCGGGTGTCTGCGCGATGGCGACGCCGTTGCCGCCGCCGCCCGTGGCCTTCAAGGTCAGCACCCCGCCGGTGAAACTTGCCGTGGCCGCGCCACCAAGGCCGGCATTGATCGCGGTGACGGCGTCGTTGACCGTCGCGCCCGCGCCCAGGCCGGAGAAATCGACCGTCGTGCTGGCCACCAGCTTTCCGCTGGTGCCGAGCACAGCGAACGTGGCCGAGCCGGTAAAGCCGAGGCGGTCACCGCCGACCAATCCGGTCTGCCGTCCGTCAAGTTCGGTCGGGGCTGGAACCGTGGTCCCGGCGTTCGAGACCGAATTGAGCGCCTCCGCCATACCGCTGAACACCGTGCCGAGTTGCTCTTGAAACTGTGGCAGTGCGCGGTCGCGCAGATCGAGCAGTCCACCGAGCTTCCCGCCCGCCGCAGCGGTTTCGATCCGTTCGCCCGTTGCCGGGGAGGCACCGCCAGGGTCGGCAAAGCGAATGTCGATCGGGGGATAGGCGGCTTGCGCGCCATCGCCCGTTCCGGTTCCGGCATAGGATAGTTGGCGCAGACGCCGGTCGAGGAGCGTCGCACCGGAGGCTGTTTCGATCGAAACACGGCCATCGGGCTGATCGCGCACCGTGATCCCGACCAGACTACTCAGTTCGGTAAGCGCCGTCGTCCGTTGATCGGCAGCACCGGACGTGCTGCGGCCTTGCCCGACCTGCTGCGATACGGTTCCATTCAGATCATTGATTTGCGACAGAAGCCCGTTGATCCGGTCTACCGTTGTGCCGACTTCGGATTCGACATCGCCGCGTAGATTCGTGACGTCGCCATTGAGCTGCTGCATCGACGAAATCGCGTCCTGCACGTTGCCGGTAAACGATGCGACGGTCTGGGCCGATCCTGGCGATCCGGTCAGCGCGATTGCGGATGCCGAAATCGAATCGAGCTTTGCAGGTAAGCTCGCCGCATCGCCCGGCTGGCCCAGCAAGGACTGGAGCCGATCGAGATAAGAGGACGTCACATCCGCGCGACCGAAGTCCCCGCCACGCTGGTAAACCGAGGCTTCGAGAAAGCGATCGGCGACCCGCTGCGGCTCGCCAATGACGACGCCGTTGACCCCACCCGAGTTGATCCGGGTGTTCAGCGTAACCTTTTCGCGCGCATAGCCCGCCACGCCGACATTGGCGATGTTGTTGGATACCGTGCGCAGGCCGGCCTGCGCCGCCGCAAGCCCCGACGTCGCCGACCCCAGAATTTCGCTAAGCGACATGACCGGCCCCCATTGTCATCCGATCAGCGCTTCAGGTCGCTGACTTCCCGCAACATTTCGTCGGCGGTGGTGATGATCTTGGATGCGGCACTATAGGCCCGCTGAAAGCGGATCATGTTGGTGAACTCGCTCGCCAGATCGACCGTGGACGCTTCAAGCGTGCTTGCCGATATCGTGCCCGCAGCAAGCGTTCCCGGCTGGTTCAGCGTCAGACTTCCCGAGTTTTTGCTAGCCGCATAAGCATTCCCGGGCAGGCGGGTGAGCCCGTCAGGGTTCTGGAAATTGGCGATCGGCAACTGGAACACCGCGCGCGTGGTGCCATCGGCGAAAACGGCGTTGACCACACCGGTCTTGCTGATGTCGATCGAGGACAATTGCCCCAGCATGCCGCCATCGACGTTGGACGAGATCAGCGCGGAATCGCTGCCGAACTGCGTGATGCCGTTGATGCCCGCATCATCGCCAATGGCGAGCTGGATCGGCGCGGAGGCTGCGGCGTTGGTCCATGAAATGCTAAGCGGATCGAACAACGTTGCCGTGGAGCCGGTCTTGTTGAGGCTGCCGTCCGGATTGAACGCTAGCGTTCCGCTGGACAGCAGGCCGCCCGCAGCGGTCACATCGGTGGCCGGTTCGGCATAGGTCTCCGTGGCCCATTGGTTTGCGCCGGTTTTCAGATACGCCATCGTCAAGGTGTGCGATCCGCCTTGCGAATCGTAAACGTTGAACGAGCGCTTGAAGTCAGGCGTCACCGTTCCGCTGGCTAAATTGCCCGCCGTGTAGGCACCCACGTGAACTGCGGTGGTCGATTGCAGATTCGCACGGACCTGGATGCGGGTGGTTGGCTCCGCAGTTCCGACCAGATCGCTGACGCGGACCGGCTGGAGAGCGTTTAGGCCACCAGTATTGGTGTATTTGCCCTGCGCATCGAGCCGCCATCCCTGGAGGTACAGGCCGCTCGTGTTCCGCAAAAATCCCTCTGCGTCCGGCAGAAACGAGCCCGCCCGCGTGAAGGCCGGATCGGCGGTGGTGCTGGCCGAGGTGCGCGTTACGAAGAAGCCGCCACCGTCGATTGCAAGATCGGTGCTGCTGCTGGACGCTTGAAGCAGGCCCTGTTTGGAGACTGTCGAAACCGAAACGGCGGCAACGCCCCCTGCCGAATAGTTGCCCTGGGCGTTGCCGTCGGTGACCATCGTGCTGAATTGCGCCAACTCGTCCTTGTAGCCGATCGTGTTGATGTTGGTGATGTTATCCGAAACCGTCGCCATTGCGCTGGATTGAGCATTCAGACCGGAAACGCCGGCGTAGAGGGCGGAATAGAGGCTCAAAACGGATCTCCTTGCAGTGCGCAGCACGCGGCTCGCTCGCTTATTTTATAGGATGCGGTTGGCGCGGGGGCGCGATGTCGGCCCACTATTTGTGATGAAAATTGGCAGGTGGGCAATTTTTGCCGACCAGTTCGGCCGACCAGGCAAGAATGATCCTATAACGATGGCAGATTGAGAGGACGCCATCATTATGTTGAGGATCACTTTGCGCGATGGCGAGAAGGCCATTTTGAACGGTGCGGTCATCAGCGCCGTCGGCCGAACCCAGTTGCGCGTCGAAAACACGGTGTCGATTCTGCGCGGTCGCGAAGTCATGCGGCCGGAAGAGGCCACGACCCCGGCACGCCAACTCTATTTTTCCTGTATGCTGGCGTATATCGACCCGGACGGGCGCGAGAAGCACCAGGAAGCAACCTTGGTTGCATTGCGCGACTTGCTCAATCCCGGCGCTCCCGATGCGGTGAAGCAGGCGTGCGTCCGCTTCGCCAACGAAATCGCCCGGGGCGAATTCTATCGCGCGCTGGCCCCGGCGCGGGATCTGATCGCGCTGGAGACGCCTGCAGGGTCTTCCGAAACCGCAGCGGCCTGAGCGGGCCATGCCGACGCTGGCCGGCGCTGCGCGGGCAATCCGCGCGCTATCGCCCGACACCCGCTTTGGACGCGTGGTCGCGGTGCGTGGCGCGTTGATCGAGGTCGAAGGGCTGGTTGGCGCGGCGCATATCGGCAGCCGTATTCGCATTGCCGGGGGCGAGATCGAGGCCGAGGTTACCGCGCTCGACCGTGGCATTGCGCTCTGTCTTCCGTTTACCGATCCGCAGGGCGTCGGCCTTGGCATGCGCGCCGATCTGACGGCGGGTGAGGTGTCGATCCGGCCGAGTGCCGGGTGGCTGGGACGAATGGTCGATGGGCTCGGTCGCCCGATCGATGGGCTTGGCCCGCTTCCGCTCGGGCCCGATCCGCGCCCGATCAAGGCCACGCCTCCGCCCGCTGCCGATCGCGCACGGGTTGGCAAGCGGGTCGAGACCGGGGTGCGCGTGCTCGATCTGTTCGCTCCATTGTGCGAGGGCCAGCGCCTTGGCTTGTTCGCAGGCTCCGGCGTCGGCAAATCCGTTTTGCTGTCGATGCTGGCGCGCTGGACCGAGTGCGATGTCGCGGTGATCGGTCTGGTTGGCGAACGCGGCCGCGAAGTACAGGAATTTGTCGAAGACGACCTAGGGGTGGAAGGCCTGGCGCGCAGCGTCGTCGTTGTCGCGACCTCCGACGCCCCCGCGTTGATGCGGCGGCAGGCGGCGTGGACGACGCTCGCGATTGCCGAGCATTTTCGCGATCAGGGGCTGAACGTCCTGTGCCTGATGGATTCGGTCACGCGCTTTGCGATGGCGCAGCGCGAGATCGGGCTGGCGTCCGGCGAACCCCCCGCGACCAAGGGGTATACCCCCACTGTTTTTGCCGAACTGCCGCGTTTGTTGGAGCGGGCGGGGCCGGGGTTGCCCGGCCAAGGCTCGATCACCGGTCTGTTCACCGTGCTGGTCGATGGCGACGATCATAATGAACCGGTCGCAGACGCGGTGCGCGGTATTCTCGACGGCCATGTGGTGATGAGCCGCAAGATTGCCGAACGCGGACGCTATCCCGCGATTGACGTCCTAAAATCGGTGTCGCGCACCTTGCCGCATTGCCTGAGCGACGCCGAAAACGCGACGCGCCTCGGCGCGCGCGCGTTGCTGTCTACTTATGCCGACATGGAAGAGCTGGTTCGGCTTGGGGCGTATAAAGCAGGGTCGAGCGCCGAGATCGATCGCGCCGTGGCGATCGCGCCGCAAATCGAGACGATGCTGCGGCAGGGCAAGGACGACCAGGGCGATTGCGCTGCAGGCTTCGCCATGCTCGCCGCCATGCTGGAGCAAGCCGCGTGAGAACCCCGTTCGATACCGCACAGCGCGTACAGCAACGCGCGGTCGAGACCGTACGCGTGGCGATCAGTGTGGAGGTGGAACGCCACAGCCTGATCGAGCGGGAATCCGACTCCTTGACCCAGTCGGTCGCGCGCGAGCGCGCGGTCGGGCATGCCGTCGGCTGGCTTACGACCGACGCGTGGTTGGCCCGGATGCGCGCCGAGCGCGAGCGATTGCAGCACGAAGCCCGCAGTGTCGAAACGCGGCTTGCAACCCTTCGGGCGCAAGCTGCCGAAGCCTATGGCTCGATGCGTGTCATTGACGGGGCCGTGGATCGGCACCGCGACGAGATGGCGCGAGCGCAAGAGGCTAGCGAGCAAGGGCGGCTGGACGATATTGCGGCGGCTCGGCTGGCGCGCAGCAGGGTAGCCGGGCGATGATCGATCGAACCGCCCTGGCGGCGATGACGCCCACTCAGCGCGCCCATGTAATTTACAGTACCGCGCAAACCGAACTGGCCAATACGTTGTGGCGTGCTGCGCTCGGCGATGGTGGTGCGCCAGACCGCACCGCTGCAGATCCGGGGTTAACGCGCAGCGATATGGACGCGCTGCTGAAAATGCTGGCCCCACAGGGCAATGCAGCCGACGACGGGTCTGTAAAAACCGTGCCGTGTCCGTGCGACGATCCGGCGGTGGTGATGGGGTCTTCGTCATCCGCTGCGCCCTCGTCGCCGTCGGAAGCGGTCGTGTCCACGGCGGTGGCGGGGGGCGATGGTGGGCTTGGCCCCAATGCCCGTTTCCGCGCAGTGCTGTGCGAAGCGGCGCAGCGTACCGGCATTCCCGCGACCGCGCTGGCGACCATTGTCGACGCCGAGGCGGCCAAGGGCCGTGACGGCAGTTGGAACTGCCACTCGCGCAATCCACGCTCAAGCGCTGCAGGGCTCGGTCAGTTCCTCAACGCGACATGGGAAGGTCTTGCCGAAACGCCCGGTACGGCGCTGAACGCTACGGCACAGGCAAAAGGATGGCTTAACCCGGATGGCAAAGTCAGCGGTGCCGCGCGCGGAGCCTTACTCGCGCTGCGGTATGATCCGACGAGCGCGATCGACGGTATCGCCGATTATGCGCGGCAAAACCTTTCCCAGTTGCAACGGCGGGGGATTACCACCGACGACAGCGTGAAGACGACGGCCCGCGCGGCGTACCTCGCTCATCATCTCGGCCTGGGGGATGCGGTGCGATTTCTCAAAGGCGGGATTTTGCCTGCGCGCGCGCATGTATTGCTGCGCGCGCAAGTCGGCGCGGCAGATGCGGAGAAGCGTATCGCACAGGCCGGCGACCCAACTCGCGCTCACCAGCAATGGCTTCTCGCTTACATAGATCGCCGGATTCAGCCCGCCAACTTCGCGATTTAAGCCCTCGCATCGCGCTATTTTGGGGCGAAGATGCTATTATATCCAATATCATCCAATATATGTAAGCTCGACCGGGGTGCGGGATAATAGATTGGAATAAAACAAGATATTGAAGACGTAACGGTGCTGGCGCGGCGTCCTTGTAGTTTTACGTATAGGATCGTTTCCACGTTGTTAGGATTTTTCCGCGACACCGGTCTCCAGAGCGAAGGGCAGTAGGGGCTGCCCACTTATTGGGGAAGATCGATGTCGAAGACCACAGCAGCACTCGAAGCCGCAGTCGCCACCATCATCGAAAATACACCGCGCGACACCAAACAGACCGCACGGCAGCGCGTTGCCGTCGATCGTGCGTTTGCGAATATTTTGAAACTGATTGCGCCGCGTATCCGCCATTTCATTCGCCAGTACGGCCTGGCCGCACATTGGGATGATGCCGAGCAGTGCTGCGCCATTGCTGTGCACCGCGCGATCGAAGCCTATGATCCAACCAAGGCGCAGTTCACCACTTTCGTGAACTGGCAGATCCGCGGCGAATTGCAGAGCCTGCGGTTCCGGATGATGGCGGATCAGCGTCCGTCGGCGCGCAAGGTTGGCGCGATGACTGTTTCGCTCGATGCGCTAACGGCCCGTTCCGAGACCGAAGACGGCGCGGTCGAGGTGACCATCGAGGACGAACTGGCGCTGGAACAGACCGAAGCCTGTGCGTCGACCTACCTCGCCGAATCCGCGATGAACGCGCTGATCGATGCGTATGTCGACCATCTGCGGCAGGTGTCGCTTGACCAGTTGCGGCGGCGGCCTCGCGCCAAGCGGGCGGCACCCGTCCGCATCGAGGGCGCGCCGCGTTTCAAGACCGCCACCCACGGAATCGATCCCGAGCAGCTCGACAAACTGGAAGAGAAGCTGGCACGCGATCGCGAAATTGTCGCCCGACGGATCTTCGAAACCGCAACGCTTGACGATCTCGCGAATGAAACCGGGGTCACCAAAGAACGGGTTCGCCAGATCACCAAGTCGGCAGCGCGCACGATCGTCGAACTCACCGCACGCGACCCGCGCTTTGCACTGATGACCGAGGGACTGCGCCAGCGTAACGCCGCTCCAGCGCCGCGTAAGCCAAAGTCACCGCCGCCGCTGCGCACCGCGCCGGTGTCATTGCTGCCCGATCCCTCGGCACCGCACAACCGCCTGGTACAGGTTACGGCGTTCGACACGGTGCACGCGGCCGATGCGGCAAGCGGACGGATCGCGCAAGCAGGCCGGACATCGTTGCCCGAACCGTTTTCCATTCATCTCTTGGCAGAGGAAGTGCCGGTGCACGGGTCGCGGACGACACACTGACCGTGATCTCGCCCGGCGACCCTCCACGAGCGGTCGCCCGGGTGGTCCCTTGATCCAAAACGATTGGCAGAACCATGCACATCGACCTTCAAAACATCCGCGTTGAATGGTTGCAGCGTCCGCTTCCGCGGCCCAATCGCCGTCTCACTGCCCTTGCAACGCGGCTCGCCCGCTGTGCCGGCGCATTGATGCAGGTCGGTAACCAGACCGCCCTTATCGGCGTGACGGCAGAGCGGGGCACCCTTCGTCTGACATGCTGGAACCATCGCATGGACGTATGGGCGGAACTGACCGCAGGTGCTCCTGCATTCGCCCCGACGTCGTCTTTGGAAGGTGCACTGCAGCGCGCCGGAGCGGCGTTGCTAGGCTATTTCGCGGGGCGTTGGCCCGATGGTGCGAGTCCACCCTGTCTCGGGGTGGTGACGGATGGCATCGGGGTGGCGTTTTCGCCAAATTATCCCGCGCCGTGCACCCCGGGCTGGCTGGAACTGCACGGCAGTGGCCGCGCCGCCGCGGTCACGATTTTGCCTTTTGCCGACGGGAGCCTTTTCGGCCAAGCCACTTTGGGCGACCACCGTCTGCATTGAGACCTGCCCCGGATTTCGCGACCGCGTTGACCGCTCCGCCCACCCTGCCTACAAGCGCGCCTAGGGATAGCCAGGGCAGTGGATTCCGGCGGAGCGGGCAATGGAATCGACGATCGGCGGATCAACCCACAACAAAGCAAAAGCCGGTCGGCGCGATCTGGCCGAGATACGGATCGATCCATTTCGCAATATCGTGTTTCCCAACCGACTGCGGGAGAAGCGCCGCGCGGCCGGTTTTTTGAAACTGCTGCGCTTCGCGGCGGTTCTGCCCGAAATTCCCTACATTCGACTGTCCAAGATAGAACGCGGCGAAGTGGTCGCGCGGACGGATGAACTTGTCCGTATTGCCACTGCTCTTGGTATCGCCCCGATCGACCTGCTCGTGGACATTGATGATCCCGGCTTCAATATCGCCGAATGGGCGCAACCCTTTGCCGATGGGAAGCCGCTCGACAGCGACGAGGAGCGCTTCGCCTTGCTGCTGGCCGCAGCGGTACGGGCGCGACGAGCGCTGGATGCGGATCTCACGATCGCCGATGTCGAGGAGCGTTTCGGGCTGGCCCAAGTGAATTTGTCACGGGTCGAAAACGCAGCAAAACCGTGGCCACGCTGGAACGCTGCGGTACGGTCGGCGCTTTTGCGGATGTTTGGCGTGGCTGACGATGCAGCGCTCCGGCAGGCTGTCCTGACGGCGTATCATGACGGCAGCTTGGCTCCCTTTCTCGAACACATTGTCGACCCCGAGCATCGATGGTCGCGGAGCCGGAATCGGATCGCAAGCCTCGCCCAGGAGTTGAGCAAGCTGTCGGCGGCGCACCCTTCAATTCCGGCACCGTCGCTTCCGGTCGAGCAGAGCCCGGATGAGGAGCCTGTCGTGCTCCGCCCGTCGTCTTCGACACATGCGCGCGCGCTGACCGTCTATGGCGCGCCTTTGCCCGACGGGTTGATCGATTTCGTCAAGACTGGCGGCACGATCGACGCGCCGCGCGACGTCAGCGATGCGGCGTTCGCGCTCCGCGTAGGGCGCGCGACGTTGGGCGGGGGGTTGCCGGGGCATGCGGTCGTGGTGGTCGATCCCGGTCGCTATCCGGTCGCAGGGGGATTGGCCGCAGTTCGAGAAGGTTCGGCCTGGCGGGTCGTGGCCGTCACGATCGATCGAGATGGCGTGCTCGGCGGCTACAGCGTCAATCCCGCACGCGAGGTCCCGATCGACGGCCGCGACGCGGCCGAGGTCGCAGCGGTGGTCGCCGCACTTTTCTAAATTCTACCGGGGAGACGGCGTTACGTCGGCGACACACCCGATTTCGCGCCGATTCCGCTGCGCGCGATGAGGTGCTGCAAGGGCGTTTGACAAAGAAAAACCCGGCCCGAGCAATGCTCGGGCCGGGTTTTATCCGTCGTTAGAGCAGATCAGAACTTAGCCGAAAGCTCCAGGCCCCAAGTGCGGGGTGCGTTGAAGTTGGCATAGTCGCCGAGGATGCCGCCATAGTTGGTCGAGGCAACCGTGCCGTTCGGATTGTAGTTGACGACCGGCGACGAGTTCGCAGCCGAGCGACGGTAGATGTAGGTGGTGTCGAGCAGGTTGCGCGCCCAGACCGAAACGGTGACCTTGTTATGATCGTTCACCGCGATGTCGGCCAGTGCGAGGCGACCGTTCATGACGAAGCTTGCGTCGGTCTTGGTCGGCTCGAGCTGGAAGCTGTACTGGCTGCTCGAATAGTTGCCGTCGAGGTGCAGGCGAACGCTCGCGTCGCCAACGTTGATCGGCACGACATAGTCGATTGCGCCCGACGCCGCATTCTTAGGCGTGTACACGATGTAGAGCTGCTGCGCCGGAGCACCCGGTGCCAGCGGGTTCACCGCCGACGGTGCACGCCAGTAGGTATAGGCATACGAACCGGTCAGCGTCAGTTCCGGGATCGGCTTCACCGTCAGATCGACTTCAACACCACGGATCTTGCTGTTGCCAGCGTTCGTGGTCTGCTCGATGTGGGTCCCGTTGGTCACGCTCTTGCCGTCCGTATCGAAATAATCGAAGTCGAACTGCGTGTTGGTGCGATCCATGATGTAGTTGGCGATGTTCAGGCGCGCACGATGGTTCCAGAAGTCCATCTTTGCACCGATTTCGTACGACTTGACGGCTTCAGGCCCGAACGCGTTGAACTGGAGCGAACGGTCGTTTGCGCCACCGGCACGGAAGCCGGTCGAATATTTGGCGTAGAAGTGAACGTCGCGGCTGGCATCAAAGGCGATGTTGAACATCGGGTCGAAGCGGCTGATGCTGTTCTTGAACGAGAACGGCGACACCGTACCCGCAGTCACCAGATCGGACCGGTTGTTGACGACGTACAGCGTGCCGTGGCGATCGTCCTTGGTCCAACGGCCACCGGCGGTGATGTGGAGGACATTGCCCAGGAATTCGGGCGTGTAGGTCAGGTTGCCGAACACCGAGTAGTTGTGGTCGGCAGCCTGGCTGGCGCGCGTGATGAACTGGCAGCTGTTGGCAAACTGCGCAACGGTGGCACCCAGTGTGTTGTTGCACGACGGATCGTACTGCTGGTAGCCCGAGTTCGCGCCAGTGATCGCCGAGGAGTTGCCGGGGATCGGGCTGCGGATGGTGTAGGCCGTGCCGTCGCTATTCCACTGGTTGGAAAGCGGGGTCGCCGCATATTCGGTCGCGTGTTCGGTATAGTAATAGGCACCGACGACGTAATCGAACTCAGGGATGCTACCAACGGCCTGGAATTCCTGGCTGAACTGATGCTGGCGCAGGAACGAAAGGCTGTAACGGCTGAACGTGCCGGTCGTGTTGATCGCCGTCGGGTTGGCGGTGTTGGGCACGAACGGCGCGAACGAGCTGCGCTCTGGGCCGCCCGAATTGTCCCACTGGTCAGTGCTGACGCCGCGCCATGCGGTGATCGAGCGCAGCTCGATCCACGGGGCCAGCTTGTACTTCAGATTGGCCGAGAAACCGTGCGTGAGATCGACGCTCGGCTGCTGCGGCACGCCAACATCGGCGACGGTCTGGCGACCAGGATGCACGCCGACCAGCGGGCCCCGGGGCGCGACGCAGACAGGCTTGGTGCTGCCTGCTGCGATGGTGCCGCCGCACGCGACGCCGTTGAGCGTCAGCGCACCAGCCGCGTTGTAGGTGCCGACTGCATAGTTGTTCGGGTTGTAGTTGATCAGCTGGCTGTACTGCGGCGTATTTTCGTCCTTCGCATAATCATAAGCGAAGTCGGCAGTGAAGCCGTCAACCGGCTGCCAGCGTGCAGCGGCGCGACCGCCCTTGCGATCATAATAGTTCCAGCCGGTCGAACCCGTGAGCGGATCCTTCACGGTCGGATCCTGATGCTGGTACACGCCGTCGAACTTCAGCGCGATATTGTAGAAGGACGGCAGGTCGAGATGCGCGTCGACATTGTGGCTGCCATAATTGCCGACGCCGCCGGTGATGCGGCCGTCGAACACGCCGGTCGGGGCCTTGGAGACCAACGACAGCGCGCCGCCTTCGGTGTTGCGACCGAACAGCGTGCCCTGCGGACCCTTCAGCACTTCGATGCGCTCAATGTCGAACAGCGCAGCGTTCAGGCCCTGCGTCTTACCGAGCGCGACACCGTCGATATAGACGCCGACGCCGCCGTCGCGAGCGGTCTGGTTCTGATCGTAAGGGACGATACCGCGAATGCCGATCGTCAGCGCCGACTGGCGTGCTTCGAAGGTTGCAACGCGCAGCGACGGGATCGTGCCATCGGCGAGGTTGAACAAGCTGAGCACGTGGCGGTCGGTCAGACCCTGCGTGTTGAGCACCGAAATCGAGATCGGCGTCTTCTGGAGGTTGGTTTCGCGCTTGGTCGCGGTGACAACGATGTCGCCGAGGCCCTGATCTTCCGGAGCGGCGGTCGCCGCTGGTGCGGTAGCATCGGCGGTCGGCGCGGTCTGCGCGAACGCTGGCGTCGCGCTGATGGCGAGAGCAGCGCCACCCAAGAGGAGTTGCAGGCGGAAGCCCGATCGAACAGTCATTTTGAATCCCCTGAACCTTTGGACCTAGGCGTCCTGGTGTTCCGGGCGGCTACACAGGGTTTGGGTCAAGATTGTTACAGTCAGCGTCATTGAAATGGCGCTGAAATGTCACATAAAATTCACATGTCGGGATTGGCGTGGCGAAATCGCATGATAGGCGACCCATTTGGTGGGCGTTGCGTAAAAGTCGCAGTTTGAATTAATTTCCCCAGGCGGTTTTATGCGCCTAGGCGGCCGCGTCTTTGCGCACCCGCCGCTGTGCTGCCCGTACCGACCCGACGATCCGCGATAGGATGAGCTCCTCGATCCCGGCATAGCCCAAGCCTAGATGCGGCGGGCGCACCGCCGCCGCGTCGCCCAGCCGCAGCGTACCGGTCCGAAGCCCCGCTCGACCGATTCGGGCCCAGCGACGCGCGGTTTCCCAGCGGATGAGGCTGCGGCTCTCGCGATCTGGACGATGCTGGGCCAGGAACCGGTCCTGCAAGGCGACCAGCGCCGATCCCACGCGTTCCAAGGTCGACCGATCCGGCACGGGTTGCTGGCCCATGACATGCGTGACGATCAAATCGGCCGTCTCCGCCGCCGCGTCGCCAAACGCCTCGACATACACTCCGGTCAAAACGCGGATTGCGGCCTGGCGCATGGCCTGCGCTTGCGTTTGCGACGCCCCGCCGCTGTGGCGACGATAGGTCAGCAGTTCGTCGTCCAGCCGCGCGACGCCGCCAAAGGCCGCGATGCGGTGGTAGAGATCGAAGTCCTCGGCATAGACCATTTCCGGCCGCATGAACGGATCAAGCTGCCGCGCCGCATCGGTGCGCAGCATTACGGACGACCAAACCAGCGGGTTTTCAATCTGCAGCAACCACGCGATGACCGGGGGCGTGGAGAGTGGCGCGAGCGATGACGGCACAATCGCCCCGTCTTCCAGGACATTTGCGGCACTGCCGACCAATACGATCCCGGGGTTCGCATCGAGATACGCGACCTGGCGCTGGAAGCGGTCGGGGTGGCACAGGTCATCATGGTCGAGCGCGGCGATATAGCGCCCGCGTGCCTCGGCAAAGGCGGCGTTGCGGCTCAGCACGACGCGGCGGTTTTTCTGCGACTGGATCAGCCGGATACGCGGATCGTCGAAGCCGCGGATCACCGCGACGGTGTCGTCGGTGGAGCAATCGTCGACGATGATGAGTTCGAAATCGCGGAGGCTCTGCGCCTGCAGCGACGCAATCGTCTCGCCGATCAGGCCCGCGCCATTGTAGGTCGGCATCACGACGCTGACCGTCGGCGCTGGCAGGCCTAGTGTCATGCGACCGCCCGCACCGCGTCGTCCAGCACCTGATCGACGATCATCGCGCCGACGTCGTTCTGCCACTGCCACAGGCCATTGGCCTGGCCCGAGAAACTCGCCTCGCCGCCAAGCTTGCCCCATGGCACGAAGCCCGCAGCAAGCCCGATGCCATAGAGTCCGGGGATCGGCGCGCCGTTCGCATCGACGATACGGCAGTGCCGATCGACCATTGCCGCGCCATGATCGGCGGCAAGCGCGATGCGCCCCCCGTTCGTATCCTGGATTGGCAGTGCGCGCGGACGATAACCGAGCGCTGCGATGACGATGTCGGCCTCGGCGAGATGAGCGCGGGTGACGGGATCGTCGTCGCCCGTCACCTGATGCACGGTCAGGCGGGGATCGGGGGTACGTCCATCGATCCGCAGCATCCGCAACACCAGTTCGCGCGCTTCCAGCCGGAATCCGGCCAAACGGTAGACAAAGCCGCTGACCGGGCAGATGTCCTCCGGGCCGAAATCGGTGAAGCCTTCCGCGCGTGCCGCCTCGGGGGTCGGGTAGAAGGGACGGAGCGGCTCGCGGTGGAGCAGCGTGATCGCGCCTGCGCCGAAGGGGATGCTGGCGGTCTTGAGCAGCAACACGATCGTGGCAATCGCGCTGGTGGAACCACCAATGACGACGATTTTCGGATTGCGCCGGGTCGAAAGCAAATCGGCAATCTTGGCCGGGCCACCCAGCGACAATGCTTCGTCCGATTGTATCAGGCGATCGCCGACTTCGCTGACCAGCGCGACCCCGCCAACACGTTGCGTCACAAGCCGGTCGAGCGGTTGATGTCCGCCGGTGGCGATCGCGACCGCCTTTGACAGTTGCTCGAATTCCACCCCGTCGCTGCGGCGGCGCAGGCGGCTTGACCATAGGCCACCGGCGGTGGCGCTCGTCGAGAGAACCTCATGGCCGGTCAGCACGGTGCCGCCATGGTCGTTGACCAGCCCATGAAGCCGTTCGCCCGTCGCGCGGACGAACCGCCCGGCATCGACCAACGGCACGCCGAGTGCGCCGACATAGCGTGCGACGACGCGCGCGCTCGGATGATCGATCATCGTGGCGAGTTCGGGGTGTGGGCTGTCCTTCACTGCGCTCAGAAACGTTTCGGCGGTGCTGTCCGAGGTGATCGCATAACGCCCGAGCGTGCCCTCGCCGAGCCCGTCATCGCGTTCGGCGATGACCAGCCCCGACGCGGCGAGTTCCGGCAAGCGCCCGCGCTTGGCGGCGGCGGTGAGCAAGGCAGTGCCCGCAGGACCACCACCGACCAGCAGCAATGAGGCGATCGGGCGCGCGCGCGGCGTGGCGGGAACACGCGCTTCCTTGGCAAGAATGCGGTTGAACGTCGCCGAGATGGTGCCGACGTCGGCAACACTCAGCGTGTCGCTGACGGGGAGCGACAGCATCCGCCCAGCGATCGAATCGGCAATTGGGGTCGGCAGGATCATCGCCTCGCGCTGGAACAGCGGTTGTTCGCCCAGATGCGGGCTGAAATAGCGGCCACAGCCAATCCCTTCGGCTTCGAGCGCGGCGCTGATCGCGTCGCGGCGCGAGCCCATGCCTTCCGGCAGCAGGATCGGCATGAACTGGCTGGCGCGGCGCTGTCCCTCGACCTCCTGAAAATCGACGCCGACCAACTGGGTGCGATAGGCCGCCTCCAGCGCCGCGCGGTGGTCGCAAACGGTATCGATTTCGGCCAGTTTCGCGCGCGCCATCACCGCGATCACTTCGGGCAATTTGGCGTTGAGGCCGGGCAGCGTCGCGTTACGCCCCGCTTCGAATCCGAAATTGGTCATCGCGCGCAGCCGGTCGATCAGCCGCGCGTCGCCCGAATGGATCAGGCCACCCTCGGCAACCGCGAAGGTCTTGGTCGCGTGCATCGAATGGACCACGGCGAACGGCGCGTCCGCACCGAAGCCTGCGCCGCCAGCGTCGCGGGTGCCGAGCGAGGCGGCGGCGTCGATCACCACACCGACGCCGTGCTGGCGCTGGAGCCAGGCATAGCGATCGAGATCGATCGCATTGCCGAAGGTCGCATAGGGCAGCAGGACGGCGATACGGTCGCCATAGTCGCGCAGCAGTTGTTCCTCTGCCTCGGCACTGGCACCCCAGTCCTTCGGATCGATGTCGCAAATGAGCGGCGTCAGGCCCGCCCACAACGCAGCCTGCGCGGTCGCGGCGAAGGTGAGGGCGGGCATCAGGGCGTAGCGACCCGCGGGCCGATCCCCGGCGGCTTCGCGCAGCGCGATCATCAGGCCGAGCGTGGCATTGCCGACCGCAAGGCTCGCGCCCCGGCCGCCGAACAGGGTCTCGGTCGCCTCCGCCTCGAAGGCGCGCACTTCCGGACCGTTATTGCTGAACACGCCAGAGGCCTCGACGCGGCGGAGCGCTTCGACATGGGCGCTGAGCCGGGGCGGGTTGGGGGCAATCAAGGGATAGCGCATGCGGGCGGACCTGAATGGTGTGCGACCCGTGGCTTGTGGTCCAAAGCCCCCTAAAATCTCGTTACGCTTACCGCGCGCTTGACGATATCGGTGCGGTGCGCGCCGCGATCAGCCTTCGCGCGCCACCGCAAAGCCGGCAAAGGACTGGTTGACGGGCATCAGTTCGAGCCGGTTGATGTTGAGGTGCGGCGGCAATTGCGCGACCCACAGCATCGTTTCGGCGATATCGTCGCCGGTCATCGGATTGACGCCGCCATAGAGCGCGTCGGACGCCGCCTGATTGCCGCCGGTGCGAACGACGGTGAATTCGGTTTCGACCATGCCGGGTTCGATCGAGGTGACGCGCACGCCCTTGCCGTGCAGATCGGCGCGCAGGCCCAGGCTGAACTGGCGGACGAAGGCCTTGGTTGCGGCATACACATTGCCGCCGGAATAGGGGTAGGTCGCGGCGACCGAGGACAGGTTGATGATCGCGCCCTTGCGCGCGACGAGACCTGGCAGCAGCTTGCGCGTGACCGCGACCAGCGCCGAGACGTTGGTGTCGATCATCGTCTGCCAATCGTCGAGGCTGGCCTCCTGCGCGGGTGCAGTGCCGAGCGCGAGGCCGGCATTGTTGATCAGCAGATCGATGTCGGCGAAATCGGCGGGCAGGCTGGCGAGGGCGGCGTCGAGGGCGGCGGCATCGCGGATATCGAAAGCGAGCGTGTGGACGGCACCCCCCAGCGATTCGGCCAAGGCGGCAAGGCGGTCGGCGCGGCGCCCGGTGGTGACGACGCGCCACCCGGCCCCGACAAAGGCGCGCACTGCGGCTTCGCCAATTCCGGCGGTTCCACCCGTGATGAAGGCCGTGCGCATCACCATCTCTCCAACGCTGTCTGAGAAAATGGTGCCCGAGGGCGGATTCGAACCACCGACACTGCGATTTTCAGTCGCATGCTCTACCAACTGAGCTACTCGGGCACACCCGAAGTTGCTCGGGGAAGCGGCCTCTTAATCGCGCTCTGGCGTGCTGTCTAGCCCGTCTTGTTCTTCTCCGGGCGGGGTCGACACGGGAAGCGCATAGCCCTCGCCCAGCCATTGCAGCAGATCGCGGTCGCGGCAGCCCTGGCTGCAGAACGGCGCATGCGCGGCCACCGGGGGCTTTCCGCACAGCGGACAGGGTTTGGAACGCGCCATCATGCCACCTCGAAGATCGGGGTCACGCCGGTACGCCGGGCGAGCTCGGCGATCCAGTGCGGATTGGCCTGCAGCACCTTTTGCACCGCGACCGACACGCGGTTGTGCGCCGGAACGGGGGGCGGGGTGCGCTCGATTCGCCGCAGCAGCGCGCGCGCCTGCGCGGCGGCAGGATCGGCGCGGAGCAGTTCGGGCAGCGAGGCGCGGCTGCGGCGGCGGATGATCTGGACGAAGCCGAAGCCGTTCATCGCGGTGCGCTCGAACGGTTGCGGGAGCCCGGCGTCGAGCGCGGCATCGACCGCGGCGCGCGCGGCCTTGCCCTGCAGCGTCGGGAAATCGACCCCGATCGAGCCGCCAATATCGAGTCGCACGATTGCGGCGGCGACCGCGCGCGCGGCGGCGAGCGCGAGCGGGTCGAGCGGGGGATAGCCGTCGACGTCGAACAGCGTCATGGCGGGGGTGGGGCTCATCCGCAGCGCGCCGCCGACGGGGCCGCTGAAGACGATGTCGCCGGTCAGCGCTTCTTCCAGCACCTCCGACCAGCCCGCCGCTTCGAGATGATCAGGCTCATGCGCGTGGCAGATCCGCACCGGCACGCCGGTCGCGGTGATGCGCTCCAGCAGCGTTGGTCCGGCGCGTTCCGGTCCCTCTGAGGGTGCGCAGCGCGGGAGCTTGGCGCGGCCGGGCTCGGGGATCGCCTCGCGCACCAGCTCCACCGTCAGCGCCGCACCCTGGGTGATTCCGGGGGGCAAAGGCGACAGCAGCGCCTCGCCGCCGGGGAAGACGACACGGCCCTCGCGGCCCTTGACGGTGATCTCGACCAGCCGCGCCGCCAGCACCGCGCCCAGCGCCGGGCCGGGGCGATCGGGGGCGAGTCGCGCTTCCAGGATGGTGCCATGCTCGACCAAGGCGGCGCGCGCTTCGCCGATCCCGGCCTCATACAGCCATTCAGCCAAGCGCGAGCCCTGCCGCCAGCAACAGCGCGCGCGTTTCGAACAAGGGCAGGCCGATCACCCCGGAATGCGAGCCCGACAGGAAGCGCACGAACGCCTCGGCGCGGCCCTGAATGGCATAGCCGCCGGCCTTGCCGAGCCCCTCGCCGCTGGCGACATACGCCTCAATTTCGTCTGAAGACAAAGGCTTGAAGGCGAGGATCGTGTCCGACAGGCGCGTGCGCAGCGTGCCATCGGCGGCGATGACGCACACCGCGCTCAGGCAATGATGGCGGCGGCCGGAGAGCAAGCCGAGCATCGCGCGCACCGTCGCGTCATCCTCCGCCTTGCCGAGGATGCGGCGGCCGAGCGCGATGGTGGTGTCGCCTGCCAGCACCACTTCGCCGGGCGCACGCGCGACGGCCAGCGCCTTGGCGCGGGCGACACGCTCGACATAGGCGCGCGGCGGCTCGGCCTTGAGCGGCGTCTCGTCGACGTCGGGCGCGGCAATGCGGGCGGGCGTTACCCCCAGCCGCGCGAGCAGATCGGCGCGGCGCGGGGAGGTGGAGGCGAGGACGAGCGGCGGGCTCTGGCGCACCACCGCGTCCGAGTCACTTGAAACGATAGGTGATCCGCCCCTTGGTAAGATCATAGGGCGTCAGTTCGACCAGCACTTCGTCGCCGACGAGCACGCGGATGCGGTTCTTGCGCATCTTGCCGGCGGTGTGACCGAGAATTTCATGATCGTTCTCAAGCTTCACGCGGAACATGGCGTTGGGCAGAAGCTCCACCACCTGGCCGCGCATTTCGAGCAGTTCTTCTTTTGCCAAACAAACCTCTGGTGATTTTGGGGAATTCTTGAAGGGCGCGCCTTAGCCGATGATGCGCCAAAAGGAAAGCCGCGCGCGATGGGCCGCAGCGCCCCGAGCATAACAGCGCGGCGCGGTGTAGGACAGGGCCCTGAGATCCGGCCGAAAACGCCCCGAAATGCGCCGTGAAAGGCAGCTTCATTGGCCAAGATCGTCCGCAAACGCGCCCGGAAGGCGCGGTTTGCGCCCTTTTGCGCCGATTTTGGCCCGCGACCGCGAAATCGCCCGAAATTTAGCCCGTTCCGGCCAGCCCCAAATGCCCGGCCAGCGCCGCGCGGACCTGCGCGAACCGCGCTGCATCGAGCGTGCCGAGCGGTGTTGCGGCAGCGGCGTCGATCGTGGCGAGCTTGGCGGTGCGCACCAGCGAAGCGACCGGCAGGCCAACGGTGGCGTGATCGCCCTCGATCGCCACGTCGTCCGCCCAGCGGCGGTTGCTGGCGCTGGTGATCATCGCCACCCACAATAAAGCGCGATCGGGGCCGAGCCCGCCATGCGAGACGACCAGTGCCGGGCGATGCTGGCGAGTGTCGCGATCGGTATAGGGGAAGGGCACGCGGACGATCGTCCCGGCGACGAACGTCGCCACCACGGACTCCGCCTCAAAGCCCGGCATAAGCCTCGGTATCGGCAGCGTCGCCCCATTCGGTGAAGGTCGCGAAGGGATCGTCGGGCGGCGCGGCGGCGGCGCGCGTCAGGATCACGCGGTCCCCCTCGATCCTGTACGCGAGCGTATCCCCCTCGCGCAGACCGAGCGCCACCCGCACCGCGCGCGGCACGGTGGTCTGCGCCTTGGTGGAGAGTCGCGAATGGATCATGAAGGGGAAGGTAAGGGTTTTCCTTACCTGGGGCAAGGGGGCAGGACGGCGTATAGAGAGCGGAATATCAGGTCCTTGGTGGTCTTCGATCCTCCCCGCTCGCGGGGAGGTAGCATCGCGCAGCGATGACGGAGGGGGCTCTCCGCTGGCGCTACGCGTTGTGCCGACCCCCTCCACCGGCTGCGCCGGTCCCCCTCCCCGTGCCGGGGAGGATTAGGTTAGCGCCGCGGCAAAGCCGCGTCGTCGGTCGACGCGCGCGGTGCCCCGCGCGGTCGTCGGCCGGGCTTGCGCTGATCCGCGGCTAACGGCTGCGCCGTCAGCCTTGGGCGCTACGCCGGATTATGCTCCTTCAGAAACGCCTCCATCGCCTTCAGAAACTCCAGCCGGTCGGCCTCGCGGCTGAAATGGTGGTCGCCCAGCGGTTGCTCGATATAGACATAGGGCTTGCCCGCCGCCTTCAGCTTCGCCGCCATGTCGCGCGATTGCTTGACGGGCACGACGGTGTCCTTCTTGCCGTGCATGATCAGGATCGGCATCGAGAATTGCGCCGCGCCGTAAATGGGGGAGACCGCCTTCAGATCGGGGGCCTGGTCGCGCAGATAATCCTTGTTGCGTCCGCCATTGAGGAAGCTGCCGTCATAGCGCAGCATCGCCGGCATATCCGACACCCCGGCAAAGGACACCGCGCAGCGATACACCGCGCCATCGCGCTGCGCCCCGCGGAACGCGGCATAGCCGCCATAGGAGCCGCCGACGATGCAGACGCGCTTGGCATCGGCCAGGCCGCTGTCTGCCGCCCATTTGACCGCGTCGGTCAAATCGTCCTGCATGGCGAGGCCCCATTGTCCGCGCCCCTTTTTGGTAAAGGCGGTGCCATAGCCCGAGGAGCCGCGATAATTGGGTTGCAGCACGGCATAGCCGCGGCTGGCGAGGAATTGCGTCCACCAGTCCCAGCTTTCGTCATCGCGCGCGAACGGGCCGCCATGCGGCAGCAGGATCAGCGGCAGGTTCTTTGCTTCCTTGCCGGGCGGCAAAGTGAGCACGGCGGAGATTTCGAGCCCGTCGCGCGCCTTGTATTTGATCGTGCGCACCGGGGCATAGGCCTTCAGCCCGAGCGCGTCCCCATCATGTGCATCACGCCTTCGGCCTGGCGGAAGATGTAATAGGCACCGGGGCGATCGGGGCCGCCGACATGGACGATCAGCACCTGGAAATCCTTGCTCCACGACACGATCCGCGCGGTGCGGGTGCCGACGGCCGCATCGAGCTTGGTCTGGATGTCGGCGAGCGCGGGATCGATCCAGTGCACGCGCGGGCGCGTGTCGGTATATTGCACGCCAACGAGGCGCGTGCCGCTCTCGTCGCTGATGATGCTGTCAATATCATAACCGGGCACGCCGAACAGTTTCGCCCCGGTCTTGAGCGTTGCCAGATCGAGCGGATAGAGCGCGGTCACGTCATCGGCATCGCTGATCGACAGCGCCTTGCCGGGTTCGGGCAGGAACATGGCGGGGGTGTTGCCGAGATCGGCATCCTTGCCCTTCGTCTTGACGAGCGTGCGGAAGGGCTGGGCGGCGCTGTCGCGGTAGAGCAAGCGGTAGGAGCGCGTGTCATCGTCATAGGCAAGTCCCGAGCGCACCGTGCCGGTGCCATCGGCATACCAGTCCATGACGGTTTCGCGCGGCGGCTGCACCTGCACGCTGTGGCCGTTGGTGACATCGAAATCGCGCACTTCGGGCCAGAACCCTGCGGTATCGCGATAGATCGAGGTTTGCAGGGCGAGGCGGATGTGCGGGCTGCCATCGCGCGCGATCCACAGGATGTCGTCGGCCCCTTGCGCGGCGAGATCCTTGCCGAGCACGTTGATCTTCTTGCCATCGGCGCTGATGCCGATCGTGCGGCGCAGATACCAGCTATCCCCCTCGACCGGGGCGGTGGCACCGATCGTGGCGACGAGCCAGTCATTATTGACCCAGGCCCAGCTGTTGAGATCGTTGGGGCCGGGGCTGATCATCACCAGCTTGCTGGTGTCGTCGAGCGGGACGATGGCGAAGCGTTGCTCGCCCTTGATCGCCATCTTGACCGCGACGCGCGTGCCATCGGGCGAGAGTTCGGGGTTTTGCAGAAAGGGGAGCCTGGCAAAGGCTTCGGCGGGGAGCGGCGCGGTGGCGGCGGTGGGGGCGGCAACCGGCGCGGGCCCCTGCGCGTGGACGACACCGGCGGATACCGCAGTCATGATCGCCAGCGCCTGCCAGTAACGGTATAGTATCACGGTGATTTTCCTCCCCCAGGATGCAGCCGAGCTTTATTGCCGACGCGCGCGCTGACAAGGGGGATGAAAAGAAAAAACGCGATTATTGTGTGAAAACGACCACCCGTCACAAAATGTGCGAGTGCGGTGCCGTTTCTTTGTACCTGCCATGCCGATCCAAAGACTCCGCAGGCATGGTTGCAGCGTGCCTGACACGAGATGGCACATAAATATCTGAAATATAACTCGACTGTAGAAAACATCATTTTATTGATAATAACAGCACACTGTGTCAGTTTGAGTTTGCTTTCTAATAAACGATATGGAGAGGGGGTGGAGGTGCCAGGTGATCCATTAGTTCCGATCAATATCATCGCGCGCGGGATGGGTGATGTTTTGCGAAGAGTGGCCGTCGGGGGATTTGCCATGTCGCTTGCCGGGTGCGCGACCGTGAGCGGATTTCCAAATTCGGCGTTCGATACTACGCAAGTCAATGCCGAAATTGCGCCGTATCTGCTGGCAGCAAAGGTCACCGCCTATGACTCCTGCCAGGCCAAGAAGGCGTGCCGCAACGATATCATCGACGCCCGGCTGCGCGCGATCGACCTGCGTTTTGGCGAATATGAGCGCAATCTTTACAAAGAAGGGGTCGGCTTCGGTGTCGGAACCGACTGGATCGCGCTTGCGCTGAACGGGGTCGGCTCGGTGAGCGCGGCGTCGAAGGCGCTGTCGGCGGCCTCGGCCGGCGTACTGGGGGCGCGCGCCTCGTTCGAGAAGCAGGCGCTGTACAACATGACCATGCCCGCGATGCTGGCGCAGATGGTGGCGAAACGGCGCGAAGTGCTGGCCCGCATCCGCGAGGGCGAATCGCAGGATGTCGCCGCATATTCGCTGTTTCGCGCGCTCAACGACATCGATGACTACGCCTTTGCTGGCACGCTTCCCGGTGCCATCACCGAGATTTCCAATCACGCGGGGGTGCAGGCGACCCAGGCAAATGCAGACATCAAGGCGATCCAGATCGTCGCGCCGGTTGCACAGGATTTGCAGGACCGCCGGGAAAAGATCGCTATTCTCCTGAAAGCAGCAACGGCGGCACAGCTGGGGCTGCTGCAGCGCGTGTCGGGCGGGGAGCCGAGCGACGCCGATCCGCTCCTCAATGCGCTGAACCTGCTCGATGCAGCGCGGACGACGGAGAAACTCGAGACCTTTTGCCAACGTTTCAAGGTTGCGGTCGGAGGGCCCTGCTAATGTCGATTGTTCAAAAAGCGTGCGACGGCAACCAGCCGCTTAGCTATCTGCAAACCGTCGTGCAGCAGGAGGAGGGCATTTACGGCCCGCTCTCCGGGCTGATGGCGCAGGCACCCAATAATGTGATGACCTTGCAGATTGGTGCCAGCCCCGCCGTTGGCAAGCGCGCGGTGCTCGAGGTGTATAGCGGACATCCGCCCGAGAAAGACGGCCATGTGCTGATCTGCGTGGCGAATTGCCTGGTGAGCGGGGCCATGCAGAGCGTCGCTGCCTACCGACCGACCTGATCGATGGAATGTCGCGCGGCGCGGCGGCGGATGAAGTGCCGCCGCCGCGCCGTGAACCTTATCCTGCCGCCGCCAAGGCCGCGAGCAACAGCAGCGCGACGATATTGGTGATCTTGATCATCGGGTTCACCGCCGGGCCTGCCGTGTCCTTATACGGATCGCCTACCGTGTCGCCGGTGACGGCGGCCTTATGCGCTTCGCTGCCCTTGCCGCCGTGATGGCCGTCCTCGATATATTTCTTGGCATTGTCCCACGCGCCGCCGCCCGACGTCATCGAAATCGCGACGAACAGGCCCGAGACGATCACGCCCAGCAGCATCGCGCCCAAGGCGGCAAAGCCCTCGGCCTGGCCCGCCACGCTAGTGATGACGAAATAGACCAGGATCGGGGAGAGTACGGGCAGCAGCGACGGGATGATCATTTCCCGGATCGCGGCCTTGGTGACGAGATCGACGGTGCGGGCATAATCGGGGCGGCTGGTGCCTGCCATGATGCCGGGATTGTCGCGGAACTGCGCGCGGACTTCTTCCACCACCGCGCCCGCCGCGCGGCCGACCGCGGTCATCCCCATCGCGCCGAACAGATAGGGGAGCAGTGCGCCGAGCAGCAGCCCGACGATGACATAGGGGTTGGAGAGCTGGAAATTGACCGTGAGATCGGGGAAATCGCGGCCCAAGTCCGAGGTGTAGGCGTTGAACAGCACGAGTGCTGCGAGCGCGGCCGAGCCGATCGCATAGCCCTTGGTCACCGCCTTGGTGGTGTTGCCGACCGCGTCCAGAGCATCGGTGCGGTGGCGCACGTCATCGGGCAGGCCCGCCATTTCGGCGATGCCGCCGGCATTGTCGGTGACCGGGCCATAGGCATCGAGCGCGACCACCATCCCGGCCTGTGCCAGCATGGCGGTGGCGGCAAAGGCGATGCCGATCACGCCCGCAAGCTGATAGGCGGCGATCACCGCGATGACGATGACGAGCGTGGGCAAAGCGGTCGATTCCAGGCTGATCGCCAGGCCCTGAATGACGTTGGTGCCGTGGCCGGTTTCCGATGCCTTGGCGATGCTGCGCACCGGGCGGAAATTGGTGCCGGTATAATATTCGGTGATCCACACCAGCAGCCCGGTGACGGCGAGGCCGATCATCATCGCGCCGAACAATTTCATGCCGGTGAACGCGCCGACATCGCCGAGAAAGGCGTTGCCGCCGAGCGGCGTGTTCATGTCGCCCAGCGTATATTGCGTGGCGAAATAGATGGCGGGGATCGACAGGCCCACGCTGACCCAGAAGCCCTTGTACAGCGCGCCCATGATCGAGCCGCTACTGCCCAGCCGCACGAAGAAGGTGCCGATAATCGAGGTGAGGATGCACACCCCGCCGACGATGAGCGGCAGCGTCATAACCTGCAGCAGATGATCGGCATTTTTGAGCGCGAGCGCGACCGAGATCATCGTCACGCCGATCGTGACCACATAGGTTTCGAACAGATCGGCGGCCATGCCGGCGCAATCGCCGACATTGTCGCCGACATTGTCCGCAATGGTGGCGGGGTTGCGGGGGTCGTCCTCGGGGATGCCGGCTTCCACCTTGCCGACCAGATCGGCGCCGACATCGGCGGCCTTGGTGAAGATGCCGCCGCCCAGACGCGCGAAGATTGAGATGAGCGAGGCGCCGAAGGCCAAGGCGGTGAGCGCCTTGACCACGACGGGCGCGCCCGCCGCGCTGCCGTTCGTGCCCGCCAGATACCAGAAGGTGCCCGAGATCGCGAGCAGGCCGAGCCCCGCCACCAGCAAGCCGGTGACCGCGCCCGAGCGGAACGCCATCGTCAGCCCGCCTTGCAGCGATGTGCGCGCGGCCTCCGCCGTGCGGACATTGGCGCGCACCGAAATGTTCATGCCGACATAGCCCGCCACGCCCGACAGCACCGCGCCGAGCGCAAAGCTGACGGCGGAGATGGGGGTGCGCATTCCGTCGAGGAACACCCACACCAAAGCGAGCACGATCACCCCGACAATGGCGATGGTGCGGTACTGGCGGCCGAGATAGGCTTTCGCGCCTTCCTGAATGGCGGCGGCGATGTCCTGCATCTTTTCGGTGCCGGGCGGTGCGCGGAGGACTTGGGCGCTGGTGATGATGCCGTAGGCGACGGCGATCAGCCCACAGATGATGGCGGCATAGACGATCGTCATGCGTATCCTTTCCCATGGTTTCCGGTGGGATGGTCGCCCGGACAGACTCTCCTTGCGCCCCCACGCTTGGCCGCCAGACTAGCGCCGGGGGATGGCTTGGCAAGCGGCGGTTGCTACCCGTGCTGAAAGCCGAGCCGGGGCGGCAGTTCGACCGGCGCGCCCGCGTCGGTGAGGGTGATGCCTTCCCCGCGCGAGAAGCTCCCGATGCGGGTGGCGGGGACGGGAAGGGGCTGGTCTGGGGCAAGCGCGAACAGCAATTGATAATCGTCGCCTGCAGTGGCGGCGGTTAGGCGCGCGGGCAGCGTGTCGCCGACGAAGGCGCGGTACGAGTCGGAGAGCGGCACGGTGGCGAGGTCGATGGTGACGGCGAGGCCGCTCGCCTGGGCCATGCGGTGCGCGTCGATCAGCAGGCCGTCCGACACGTCCATCATCGCGCTGACCAGCGGCGCGAGCGCTTGCCCCTCGGCGAGGCGCGGCTGCGGGCGGCGATAGGCGGCGAGCAGATCGGCGGGGCCGCTTTCCCGGCGCGCAATGGCGAGCCCGGCCCCGGCATCGCCGATCGTACCGGTGACGTACAGCGCATCGCCTGCGCGCGCGCCGCTGCGGCTGGGGGCGTGCGCGCTGTCGCCGAGCGCGGTGAGCGTGAGCACGCGCGGGGCGTGCGGCGGGAGCGAGACGGTGTCGCCGCCGAGGATCGGCGCGGCGAAGCGGGTGAGCGCCTCGGCGAGGCCGGTGAGGAAGCTGGCGTCCCAGTTTTCGGCATCGCCCATGGTCGCTTCCGCAGTTCCCGTCCCCGTCACCCCGGACTTGTTCCGGGGTCCACGGTGCGGCGTGTCCTGCGGCGGTTGGTCTTGCGGCGCGGTGGACCCCGGGACAAGCCCGGGGTGACGGGTTGAGCGCGGGGGCGGCGGCTGCGAAGCACGCAACGGATAATTCAGCATCACCCCGACCGGCACCGCACCCTTGGCGGCGAGATCGGACAGGTTGGTGGCGACCAGCTTCCACGCGACATCCCCGGCCGGATCGCTGGCGAGATAATGCACGCCCTCGACCAGCGTATCGCTGGTCAGCACCAGCCGCCCGAGCCGCGCGGCATCGTCGCTGAGGCCCAGCGCGCCGGGATGCAGCGGTAGTGCGCGCAAGGCGGCGAGGAAATCGGCTTCGGTCATGTGGGACGGTTTAGCGGGGGTGGGGGCGGATGTCTGCGGGGGGTGGTTTGCGGTCTGGCCGTTTTCGGTGTCGAAAGGCGAAAAGCGAACGCTCCAGCTAACGTAGCAACTTTGGGAGCGGAGCAAATCGACGAGCAAATTCAATCAGCACATCAGCAGCACGCTCATAAATAAGGTCGCAACTGCTTACGCTCGTGCCGGACGTCGTTCGCGGTCCCAGACGGCGCTCAAATGCGTATTGTACGCCGTCGGTGCATAGCCGGTCCCCTCCGGGATACGCATCGGTGATTGCATCGAATTGCGCCATGACCTGCCTGTAGTCCGCAGTTGGCGCTTGAAAGCGGTAGACCGTCCTTTCCTCCGTGCCGTCTTCTCGCCGATAAAATACGACCACCATTCCATCCGTCGTCGGCCCGCGACTGCGCATCGCCAGCGCATAGGCATAATTTTCGAGGGCGGGGTTGACGCCTAGGCGAACAGAGTCTGGACCGAGCGTGGTGAGCGGAGCGACCGCACCTAACCGAGAGATTGCACCGCTACTGGGATCAATCGCAGCCAGGTTCGACAGCAAAGTGCCGGTATGAATGCGCGAATGAGCGCGACTTTCGGCACGTCGCTCTCGATCGCGCCACCACGACGTTCCGATAAGTATCCCAGCCCATGCAAGTTCAGCCGCGACCAGCAACGTGCACAGATATCCGATGCGGTGAAGCCATCGCAACCGGGGAGGGGACAGGTCAGTCATCTAGCGAAGCTGAATGAATGTCGCCTCTTGGGCAAGTCGTTCGGGCAAATGATCTGCCGTCATTGAACGAGAGCGGACAATCGCCCCCCCTCACTCCCCCCGCTTCGCCCCGTCCAGCCCGCGCTCCAGCCGCGCGGCCTCAGCCGCCGCCGCCTCGCGTTCGGCTTTGCTCCGCCCGAAGGCGGCGCGGTTGATCGAGGCGGTGGCTTCTGCCGCTTTGCGGGTGTGCGCCTTGCGGGCGCGGCGGAGGTTGATGACCTCCGCCATCTTTATGCGCGGACGTCCTTGGCGATGGCGTCGAGCAGGCCGTTGACGAAACCCGCCTCGCGCTTGTCGAAGAAAGCGTGCGCTACATCGACATATTCGGTGATGACGGTGCCGACCGGCACGTCCGCGCGCGCCAGCAATTCATAGGTGCCCGCCCGCAGGATCGCGCGCATCGCCTTGTCGAGCCGGGCGAGGTTCCAGCCCTTGGCAAGCTTTCCGGCAATGGCGGTGTCGATCTCGCCGAGGCGCGCCTCGGTGCCCTTTACGACATCGTCGAAGAAACCGACTTCGGCCTCGGCATATTCGGCATCCTCGATCGTCGCGCCGAGGCGGTGATTGTGGAATTCGCTCAGCAACTGCGCGATCGGCGTTGCTTCCATATCATGCTGATACAGCGCCTGGACGGCGGCGAGACGGGCGGCGGCGCGTGCTTTGGAGCGGGCGGCGGTACGGGGGGTGGCGTGGGAAGACATTGCGCGGCCTTTAAGCGAAAAAGCGGGGAACGGGAAGTTGGGTGTTTTTGGGGGGCACCGGACCAGCCGCGCAGACCGTCACCCCGGGCTTGTCCCGGGGTCCACCGTCGTCCGTGACGATCGTTTGCCGACTATGCGGCGCGGTGGACCGCGGGACGAGCCCGGGGTGACGGTGAGGTTATTTCAGCCGTAGCGCCACCGATCTTGCGTGGGCGGGGAGGCCTTCGGCTTCGGCGAGCGCGACCGCCGCCGGGCCGATCGCCGCCAGACCCTTGGGGTCCAAGTGCAGGAAGCTGGTGCGCTTCATGAAATCGAGCACCGACAGGCCGCTGGCGAAGCGGGCGCGGCGGCCGGTGGGGAGGACGTGGTTGGGGCCGGCGACATAATCGCCGATCGCTTCCGGCGTGTGGCGGCCGAGGAACACCGATCCGGCATGGCGGACGCGGTCGAACAGCGGCTGCGGATCGTCGCACGCCAGTTCGAGATGTTCGGGCGCGAGGCGGTCGACCAGTGGCAGCGCTTCGTCGAGGTCGCGCACCAGGATGATCGCGCCGTTCGCGTCCCATGCCGCGCGCGCGACCTTGGATGTTGCGAGCGTGGCGATCTGGGCGTCGACCTCGGCCGCGACGGCATCGGCAAAGGCGGCGTCATCGGTGAACAGGATCGACTGGCTGGTCGGGTCATGCTCGCTCTGGCTGAGCAGGTCGGCGGCGATCCAGTCGGCGCGGTTCGCCCCATCGGCGACGACGACGATTTCCGAGGGACCCGCCACCATGTCGATGCCGACCACGCCGTAGAGTTGGCGCTTGGCCTCGGCGACCCAGGCGTTGCCGGGGCCGGTGATGACGTCGACCGGCGCGATGCGGTCGGTGCCATAAGCAAGCGCGGCGACGGCTTGCGCGCCGCCGATGCGCCACACTTCATCGACGCCGGCAATGTGCGCGGCGGCGAGCACCAGCGGGTTGATCTCGCCATCGGGGGTGGGGGTGACCATGACGACGCGATCGACGCCCGCGACCTTGGCGGGGATGGCGTTCATCAGCACCGAGCTGGGATAGGCCGCGCGGCCGCCGGGAATGTAGATCCCGGCATTTTCGATCGCATTCCAGCGCGCACCGGTGCGGATGCCGTGCGCGTCGGTCAGGTCGCTGCCCTGCGGCTTCTGCTTCTCGTGATAGGTGGCGATGCGCTCCGCCGCGAGATCGAGCGCGGCGCGCAGATCGGGGGCGAGGCCGTCATAGGCGGCGCGCCATTCTTCGCGGTCGATCTGCCAGCCGGTGGCGTCGAGATCGTGGCGGTCGAAGCTTTGGGTGTAGGCGCGCACCGCCGCGTCGCCTTCGTCACGGACGCGCGCGATGATGGCGGTTACGTCGCGCGCGACATCGGCATCGGCTTCGCGGCGGGCGTTGACCAAAGCGGTGAAGTCTGCGGCGAAGGTGGGGGATGTGGTGGTGAGGCGGATCATTGGTTGGTCACCCTCACCCTTCCCACGCGGCTTTGCCGCGCGGGCCCCTTCCCTCTCCCATTGGGAGAGGGAGGGAGGAGCGAAGCGACGGAAGGGTGAGGGTGACAAGTGTTCACGCCGCCATCTCCTGTGCAACCGCCCGGCGGAACGCCTCGACCAGCGGCACCACTTGCCCGCGTGTTTTGAAGGCGGCGCGGTTGACGATCAGGCGGCTGGTGACTTCGCAAATCACTTCGACCTCGACCAGGCCGTTTTCTTTCAGCGTGCGGCCCGATGACACCAGATCGACGATGCGCGGGGCGAGGCCGAGCAGGGGGGCGAGTTCCATCGCGCCGTTCAGCTTGACGCATTCCGCCGAGACGCCACGCGCGGCGAAATGCGCTTCGGTGACGTGCGGATATTTGGTGGCGACGCGGACATGGCTCCAGCCGCGCGGATCGTCCTGCGCGGCCATTGCGGCGGGCTCGGCGACCGACAGGCGGCAATGGCCGATGCCGAGATCGACCGGGGCATAAAGCTCCGAATAATCGAATTCCGCCAGCACGTCCGACCCGACGATGCCAAGCTGCGCGGCACCGTGTGCGACGAAGGTGGCGACGTCGAACGCGCGGACGCGGATCAAGTCGATGCCGGGATTGTTGGTCGAGAAGCGCAAGGCGCGCGAATCCTCGTCGCGAAAGGCGGCTTCGGGAACGATTCCGGCGCGTTCGAGCAGCGGAACAGCCTCGGCGAGGATGCGGCCCTTGGGCACGGCGATGATGATGGGATCGGCCATATCCGCCGGGCTTTACTTGCGGGCGGGGGTGGGCGCAACAACGGGGCCGACGATACCCCCCCCGTTCGTTTCGAGCGCAGTCGAGAAACAGCAGCGCCGCGCCAGGCCCGGTTTCTCGACGACGCTCGAAACGAACGGATATGCAAACGGAGATGGCAGATGGCGAGCGAGCAGAATAATCGCGGGGCGTTCCTGATTCAGCAGCATTATTGCGACGCCAATGCCGCGCCGATTTATGGCCGGATGTGCGCGGCGGTGGCGGCGGGGCTGACGCGCGACACCGCGATGGGCGCGCGCATCCTCGATTGGCCGGGCGAGCCGACGCGCGATGCGTTGCCGCTGCGCTTTTTTGGCGGGCTGCATGCGCTGGTGCAGGCGGGCAGGGATGACGGGCTGGCGGCGGTCTTTGCGGGACGCGTGACCGAACAGGCCGAGATTATCGCCACGCTGGAGCGGGTGCTGGCCGAACACGAAGCGGCGCTGCTGCCGTGGCTCGACGGGCCGCCGCAGACCAATGAGCCGGGGCGATCGGCGGCGTTGCTGCTGGGGCTGATCGAGATCGCACGGCGGCACGGGCCGAGGATCGAGCTGCTCGAGATCGGGTCGAGCGCGGGGCTGAATTTGCTGATCGACCGCTATCGCTTCGATCTGGGCGGGACCTTTTATGGGCCTGGCGACTCGCCGGTGACGATCACGCCGGTGTGGAGCGGGCCGCCCGCGCCGGTGGTGCCGCTGGAGATCGTGTCGGTGCGCGGGTGCGACGTCCAGCCGCTCGATGCGACCGATCCCACGGTGGCGGCGCGGCTGGCAGCCTATGTCTGGCCCGAGACGCCCGAACGGCTGGTGCGGGTGCGCGCGGCGATCGCGATGCAGGTCGAACGCGGGGTCGATCTGGTGCGGGCCGATGCCGCCGACTGGGTCGAGGCGCGGCTGGCCGAGCCGCAGGAAGCGGGCGTGACGCGGGTGCTGATGCATTCGGTGGTGTGGCAATATCTGCCCGAGCCGGTGGCCGAGCGTATCCGCGCTGCGATGAAAGCGGCGGGCGCGCGGGCGAGCGCGGAGCGGCCGCTCGGCTGGGTGATGATGGAGCCCGATCGGGCGCTGGGGCATCAGGTGGTGCGGGCGCGGTCGTGGCCGGGGGATGGCGCGTGGACCACGGTTGCGACGGCGCATGCGCATGGGACGTGGATCGATACGCGCGGGGAGGCGGGCGATGCGTCGCCTTCGGTCGCGTTGCCCGAGGCGGCGCGGGTGCGGGTTTGAGGATCAGGGGCGCTCCCACTCCCGGATTGCCGCGACGATCGCGTCGGGGTTTTCCCAGGGGACGAAATGCCCGGCATCGACCTTGACCAGCGTCAGGTCGGGGACGAGCGCGTCGAGACCTTCGAGCTGGCTTGGTAGGAGGGCGGCGTCCTTGAGGCCCCACACCACCAGCGTCGGCTGCTGGATCGGGGGAAACGGCGCGTCGAGAAAGGCCGGGCGCTCGGGCGTTTCGTCCATTGCCGGGACGATAATCGGGCTGGCGCGATACCAGTTGAGCATGGCGGTGAGCGCGCCGCGCTGGCCCCATTGGTCGAGATAGATGGGCTTTTCCTCGGCCAGCTTGGCGAGATCGGTATGCGCCGAAAAGCTGCCGTCGAAGAACGCCGACAGGCCGATACCGGCAACGTGCTTTTCGAAATCGGGGTTGCGGAAGGCGCGGATATATTGGCTCGCCGCGCGCTGCGCCATGTCGTCGAACAGCGTGCGCTGAAAGACGAACGGGTGCGGCGCGTTGACGATCACCAGCCGCGTGATGCGCTTAGGGTTTTGCAGCGCCGCCATCCACGCGATCGCGCCGCCCCAATCATGGCCCACCAGCGTGAAGGTGGTGAGGCCGAAATGATCGGCGAGCGCGAGCAAGTCGGCGACCATCTTGTCGGGGGTATAATCGGACACATTTGCTGGCTTGGACGAGCGCGCGAAACCGCGCTGGTCGGGCGCGATGACGAAATGATCGGCGCTGAGCTGCGGGATGACGTGCCGCCAGGTGCGGTGCGATTCGGGGAAGCCGTGGAGCAGGATGATCGGCGGGTGCGCCGGGTCGCCGGCGGTGGCGACGTCGAGCGTTACGCCGGTCGGGAGGGGGATGGGGGTAAGGGTGAAGGTGGGCATTGAAATTCCCCTCCCGCTTGCGGGAGGGGTTAGGGGAGGGCCTGACCTTCTCTCACCGCGCGTTCGATTCAACATGCCCTCCCCCGACCCCTCCCGCAAGCGGGAGGGGAGTAGATTTAAGGATAACTCACGGTCTTCGGCACGCCGGGGATCGGGATCCATTCCTTGTCGTCGCCGGGCACCTTGGGGAATTCGCCTGCGGTCCAGGCGCGCTTGGCTTCTTCGATGCGGTCGCGGTTGGAGGAGACGAAATTCCACCAGACGTGGCGCGGGGTGGTGAACGCCTCGCCGCCGCATAGCATCGCGCGCGCACCGATGGCGGAGCGCAGCGTCGCGGCGACGCCGGGTTTGAGCACATAGAGCGTCATCGGCTCCAGCGTCATGCCGTCGAGCGTCGCTTCGCCAATCGCGATGTAGATGGCGCGCTCGTCGGCCTCTGCATCGATCGGCACCGCGCCGCCTGCATCGAGCACGATGTCGGCATAGATCGTGCTGGCATAAGTGGTGGTCGGCGCGCTCTGCCCCCATAGGCTGCCCATCACCACGCGCGCACGGGCCCCCGGCGTCTCGACCGTCGGCAGATCGGCCTTGGCGACATGCTCGAAGGCGGGATCGCGCTCTTCATCCGCTTCGGGCAAGGCAAGCCAGGTCTGGATGCCCGACAATTCGGGGCCGACCGCGCGCTCGGCGCTGGGCGAGCGTTCGGAATGGACGATGCCGTGCCCTGCCGTCATCAGATTGACCGCGCCGGGCTCGATCACCACGTCGCTGCCGATCGAATCGCGGTGGCCGAGCGCGCCTGCGAACAGATAGGTGACCGTCGCCAGATTGATGTGCGGGTGCGGGCGCACGTCGATGCCGGTGCCGACCTCCAGCCGTGCGGGGCCCATCTGGTCGAAGAAGATGAACGGGCCGACCATCGTGCGCGGTCGCGACGGCAAGGTGCGATGCACCTTGAAGCCGCCGAGATCGTGGGTCGAGGGGGTGATCGTCTGCAGGATCAGATCGTCATTGGTCATGGCTGTGCCTCCAGATCGGCGAGAAGGGCGAGCAGGTCGCTCGGGAAATAGGGCTCGGTCGCTTGCGTCAGTTCCGCGCGGGTGAACCAGCGCCAGCGCGTCATCACGCGCTGCTCGAGCGCGGTGTGGCCGTGCGTCTCGATCCGGTCGTGCGGCGCGCGGACGAGGAAATAGCGTTCGTCGGCGGTGACGGGCACGCCTTCGATCGTCAGAAAATCGACCACGCGGCGTAGGATTTCGGGGCCGGGATCGAGATCGAAGCCGGTTTCCTCCAGCAATTCGCGTCGGGCGGCGGCGGGATAGTCTTCGCCCGGATCGAGTGCGCCGCCGGGCGTGCACCAGAAAGGCGGGCGGTCATCTGGGTCGAAACGGAACAAGAGGACGCGCCCCGCCGGATCGAGCAACACGATGCGCGCGGCGGGGCGGGGGGTGCGGGTCATGCAGCGTCGAGCTCGGGATAATGGCGGAAGATGCCGTTCTGCGAGAAGGGCAGGCGGCGTTCGCTCTTCAGATAGGCGCGGATGCCGGGCAGATCGGCGACGAGATCGTGGATGCGGATCAGGCCGGGATAAGCGGGCTCGAGCGCGGCCATCCGCTTGGGGAACATATAGCGCAGCCCCTCGACCAACTGGAACAGCGACGTGTCGGCATAGGTCCAGTGATGGTCGATTAGCCATTCGCCCGAGCCGCTATTGGCCGCCTGCTCGAAGTGATCGAGGAATTTGGGCATGCGCTCCTCGCGGAACACCCTGGCTACCGCGAGCGCAGTGTCCTTCTGCGCCTCATAGGTCAGTGACCCGGCGATCGGGTGGTGGACGCTGTGGACCTCGGTGACCATGTCGGCGATCGTCAATTGCAACTGGTTGAGCCACAACCGGTCGGCAATGCGCGATGCGCCGACCTGATGATGGTCGCCGAGAAAAAGCAGGATGTTGGCGACCTGCGCGATCACCATGCCGTCGAGTTCAAGATAGGGCGGCGCGAAGGGGCCGCGCTTGGTGGCATGTTTGGCCATGTTGGCGACCAGCGCGTCCTCACCCTCGACGCGGCCGCATTCGACATAGGCGATCCCCGCTGCCTCCAGCGGCAATCTGATGAATTCGCCACGGCCCTGGATTCCGGGCCAATACCACAGACCGTAGCGCATCGCTTATTCTCCCGGAGCCCGGGCGCGGATCGCGAGGGCGTGAATGCGGCCCCGCAGCAGGTCCGCCAGCGCCTGATTGACCAAACGCTGTCGCCCAACGCGCGACAGACCGACAAAGGCCCCGGATTCGACCGTGACGGTAAAGTGCGATTCGCCGGTGCCGTCGTCACCGAGATGCCCGGCATGCTGCGCACTGTCGTTGGAGACATCGAGCGCGGTCGGGGAGAGGGCTGCGACGAGGCGATCGCGAATCTCATCGACGATCGGGCGCGGAATCGGATGGGGGGCGGTGGCAGGGTCTGTCATCGCGCCTATATAGACCGCTTTTGCATTTGAGGGAGCCGCGTGGCCCGCGACGACGACAAGAAAGATGGCGCGAGAGAGCGGCCCGCCCCGCGCTTCCACGGACGCGTGGAGGGAAGCGGGCGCGTGTGCGAGGAACCGGGCTGCGACGAAGCCGGTGAATTTCGCGCGCCGGCGGGCGATGGACCGCGTTTCGGTGCGGATGGCCCGCGTGGCTATCGCTGGTTCTGCCTCGACCATGTCCGCGCGTTCAACGCGCGCTACAATTTCTTCAACGGTATGAGCCCCGAGGAAATCCACGCGCAACAGCGCCCGTTCGCCGGATGGGAGCGCGAGACGCGCGCCTTCGCGCATTCGGGCGGGGACGTGCCGCCGAAATGGTCCGATTTCAGCGATCCGCTCGACGCGATCGGCGCGCGTTTCCGGCGCAAGATGGAGCCAGAGCGGAAGGACGGGCGGCCTTTGTCGGAGGTCGACCGGCGCTCGCTCAAGGTGCTGGGGCTCGCCCCCGATGTCGACCGGCGCGGTTTGCGCGAACGCTATGCCGAATTGGTGCGCAAATATCACCCCGATCGCAATGGCGGCGACCGCAGTTTCGAGAGCAAGCTGCAGGACGTGATCGCGGCCTACACCCAGCTAAAGAGCGCGGCGGCGTTCGCCTGAACGCTCAATGCTCCGCGACGGCAGCGTCACCCGGGCCGACCACGCCGAAGACGACGCCGTGCGGATCGCTCGCCACGATGATGCGGTCGCCGCCGGGGACCTCGATCGGCCCCATCGTCACGCTGCCGCCCGCCTCGGTCACCTTGGCGGCTGCCGCCTCGATGTCGGGCGCGCGGAAATAGAAGCGCCAGCCGGGCGGCGGGCCCGAGCCGTCATGCCGCATCGTCGCACCGAAGGTCAGGTTGCCGACCGCGATGAAGCGATATTCGCCCATCGGCCCCATCGGCATGACGTCGGGATAGTTCCAGCCGAACACGCTGCGGTAAAAGGCGTCGCCGGCGTCCTGATCGGGAGTGATCAGCTCGTTCCAGTTGCACTTGCCCATGCCGGTGCGCTCATAAGCGGTGCTCGATGCGTCGCTGTCGCCGCGCATGATGTAGAAGGGGATGCCCTGCGGATCGGCGACCACCGCCATGCGGCCGACCCCCGGCATGGTCCATGGGCCCATATGCACCGTTCCGCCTGCGGCCTTGATCGCATCGGCAGTCGCATCGGCATCGTCTACGCCAAGATAGAACAGCCAGCCGGGCCTGGCCCCGCCTGCCGCCATCTCGGGCGTCAGCCGCATCACCCCGCCGACCGCGCCGTGCCCGGTTTCGATCATGCGGTAATCCATTTCGGGAGTCGGCTCGCCGATCGACCAGCCGATGACGTGATCGTAGAACGCTTTCGACGCGGGCGGGTCGATGCTTTGCAACTCGTACCAGATCGGGGTGCCGTGTGGGTTGGTCATGGGGCGCTCCTCTCGCGTTAAGGTCAGGCCGTGAGGTCGAGGACGGGGTCGAACCCGCCGAAGATCATGCGCCTGCCGTCGAACGGGATCGGCGTGTCCGCCATCCGGGGGTCGCTGCGCATCTTTTCCATTGCCGCATCGCGCGTCACCCGGTCGGGCCATTCGATCCACGAAAACGCCACCGTTTCCTCCGCCGTCGCGGCGACGGCGCGTGCGAAATCGGTGTGTTGACCCGCCGGAACGTCGTCGCCCCAGCCCTCGACGATGCGCGTCGCGCCGAGTTCCAGGAACATCGCGTCGACCAGGCGCGCATGGTCGAGGAACTCGGCCTTGCGCTCGGTCGGCACGGGGATCACGAAGCCGTCGATATACATGCGTCCTCTCCTGATCGTTCGAGGGTGGGTGGCGGGATTGATCGGGTCAGCCGGCCGTTTCCGCCTGCGGCTGCGCAGCGGGCGCGGCGTTGGCATCCATCCAGAACGGGCCGAGGCCGTGGCCGTCGGGATCCTCGATCCCGCGTGAATACATAAAGCCTTCGTCCTCCGCGCCGTGCGCCTCGCGCCCGCCCGCCGCCAGCGCGCGCGCCGCAAACGCATCCACCGCCTCGCGCGAATCGAGCGCCAGCGCGAACAGCGCGCCGCTGGTCGCGTGCGCATCGATGATCCGTTTGGGGGTGAAGCTGCTGTACAGATCGTGGGCGAGCAGCATGAAGTTGACCGAATCCGACCACGTCATCGCGGCACCGGAGGCGTTGGAGAACTGCTCGTTCCTGGTGCAGCCGATCGCTTCGTAAAAGGCGATGGACGCAGCGACGTTGGCAACGGGCAAATTGATAAAGACGGCGTTGGCCACGGCGCACCTCTCCTTTTGCGACTCGCTGTTTGTATTTGATGCATCTTCAGGTTACTTAAAACAACCATGAAGTTAGAAAAAGTGACCAAAACCCCTCCGGTTGCGACGAAGCGCTGGTATGACGATGCGTGTGGAACCGCGCTGGCGCTGGAGTTCGTGGGGGAGCGCTGGTCGCTGCTGGTCATCCGCGAATTGCTGCTGGGGCCGCGACGTTTCAGCGAAATTCGCGGCGGTTTGCCGGGCCTGAGCGCCAACGTGCTGACGCAGCGGTTGCAGGGGCTGGAGGCGGCAGGGATTCTCGCGCGCGCGACGCTGCCGTCGCCCGCCAATGTCCAGGTCTATGCGCTGACGCCGTGGGGGTATGAAGCCGAGCCGATCGTGATGGCGCTGGGGCGCTGGGCGTTGCGGTCGCCCGCGCATGACCCGTCGCTGCCCTTTTCGCGCGTGGCGCTGATGCTGGCGCTGCGCATGATGTTTCATCCCGAGCGGGCGGGCGGCTTTGCCGGGGCGTTCGGTTTCGTGCTCGGCAAGGAGCGTTATGGTGCCCGCATCGCCGATGGCGCGCTGACGGTCAGCCGCGGCGACGTCGCCGATCCCGATGCGGTGTTTGAAGGCGAGCCCAACGCCTTTCTGCCCGCGCTGTTCGGCACGACGCCGTTGGCGGAGGTGGTGTCGTGGGGGCGGCTGGCGGTCAGCGGCGATGCCGCGCTCGCCGCACGCTTCTGCACTGTGTTCGAACTGCCGCCCAAAATTGCATGAAACTCACGTCTCGACTTCGCGCGATACGAAGGGCTAGGGAGGGGGCAACCACCTTGCAGAGCATTCAGCAATGACCACGATTCCGAACACTCAGCCCGACAGCCGCGAGACTACGATCCTCGACGCGCCCGACCAGATGAAGAAGGTCCGCGATCTGTTCGGGATCGATTCGGATATGCAGGTCCCCGCGTTCAGCGAAGCCGATGAGCGCGTGCCCGATCTCGACCCGACCTATGTGTTCGACAAGGACACCACGCTCGCGATTTGCGCAGGCTTTGCGCACAACCGCCGCGTGATGGTGCAGGGCTATCACGGCACCGGCAAATCGACGCATATCGAACAGGTCGCGGCGCGGCTGAACTGGCCGTGCATCCGCATCAACCTCGACGCGCATATCAGCCGCATCGACTTGATCGGGCGCGATGCGATCGTGCTGAAGGACGGCCAGCAAGTCACCGAGTTCCGCGAGGGGCTGTTGCCCTGGGCGTTGCAGACGCCGACCGCCTTGGTGTTCGACGAATATGATGCGGGCCGCCCCGACGTGATGTTCGTGATCCAGCGCGTGCTGGAAACCGAGGGCAAGTTGACGCTGCTCGACCAGAACCGCGTGATCCGCCCCAACCCCTATTTCCGCCTGTTCGCCACCGCCAATACGGTGGGGCTGGGCGATACGTCGGGCCTGTATCACGGCACGCAGCAGATCAACCAGGGCCAGATGGACCGCTGGAACATCGTCGTCACGCTCAACTATCTGCCTGCCGCCGTCGAGGCGCGGATCGTGCTCGCCAAATCGGGCGAATATGATCACCCCGAGGGCAAACGCCAAGTCGAGAATATGGTGCGCGTGGCGGACCTGACGCGCCGCGGCTTCATCAATGGCGACATTTCGACGGTGATGAGCCCGCGTACCGTCATCACCTGGGCGCAGAACACGCTGATCTTCGGCGATGTCGGTTTCGCCTTCCGCCTGTCCTTCCTCAACAAATGCGACGAAACGGAGCGCAGTCTGGTGGCGGAATATTATCAGCGGGTGTTCGGCAAGGATCTGCCCGAAAGCGTGGTGGCGCAGTGATGCTCGCGCTGCTCCTGCTCCAGGCGGCAGCGCCCGCACCCACCGCAGCGCCGTGGGCGATTCAAACGCACGTCAACGGCGCAAATACATCGACCTCGAGTTCGGCCTGGTCGACCGACGCCAAGGCGCGGCTGGTCGTGCGCTGTGACGTGACCAACGAAAAGATCGTTTCGATCCAGTTCATCCCCAAGCCCGGCTTTTCGGCAGCTTTGCCGCGCCCGGTATCGATCAATGTCGATGATGGCGGCTGGCTTGGCACCAACTGGCAATTCCCCGGCAGCGGTGCCTTCATCAGCAACGATGCGGTCGTCAGCAACCTGTCCGTCATGATCGCGCACGGCAAATCGATCCGCGTTCGCGTGATCGACCCTGAGGAAAAGGTGGTCGAGGCGCAGTTCGTCGGTCCGGGCGAAGCGCCGATCCGACAAGTGCTGTCGGCCTGCGGCTATGAATTCGGCAAGGCCCCGCCGCGCGTGGCGGCAACCGCCGCTACTCCGCCAGCCAACCCTGAGCCGGGGGACGATCAATGACCCTGCCTGCGCCCGCAAAAGGCATTTGCCGATGACGGCCTTCACGCTCGGACGGCTCAACCATGTCGGCGTGGCGACGCCGTCGATCGAACGTTCGATCGCGCTGTATCGCGACGTGCTGGGTGCGACCCGGATTGGCGAACCCTTCGATTTGCCGGCGCAGGGCGTGAAGGTCTGTTTCATCGACACGCCCAACACGCAGATCGAACTGATCGAGCCCTATGATGAAAGTTCGCCAATTGCGGGCTTTCTGCGCAAGAACCCGGCGGGCGGGCAGCATCATGTCTGTTTCGAAGTGCCCGAAATCCATGCCGCCGTCGCCGCGTTGAAGGCGAAGGGGGCGACCATTCTGGGCGAGCCGCGTATCGGCGCGCATGGCACGCCGATCGTCTTCGTCCACCCCAAGGATATGGGCGGCGTGCTGGTCGAACTGATGGAGACGCCGACCGACGCCCATTGATACCTTGGCACCGCGTTGTGCCGGGGACAGGAGAGGAATGCCATGAGCTATACGATGATCGAGGCCGACCGGCGCGGCGATGTGCTGGTGCTGACGCTCAACCGGCCCGAGCGGCTGAATGCCGCGCCGCCTGCAATGTTCGTGGAATTGCGGAGCGCGCTCGGTGCGCTCGACGGTGCGCGCGCGGTGCTGATCGCGGCGGCGGGGCGGGGGTTTTGCTCGGGTGCGGATGTCGCGGGCGGGGCGCTGGGCAGCGACGATCCCGGCAATGCCACCTTCGCCGCCCTCACCGAGGCCTATAACCCGACGATCGCCGCGATCGCCGATCTGGGCGTTCCGGTGGTCAGCGCGGTGCGCGGGCCCGCGGCGGGGATCGGCTGCAGCCTGGCGCTGGCCGCCGATTTCTGTGTGGGCTCCGAGACGGCCTATTTCCTGCAGGCGTTCGTCAATATCGGGCTGGTGCCCGATGGCGGCGCAAGCTGGATGCTGCCGCGCCTGATCGGCCGGGCGCGCGCGACCGAAATGATGCTGCTGGGCGAGCGCATCGCGGCGGCCAAGGCGCTCGACTGGGGGATGATCCACAAGGTCGTCGCCGACGATGTGCTCGATGCCGAGGCGTTCGCTTTGGCCGAGCGGCTGGCGGCGGGGCCGACGCTCGCCTTGGGGCTGATGCGGCGGCAGATCCGCCATGCCTATGAAGTCGATTATGCCGCCGCGATGCTGCAGGAAGCCGAGAATCAGCGCACCGTGCGCGGCAGTGCGGATTCGATGGAAGGCGGCATCGCCTTCCTGCAAAAGCGCAAGCCGGTGTTCAAAGGGGCGTGAGTTGCATTCCCTCTCCCTTTGGGAGAGGGAGGGAGCCGCCGTAAGGCGGCGGAAGGGTGAGGGTCACCCTCACCAACTTCGGCTAAGCCGCTGCGCGGCTAAGCCTTCGTATCCTCTCCCGATGGGAGAGGAGGAATGGACCGATGACAGACAAACCCACCCTTGAAGACTGGCAGGCCCTCGCCGCGAAAGAGGTGAAGGGGCGTGATCTGACCTGGCACACGCCGGAAGGGATCGCCGTCAAGCCGCTCTACACTGCAGCCGATGTGGCCGGGATCGATCCCGGTCTGCCGGGTTTTGCGCCGTTCACGCGCGGGGTGCGCGCGTCAATGTATGCGGGGCGGCCGTGGACGATCCGGCAATATGCGGGTTTCTCGACTGCGGAAGCCTCCAACGCTTTCTACCGGCGTAACCTGGCGGCGGGGCAGAAGGGGCTGTCGGTCGCGTTCGATCTGGCGACGCATCGCGGCTATGATAGCGACCATCCGCGCGTGACCGGCGATGTCGGCAAAGCGGGCGTGGCGATCGACACGATCGACGACATGAAGATCCTGTTCGACGGCATTCCGCTCGACAAGATGTCGGTCTCGATGACGATGAACGGCGCGGTGATCCCGATCCTCGCTTTCTTCATCGTCGCGGGTGAGGAGCAGGGGGTCTCTCAGGATCAGCTCGACGGCACGATCCAGAACGACATCCTCAAGGAGTTCATGGTCCGCAACACCTATATCTATCCCCCCGAACCGAGCATGCGGATCATCTCGGACATCATCGCCTACACCTCGGCATATATGCCGAAGTTCAATTCGATCTCGATTTCCGGCTATCACATGCAGGAAGCGGGGGCGACGCAGCTGCAGGAACTGGCCTTCACGATCGCCGACGGGCGCGAATATGCCAAGGCGGCGATGGCGAGCGGGCTCGACCTCGATGCGTTCGCCGGGCGGCTGAGCTTCTTCTTCGCGATCGGCATGAACTTCTTCATGGAGGTCGCCAAATTGCGCGCGGCGCGCAAATTGTGGCACCGCGTGATGACCGATCTTGGAGCCAAGGACGAGCGCTCCAAGATGCTGCGCACGCACTGCCAGACGAGCGGCGTGTCGCTGACCGAGCAGGACCCGTATAACAATGTGATCCGCACCACGATCGAGGCGATGGCGGCGATGCTGGGGGGGACGCAGAGCCTCCACACCAATGCGCTGGACGAAGCGATCGCACTGCCGACCGATTTCTCGGCACGGATCGCGCGCAACACGCAGATCGTGCTGCAGGAAGAGACGGGGATGACCAAGGTCGTCGATCCCCTGGGCGGCAGCTATTATATCGAGAGCCTGACCGAGGAACTGGTCGACAAAGCGTGGGAGATCATCGAGCGCGTCGAGGCCGAGGGCGGCATGGCGCAAGCGGTGGCGGCGGGCTGGCCCAAGGCGATGATCGAGGAAGCGTCGGCTGCGCGCGCCGCGCGGGTCGACAAGGGCGAGGACGTCATCGTCGGCGTCAACAAATATAAGCTGGCCGAGCAGGACCCGATCGACATTCTCGACGTCGACAACGTCGCGGTGCGCGAGGCGCAGATCGCGCGGATTGCCAAGTCCAAGGCGGGGCGGGATGAGGCGAAGTGTCAGGCGGCGCTGGAGGCTTTGAGGGAAGGTGCGCGAAATCCTCCCCGGCACGGGGAGGGGGACCGTGAGCATATAGCGAAGGGTGGAGGGGGCGTGCCACAGGCGGGCGGGTCGCTTGGGGAGAGCCCCCTCCGTCAGCCTGCGGCTGCCACCTCCCCATTCCGGGGAGGATCGAACCTTCTCGCACTTGCCGTTGAATGCGCCCGCCAGCGGGCGACTTTGGGCGAGATTTCCTCGGCGATGGAAGATGTGTTCGGGCGCTATGACACCGTGCCGACGCCGGTATCGGGCATTTACGGTGGCGCGCACGCATTTGATGCGGCGTGGCAGGGCTTGAAGGACGGCGTCGTCTCGCTGGAGACGCGCAATGGCCGCCGCCCCCGCATGCTGGTCGCCAAGATGGGGCAGGATGGGCATGATCGGGGTGCCAATCTGGTGTCGTCGGCGTTCGGCGATCTCGGTTTCGAAGTGGTGCCGGGTCCGCTGTTCCAGACGCCGGCCGAAGCCGCCAAGCTCGCGATCGAGCGTGATGTCGATGTGGTGGGTGCGTCGTCACTCGCGGCGGGGCACAAGACGCTGATCCCCGAACTGATCGGCCATTTGCGCGACGCGGGGCGCGGCGACATCAAGGTCATCGCGGGCGGGGTGATCCCGGCGCAGGATTACCAGTTCCTGCGCGATGCGGGCGTGCAGGGGATTTTCGGGCCCGGCACCAATCTGGTCGAGGCGGCGGGCGAAGTGCTCAGATTGCTGGGGCATAATATGCCCCCGGTTGAGGAAAGTGTGGAATGAACGAGTCTTTGAATCTCCCCTCCCTGGAAGGGAGGGGCCGGGGGTGGGTTGCTCTCAATGAAGAGCCGACCGCGCCCAACGGGCCGACCCACCCCCAACCCCTCCCTTCCAGGGAGGGGAGTGAGGTCAGGAACGACTGGACCCGCGCGGAAATCGCTGCGCTCTATGATCTGCCGTTCGATGAACTGATGTTCCGCGCGCAGACCGTCCACCGCACGCATCATGCGGCGGGGCAGGTGCAGCTTTGCACGCTGCTGTCGATCAAGACCGGCGGTTGCCCCGAGGATTGCGGCTATTGCAACCAGTCGGCCAGCGCCGACACCGAGCTGAAGGCCAGCAAGCTGATGGACGTGCGCGCGGTGCTGCAATCGGCGGCGCAGGCGCGTGATGCGGGAAGCCAGCGCTTCTGCATGGGCGCGGCCTGGCGCAACCCCAAGGACAAGGACATGCCCGCGATCATCGAGATGGTGCAGGGCGTGGCGAGCATGGGCATGGAAACCTGCATGACGCTGGGCATGCTGACGCCCGCCCAGGCGCAGCAGCTCGCCGAGGCGGGGCTCGATTATTACAACCACAATATCGACACTTCGCCGGAAAAATACGCGGAGGTCATCACCACGCGCACCTTCCAGGACCGGCTCGACACGCTCGATCATGTGCGCGAAGCCGGCATCAACGTGTGCTGCGGCGGGATCGTCGGCATGGGCGAGACGCGCGGCGACCGCGTCGGCTTCATCCATGCGCTGGCCACCTTGCCGCGCCACCCGGAGAGCGTGCCGGTCAATGCGTTGGTGCCGGTCAAGGGCACCGTGCTTGGCAACATGCTGGCCGATACCCCGCTCGCCAAGATCGACGATATCGAGTTCGTCCGCACCGTCGCGGTGGCGCGCATCACCATGCCGATGAGCATGGTGCGGCTGTCGGCCGGGCGCGAGAGCATGTCCGAAGCAACGCAGGCCTTGTGCTTCTTGGGCGGCGCGAATTCGATCTTCACCGGCGACAAATTGCTCACCACGGGCAATGCCGGGGACGACAAGGACGCCGCGCTGCTGGCGAAGCTCGGGCTCGTCCCGATGACGGGTGAAGAGCCGATGCGGGTGGCGGCCGCCTAATTCCCCTCCCGCTTGCGGGAGGGGCTAGGGGAGGGACTTTCCTCCCCCCAGACATCAACCCCTTGCGGACGGCCCTCCCCCGGCCCCTCCCGCAAGCGGGAGGGGAGAGTAGAATGTTCAAGAAAATCCTGGTCGCCAATCGCGGTGAAATCGCCTGCCGGGTGATGCGCACCGCCAAGAAGATGGGGATCGCGACGGTCGCGGTCTATTCCGACGCCGATGCGCGCAGCCCGCATGTGCTGATGGCGGATGAGAGCGTGCGGCTCGGGCCGCCGCCGGCGGGGGAGAGCTATTTGCTCGCCGACCTGATCCTGCTTGCGGCCAAGGAAACCGGCGCGGACTGCATCCATCCGGGCTATGGCTTCCTGTCCGAGCGCGAGAGCTTCGCCAAGGCCTGCGCCGAGGCGGGGATCACCTTTGTCGGGCCGCCGCCCGCCGCGATCGCCGCGATGGGCGACAAGATCGAATCGAAGAAGCTGGCCAAGCAGGCCGGGGTCAATGTCGTCCCCGGTTTCCTCGGCGAAATCGCCGATACCGAGGACGCGGTGCGGATCGCGAGCGATATCGGTTATCCGGTGATGATGAAGGCGAGCGCGGGCGGCGGCGGCAAGGGGATGCGGCTGGCTTATAGCGAACAGGACGTGCGCGAAGGCTTCGAGGCGACCAAGCGCGAGGGGCTGGCGTCGTTCGGCGACGACCGCGTGTTCATCGAGAAGTTCATCGAAAGCCCGCGCCACATCGAAATCCAGGTGATGGGCGACCAGCACGGCAACATCGTCTATCTGGGCGAGCGCGAATGCTCGATCCAGCGGCGGCATCAGAAGGTGGTCGAGGAAGCGCCATCACCGTTCGTGACGCCGAAAATGCGCAAGGCGATGGGCGAGCAGGCGGTCGCGCTGGCACGCGCGGTCGGCTATTATTCGGCAGGGACGGTCGAATTGATCGTGTCGGGCGCGGATACGACGGGCGAGGGCTTCTACTTCCTCGAAATGAACACCCGGCTGCAAGTCGAGCATCCCGTGACCGAGGCAGTGACCGGGCTCGATCTGGTCGAACTGATGATCCGCGTCGCGGCCGGCGAGCCGCTGGGGTTCGGGCAGGACGATGTGCAGTTGAACGGCTGGGCGGTGGAAAATCGCGTCTATGCCGAGGACCCGTATCGCGGGTTCCTGCCGAGCATCGGGCGGCTGGTGCGGTATAATCCGCCTGAGAGCAAGGGCACGCCGTACACATCCCCCTCCCCTTCAGGGGAGGGGCTAGGGGAGGGGCTGTCCGCAGGGGCGGCGCTCGAGACTTCCCCTCCCCCGACCCCTCCCCTGAAGGGGAGGGGAGAAGCGTATGTCCGCGTCGACGATGGCGTGCGCGAAGGGGGCGAGGTCAGCATGTTCTATGACCCGATGATCGCCAAGCTGATTACCTGGGCACCGACGCGCGAGGAAGCGATCGACGAACAGATCGCAGCGCTCGACGCGTTCGAGATCGAAGGGCCGGGCAACAATCTCGATTTCCTGTCGGCGCTGATGCAGCATCCGCGCTTCCGCTCGGGCAACATCACCACCGGCTTCATCGCCGAGGAATATCCGGACGGCTTCCACGGCGCGCCCGCCTCGCCCGAACTGTCCGAAGCGCTCGCCGCGATCGCGGCCTTTGCTGCCACCGCCGAGGCCGACCGCGCACGTCGCATCGACGGGCAACTCGGCAAGCGGCTGCGGCCGCCGTCGGACTGGTCGGTCAAGATCGGCGAGACCGAGCATCTGGTGGCGATTTCGACCAGCGGCATCACGGTCGACGATGCCGATCTCGACATCGCGCTCGAATATACGCCGGGCGACCGCGTGGTCGAGGCGGAGCTGGATGACGCCCCGCTGACCGTGAAGATCGCGCGCACGCGCACCGGCTTTACGCTCACCACGCGCGGCGCAAGCCATGTCGCGCGCGTGCTGCCTGCGCATGTCGCGCCCTATGCGCAGCATCTGATCGAGAAGATCCCGCCCGATCTGTCGAAATTCCTGCTGTGCCCGATGCCGGGCCTGTTAATGCGGCTGGATGTCGCGGCGGGCGATAAGGTCGAAGCGGGCCAGCCGCTTGCGGTGGTCGAGGCGATGAAGATGGAAAACATCCTGCGCGCCGAAAAAGCGGGCACGGTCAAGACGATCAACGCCAAAACCGGCGACAGTCTCGCCGTCGACGCGGTCATTTTGGAAATGGAGTAACGCAAGACGTAGTTTCCGCGACAGATTGTCACGAAATTTCGGTGGACCGCGCGCGGTGTATTAGCCAAATAGGGATCATGCGCTCCCCGATCGTCCTGTTGCTCGCCCTGACATTGCCGATTGCGGGGTGTTCGGTCGGACCCGCCTACCACCCCGCCACCCCGGCTGCGCTGGGCGTTCCCGATGGGTATTCGGTGGCCGCCGACACGCGGCCCTTGGCCAACATCACGACATGGTGGGCCAATTTCGACGATCCCTTGCTGGCCAGCATCGTCGAGCGCGCGCGCGTCAACAACCTCGATATCGCGCAGGCTGTCGCACGGTTGCGCCAGGCACGCGAAGCGCTGATCCAGTCGCGCGCGCAGTTGTTGCCGACGCTGAGTGGATCGGCGGGCTATACCCGATCGCAAAGCATTGTCGGCGGCACCACCACTTTGCCGGGCGGGGCGACGATCATCACCGGGCGCGGTTCCGGCGACACGCTGTCGGTCGGGCTAAGCGCGTCGTATCAGGCCGGGCTGTTCGGTGAGATCCGCGGGACCATCGATGCCAGCCGCGCGCAATATCAGGCGTCGGGCTTCAATTATGCCACCGTCCTGCTGTCGACCCAGGCGGAAACCGCGCGCAATTACATGCTGGCGCGGCTGTATCAGGCGCAACTTGCCAATGCGCGCGGCTCGCTGGTGCTGCAGGACGACAATCTCGAAATTGCGGGCTTCCGCGTGCAAGCGGGGCTGGTGTCGTCGCTCGATGCCGAACAGGCGCGCTCGCAGCGCGCCAGCACGGCGGCGACCATCCCGACGCTCGAACAGAATTACAACGCGGCGGTGTCGCGGCTCGGCGTGCTGACGGGGCAGGCACCGGGCGCGCTGAAAGCCGAGCTGGAAGCGGTCAAACCGATCCCCGCCGGGCCGGATTCGGTCGCGACGGGCATTCCGGTCGATACGCTGCGCCAGCGCCCCGACGTGCGCGCGGCCGAACGCTCGCTGGCCGCCGCTGTCGCGCAGATCGGCGTGGCCAAGGCGCAACTGTATCCGGCGCTGGCGATCAGCGGCAGCTTTTCGACCGATGCGTCCAAGATCGGCAATTTGTTCCAGACGATTGCGGGGCAGGCCTTTGCCGGGCTGACCCAGGCGATCTTCAATGGCGGGCGGCTGCATTCGCAAGTCCGCGCCAACGAAGCCGCCGCAGACGGTGCGCTGGCGGCGTATAAGTCGACCGTGCTGACCGGCCTGGAAGATGTCGAAAATGCCGTGGTCGCGCTCGACAGTGCCAAGCGTCGCGTGGCGGAATTCACCATCGCGCTCGATGCCGCCAACAACACCGCGATCCTGTCGCGCAGCCAGTATCGCGCGGGTTTGACCGATTTTACCACGCTCAACACCGCCGAGAGCAGCCTGTTGTCGGCGCGCAACGGCTTGTCGCAGGCGCAGTCCGATCGCGCCAATGCCCTGGTCCAGCTCTATCTCGCGCTCGGCGGCGGCTGGGACAGTGCTGCCGATCCGACGACGCTCCCGACTTCTTCTTCTCCCGCGCAGGTACGATAAATGGCCGATCCCGCCACCTCCAACACTCGTCCCGATCTGGACGCCTTTCTGGGGGCCAAGCCGGTTCCTGCGTGGCGGCGCTGGGCCAAATGGGGGGCGGTCGCGCTTGGCGTGATCCTGCTGCTTTTGGCGCTAAAGAGCTGCCTCGCCGGAAGCGCCAAGCCCGAATATGCCACCGAAACCGTCGCCCGCGGCGCGCTATCGGTCAGCGTTTCCGCAACGGGCAAGCTTGCTCCCACCAACCAGGTGCAGGTCGGCTCGGAATTGTCGGGCCTGGTCACCAAGGTGGTGGTCGACGTCAATGACCGGGTCACCCAGGGTCAGCCGCTCGCTTTGGTCGATCCCTCGCGTTTTCAGGATGCCGTCAACCAGAGCCAGGCCGCGCTCAACGCCGCGCAGGCAACCGTGGCGCAGAACCAGGCGACGCTGGCACAGTCGGTCGCGCAATTGGCGCGCTTGCAGGAAGTCAGCCGCCTGTCGGGCGGGCGCGTACCGGCCAAGACCGAGCTGGAACAGGGGCTTGCCGATCGTGACCGCGCCATCGCCAATGTGAAGGCGGCCGAGGCCAATGTGGTGTCGGCGCGCGCGACGCTGTCGTCCAACGCCACGCAGTTGCTCAAGACCGTGATCCGCTCGCCCGTCAACGGCGTGGTGCTCGCGCGCCAGATCGAGCCGGGCCAGACCGTTGCCGCATCGTTCAGCACGCCGACCTTGTTCGTCATCGCGCAGGATCTGTCGGCGATGAAATTGCAGGTCGCGATCGATGAGGCCGATGTCGGATCGGTCAAACAGGGGCAGAAGGCGACCTTCACGGTCGATGCCTTTCCCGGCAAGACCTTTCCCGCCACGATCACGCGCGTCGATCTCGGGTCGAACCTGAGCGCGCAGACATCCACCACGACCTCGACAACCACCACCACCGGGCAGGTGGTGTCGTACAGCGCAACGCTCAGTGTCGCCAATGGCGACCTGCAATTGCGCCCTGGGATGACGGCGACCGCCGACATCATCACCAGCGCCAAGACCGATGTGTTGCTGGTGCCCAATGCCGCCTTGCGCTTCAAGCCGGCGGCGACGGGAGCCAGCGCGAACAGCGGTATTGCGGGTGCCCTGATTCCGCGCGGGCCGCGGCGCGGCGGGGCTGGCTCGACCAAGGGCGAGACGGTCAAGCGCGGGGGATCGCAGACAGTGTATGTCGCCGATGCGACGGGCATGCCGCAGCCGGTGCAAATCACCACGGGCGAGAGCAACGGCACGATGACCGAAGTTATCGGCGGTGACCTCAAGGTCGGCGACAAGGTCATCACCGGGCAATTGGCGACCGGCGCTACGGCTCCCGGATCGAGCAAGCGCAAGGGCAATGGCGGGCAGAGCGGTGGCCAGTAGCGCGCCCGTCGCGATCGAGCGCGGCGCACGGATCGGGCCCGCCGCGGGCCAGCCGATCATCAGCCTGCGCGGCGTCACCAAGACCTATGGCGAGGGCGCGACCGCGTTCCTGGCGCTGAAGGGCATCGACCTCGACATCGCCGAAGGGGATTTCGTGGCGGTGATGGGGGCGAGCGGATCGGGCAAATCGACGACGATGAACATCCTCGGCTGTCTCGACGTGCCGAGCGGCGGGACCTTCCAGTTCAAGGGCGTGCATGTCGAAACGCTGGATCGAGACCAGCGCGCTTTGCTGCGGCGCAAATATCTTGGGTTTGTGTTCCAGGGGTTCAATCTGCTCGCACGCACCAGCGCGCTGGAGAATGTCGAACTGCCTCTGCTCTATCGCGGTGACGCGAAGAAGGCGCGGCGCGCGGCGGCGATGGCGGCGCTCGACAAGGTCGGGCTGGCCGACTGGTGGGATCACACGCCTGCTGAGCTGTCGGGCGGGCAGCAGCAGCGCGTTGCGATCGCGCGTGCGATCGTCACCAGCCCGGCGGTGTTGCTGGCCGACGAGCCGACCGGCAACCTCGATTCGGAACGCTCGGTCGAGATCATGCAATTGCTCGCCGGGCTCAACCGCGACAGCGGGATTACGGTGATTATGGTGACGCACGAGCCCGACATGGCGGCGTTTGCGCGCACGATCGTGCATTTCAAGGACGGCCTGGTCGAGCGCGTCGATACGCAGCATGCGCCCGGCCAGGTTCCGGCGTTCGACTGATGCTCGGCACCACGCTCATCCTCGCGCTGCGCTCGATCTCGCGGCACAAATTGCGGTCGTTCCTGACGACGCTCGGCATCATTATCGGCGTGGCGGCGGTGGTGACGATGGTGACACTCGGCAACGCCACCACGGCGGCGGTGCAGAAATCGATCTCGTCGCTGGGCACCAACATCCTGCAAGTGCGTCCGGGACAGGGCTTCGGCCGTGGCGGCGGCGGGCCGCGTCCGCCCGATTTCAAGCCGCAGGACGTGGCCGCGATCCGCGATCAAATCGCCGGGGTCACCGCTGTGGCGGCGCAGGCAGGCACGTCCGCGACCGCAATTTACGAAGGCGCGAACTGGTCGACGACCGTCAATGGCACCACCAACGAATATTTCCTGGTGCAACCATGGCCGTTGACCGAGGGCCGCTATTTCTCGCCGACCGAGGAGGCTGCGGGCAAATCGGTTTGTATCATCGGCAATACCGTTAACGACAATCTTTATCGCGGTGGCTCTCCGCTCGGTACGCGGATGCGGATCGGCGGGATTTCGTGTGATGTGATCGGGTTGCTGTCGAAGCGCGGCCAGGCCGGCTTTGGCGGTGACCAGGACGATGTCGTGATCATGCCGCTCAAGACCGTGCAGCGCCGTTTTACCGGTTCGACCGATCTGAAGCTGATGCTGGTCGGCGTCGACCAGGCGTATTCGAGTGCCGCAGTGCAGGCCGCGATCGAGAATCTGCTGCGCGAACGGCGCAACATCACCGGCGGCAAGGACGATGATTTCAACATCTTCGACACCGCGCAGATTTCCGCGACGCTGACGCAATCGACGACCTTGCTCACCGGCATCGTCACCACGGTGGCGGCGATCAGCCTGATCGTGGGGGGCATCGGCATCATGAACATCATGCTGGTGTCGGTAACCGAACGCACGCGCGAGATCGGCATCCGCCTCGCGATCGGCGCAGTGGCGAATGAGGTGCTGATGCAGTTTCTGGTCGAGGCGATTGCCTTGTCGATGCTGGGCGGGGTGATCGGGCTGATCGTGGCGCAAGTGGCGGTACTGGGGCTATCGGGCGTGATGAAGGTCGATTACCTGTTCGTGCCGCAAATCAACATCATCGCCTTTGGCATTTCGGCGTTGATCGGTGTGGTGTTCGGCTATTTCCCGGCGCGCCGCGCGGCCTCGCTCAACCCGATCGACGCGCTGCGCCACGAATAGGCGCGCAGCGCACTTCTCTCGCCCTTACTTCCTCCGCGTCCTCCGCGCCTCTGCGCGAACAGAATCTTCTTTTTTTCGCGCAGAGGCGCGGAGGACGCAGAGAAGAATATGATGCCCGCTTGCGCGGGGTAAAGGGGATGGGCAGGAGGCTGGCATGACCAGTTGGAAAGTGAGCCTGCCCTGCACCCGCGCCGAAGCCGAGGCGATCGATGCCGCCGAGGATGTCGCCGAGGGCGTCGTGCTGATGACGACCGAAATCGAGGAAGATGACCGCGAACATTGGCGGCTCGACGCCTATCTCGAGGCGGAGCCCACGCCTGAGACGATCGCCGCGATCTGCGCGTTGGTGCCGAGTGCCGCTGGTGCGCCACCCGTGATCGAAAAGCTGGAGGACGAGGATTGGGTGACGCTCAGCCAGCAGGGGCTGGAGCCGATCGCCGAAGGGCGCTTCGTCGTCCACACCAGCGCGTACCCGGTCGCGCCGCCGCCGGGCGGGCGCGCTTTCCTGATCGAGGCAGGGCAGGCGTTCGGGACGGGGCATCATGCGACCACCTCGGGATGTCTCGCGATGCTCGATGGGATGGCGGACTGGGGTTTCGACAACATCATCGACGTCGGGACGGGGACGGGGCTTTTGGCGTTTGCTGCGCGTCATTTGTGGCCAGGGGCGACGATCGTCGCGACCGACATCGACCCGCGCGCGATCGTGGTGACGCGCGAGAATGCCGAGCTGAACGCAATTCCGGCGATCGACTTGATCGTTGCCGATGGCGCGCTTGACGACAGCATTACCGCGCGTGCGCCGTATGATCTGCTGATCGCCAATATTCTGGCAGGCCCGTTGGTGTCGATGGCACCCGAAATCGCCGCGATCGCGGCCCCGGGTGCCACCATCGTGCTGGCGGGGCTGCTGGAGACGCAGCGCGGCGATGTGGTCGCGGCGTTTGGCGAATGCGGCTGCACGCTGGACGCGGTCGACCGGCGCGGCGACTGGTCGATCCTGCGCTTGACGGCGGGGGCGGAGCGTTATGTGCCGACCAGGCCGATCGACCCCAAGGGCCGCGACGGCTGGGCGCTCGACCTCTGACCGGCGGGCGGTTGCGTCGTGGCCGAGGCCCCGGTACGGCGCAGCAACCTTTTTTGACCGGAGACCCTCTGTGACCGAGCCCACCTACGACGTCGTCGCGATCGGCAATGCCATCGTCGACGTGTTGTCGCAGTCCGACGACGCCTTCCTCGCCGAGGCGGCGATGACCAAGGGCTCGATGCAATTGATGTTCTCGCCGGAGGAAGCCGACGCGCTCTACGCCAAGATGGGCCCGGGCATCGAGGCGAGCGGCGGGTCTGCCGCCAACACCGTGGCGGGCATCGCCGCGATGGGCGGCAAGTGTGGCTTTATCGGCCAGGTCGCCAACGATGAACTGGGCGACATCTTCGCGCATGACATTCGCGCGGTCGGCATCGATTTCACCACCGCAGCGCGCGAAGGCGCACCGACGACGGCACGCTGCCTGATCTTCGTCACGCCCGATGGTCAGCGCACGATGAACACCTTCCTCGGTGCCTCGCAATTCCTGCCCGAGGCGGCGCTCGACCGTGACCTGATCGCCAGCGCCGCGATCCTGTATCTCGAAGGCTATTTGTGGGACCCGGAAGAGCCGCGCCAGGCGATGCGCGCCGCGATCGAGGTTGCGCGCAAGGCCGGGCGCAAGGTCGCCTTCACGCTGAGCGACGTGTTCTGCATCTCGCGCCATGGCGGCGACTTCCGCAAGCTGATGGCCGATGGTCTGATCGACATCATGTTCGCCAATGCAGCGGAGATCACCGCCTTGATGGGCACCGAGGATTTCGACGCGGCGGTGGCTGCCGCCTCGGCCGAAGTGCCGATGCTGGTGGTGACGCGCAGCGAGCATGGCGCGATCGCGGTGTCGGGCGGCAAGATCGTCAGCGTCCCCGCCGAGCCGATCGAGCGTGTGGTCGACACCACCGGCGCGGGCGACCTGTTCGCCGCCGGTTTCCTGCGCGGTCAGGCGCAGGGCAAGAGCATCGAGGCCTCGCTCAAGATGGGCGCGATTTGCGCCGCCGAGATCATCTCGCATTATGGCGCGCGTGCGCAGGTCGACCTGAAGGCGCTGATCGCCAGCAAGCTCGGCTGAAACCTTCCTCCCCTCCCTTTCAGGGAGGGGAGACGTGCGCGAGATATAAAAAAGGCCGGGGATCGCTCCCCGGCCTTTTTCGTGTGCGGTGCGACCCGGCTCAGATCGAGCCCGGCGGCAAGGGTGCCAGATCGTCGTCCGACACCACCTCGGTGATGCCGCGCCCGACATGGCTGCGCGAACGGCTGTAGAGGAAATACACGATCAACCCGATCGCGCCCCAGCCCGGCAGCACCAGAATAGCGGTGAGCGGCAGCGAGAAATACAGGCCAAGGCAGCCGATGATCGCCAGCGGTGCGATGATGTAGACCGCCGGCGTGCGGAACGGACGACGCCGCGACGGATCGGTCTTGCGCAATACCATAACCGACACCGCCACCATGAAGAAGGCGAACAGCGTGCCCGAGTTGGAATAATCGGCAAGCTTGCCGACCGGCAGCACCGCCGACGCCAGCGCCGCGCCGATGCCGGTGACGACGGTCACCACATGCGGGGTGCGGAACTTCGGATGGACCGAAGCGAGCTTGGCAGGGAGCAGACCGTCACGCGCCATCGTGAAGAATACGCGGGTCTGGCCGAACATCATCATCAGCACGACCGACGGCAGCGCCAGCACGGCGGCGAGGCCAACCAGGCGACCGATGGCGGGCCAGCCGATCGACGTCAGCACGTGCACCAGCGCTTCCTTGGAGCAGACGAGCGGCTCGAGAGCCCCGCTGGCGACGATGCTGGCGCAGCGGCCAGCAAGCTCCGGCGAGCCCGGCGACAGCGGAATGCCACCGCTCATCACCGGCTGCGCGCCGATCGCACCGATCGCACCGGTGGCGACGAGCAGATAGAAGATGGTGCACACGCCAAGCGACGCGATCAGGCCGATCGGCACGTTGCGCTGCGGGTTTTTGGTTTCCTCGGCCGCCGTCGAAACCGCGTCGAAGCCGACATAGGCAAAGAAGATCGACGCCGCCGCGCCGAACACACCGGCGGTGCCGGTCGGGATCAGCGGGTTGAAATTGCTCGATTTGAGGACCGGAATGGTCAGGATGATGAACGCGGTCAGCGCGGTGATCTTGATCGCGACGAGCACGGCGTTGGCGCGCGCGCTCTCGGTGGTGCCGATCACTAGCAGCCAGGTCACCAGGCCGACGATCACGACCGCCGGAAAGTTGATCCAGCCGCCTGTCGCCATTGCCGTGGTCAGATCGGCATTGGGCGTCGCACCGAAGGCGACCGCGACATGCGCCATCAAAGCGTCGGCGTTACTGATCGCGGCGGGCACGTGCACGCCGAGACCCGTAAGCAAGCCGACGAAATGGTTCGACCAGCCGACCGCGACCGCGCTCGCGCCGACGGCATATTCGAGGATCAGCGCCCAGCCGACCATCCACGCCAGCAATTCGCCGGTAACGGCATAGGTGTAGGTATAAGCGGAGCCCGAGACCGGCACCATCGAAGCCAGTTCGGAATAGCATAACGCGGCGACGGCACAGACGAAGCCCGCCACGACGAAGCTGAGCAACATGCCCGGCCCGGCCTTTTGCGCGGCTTCGGAGGTGAGCACGAAGATACCCGTACCGATCACCGCGCCGATGCCGAGCATCGTCAACTGGAACGCGCCCAGCGATCGATGCAGACCCTTCTTTTCGGCGGTCGCGAGAATCGCGTCCAGAGATTTCACCCTGTCAAAAATCATGCAGTTGGATCCCCACGTGTGTGCTGCGCGATCCACCGATACGCGCGCTTACTATACGAGCCTAAAGCCAAAACGGGCGCGCGCAATCCCCTTAGCGCGCGAGCAACGGCCCAAGCGCGCGCCCGGCGAAGATATGGACGTGAAGGTGCGGCACTTCCTGGTGCGAATCGGTGCCGCTATTTGCGAGCAGCCGGTATCCGGGGGCGACCAGTCCGGCATCGCGCGCGACCTTGCCGACCGCGCGGACGAAGCCGGTGATTTCGGCATCGGACGCCTTTGCGCTGAAATCATCCCACGAGACATAGGCACCCTTGGGGATAACCAGGATGTGCGTCGGGGATTGCGGGTTGATGTCGGGAAAGGCGAGGGCATAGTCGTCCTCGTACAGCCGCGTCGCGGGAATCTCGCCGCGCAGGATCTTGGCGAAGACGTTCTGGTCGTCATAGGGCAGTGTTGCGTCGACGGGCATAAATTCCCCTCCCGCGGGCGGGAGGGGTTAGGGGAGGGGCTTTCCTCCTGGGGCTCCCGGCGGTGTGGGCTTCATGCCCTCCCCCAACCCCTCCCGCAAGCGGGAGGGGAGAAAGAAGGCCCCTCCCGCAAGCGAGGGGAGAAAGAAGCGGCCACCCCGCAAGCGGGAGGGGAGCATTAGGCCTTTCGCGCGGCCCTTTCGTCGATTCCCGACACGCCTTCGCGCCGCGCGATTTCGGCGCGGATGTCGTCGAGCGTGACGTCGCACTCGGCCAGCAGCACGAGCAGGTGGAAGACGAGATCGGTCGCCTCTCCGACCAGTGCGGCCTTATCCTCGACCAAAGCGGCGATGACGGTTTCGACCGCTTCCTCGCCGACCTTCTGCGCAATCTTCTTGCGGCCGCGTGCGAACAGCTTGGCGGTGTAGGAGGTTGCGGGATCGGCACCCTTGCGGGCGTGGATCGTCGCTTCGAGCTGGTCGATCGGGTCTTGGGCCATGCGCCACGGCTGGCGCAAGTGCCGCCGCGCGTCAATCCTTGGGCGGGCGCTTCAGGAAGCGTTTGCGCAAAGCGCGGCGCACCACGAACACGCCGATTGCAGCCACCACGAACAAGGCGATGTCCGAGAGTTCAGGCCCGGTGCGGACCTTCGGCACACCGCTGTGCGGAGCGGCGAGGGCGGGTGTTACGGCTTGAAGACCGAGGATCGCTGTTGAACAGGCCAGTTGCGCCCCAGCACCACCCCGGCGTACGCCGGGGCCCAGTCGCGACACTTCGGAAATCATGGTGCGGTCCCAGCTTGCCGACGCTGGCGCATCTGGGCCCCGGCGTTCGCCGGGGTGGTGGCGAATCGAGAACTTCACGCGACCGGCCGCCGTACCGGGATGCCCGCTGCTGCCAGCGCGGCGTGGGCGTCGGCAATGCTCGCTTCGCCGAAATGGAAGATCGAGGCGGCGAGCACTGCGCTGGCATGGCCCTCGCTGATCCCCGCGACGAGATCGGACAAGCCGCCGACCCCGCCCGAGGCGACCACCGGCACGCGCACCTGATCGGCGATGGTGCGCGTGAGCGCGAGGTCGAAGCCTTGCCGCGTGCCGTCGCGGTCCATCGAAGTGACGAGCAATTCGCCCGCGCCAAGCTCGGCCAGCCGCAGTGCGTGCGCGACGGCATCGATGCCGGTCGCCCGCCTGCCGCCATGGGTGAACACTTCCCAGCCGCCCTCGACGCGCCGCGCATCGACCGAGGCGACGACGCATTGGCTGCCGAAGCGGTCGGCGAGATCGGCGACCAGTTCGGGCCGCGCCACCGCCGCGCTGTTGATCGCGACCTTGTCCGCCCCCGCCAGCAGCAGCGCGCGCGCATCCTCGACCGAGCGCACCCCGCCGCCGACCGTCAGCGGCATGAAGCAGACCTCGGCGGTGCGCCGCACCACGTCGAGGATCGTGCCGCGCGCCTCATGGCTGGCGGTGATGTCGAGGAAGCACAGTTCGTCCGCCCCCGCCGCATCATAAGCGCGGGCCTGCTCGACCGGATCACCCGCATCGCGCAGCTCGACGAAGTTGACGCCCTTGACGACGCGGCCATTGGCGACGTCGAGACAGGGAATGACGCGCGCGCGGACGGTCATAGGGGAGGGAGCAGAAAAATTGACCAAGTGATAAGTCCAACGATTAAGGCCACCCTACCCAGAATAGCTACCCAAAAGAGCGTCGGACTAGCTGCGCGGGTCACATCGATCCGTTGTCCACCCATCCAATGCACCGACGTGCCACGACTGAAATCGCGCCATGTAAGGGTGGCACCAATCAAACATACTGCGAGCGCCAGCGCGGTTGCGAGGTAAAAGCTCACGCCGCCGCCGCCACAGCCAGCGCCGCCGCCAGATCGAGCCGCCCGTCATACAGCGCGCGCCCCGTAATTACGCCTTCTACACCATCGCGGTTGTGCAGCGCGAGCACGTGGATCTCGGCGATGCCCTTTACCCCGCCGCTGGCGATGACCGGGATACGCACCGCGCGCGCCAGATCGACGGTTGCCTCGACATTGCAGCCTTTCAGCAAGCCGTCGCGCCCGACGTCGGTGAAGAGCAGCGCGGCAACGCCCGCATCCTCGAACCGCCGCGCCATGTCGATCACTTCGACGGTGGAGACATCCGCCCAGCCCTTGGTCGCGACGAAGCCATCGCGCGCATCGACCGCGACGACGATGCCGCCGGGGAAATCGCGCGCCGCCGCGCGGACCAGCTCGGGGTTTTCGAGCGCCGCGGTGCCGATCACCACGCGCGACACGCCCAGATCGAACCAGCGCTCGATCCCGGCGCGATCGCGGATGCCGCCGCCCAATTGCACATGGCCGGGGAAGCGCTCGACGATCGCGCGCACCGCCTCGCCATTGACCGATTCGCCCGCGAACGCCCCGTCGAGATCGACGACGTGGAGATGCTGCGCGCCAGCTTGCGCAAACAGCATCGCTTGCGCGGCGGGATCGTCGCCATAGACGGTCGCGCGGTCCATATCGCCCTCGGCCAGGCGGACGACCTGGCCGCCCTTCAGATCGATCGCGGGGAAAACGATAAGGCTCATGGTTTCCAGCTCAAGAATCGCGTGAGAAGATCGAGCCCGTAACGCTGGCTCTTTTCGGGGTGGAATTGCACGCCCAGCATGTTGTCGCGGCCAATGGCGGCGGTGACCGGCCCGGCATGATCGGTCCCCGCGATCACATCGTCGCCCTCGAAGGCGTAGGAATGCAGGAAATAGGCTTCGCCCGGCACGATCAGCGGATGTGCGACGCTGGGGACGACATCGTTCCAGCCCATATGCGGCACTTTGGCGGTAGGGTCGGCAGGGGTAAGGTGGCGGACGGTGCCGCGCATCCAGCCGAGCCCGGCATGCGTGCCCAGTTCCTCGCCGGTATCCGCCATCAATTGCATACCGACGCAAATGCCGAGGAAGGGCACCGCGTCGCTTCGCACGCGCTGTTCGAGCGCCTCGACCATGCCCGGCACTGCGCGGAGTGCCGCCGCGCACGCGCCGAACGCGCCGACTCCGGGGAGGACGATACGGTCGGCAGTCGCGACGGCGGCGGCATCGGCGGTGATCAGCACGTCGCTGGCGCCCGCCGCCTTCAGCGCATTGGCGACCGAATGCAGGTTGCCTGCGCCATAATCGATCAGGGCCAGCGTCACATTCCCCTCCCGCTTGCGGGAGGGGTTAGGGGAGGGGATGGCAAGATAGCGGGCCGGAAGGGCAGGCCCTCCCCCAGCCCAGTTCCGGGTCGGATGTGCCCCCGGCACATCCTCAACAGCGCGGGGCGCTGTTGACCCAGAACTCGCAAGCGGAAGGGGAGCGTCACAACGTCCCCTTGGTGCTGGGGATCACGCCTGCCTTGCGCGGGTCGAGCTCGACCGCTTCGCGCAACGCCCGCGCGACGCCCTTGAACGCGGCTTCGGCGATATGGTGGTTGTTGGTGCCGTACAGCGTCTCGATGTGCAGCGTGATGCCCGCGGTCTGCGCGAAGGAATGGAAGAAATGTTCGAACATTTCGGTGTCCATCTCGCCCAGCTTCTTCTGCGAGAAGGCGGTCTTCCACACCAGATAGGGCCGACCCGAAATATCGATCGCGACGCGCGTGAGCGTCTCGTCCATCGGCGACAGCGCATCGGCATAGCGGCGGATGCCGCGCTTTTCGCCCAGCGCCTTCAGCACGGCTTCGCCAATCGCAAGGCCGGTATCCTCGACCGTGTGATGCTGGTCGATGTGCAGATCGCCCACCGTCTTGATATGCATGTCGATCAGCGAATGGCGGCTGAGCTGTTCGAGCATATGATCGAAGAAGCCGATGCCGGTGGAGACCGTATAGGCTCCCGTGCCATCGAGGTTGACGGTGACGTCGATCGACGTCTCGCTGGTGTGGCGGCTGATCGTGGCGGTACGCATGCTTTCCCCATAACGCGCTTGCGACCGCATGCAATCTTGCTGCCTATGTTGACTCCCCAATCTTGACGACGACGCAAAGCCCGCTACCCAAGGGCGCATGAGCGATGGCCTTCCCGATAGTCTGATTCCCTATGACGAAATCGTCCAGGAGGCGTTGCGTGCCGTGGTCGGGAGGGTGCTGGGGTCGGTCGCCAGCAATGGCGGCCTGCCGGGCGAGCATCACTTCTACATCACCTTCAAGACGCAGGCACCGGGCGTGGACATTCCGCAACGCCTGATCGAGCGCTTTCCCGATGAAATGACGATCGTGATGCAGAACCGCTATTGGGATCTGCTGGTAGACGACACCAAGTTTTCGATCGGCCTTAGCTTCAACCAGGTGCCGTCCAAGCTGGTGATTCCCTATTCGGCGATTACCCTCTTTCATGATCCGGCGGTCAGTTTCGAATTGCGCTTCCAGGCGGCGGAAGGCCCCGAAGGCCCCGAGCCGCATGACGAAGCGGAGAATGACGGCCCGACGATCAAGCCGGTCGAGGATGGATCCAACGTCGTCGCGGTGGATTTCAAGCGGAAGAAGTAAGCTGGCCGTATAAACGACTCTTTATACGACCCTTTTCGTCACCCCGGGCTTGTCCCGGGGTCCACCGTGCCGCACATCGCAACCGATCGGCTTTGCAGCCCGGTGGATGCCGGGACAAGCCCGGCATGACGGAGTTGGCATGGTTCAGAATACCCGCACCGAAACCGATTCGCTTGGGCCCATCGAAGTCCCGGCCAGCGCTTATTGGGGCGCGCAGACACAGCGTTCGATCGAGAATTTCCCGTTTCCTGCGACCGAGCGCATGCCGATCGCGATCATCCACGCGCTCGCCATCGTCAAACAGGCGGCGGCACGGGTGAACCGCCAGCATGGCCTGCCCGCCGAGATTGCCGACGCGATCGAGACGGCGGCGGCGGAAGTGGTGGCGGGCAAATTCGACGATCAGTTCCCGTTGGTCATCTGGCAGACGGGCAGCGGCACCCAGTCCAACATGAACGTCAACGAAGTGATTGCCGGGCGCGCCAATGAGCTGCTGACCGGCACGCGCGGCGGCAAGGTGCCGGTCCACCCCAACGATCACGTCAACAAAAGCCAGTCCTCGAATGACAGTTTCCCGACCGCACTGCACATCGCGGCGGCGCTTGCCGCGACGCAGCGGCTGTTGCCCGCGCTCGACCGGCTCAACCGCGCGGTGAAGGCCAAGTCGGAGGCGTGGCGTGATATTGTGAAGATCGGTCGCACGCATTTGCAGGACGCGACGCCGCTGACGCTGGGGCAGGAATTCTCGGGGTACGCGGTGCAATTGTACCGTTGCTATCACCGCATCGAACCGGCGATCACCCACAATATGCTGTTGCTCGCGCAAGGCGGCACGGCGGTCGGCACCGGCCTCAATGCGCCCGCCGGTTTCGCCGAGGCGTTTGCGGCCGAGGTGGCGGCGATCACCGGCCTTGCCTTTGAAACCATGCCCAACAAGTTCGAGGCGCTCGCCTCGAACGATCCGATCGTGCACGTGTCGGGCACACTCAATACGCTGGCGGTGGCGCTGACCAAGATCGCCAACGATATTCGCTTGCTGGGTTCGGGCCCGCGTTCGGGGCTGGGCGAACTGCATTTGCCGGAGAATGAGCCCGGCAGCTCGATCATGCCGGGCAAGGTCAACCCGACGCAGTGCGAAATGCTGACGATGGTGGCGGCGCAAGTGATCGGCAATCATCAGGCGATCACGATCGGGGGGCTACAGGGGCATCTCGAACTGAATGTGTTCAAGCCGATGATCGGCGCGGCGCTGCTGCGCTCGATCGATCTGCTGAGCGTCGGCATGGCGAGTTTCGCTGAGCGCTGCGTCGAGGGGATCGAACCGAATCGCGACCGGATCGCCGAACTGGTCGAGCGTTCGCTGATGTTGGTCACCGCGCTTGCGCCCGAAATCGGCTATGACAATGCCGCGAAGATCGCCAAGCACGCGCACCATGAAGGCCTGACGCTCAAGGAAGCGGGGCTGGCGCTCGGACTGGTCGACGCCGAGACGTTCGATCGCTTAGTCCGCCCCGAAACGATGGTCTGAAGCGCCGCAGGCATTCTCTCTCTCCTTCTGCTCCGCGTCCTCTGCGCCTCTGCGCGAATCATTCTTCTTTTTTGTTCGCGCAGAGGCGCGGAGGACGCAGAGGCGCAGAGAGTGGGTGGGATGTAGCGCGGGTGCGCGATTTGTGGAGGAGAAGTGTTCCGCTTCGCGGGGTTTGGGCAGGAACCATATCGCCGGTCGCGCGCTCAAGCGGCGAATGGGAGACTAGACATGAGTTTCACGACCCTGATTGGTGCGGCGATTGGCAGTGCGATCGATGGCGCGAGCGGTGATGACAGCAGCATCGATGGTGCGATCGAAGGCGCGATTGCCGCCAATGTCGTGAAGGCGGTGATTCCGCTGGCCTTGACCTTCGCGACTGGCTGGCTGGTGCTGCGCGGGATCGGTAAAGTGAAGGATCAGGTGTTCGGAACCAGCACCGCCGAGCGTTGATCGGCCACGCCATGCCTTGACGGGACGGCCATGCCCGCGCCAAAGGCGCGCATGGTCGACCATCGCGCTTCTCAACCCAAGAACTTCAAACGCCGCGGACTGATGTTCGTCTTGTCCTCTCCGTCCGGGGCGGGCAAGTCGACGATCGCCAACCGGCTGCTGAAGGAAGAGCGCAACAAGCTCAAAATGTCAGTGTCTTACACCACCCGGCCGATGCGCAAGGGCGAGGTCGAGGGCAAGGACTATCACTTCGTCGACAAGGAAACCTTCCGCGCCATGGCGGAGGACGACCAGTTCCTCGAATGGGCGCGCGTGTTCGACGAACGCTACGGCACGCCGCGCGACACCGTGTTCAAGGATCTCGAACACGGCCAGGACATTCTGTTCGACATCGATTGGCAGGGCGCGCAGCAATTGTTCCAGCTCGCCGGCGGTGACGTCGTGCGCGTGTTCATCCTGCCGCCGGGCCTCAAGACGCTGCGCGAGCGCCTCGAAAAGCGCGCGACCGACACGCAGGAGGTGATCGACCGGCGCATGGACCGTGCGCTGGCCGAAGTGAGCCATTGGGACGGCTATGATTATGTGCTGGTCAATGACGATCTCGACGATTGCTATGACTGCGTGCAGACCATCCTGACCGCCGAGCGGCTCAAGCGCTCACGCCAGCGTGGCATGATCGGCTTCATCCGCCGCCTGCCCGAGAAATAAGAAGCGCACGCCAGCGTCGAAATCGCGACGCCGCGCTTCGATTCCGGCGGCCGCGAGCGGATCGCGGCCCCAACGTTCGGCCTGATAGTCTTCGTCGAGCGTGATCGCGTCCCAGACCTGTTCGGCGCTCGCCGCGCCCTCGGCCAGGGCCAGCGCCGCGATCAGCGATCCACCGATGGTGACGATCGGCGAGAGCGCCGCGAGCGCGAACGCATCGCGTGCGGCGATAGCGGACCCGAGTCGCTGGAGCGTCGCGGCGGGCTGCGCGCGGTGGAGGATGCCGGTGGCGACCTCGATCTGCACGTCATAGCGCGCGCGCGCCCAATCGAGCAGCGGGTCCCATGCCGCCGCCTGGCGCGCGACCAGATCCTCGGGCGCATCGGCGCGGTAACAGAGCAAGTCGCTGTCGGCATAAGTGGCGAGCCCGCGCGCGAACAATGCCGGATCGGGCGAGACCCGGTCGATCGCGGCGTTGGCGAGGCCGGTCAGCGGCATGGCGAGCGGGTTGATCTCGCCTTCGACCGCGCGCCATTCCTCGGCCACCGCCTCCGCCAGGGCAGCGGTCGGCAGTGCCAGCGGCACGCGGCCGGGGGTGCGCACGGGCTTGCCGTCGAGCTGGACGGAGCGGCTGTCGTCGAGGGTGACGTGGGTCCAGAAGCGTTTCATGGAGGTCTCCATAGCGCGGCGGTGCGCTATGTCGAACCGGCGTAGGCTATTCCGCCGGGGGCGTGCGCCAGCGTTGCGCCAGCGCGCGTGGGACGATCGCAATCATCAGCAGGGCGGAGAGCACCAGCGCGGTGCCGATAACCTTGGGAATCGGGGCATCGGCGCGGGCGATCAGCACTAGACCGAGCAAGGCTCCGGCCGACCCGGCGAGCCGCGTCGCGGTGATCGCAAGATAGCGATTGCGAATGGTCGCATCGGGATCGGTCACCGCGGTGTCTCCTGAAACGTGACTAGCTGGGGCAGCGCCGCCACCGTCGATGCGATGGCATGCGCGCCCGCAGCCGTCAGCTCGTCCACGGGGTGATAGCCCCAGGCGACGCCAAGCGCGCGTGCCCCCGCCGCGCGTGCCATCAGCATGTCATAGCTGGTATCGCCGATCATCACCGTTGTTTCGGGGGTTGCGCCCGAATCGGCCATGGCTGTCTCAATCATGGACGGGTGCGGCTTGGAGGGGTGGCGGTCGGCGGTCTGGAGCGTGATGAAGCGGTCGGCAATGCCGTGATGCGCCAGGATATGGGCAAGCCCGCGATCGGATTTGCCGGTGGCGACGCCCAGGTGCCAGCCATCTGCACGCAACAGATCGAGCACGTCGACGATCCCGGCGTAAAGCGGCTCCTCGGCCATCGCTCCGGCTGTGCGCATCTTGAAGAAGGCGGCCTTATAGTCGGCGGCGAGGCTCTGGTGCAGCGCATCCTCGCCCTCGGGCAGCAACTGCTGCATCGCCTCGACCAGGCTCAGCCCGACGATCCGCCGAATCGCCGACCGGTCCGGTGGGGTGAGGCTCGCCCCTGCGAAGGCGTGCTCGACCGAACGGCAGATGTTGTCCTGACTGTCGACCAGCGTGCCGTCACAATCGAAGAGCGCGAGGCGGTTCATCGAGTCATCGCTTCTGCGAGCGCCGGATTGCCGCTTCGCCGCAGGCCCGCGATGACACCGACATTGTCTTCGTTCGATTTGTGCTGGCTGAGCTTGGTCGTGCCACGTACCGTTTCCACCGCGACTTCAACGCCGATGATGCTCTTGAGCAATGTCTCGAAATATTCCGGGTCGGTTTTTCCACGCGTCCATGGCAGCTCGGGCGAAACACGCGGCTCGTTGAGCGCGGCGAGGGTATCGAGCTGTGCGGTCAGTTCCCTCTCATCAAGCAAGCGCGCCGTCCCGACGATCTCGACCGCGACATAATTCCATGTCGGCACATGCTGTGGTCCCTGCGGGTCGGCGTACCAGCTCGGGCTGATATAGCCGTCGGTCGCGCTGATGCTGAGCAGCAGCGTCGCGCCATCCAGGTGCCGCGCGATCCGATTGCCGCGCGCGACATGGAAGCGGAAGGCTCCGTCGAAGGGCGTAACCGGGGCATGCGCTACCATAGGCCCCTCGGGCGTGCTCACGAAGATGTGCGCAAAGGCTCGCTTGGCCGCGAAATCGAGCATCGAGACATCATCGGCAAAGCGGAAGGCGCGGTTCGGATGCATCGTGGACTAGTCCGACGCGCCCCGACGCCGCCGTTCGCCCTTGCGGTCCTTGCGGACGGTCTTGGCGTGCTGGCGCGCCTGCTGCTTCTTGACCGCGCGGCTTGGCGGGGGTGGCGATTCGAGCGGCATGGTGTTGCCCAGCATCTCGTCAAAGCCCAATTGCTTGAGGCTTTCGGCGAAGTGCGTCGGCAATTCGGCCTGGACGTCGATCGCGCCGCCATCGGGGTGATCGATGCGAATCCGCCTGGAATGCAGGTGCATTTTGCGCGAGATATTGCCGGTGAGAAACGCCGCCTGCCCGCCATATTTGCCGTCGCCGACAATGGGATGGCCGATCGCTGCCAGATGTACGCGCAACTGGTGCGTGCGGCCGGTATAGGGGATCAGCTCGAGCCAGGCGGTGGTGGTGCCCGCCATTTCGATCACGCGGTAGCGCGTCCGCGCCGGGCTGCCTTCCTTTTCATCGACATGCATCTTCTCGCCGCCAGAACCGGGCTGCTTGGCGATCGGCAGTTCGATCATCCCGTCCTCGATCGAGGGCACGCCGACGACCAGCGCCCAATAGGTTTTGCGTGCAGTGCGCGAGGAGAAGGATTTGGAGAAATAGGCGGCGGCACGCGCGGTGCGCGCGATCAGCAGGGCTCCGCTCGTGTCCTTGTCGAGCCGGTGGACCAGCTTGGGGCGGCCCTCCAGATCGTCCTGCAAGGCATCGAGCAAGCCATCGACATGCTCGATCGTCTTGGTGCCGCCTTGCGTGGCGAGGCCGGGCGGCTTGTTGAGCACGATCGCCTGGGCATCGCGATGAATGACCATCTCTCGCGCAAAGGTGATCTCGTCATCGCTGAGCGGCGGTCGTTCGCGCTTGACCGGGGCATCGACCCGGACCGGTTCGGCGGGCGGTACCCGGATCGCTTGACCGGTGGCGACGTGATCGCCGGGCTTGGCGCGCGCGCCATCGACGCGGAGTTGGCCGGTGCGCGCCCATTTCGCGACCGTGGTGTAGCTGGTGTCGGGCAAATGCCGCTTGAACCAGCGGTCGAGCCGGATGCCGTCATCGTCCACGCCAACAGTGAACTGGCGGACATCGGAGGTTGCTTTGGTGGGGCCGTCGCTCATGCCGCCACCCGCACGGCGGTGAGGCCGACGAACACGGCGAGAATCGACCCGATTACCGAGACGAGCACATAGCCGAGCGCCGTTCCGATACTACCGCGCTCGATCAGCGCGATGGTATCGAGCGAGAAGGACGAGAAGGTGGTGAAACCGCCGAGCACGCCGACGCCGAGCAGCAAGCGCCACGCCTCGCTGTTTGGGTGGCGCGCAAGAATACCGGCGAGCACCCCCATCGCCAGCCCGCCGACCAGATTGACCGTCAGCGTGCCATAAGGGAAATTGGGGCCGAACCCGGCGAGCGTGGCGCGCCCGACGAGTAAGCGCGCGGCCGAACCGAGCGCGCCGCCCGCCATGACGAGGATAAGATGATACATGAGGGTGCGTTAGCGCGGATTGACACAAAAATGAACCTTTTCCCCAACGCCGCCGCGCAGGGGGTGGTTTTGTGGCCGAGCGGCGTGGGTATCGCGCCGTCGAAACCCAGCTTAATTGCCGTTATTGGCGATCAGATCGACATCGGTGCCGCCATCGCGGCGCGGCGTGAGGAACAGCACATAGGCCCCGCCATCCCGGTCGCGCGTGCCGCCCAGCGTATGCTGGGTCCCGTCCGACTGATGTTCGGCGGTGAAGCCGGTGTTGGTGACGCGGGTATAATACCAATCGACCACGGTTTGCAGCCGCGCATTGGTCGAGAAGCTGACCGCGCGCAGCGCGCACGCACCGGTGTTCGCGCCGGCGGCCTCGGTCACGCGCGCGCCGGGGTACAGCGGGACATCGGCGGGGAGGCGATCGGCCCAGCTCGCCGAATAGCGCAGTGCGCCAGCGCAGGCGCTGGTGCGGCGGTTCGTCTGGCGCGCGGCGAGCGCGCCCAACGTCAGTGATTCGCGGGCGGCGGTGCAGCCGGGGCAATCCTTGCTCGGCGCAGGGGCGGATTTGATCGTTTCGCTGGTGGAGGCTCCGGCGGATCCGGGGGTTCTGCCCGGCGGCTGTGCGATGCCGGTTGGCGGTACGCCGCCCGAATACGGCTGTGCCGGTGGTCGGACGCTGTCCGCATTGGCATGTTGGGTGAGCGCGGGATCGACCATGATCTGGTCGTGCAGCGCCGCGGTCATCGCCGGGTCGCTGACATTGGCGTTGCCCGAGCCCGCCTCGACCAGTTCGTTATCGAGCGAATCGAGATTGCGGTCGTCATCGCGCTTGCCGCACGCCAGCAGAGCGAGCGGCAAAGCCACGGCGCTCAGGATGCGGAGGCGGATGCGGACCATCGATCGAAAGCTCCAATATCGGTCTCCGCTTTTGCACCGGGTTCGGTTAAAAAATCGTTGGGCATAGCGGCGCGGTGCCATCGTCGGTTGCGCGCGGCAGCGGGGGGCGTCATGATCCCCGCATGGGCTTTGTCGTCAATCTCTTCTCGATTCTGGTGGGCCTGTTGGCGCTGCCGGTGGCGTTGGTCGGGCTGGTGCCGTTTTTCGGAATCGCCAATTATCTCGCGCTGCCGATCGCGGTGGTCGGCGCGGCCATCGGTGTTTTATCGGGGCATAAGAGTGGCCGTAACTTCAATATTTTCGTTATCGTCGTTGCGGTGGTTCGCCTGATCCTTGGTGGTGGCTTGCTGTAACGGCAAACGGCCCGACGCGGGCGCGCCGGGCCGTTCGTTTTGTCGCCAAAGAGGCTTTAGCGGCAGATGACCTTGCCGCGATCGATCGACTGGCCGAGCAGCGCGCCCGCACCGCCGCCGAGCAAGGTGCCGAGCGTGCGCGAACCGCCACCCGCCAGGCTATTGCCGAGCAGGCCGCCGGTCAGGCCGCCGATGATCAGCCCGGTGGTGCCATCGCTGCGACGGCAATAATAACGGTTGTCGCTGCCGCGATAGATGCGGTCGTTCCGGCCGAGACGGCGCGGCTGGTAATAGCGGCCATCGCGATAATAACGGTCGGCATAATAGGTGCGCTGGCCCGGCTCGTAGCGATTGTAATCATAGCTGCGATATTGCTGCCAGTTGGCCCGACGGTCGTCACGACGGTGGTCGCCGCGATCACGGCCGTCATCGCGACGGTCGCGCCCCTCATCGCGGTGATCGCGACCGTCATTACGCGGGTCGGCGCGTTGATCGGGTCGATCGCCGCGCTGGTCCTGGCGGTCGCCGCGATAGTCCTGCGCGGTGGCGGGAAGCGCGGACAGGGCGGTCGCGGCCATGGCGGCGGCGAGAAAAAACGTGCGCATGCAAAATGCTCCTTGCGGTAATCCGTGTTGGATCATGGACAGAACACACCGGCACGCACGAGGTTGCGTGAACGCAAAACTACACTGCGTTCACGCCCCCGCAAGGAAAGACCGTCGTCGAATTTCTTGCCGTAATTACGCGTTGAGAGAGTGGGTTAGCGTGATTTCGGCATTGAGAACTTTCGACACCGGGCAATTCGCCTTGGCACCGGCGGCAATTGCCTCGAATTGCTCGGGCGAAATGTCGGCGATGGTCGCTTTCAGGTCGAGCGCGGATTTGGTGATGGAGAAACCGTCGCCATCCTTGTCGAGCGTCACCTTCGCGGTCGTCTCCAGCTTGCCGGCGCTGAAACCGGCACCGGCCAGCGCGAAGCTGAGTGCCATGGTGAAGCAACTCGCATGCGCCGCAGCGATCAATTCCTCGGGGTTTGTGCCGATGCCGTCTTCGAAACGGCTGCTGAAGCCATATTGCGTGTCCGACAGGACGCCCGATTGCGTGGAGACATGGCCTTTGCCGTCCTTGCCAAAACCGTCATAGCTGGCCGATCCGCTGCGTGTCGTCATGCTCATTCTCCAATAAAAAGGCGCGGACCGTTGCTGGTCCGCGCCTGATATAGGGTGATCGTGTGACGTTGCTTAGTTGCAGCGACGGTCCGCCGTGCTGGCACGATCAATCGCCCGTCCGCCGAAGGCACCAGCGACGCCGCCGAGCACGGTGCCCAAGGTCTTGTCGCCATGGCCAGCGACCGAATTGCCCAGCAGCGCGCCGCCGACGCCGCCGACGATCAGACCGGTGGTCCCATCGGAATGGCGGCAATAGCGACGCCCGTCGCGGCCCTGATATTCACGCGGCTGATAATGGTGGCGGCGTGCCTCGGCCTGCGTGGTCGGGACGACCATGGTGGCAGGAATCGCGACGGCGGCAGCGCTGAGCGCGAGGATGAAGGTACGCATATGATTTTCTCCCATGAGGTGCGACTTGCTTTGAATCAATCTCGCTAACGTAACGATCTCGATTGTACTTAAGTTTCATGAACCTGAAATAACCGTGTGTTCAGGTAAATGTAGGGCGAAGGCAGCCTGCTTTACGCGCGCGATATTATCCCCGTTATCCACAGTATTCACAGGGTGGCCTGGTCATTTCAGGGCTTGGCGCGACTCGCGGCCCATGACAGCATCTGGATTGTAAGCAGCGGATGAAGAAGCGGGAAACCGAAGAAACATCAGCTACTTATGCTGCGAGAGATGGTATGGTGCCGCTCGGAAACCTGCGATCGGTCAGCAGCGGAAGGATGGCAAGGATCGTGCGGCGTCGCTTTGCGCAGGCAAGGCGCTTCACCGGCGATTACGAGACGCCCTTCCAAATATATCCTGGCCCGGTCGTTCCGCGACGAAGGGGCAGGATGTAGGTGACGGACGGTCCGCGCGCCCCTTCTTTCACGGGGAGAGGGCGATGGGCCGAAGATCGCCGAAACGCGTCGGTCGATGTCCTCTGGGCGCGGTCGAGGCGAGCCGCCAAGACTGAATGGCGCGGACGCTTCCTTCCCGGGCAGTGTCCAGCGCATTCGGATGAGGCGACAGGGGGTCGGCAGCAATGTCGGCCCCTTTTGCGGTGTCGGCGCTTATCGCGGCTCCTCGGCCAGGATGACCTTCGCCCGCGCGCAATCCTGTTCCATTTGCGCCGTGAGCGCGTCGAGCGTGTCGAATTTCGCTTCGGGCCGCAGATACTCGATCAAGGCGACCTCGATCGTCTGGCCATAGAGATTTTCGGAAAAATCGAAGAAGAACGGCTCGAGCAATTCCTTGGGGGGATCGAAACTCGGGCGAATGCCGAGATTGGCTGCGCCATCGAGCACGCGCCCGTCGGGCAAGCGCCCGCGCACGGCATAGATGCCATAAGCCGGGCGCAAATAGCTGCCCATATCGAGATTGGCGGTGGGATAGCCGATCGTACGGCCGAGCTTGTCGCCATGCTGCACCGTGCCCGCCACCGCGAACGGGCGCGTCAGCAGCCGTGCCGCGCCACGTGGGTCCCCCGCCTCCAGCAGCGCGCGGATTCGGCTCGAGGAGACGGGTTCTCCGTCGAGCATGACCGGGCCGACGGTATCGACCGAAAAGCCGTTCTTGCGGCCGAGATCGGCCAGCACCGCGACCGTGCCGCTCTTGGCCTTGCCGAAGGTGAAGTCCTCGCCCGTTACGACTCCGCCGATGCCGATCGTGTCGAGCAGCCGGTCGCCGACGAACTCCACCGCACTCAGCGCGGCGAGTGCCGTATCGAACTGGAAGACGATCATCGCATCGGCCCCGGCTTCGGCGAACAGCCGCTCGCGCTGGTCGAGCGTGGTCAGGCGGAACGGGGCGGTGTCGGGACGGAAATGGCGTACGGGATGCGGATCGAAAGTGGCGACCAGCGCCGGGCGACCCTCCGCGCGCGCGCGTTCCACCGCGCGACCGACCACCGCCTGGTGGCCAAGGTGAAATCCATCGAAATTGCCAAGCGCGACGATCCCCGCGCGCAAGGCTGCGGGAACCACCGAGCCGCCGTCGAGCCGCTGCATGAGCGCGCTATACGGCCCGGTTTGCGGCTGCGCTAGGGGCGATCCCGGCCTTGAGGACGCGCAGGACATTGCCGCCCATCACCTTGGCGATGTCGCCGTCGCTGAAGCCGTGATCGATCAGTGCCTGCGTCACGGCGGCCAACTGGCTGGCGTCAAAGCCCGTGGTCACCGCGCCGTCGAAGTCCGATCCCAGCCCGACATGATCGATCCCCGCCACATCGCGCACATGCGCAATCGCAGCAGCGGCGGCGGCGGGCTGTGTCGAGCAGATCGCCGCATCCCAATAGCCGATCCCGATCACGCCGCCGGTGCGGGCGATGCCGCGAATCTCGTCATCGGTCAGGTTGCGGTTGACCTTGCAGGTCGCCTGCACGCCGCCATGGCTGGCGACGACCGGGCGCTGTGCCATCGCCAGCACTTCGGCAATCGTCGCGTGGCTGGAATGCGCGACGTCGACGACCATGCCGAGCGCCTCCATCCGTCGCACCACCTGCCGACCGAGCGGGGTAAGCCCGGCTTTGGCCTCGCCGTGCATCGACCCCGCCACTTCATTGTCGAAGAAGTGCGCGAGCCCCGCCATACGGAAACCGGCGCGATACAGGACATCGAGATTGGCCAGCTTGCCCTCAAGATCTTGCAGGCCCTCGATCGAGAGCATCCCGCCGACCACCTTTTTCCCGCCCGCGCGATCCGCCAGCAGCCGGTCGAGATCGGCAGGTGAGCGGATCACCCGCAACTGACCGTTTGACGCAGCCGCGTAGCGATCCAGCTTTTGTGCGTGCCACAGCGAGCGTTGCAGCAGCGATCCCCAGGTGCGCGGGGGCTGCAGATCGGCGATGGCGAGCGCGGTGATATTGTCGGTATCGGACGGGTTCGCGTCGTAATTCTGGCCCTTGGGCGTCTTGGTCACCGAGGAGAACACTTGCAGCGTATAATTGCCAGCCAGCAGGCGTGGCAGATCGATTTGCCCGCGCTCCGACCGGTCGAGCAGGCTACGCTGCCACAGCAACGTGTCGGCGTGCATGTCGGCGATTTGCAGGGTCGCGTGCAGCGCGCGGGCGCGCGGCGTGATTTTGAGCGGGATCGCGACCACCTGGTTCATCGACCGTTCGACGATGCCGGGGGCGAGCGTGAAAAAGGCAAGCGCGGCAACCAGCACCAGGCCCAGTACGGCCAGCAAGATCCTGCGCATCGAAGTCGCTCCCCGTCATGCCGGACTTGTATCGACGCCTTTGCCGTGTCCGATCCAGCGCTTGATATGCTGCGCGCTGGCGGCGGGGGCAAGCCCGCAGATGGCGATTAGGGCCGGTCCAGCGTCACGAAGCTATAGGCCGGGCGCGTGCCCTCGGCGGGATGGTCTTCGCGCGCGGTTTCGTGCCAGCCCGCAAACGCCGGAACGATCGCGTCGCCTGCGGGCATCAAGTGAACCTCGGTCAGTTCGACCCGGTCCGCCAAAGGGGTAAACAGCGCGAAGATTTCGGCCCCGCCGATTACCGCGACGTCCCCGTCGCCCGCCAACGCCAACGCGGCATCGACCGAATAGGCCACCTCGGCACCCGGCGCGGACCAGTCGCGATCGCGCGTCAGCACGATATGGCGACGACCGGGCAGGGGGGCCGGGAAGCTCTCGAAGGTCTTGCGCCCCATCACCATCGGCGTGCCCATCGTCAGCGCCTTGAAACGCTTGAGATCGGCCGGGAGGTGCCAGGGCAAGGCACCCTCGGCACCGATGACGCCATTGTCGGCGCGCGCGAGATAGAGCGTGATCATCCGCCCCTCATGCCGCGCCGCGCCGCTGATGGCGAGGGAAGATCTAGCGCGCGTCGGATCGGTGCCGATCGCGGCTTAGAACTTCTTTGTCGCCGATACGCGCACCGTCATCGATCGCGAGCCGGGGCCGCCCCTTCCACCCAAGTCGATTCCGGTGGTCCAGCCGTCGCCGGGGTTGATTCCCAGCCCGATTTCGAACTGGACCTCGTCCCGCAGCCAGTCGTTATTGGTGATGCTGTACTGCGATGGGCCCCCGAGATCGGCATAGTCCAGCAACTGCGGACTGGCTTGATTGAACTCGTGACGCCATTCGAACCGGGCACGGGGCGCAAAGGCACCAAGGTGCAGGGTCGCCCGGCCGCCGGCAACGCTGGTCAACGATTCGAGCGTGCGAGGATCGAAGGTCAGGCTGTAGACCCCGGCTCCGGTCTCGGCATAGGCCCTGAGCTTGGCGTTGAGATACTCGGCGCGTCCGTAGAGCGAATAGCTGAGCCGCCCGGTGCTTTGGTCGATTCCCGCGCTCAACGATCCGAACAGCATCGACCCGTTGCGGTGACCGACGGCCAGCGACCCGCCAAGCGCCGCGCGCCGTGTGTTGAACGAGAGATCGCCATATCCCAAAACCCCGTCGATAAAGGCACCAGGCGTGGGCCTGAAGCTGCCATAAGCGGCCCCGACCCAGGTGTCGGCGGTCAGATGGCCGGCATCGGCGGTGCCGACCCGCGTGCGCTCTTCGCCGCCGCCGCCGCCCGCGCCGACCGTGAGATCGTCCGACAGTTTCAGGTCGGCACCCGCGCTCAAGCCCGAGCTCGAGATCGACAGCTTGGTGCGGCGCGTCGTCGCGTCGCGCGTCCCGACACTGATCGCGCCGCCGCTCCAGATCGCGATCGACCCGATCTTGCGCGGTCCGGTGTCGCCACTCTCGTCGGCCACCGCTCCGACAGCGGCTGCGGTGCTGGCGGACGTCGCAGAGCCGGTCGCCATGCCACTGCGGGAACCGGTTGGGGTCCGTAATCCCATCGCGCCCGTCACGCCCGTTGGCGAGGCACCCGGCTGCAGAGTCCCGGTTGAGGAAACGCGCAGGCCTTCGGCTCCCATCACTTCATTGGCATGTTCCATCTTGAGCGCGGTTTCGGGGGCGATCCCGTCGAACCGGCCGGGGCGCCGGAAGGTGCCGCCATCACTGCTGCCGAGTGTGATCCCGATCGGGTTGTTGCCGGTGCTGCCACCGCCGCCATGGAGCTGTTCGTTGCGGCGACCGAAGTTCTCGATTTGCGCCCGGGCGAAATCGCGGGTCGCGGTGTCTTGCGCATCGATCAACCCGCGCACGACCGGGTCGGCCGAGGGGTCGGGGCGACCCTTCACGGTGACGGTGACGGTGGCCGCCGCCGACATCCCGAACGTGTTGCCGATCGTATAGGTCACGACCGTCGTTCCGCTGAAGCGGGGGCTGGGCTGGATCTGCAAGCGATAGGTCCGCGCGGAGGCCGTGCCGTCGGCGATGAGGGTCGCCGTCGCGGAGTCGGCTGGCGACACACTGACGATGGCGGCTTGCGTGAACGGCCCGCCGACAGCACCGCTCGAAATATCGACCGTGACCGGCTGATTCTGGTCGGTCGTCGTTACCAGATTCGCGGCGACCGGTGCGGTCCCCTTCACCGTGATGTCCACCGTCGCGAACGTCGAGCTGCCGCCGGGCCCGACCGCGGTGAACGTGAAGCGATCAGGTCCCTGGTAACCGGGGGTCGGGGTGTAGACCGCGACAAAGCGGGGGGCTGCGACGGTCGCGCCCAGGGGCAGGGTCGGGGTGGCAACGGCAGCGCTCCGCTCGAGCCCCACCGCGCCTGGTTGCAGGGGGTTGGCGATCGACACGCCGGTGAAGCTTGTACCGGTCCGCTGGATCACCACGGTGCCGTGCTGCGGGGGCGTAGCGACCGTCACGTCGGTGACGGTGCCCGTGATCAAAGTGCTGAGATCGATCGTGGCTGGCTGATTGTTGGTGACGGTCTGCGTAACGGCGACGGAGGTGTCGCGGACGACGGGCGGCGCGGGCAACGCGATCTGCAAGCTGAAGGTCTGGCTGACCCGGCTCGGCCCGTCGCCGGTGGAGCTGTCCGAAGCGGTGATCGTGACGCTGAACGATCCGTTTGCGGTGGGCGTTCCGGCGAGTGTTCCGTTCGTTGCGAGGGCAAGGCCAGATGGCAGCGCGCCGCCCGTCACCGCAAAGGTATAGGGTGCCGTTCCGCCAGACGCCGTCAGCGATACGCTATACGCGACGTCCTGCTGGCCCGCCGGCAAGCTGGTTTGCGTGATCGCGAGCGCAGGCGTTGCGACGGTGAGCGTGACGGTGGCAGCGGCCGAGGTGCCGCCGGGCCCCGTGGCGGTATAGGCGAAGCTATCGCTGCCATAATAGCCGGTGGTCGGGGTGTAGGTGACGACATCGCCAGCCACGCTGGTGGTGCCATGCGCAGGGGCGGTGCTGACGGTGAGGCTGCTATGCACGCCGCTGACCGAGGCGGTGAGATCGATCGGGGTTGCGGTGTTATAGCCAACGCTGGCGCTCTTCGCGGCCACGCTCGGCGCAGCAGGCGTGGCGACGGTGAGCGTGACGGTGGCGGCGGCGGAGGTGCCGCCGGGCCCCGTGGCGGTATAGGCGAAGCTATCGCTGCCATAATAGCCGCTGGTCGGGGTATAGGTGATGACATCGCCAGCCACGCTGGTGGTGCCGTGCGCAGGGGCTGAGCTGACGGTGAGGCTGCTATGCACGCCGCTGACCGAGGCGGTGAGATCGATCGGGGTTGCGGTGTTGTACGCAACGCTCGCGCTCTTGGCGGCAACAGTGGGCGCGGCAGGCGTGGCGACGGTGAGCGTGACGGTGGCAGCGGCCGAGGTTCCGCCAGGCCCGGTGGCGGTATAGGCGAAGCTGTCGCTGCCATAATAGCCGCTGGTCGGGGTGTAGGTGATGATATCGCCAGCCACGCTGGTGGTGCCATGCGCAGGGGCCGTGCTGACGGTGAGGCTGCTATGCACACCGCTGACCGAGGCGGTGAGGTCGATCGGGGTGGCGGTGTCATAAGCGACGCTGGCGCTCTTCGCGGCAACGCTGGGCGCAGCAGGCGTCGCGACGGTGAGCGTGACGGTGGCAGCGGCCGAGGTGCCGCCGGGCCCGGTGGCGGTATAGCCGAAGCTGTCGCTGCCATAATAGCCGCTGGTCGGGGTGTAGGTGATGACATCGCCAGCCACGCTGGTGGTGCCATGCGCAGGGGCCGTGCTGACGGTGAGGCTGCTATGCACTCCGCTGACCGAGGCGGTGAGGTCGATCGGGGTGGCGGTGTTATAGCCAACGCTGGCGCTCTTCGCGGTGACGGTGGGGGCCCCGATATAGCTGAACTGGTCGGCGGCCGAGGTCGCGCTGGTGCCGCCGGTAGTGGTGACGCGCACGTCGACGGTGCCGGTGCCTGCAGGGGCGGTCGCGGTGATGCTGGTCGCGCTGTTGACGGTGAAGCTGGCGGCTGCGGTCGCGCCGAAGGTCACTGCGGTCGCGCCGGTAAAGCCGGTGCCGGTGATGGTGACCGAGGTGCCGCCGCTCGCCGGACCCGAGCTGGGCGAGATGGCGGTGATGGCGGGGGCCGCGACATAGCTGAACTGGTCGCTGGCCGAGGTCGCGCTAGTGCCGCCAGGGGTTGTCACGGTCACGTCGACGGTGCCGCTGCCAGCCGGAGCGGTTGCGGTGATGCTGGTCGCGCTGACAACGGTGATGCCGGTTGCAGAGGTCGCACCGAACTTGACGGCGGTCGCGCCGGTGAAGCCGGTGCCGGTGATGGTGACCGAGGTACCACCGCTCGCCGGACCCGAGCTGGGCGAGATCGCGGTGATGGCGGGGGCCGCGATATAGCTGAACTGGTCGGCGGCCGAGGTCGCGCTGGTGCCGCCGGTAGTGGTGACGCGCACGTCGACGGTGCCGGTGCCTGCAGGGGCGGTCGCGGTGATGCTGGTCGCGCTGTTGACGGTGAAGCTGGCAGCGGCGGTCGCGCCGAAGGTCACTGCGGTCGCGCCGGTAAAGCCGGTGCCGGTAATGGTGACCGAGGTACCGCCGCTCGCCGGGCCCGAGCTGGGCGAGATCGCGGTGATGGCGGGGGCCGCGACATAGCTGAACTGGTCGCTGGCCGAGGTGGCGCTGGTGCCGCCAGGGGTGGTCACGGTCACGTCGACGGTGCCGCTGCCAGCCGGAGCGGTTGCAGTGATGCTGGTCGCGCTGACAACGGTGATGCCGGTTGCAGAGGTCGCACCGAACTTGACGGCGGTAGCCCCGGTAAAGCCGGTGCCGGTGATGGTGACCGAGGTGCCGCCGCTCGCCGGACCCGAGCTGGGCGAGATCGCGGTGACGGTGGGGGCCCCGATATAGCTGAACTGGTCGGCGGCCGAGGTCGCGCTGGTGCCGCCGGTAGTGGTGACGCGCACGTCGACGGTGCCGGTGCCTGCAGGGGCGGTCGCGGTGATACTGGTCGCGCTGTTGACGGTGAAGCTGGCGGCGGCGGTCGCGCCGAAGGTCACTGCGGTCGCGCCGGTAAAGCCGGTGCCGGTGATGGTGACCGAGGTGCCACCGCTCGCCGGGCCCGAGCTGGGCGAGATCGCGGTGATGGCGGGGGCCGCGACATAGCTGAACTGGTCGGCGGCCGAGGTCGCGCTGGTGCCGCCAGGGGTGGTTACGGTCACGTCGACGGTGCCGCTGCCAGCCGGAGCGGTTGCAGTGATGCTGGTCGCGCTGACAACGGTGACACCGGTTGCAGAGGTCGCACCGAACTTGACGGCGGTAGCCCCGGTAAAGCCGGTGCCGGTGATGGTGACCGAGGTACCGCCGCTCGCCGGGCCCGAGCTGGGCGAGATGGCGGTGACGGTGGGGGCCGCGACATAGGTGAACCGGTCACTCGCCGAGGTGGCGCTGGTGCCGCCAGGGGTAGTCACGGTCACGTCGACGGTGCCGCTGCCAGCCGGAGCGGTTGCGGTGATGCTGGTCGCGCTGACAACGGTGATGCCGGTTGCAGAGGTCGCACCGAACTTGACGGCGGTAGCCCCGGTAAAGCCGGTGCCGGTGATGGTGACCGCCGTGCCGCCGGCAGCGGGGCCGCTGGTCGGGCTAACGGCCGTTACGGTCGGTCCCGCGCTCGCTGGGGTACAGGTTAGGGTTAAAAATGCCGAAGAGTTGGAGTGCGCGGCAGTCGCGTCGTTGTTGGCGCTTCCCCCTGCGGTATATGTAAAATTGGAAAGCGCGTAATTATAATATCTGAATAAATTGTTGGATCCGATCGTGAAAGTCGCAGAATTTCCTGTTTGATTGAGGACGCTACGAACAATGGATCCAGTATCGTCGTATTCAAATGCGGAAAAATATCCTGTCCCGACGCGAGACGTCAATGTAAATTGAATTACATCTCCACTATTAAAATAGAAATCGCTTAACGTTGATGCATACGCTCCAAAAGTAATATCCTGATCTTGTATCTGTGAACCATTGCTGGCGGATGGAATCGAAAAGGTGCGATTATACTGGCCGGTGTTGATGTCGGCGCAGCCCTTCGATGTAGCCGCCGCCGCAAAAGCGGGCATCAAGGCGAACATAAAAGCAAAAAGCGCGATTAAAGGGCGGCTTGGATGCCCTGCGGCGCGTCGTCGGCCGAGTTCGCGCATGCGATTGCGATGAGCAAAGGTACCAAGTGCAGATCGCATGCATCCGGCGAAGGCACGAAATCGCCCCCGCTCAGTCCGAAACTGCCCCATTATTTCCCCCGCCCGCGAATCGCTTACTTTGAGAAGATCTTAGCTGATTTTTGTAATATGTAATAATAAAGAAATTGCTTCAGGACAGATGCTTGCGTGTCCTGGAGATCGATCGTGTTTTTAGATGGTGATGCCCCTGATCGATAACCGACGTTCTGCATTAAGGTAGGATCGCGATATACGCCGAGGGCGATGATCGCTCCCTGTTCAAGATGCCAAATGAAATCACGCGTGCGGGTTCGCCCAGATCGTCAGGCGAAATCTGTATATTATTTCACATGCGGCGTAATGATTGCGCGCTTTGATACGGCCCACGCCCTCTTTCGCGCTTCGGCACAAAAGCGCGGTGAGAGGGTGTTCATCGAGAATGGCAGCGTCGCTCGAACAGGTGACCACAAGCGGGCGTTGAAAGATCGGACATTGCCGACCTTTCCCACTGCGCCGAGCCGGACCGACGACGCTCCAGGCGGGCTTTGATCCGTCGCCGGAGTGTAGATTTCTAAGTGGTGATGGCGGCCGGCTGCGGTGTGCAGATCGCGAGAAAGCCACCAGCCATAAAGGTCGCCATATACTCCTTTACCGACACAAAGTCGTCCGACCGGCTGATGCCACCCGATAGCTTGTCGATCCGCCCGGTGCGCGCGAGCGTCAGCATCAGCGCGCCGGTGACGAAATGATAACCCCAGAAAATCTTGCTTTCCTCGCACTCGGGGAGCGCTTGCTTGAGCAGTCCGATCAGCCGCAGAACGACCGGGTCGAAATGCGTGTCCATCAGCTCGGCCCCCCATTCCGGCGTGTTGGCGACCTGCGCGCCGAGTTTCGCATAGTTACGCCAGCCCTCGCCGCCATCGATATAGAGGTCGAGATCGGTATCCAGAAATGCGCGCAGCGCGCCCTCGACGGTCGGCTTGCCCGCGGCGGCGGACTCGTAATCGTCAAGCGCCTTCATCCGGCGCTCGCTGGTTACCACCGCACGGCGCGCGAATACTGCGTCGAACAACGCCTTCTTGTCGGCGAAATAATAATTGAGCAGCGTGTGATGGACGCCGACTCGCTTGGCGACCTCCTTCAGTGTCACGCCGTGCAGGCCGTGTTTGGAGAATAGCTCTTCGGCCGTATCGAGGATCAACTCCATCGTTTCGGCGCGTTGCTCGGCCCGGCGCGGGCGACGCTGTACGGGTATATCCTGGGTCACGACAATGTCCTTCCCGACTCCCGACGCGAGCGTCAAGCAGCGATCGCCGCTTGTTGATCATTCACACACGAGAGAGTGACTTATTGACAGGAGAGCCGCTCATCCGCATCATCGCGACAACGACGAAAACACGTCGACGGAGAGGGTTTATGGAAGTTCCGGCCTCGGATGCCGCGACGCGGGCGATCGGTTGGCCGGGCGGGGCGTTCAGGCGCGGATTGGTCCTGTTCGTGCTGACCTTTGTCTATGTCCTGAACTTCCTCGATCGGCAGTTGATCGGAATCCTTGCCAAGCCGATCCAGGATTCGCTGCAGATCACCGACGGCCAGCTTGGATTGCTCGGCGGTTTGTATTTCGCTCTTTTCTATTGCTTCATTGCGATCCCCGTCGGTTGGTTCGCGGACCGCACCAACCGCGTCACCGTGGTGTCACTGGCCTGCGCAATCTGGAGCGGTGCTACGATTGCCTGTGGATTGGCGGTGACCTTCCCGCAGCTGGTGTTGGCGCGCATGACAGTGGGATTCGGCGAGGCCGGCGGAGTGCCGCCGTCTTATGCGATAATTACCGACACCTTTCCAAAGGGACGGCGCGCGACGGCGCTCAGCATCTATAACCTCGGTCCACCGATCGGCGCGGCGATCGGCATCGCATTCGGTGCGTCGGTCGCTGCAGCGTTTGATTGGCGCGATGCGTTTATCGCGATCGGCGCGATCGGCATTGTCACCGCGATCGCTGTGCGGTTGCTGATCCGCGAGCCGACGCGGGGGGCGCTCGACGATGCGCTGCCCGGGGGGCATGTCACGGTGCCGTTCTGGGGAACGGTCGGTGCGTTCTTCGCCAACCCGGTGCTGCTGCTTGTCTCCATCGGGAGCGGGGCAACGCAGTTTGTCACTTATGGTCTTGGCAACTTCGCGGTGCTGTTCCTGATCCGCGAAAAGGGCATGACACTGGGGGAGGTCGCGCTGTGGTACGCCATCGCAGTGGCGATCGGCATGGGCGGCGGCATGCTGGCCTCCGGGCGCGTGATCGATCGCCTGCTGCCACGCTCGCGCCAAGTCTATGCGATCGGGCCGGCTGTTTCGCTGGCGATCGCATTGCCCTTCTATGTCGCGTTCCTCTGGACACCGGGCTGGCCAGTGGGGTTGGTGCTGCTGACTGTGGTGATGCTGCTCAACTATTTCTACCTCTCGGCTGCGGTCGCACTGGTGCAGGAAGAGGTGCGCCCCGACCAACGCGTGCTGTCCGGAGCACTGTTGTTGCTGGTGATGAATTTCATCGGGCTGGGGCTCGGTCCTACCTATGTCGGCGCGGCGAGCGACTGGTTTACCGCACACGGCTCCGCGCATGGATTGCAGGCGGCGCTCTACACCCTCGCGCCCGCCTATCTCGTCGCAATCGCCCTGTTCCTGTGGCTCGCCCGCGTGTTGCGTGTGCGTGGCAGCCTACCCAGAAAGGACATAGCATGAAGCTGCTGATCCATTCGCTCGCGCTGCTCGGCGTGGCCGGTGCCACCGCGTCTGCGGCGCAAGCCCCTTCCACCCCGATCGTCACCGCGCCTGCCGGGAAGCTGCAGGGCGTCGTGGAGGGCGGGGTTCAGGTGTTCAAGGGCATCCCCTATGCCGCTCCGCCGGTGCAGGCGCTGCGCTGGCACCCCCCTGTGCCGCTGCCGCGGTGGAGCGGCGTGCGCGCTGCCGGTGCTTTCGGCCCAGCCTGTGTCCAGCCACAGGCGAAGACTGCGTCCATCTACAGCGGCGACCCAATGCCCGTCAGTGAAGATTGTCTGACGCTTAATATTTGGGCCCCCGCTAACGCCAGCGATGCGCCCGTGTTTTTCTGGATCCATGGCGGCGCATTGGTGGCCGGGTCAGGGCGCGAGCCGCTCTATGATGGCAAGCGGATGGCCGAGCGCGGGGTGATCGTGGTGTCGATCAACTATCGTCTCGGCGTGCTCGGCTGGCTGGCGCATCCCGCGCTCAGCCACGAATCGGTCGCTCACGTCTCGGGCAATTACGGACTGCTTGACCAGATCGCAGCGCTCAAATGGGTGCGTGCCAATATCGCTGCGTTCGGTGGCGATCCCGCCAAGGTTACGATCGCGGGCGAATCCGCAGGTGGGCTGAGTGCGATGTACCTGCTCGAATCGCCCCTCGCGCGGGGGTTGTTCGCGCGAGCGATCGTCGAAAGCGGCTATATGATCTCGATGCCGCAGCTCAAGAAGGCGGTTTACGGTGCGCCTTCGGCCGAAGGGGCAGGGGAGCTGCTTGCTGCCGCGCTGCAGGCACCCGATCTTGCGGCATTACGCGGAATGGACGCGCAGACGCTGACCAACAGCGCCGCTGCAATGGGATACGGCCCCTGGGGAACCGTCGACGGACTGGTGCTGCCCGAGCAGATGGTCTCAACGTTCGCCGCAGGGAAGCAGGCACCCGTTCCCGTGCTCGCTGGCTTCAACCAGGGCGAGATCCGCTCGCTGACGGTGCTCGCGCCCAAAGCCCCTGCGACCGCCGCCGACTATGAGAAGGGCATCCGGGAGCGCTATGGCGATCTCGCCGACACGTTCCTCACCTTGTACCCGGCCGCCACCTATAAGGAGAGTATCCTGGCGACGACTCGCGATGCGCTCTATGGCTGGACTGCCGAGCGGCTCGCGCGGATGCAGACTGCGCTCGGCCAGCCGGCTTATCTCTATCTGTTCGATCACGGCTATCCCGCTGCAGATCAAGCCGGGCTCCACGCCTTTCATGCGAGCGAATTGCCGTTCGTATTCGGCACCTTCGACCGCACCCCGCCACGCTGGCCGCGCGTGCCGGAGACACCGGCAGAGCGCGCCGTGTCCGACGCATTGCTCGATTACTGGACAAGCTTCACGCGTGACGGCCGACCCGTGGCCGCGAACGGGCCGATATGGCAACCCTTTGGCACCGGCCAAGCCTATCTCCACGTCGCCGACGTGCCGCGCGCCGAGGCGAAACCGATGCCGGGCATGTACGCGTTCAACGAGACCGTGATGTGCCGCCGCAAAGCGACGGGCACGATTGGCTGGAACTGGAATGTCGGGCTGGCCGCACCGAAGCTGCCGGCCGCAGGGGCGGGGTGCCCCTGACGGTGAGCAGCGCCAAATGGGAGATGCGCCGGAGGGCGGGTGAAAGGGGGCAATTACCGCCCGACGTGAGTCGTGCTGATCTGCCCCGCAGCAAAGTCCGCGCTTAGCCGGAGCTTGTCGATCTTGCCCGTTGCGGCGAGCGGCATCGCCTCGACCTCGGCGACCTGGTCGGGGATCCAGAAATCGGCGACCTTGCCGCGCAACATTCCGATCAGGCTGTCGGGGGTTCCGCTCGCGTCGGCAGTTTCGACAACCAGCAGCGGACGCTCGCCCCATCTGGCGTCAGGTCGCGCGATCACTGCAACGTGACGCACGGCCGGATGTCCGCCGACAATCGCCTCAATCTCGGTCGGGTTGATCCATTCGCCGCCCGACTTGATCAGATCCTTGGCACGCCCGCAGATGGTGAGGTTGCCGTCGGCGTCGATCATCGCCAGGTCGCCGGTATCGAAAAATCCCTCTTCGTCCAACGCGTCGCTCTCGGCTCGAAAATAGCGGTCGAGAACGCTTGCGCCGCGGACCTTGAGATGTCCCATCGCCTCGCGCTGCGAAGGAAGGGCCGCACCATCGGCATCGGTCAATTTGAGATCGACCCCAAGCGGCGGTCGCCCCGATGCACCGCGGCCTTGCCCGGTGGGATAGGGCGGCGCGATCGTCCCGGTCGGCGACAGTTCGGTCATTCCCCAACTCGTCTGGACATAGACCCCGAGCCGCTGCTCGATGCGATTGATCAGCGCATCGGGACAATTCGAGCCGCCGATCAGAATGCGCTTGAGATCGGGTAACTCGCCACCGGTGCGTTCGAGATGGTCGACAAGCCCGAGCCAGACGGTCTGCACCCCGACCGCGATTGTCACGCCCTCGTCGCGCATCAGGGTCGCCAGGCTCGCTCCGTCGATCGCTCGTCCGGGCAAGACCAGCTTGGTGCCCGCCGCAGGCGCGGCAAACGGTAGCCCCCAGCCATTGGCATGAAACATCGGCACGCCGAGCAGCAGCACATCCTGCGCGGTTAGCGCGATCGAATCTGCCTGGAGGGTGCGCAGCGTGTGGAGGTAGTTGGAGCGATGCGTGTAGAGGACGCCCTTCGGCCGCCCGGTCGTGCCGGAAGTATAGCACAGCCCGGCCGCAACGTTCTCGTCAAAGTCCCCCCATGCGCTCGCGGCACCATGTTGGTCGAGGAGACGTTCATAGTCCCACAGCTGTGCCCGATGGTCGCCGAGCGTCTCGCCCGGCAGCAGCGCAGCGTCGATTGCCACGACGTGTTCGATCGCCGGGCACAACTGCAGCAATGCTCGTGACAGCGGCAGCAGATCCGCTGCAACGACAAGGACCCGGTCCTCGGCTTCCTCGATCATCGTGGCAAGGTGCTGTACGGTCAGCCGCGGATTGAGCGTATGGCACACCAGCCCCGCGCCCATCGCTGCGTAATAGACCTCAAAATGTGCCTGGGTGTTCCACGCGAGCGTGGCGATGCGGTCGCCGAACCGCAAGCCGAGCGAGGCCAGCGCGCCCGACATGCGGTTGCTGCGCGCGCGCAGATCGGCGTAGCCGGTCCGGCGCGACACGCGCCCTGCATCGGCTTCCACCACTTCGCGCGTGCCAAACCACTTTGCGGCATGATCCAGGAATTTGTCGACTGTCAGGCCGTAGCTTTGCATGATGCCTTCGTGGTTGGCGGGATGGGCAACGGCCACCGCCCGCGCGGGCGGTGGCCGCCGTTGCGTCAGAAGGTTTTCAGCACCTTGACGCCATACTGACGCGGCGGTCCGGCGAAATCGAGCCCGCTGTTGAGCGCTGCAACATAGTGTTGATCGGTCAAATTGGTGCCGTAAGCCGTTACCGTCCAGGTCTTGTGCTGCCATGCCACCTGCGCGCCGAGAATGTTGCGCGCGTCGAGCCGGTCGCCCTGCGCGGCGTTCTCGAACAGCGTCGCCCATTGCGCCGCGATATGCCCGAAATTGACGCGCGGAGTGAGCGTGTCGCCGTTGGCGAAACGATGCTCGTACGACGCACCGAGATTGAAGGTGAGGTTGGGCGCATAGGTCTGCTCGCGCCCCTTGAGGTTAAGGCAGGTTGCAGTGGCGGGTCCGGTGGTTGGCGAACACGGCGCAAACGACCCGCCGGTGCGCGTGTCGAGCGCATAAAACTGCGCCAGCTCGCTGTGCAGGACGTTGATCCCGGCGTCGAAGGTAAAGTTGCTCGCCTTCAGATCGGCCTCGGCCTCGAACCCGTAGATCTTGGTCGTGCCCGGCACGTTGATCTCGAAACCGAACACCGGTAGCGTCGGATAGCCGACGATCACCTGGAAATTCTGGTAATCGTTGTAGAATCCGTCGATCGTCGTGTGGATGCGGCCGCCTGCGAAATTAGCCTTCCAGCCGGCTTCGTACGAGCGCACCTTTTCGGGTTGGAAGGGCGGGGTGGCGAGGCCCGAGCCGACCGGCACGTTGATTCCGCCCGGGCGGAAGCCGGTCGCGACGAAGCCGTAGAGATAGTTGTTGCGGTCGATCACCCAGCCGAGCGACGCCTTGTACGAGAAATTGTCCGATGTGATGTGCTGGTCGTCGCGGAGCCGTAGCCCGTTCTGGTTGATGTCGACATGATTGGTCGACTGGCTGGCGGTGTAGCGTCCGCCGAGATCCAGCGTCAGCCGTGGGGTGATCTTGAAGCCGACTTGCCCGAACACCGCGAGCGAGCGCTCAGGGTTACGCCCCTGCAGCGTGTATTGCGCGGCGGTCGTGCCGAGCGGCTGCCCCGCCGCCGGAGCGTCGATCACGAACTGGTAGGGCGGCAGCCAGAAATAGGTGTTCCACAGCCCGAAGGCACCGATCAGCCAGGTCAGGCGCTGGTTATCGGGTGAGATGAGGTTGAATTCCTGGCTGAACTGCGTTTCGGTGGTGGTGTCGAAGAAGATGTAATTCTTCCGTGCCGGCGCGGTTGGCGTGGCGGCGACGTTGGCGGCCGCATTGGTGCCGTCGAGATCTGCGCGGTATAGCGTGTTGCCGTTCTGGAAGCCGGTGATCGAGCGGAATTTGATGCCGCCGACGAATTCATAGTCGATCTTGAGCACGGTGCGGACGAACTTGTCGCGTGCTTCCTGCGGCATGTTGGCGGTGATGTCGAACAGGTCGCGGTAGTTGGGATTGGCGACGGTGCCGCCGGCCAGCGTCAGCGTCTTGAAGCGATTGGTGAAGGGGTCGGCCGGATAGGCCCCCATGTCGAGATAGTCGAGATCGGTCTTGGACAGGATCGACAGTCGATCGGTCGGTTTCCACAGGAAGCTTATCCGCCCTGCGATCGAGCGTACGCTGCCGTTATTGCCGGTATAGGGTGCCCCGCCCGGCCCGGTGATGTGATAGAACCCGTCGCGCCGTTCGCCCGAAAAGGCGACGCGCGCGGCAAAGGTGTCGCTGATCGGCAGGTTGACCGCCCCCTGTCCGCTCAGGTCGTTATAGTTGCCGTAGCTCGCGGCGAAATAACCGTGCGTACCGCCGCCGATGATCGGATCGTTGGTGTTGGCGAAGACCGCGCCGCCCGTTGCGTTTTGGCCAACCGACGTCCCCTGCGGCCCGCGCAGGATCTGGATATTGGCGATGTCGAAATACGGCTCTTCCTGGAAATAGCCAGGGAAGGTGGGCACGCCGTCGCGATAGGTGATGACGCCGGTGGTGGTTTGCGAATTGTGCTCGGCCTTGCCGATGCCGCGCACATTGAATTCGAGGCCCTGCCCGAAATTGTTGACGACCACGCTCGGCACTGCGAACTGCAGTGCGTCGATGTTGACGACGCCCTTGTTGGCGAGGTCGCTGCCGCTCAGGACCGAAGCCGCGATTGGAGTCTGCGATAGCTTGTCGTTGCGACGGAGCGCGGTGACGACGATGTCCTGGCTGCTGTCGGTCGCCGCCGCTGGCTGGACGTCGCCCGTCTGCGTGGTGGCGGTCTGGGCGATCGCCGCACTTCCCGATGTGAATGCTAACGCCGATGCGCTTAGCAACAATGCAAAGCTCTTCATAAACCTCCCCATCCTCACCCACACACGCTCTCCGGCGCGATGGGGTCTGGATGCCCCAGTTTTCGATCCGAATCAACACTCATTCTCTACAGAGTGAATTAAAGATTCGGTCCAGTCGGAGATCGCCGGGCAGCCCTTCCGGCTTGATGCACGGCTGCATCCGGCATGGGGCGGGTGGAGGGTGAGCGGCCGCAGCGAGCGCCGTGCCGGACACTGCGACCGCGTCAGAGGATAACCCGGGGGCATTCCCCTGTGCCGGCTCTGCTTTTTGTAGGGAGGGCGGTCGCGACCGTCGGGGTTCGTCGCGATGGCACTCGATTTCGGAGCGCCCGAAAAGCGGCAGATACTCGAACTAAGCGCGCTCCATCACACCGCGACGTCGGCCTTGATCGGACCGTGCGGCATATACCCTTCGACCTGAAAATCCTCGATCCGATAGCTGTCGATATCAGCGGGTTTGCGGAGGAGGCGCATGGTCGGGAACGGGCGCGGATCGCGGGATATCTGTTCGCGCGCCTGATCCAGATGGTTCAGATACAGATGGACGTCACCGCCCATCCAGACGAGCTCTCCCGGGCGGAGATCGGCCTGTTGGGCAAGCATCAGCTGCAGCGCGGCGGCACCCGTGAAATTGAAGGCGGCCCCCAGCAACAGGTCGCACGACCTTTGGTAAAGGCCGCAGTTCAGCCGCCCGTCGGAGGTTACGTGGAATTGATAGACCATGTGGCACGGCGGCAACGCCATCTGATCGAGCTCCGCCACGTTCCAGGCATGAAACAGCATCCTGCGGCTGGCCGGATTGTGCTTCAGCGTCTCGACAAGGCTGGCGATCTGATCATGCACGCGCCCGTCCGCGCCTTGCCAACGGCGCCATTGCTTCCCGTAAATCGGGCCCAGGTCTCCCCATTGCGCGGCAAAGGCATCGTCGTTCAGTACACGCTGCTCAAACTCGGTCTGAGAAATGTCGTGTCCGGTGGAGCGCCGGTACTGCGCGAGCGGCCAATCGGTCCATATCTTCACATTCTCGCGCAGCAACGACTGCAGGCTGGTATCCCCGGTCAGGAACCACAGCATCTCCTTCACCGCCGTCTTCCAGTAGACGCGTTTGGTGGTGAGGATCGGCACGCTTCCGTCGGAAAGATCGAACCGGATCATCGCGCCGAACAGCGAGCGCGTCCCGACCCCGGTCCGGTCGACGCGCTGGTCGCCATGGTCGAGAATCTGCTGAAGCAAGTCGAGATATTGGTGTTCGGGGTGCCGCATGTTCACGCCTTCATACCCGCAAGTTGGTTCATCGTGTCGTTCGCTGTTGCAGCGTCTTTTCGATCCGGTCGAGCGGGTTTTGCATTAGGTCGGTGTAGCGCGCTGCCGGGTGATGCGGTAGCGCGAAGTCGGCTGGCATAACGGCGGATCAGGTCATCCGGCAGGGTTTGATCGCTGCCGGTTCGGGGCGAGGCCCCTCCGCCCGGAACGCGGCGAGATACCCGCCCGCGGAGGGCATGTCGTAGCGTGCGACCTGGGTGTAGCCGACCGCCGCAAATTCGCATTTGAGCAGCGCGGGCGGCGTCCCGTGGTTTTGCGTCAGGCGGTTGGCATCGACGACGATGACCAGCCCGTCCCGCTTGAGCGAGGGGCGCATCCGCCACAGGAACTCATAGGGTTGCGCGATTTCATGGTACATATGCACCATCAGCACGCGATCGAAGCTGGCATCGGGCAGCCGCGGATCGGCGGGCGCGCCGAGACGCACGCTGACATTCTCCAGCCGCTCGCGCGACACGCGCAGCGCCAGCGTATCGCGCACCTCGGCGACGATATCCTCGGCCAGCACGCGCCCGGTCTTGCCGACGCGGTTGGCGGCGCGGATCGTGTAATAGCCCTCGCCAGCGCCGATGTCGGCGACGGTCATACCGGGCTTGATCCCGGCCTTGGTCATTACCTCGCCGGCTTCGTTCAGCCGGTCGCGATCCTCCTCGGTCGACCAGCGTGGCGAGCTGATCTTGGCGACCGGGCGGTCGGCGGCGGGGAAGGGGCCTGCCACCTGCGTATGATCGGGCACGCGCGGCGTGCCGCCGTCGCACGCGGCGAGCAGCAGCACGGCCACCAAGGTCAGCGCGCGGGCACCGTGAAAGTGCACTAGTCCACGTCCTCCACCTCGACCGTCTCGCCCGTGACGCGCTGCGATAGCGCGGCGGCCATGAACGCATCGAGATCGCCATCGAGCACATCGGACGGGCTCGACGAGGTCACGCCGGTGCGCAGATCCTTCACCATCTGGTATGGCTGCAGCACGTAAGAGCGGATCTGGTGGCCCCAGCCGATATCGGTCTTCCCCGCATTCTCGGCATTGGCCGCAGCTTCGCGGATCGCCAGTTCGCGCTCGTACAACCGCGCGCGGAGCTGGTTATAGGCTTCGGCCTTGTTCTTGTGCTGGCTGCGCTGGTTCTGACACTGCACGACGATGCCGGTCGGGATGTGCGTGATACGCACCGCCGAATCGGTGGTGTTGATGTGCTGCCCGCCCGCGCCCGATGCTCGATAGGTGTCGATGCGCAGGTCGCTTTCGTTATAGTCGACCTCGATATTGTCATCGACCACCGGATAGACCCAAACGCTGGCGAACGAAGTGTGGCGGCGGGCGGCGCTGTCATACGGGCTGATGCGCACCAGGCGGTGGACACCGCTTTCGGTCTTGGCATAGCCATAGGCGTTCTCGCCTTTCAGCAGCAGCGTCGCCGACTTGATTCCGGCCTGCTCGCCCGAATGCTGGTCGATCAGTTCGACCTTCAGGCCGTGGCGTTCGCCCCAGCGCGAATACATGCGGCTGAGCATCCCGGCCCAGTCCTGGCTCTCGGTGCCGCCCGCCCCGGCATTGACCTCGATATAGGTGTCGTTGCCATCGGCTTCGCCCGCCAGCAGCGCCTTGATCTTGTCCTGTTCGGCGCGGCGCGCGAGATCGGCGAGCGCGGCGAGGCCGTCGGTCTCCATCTCGGTATCGCCCTCGGCCTCGGCCATTTCGATCAACTCTGCCGTATCGTTGAGCTCGCTTTCGATCGCGCGCGTTGCGGTGATCGCCTCATCGAGACGGCGCCGCTCCCGCATAACCGCCTGCGCCGCCTTGGGGTCGTTCCACAAAGTTTGATCCTCAACGCGCGCGTTGAGTTCATCGAGCCGACGCAGCGCGCGGTCCCAGTCGAGGAACCGGCGGAGCAGCGCGAGCGCGTCCTTGATCGAGTCGATATGAGCCTGCGCTTCAGCGCGCATGGGAGAACCTTCCAGAAAAATATCGTGTCGTTCTTCCCGTTGGCGGGAAAACGATAGCGTGCCTGCCGTATATGAGGTTGGCGCGCCGCTAGTAAATACCGCCCTGTCGTTGCAGGAAATCGCTGTCGCGGCGCGTGTCCTTCGGTGCCTGGGCGTCGGCGCGTGCTTTGGCGGCAGCGGCGGCGGCCGCAGCGGCCGGGTCGGGAACGATCACGTCGCGGTGGACGACGCGGCGTGGCTCGCTTTCGGGTTTGAAGGCTTCCCAGATGACCGACGCCTTGGGGTCATCGGTCGGCCAGGTGCCGAACACCGGTTTGCCGCTCGCGCGGTCGATGCGGACCATGCGGATGCCGGCGGGCGCGCGGAACGGAATTTTGGGCAGCCCCTCATAGGCCTTGACCGCGAACGCCTTGAAGATCGGCGCGGCGAGCGTGCCGCCCTGTGCGGCACCGCCCAGCGAATGCGGCTGGTCATAGCCGATATACAGCCCGCCGATCATTTGCGGGGTGCCGCCGATGAACCACACGTCGGTCGGCCCGGTATTGGTGCCGGTCTTGCCGAACATCGGCCGGTCGAGGTCGCGCAGCACGGTGGCGGTGCCGCGCTGGATGACGCCCTCGGCGATGTGGACCATCTGATACGCGCTCATCGCATCGACGATCTGCTTGCCGCGTGAAACCGGGCGCGGCATCGGCTTGCCGTTCCAGTCGGGCGCGTTGCAGCGGTCGCACGGATGCCAGTTTTCGGGGAAAATCACTTTGCCGTGGCGGTCCTGCACGAAATCGATCAGCGTCGCAGGGTGCGACCGCCCCTGATTGGCAAGGATCGCATAAGCGTTGACCATGCGCGACACCGTCGTCACGCCGGCACCCAGCGAATAGGACAGATACGGTTCGTATTTGCCGACGCCGATCCGGTCCATCAGCGACACGATGCGCGGCATCCCTGTCGTGGCGGCGGCGCGCACCGTCATCAGGTTGCGCGACTGTTCGACGCCCCAGCGCATGGTATGCGCGCCAGAGCCCCCGACATTGCCGAAATTCTTGAAGCACTTCTGGCCCAGCCGCGCGCCCTGATAGACGCAGAACGGGCCGTCGACGATGATCGAGGCGGGGGTCATCCCGCCCTCCAGCGCCGCTGCATAGACGATCGGCTTGATCGTCGATCCCGGCTGACGCAGCGCTTGCGTGGCGCGGTTGAAGGCCTGGGCGCGGAAGTCGAACCCGCCCTGCATCGCCAGCACGCGGCCGGTCTGCGGCTCCTCGACCACGAAGGCCCCAGCGATCTTGGGCAAGGAGCGCAGCGCGAAGGCCCCGCCTTCGGGCGCGACCGCGATAATGTCCCCGGCTTTCAGCGCGGCAAAGGCGGTGCCGCCTTCACCTCGCACCGGCATTTGCGCGGCGCCGCGCGGCAGGACCCCGGTGCTGCCGTCGGAAAAGCCGATCGTCGCCTCGCTTGCGCCGACCGCAGTCACGATCGCCGCGCGCCAATTGTCGTAATCGAGCCCGATATTGGTGTTGAGCAGCGTTGTCTGCCAGGTGTCGCCCACAATGTCCTTATGGTCGATCGGTCCGGACCAGCCGCGGCCATGATCGAAGCGCAGCAAGCCCTCACGCAGTGCGGTCTGCGCATAGTCCTGCAGCCGGTTGTCGAGCGAGGTGCGCACCCACAGGCCACCGGCATAGATGCTGTACGGCCCGTCCTTTTCGTCCTCGCCGAACTTGTCCTTCAACTGGCGGCGGACTTCCTCGACGAAATAGCCGCTGCCCGCAGTTTCGGTCTTGGGCGTCTGGCGCGGCACGGTGCCGAGCGGTTCGGCCATGGCTTCGTCATGCTGCGCCTGGGTGATGAAGCCATTCTTGAGCATTTCGCGCAGCACATAAGCCCGACGGACGAGCGCGCGGTCGGCGTGGCGGACGGGGTCGTAATTGGACGGGCCCTTGGGCAGGATCGCCAGATACGCCATTTGCGCGAGATCGAGCTGGTTCAGATCCTTGCCGAAATAGGCGTAGCTCGCGGCCTCGACGCCGAACGCGTTGCGACCGAGCGCGATCTGGTTGAGATACAGTTCCAGAATCTGCTTCTTGGTCAGCGTGTCCTCGATCCGGTACGCGAGGATCGCTTCCTTGATCTTGCGGCTGTAGCTGGTCTCGTTGCCGATCAGCAGGTTCTTGGCGACTTGCTGCGTAATGGTCGATGCGCCGGCCGGGCGCTTGTGGCTGGTCAGATTGTTGATCGCCGCGCTGGCGATGCCGAGATAATCGACGCCGTGATGTTCGAAAAAGGTTTTGTCCTCGGCGGCCAGAAACGCGCGGACCAGAAGCGGCGGATATTCGTCGTAACTGAGTTCGACCCGGCGTTCGCGCGCATAGCTGTGGATCGGCGTACCATCGACGCCGCGCACATTGGTCGGCAGTGGCGGCTCATAGGTGCGCAATTTGTCGACCGAAGGCAGATCGGCGGCGAACAGGAAGTAAAACACCGTATAGCCGATGACGAACAGCACGCCCAATGCGGCGAGCGCCTTGACCCACCACCGGCCCCAGGCATTTCGAAGGTATCCCCGGAAGCCGCCAATGTCGCGGCGGATGCGGAAATTCACGGTGGAATCAGAAGCGGCCATATGGGTGTCAGGCTCTAGCAACTTTCCCGCGCGTTGCCAGCCGCCTTAACTGCGCGCGGTGCGAGGCCGTGAAAGGTCAGTTCGACGCCATCCGCCGTGCGAAGTGCACCTCGACCGCGCGTTCGATGCTTTGCGCGATCTTGCGGCGGCCGTCGGCGCTGTCGATAAAGTCGGCGTCGCGCGGGTTGGAGATATAGCCGGTCTCGAACAGGATCGAGGGCATGTCGGGCGCTTTCAGCACCATCAGCGAGGCCATGCGGTGGAAATTGGGTTTCACCGGGATCAGCGGCTGCGCCTCGCGGCCGAGCAGTCGCGCGAAATTGGCCGAGGAGTTCATCGTCTCGCGCTGGGTGAGGTCGATCAGGATCGAGGAGATGTCGGCGGACGTGGCCGCGAGATTGACACCGGCGATGACGTCGGCCTTGTTCTCGCGCGCCGCCAGCTTGGCCGATTCCTTGTCGGACGCGACTTCGGACAGGGTGTAGACCGATGCCCCGCTGGCGCTGCCGGAACCGACGCTGTCGCAATGGATCGAGATGAACAGGTCGCCGCGCAATTTGCGGGCAATGCCATAGCGTTCCTGCAGCACGAGGAAACGGTCGTCCTCACGCGTCAGCGCCACACGGACCCGGCCCGATTTGACCAGCTCGTCGCGGATCGCCTTGGCGATCTTCAGGGTCACGTCCTTCTCGCGGCGACCGTCGATGGGCGAAATCGCGCCGGGATCGACTCCGCCGTGTCCGGCGTCGATCACCACCAGCGGACGGCTGTCATCGTCGCCATAGATGCGCGGCAATCCGGGCGTGCGCGGCGCAGGCGGGATCGGCACCGATACGGCATAGGTGGCGGGGGCTTGCACGATCCCCATGTTGAAGGGCGGCAGGAAATGCAGCCGCCGTTCGCCCGCCGCGCGCGCAAAGGTGGCGTCGTCGACGGTCTGCAGTTCGAGCGTCAGCTCCCGCCCGTCGCGGCCGAACACGCCTTCGGTGACGAGGGCCGGGCGTGCAAGGTCGAACACGACGCGCGTGCCGTTGGCACCGTGCGCGCCCTGCCGCACGCTCGATACCGGCCCGCCTGCTGCGATCTTGCCACCGGGGGACGCGCCCTGCAGGTCGAGCGCGATCCGCTGCGGCGAGGCGAGCACGAAGCTCGACGCATCGGCGATCGGCTGGTCGAAGCGCAAGACGATCCGGTCGTGCTGGACCTCGACGCGCTCGACCGACGCCGCCCAACCGGGAGCGCCGACGAACCAGCAGGCCAGCAAGGCGAAAACGAACGACACGCGTCCGTAATGCCGTCGCGACTGCGGCGCGGTAAAGCGAAAAGGGGCTGCCAAAGGGCGGGAGGTCGCGCTCATTCGTCTGGACTAGGCCGGAGACGACAAAACAGCCTTTCGGGGTGCGGTTAATATGGTCGTAGGCATAGAATTGCCGGTCGGGCGGCAAAAACGTGCCGGTTGCTGCGCGCGAGCGGGGGTGCTAGGCATCAAACAGTTCCTGATCGCGGCCTAGTATCGACCGCGGCGAGGGCCATCTGGCCGCCCCTCATGTTCCTTGGGCGCGGCTTATCCAGGTTGACGTTCGCATGATGTATGTATTCCGCCCCTCGCACCGCCCGGTTTCCACCGGCGGGATCGCGAGCGCGCGGAATGCCCAAGGCCGGAAGGCGGGGCGTGCAGGGCGAGCAGAGGCAGTTTTCGTAAACCACCATGTGATCGAGCCAGGCGATACTCTCGCCGGATCGGCCACTTTCATTGATCGCGCGCGGCCAGCGCCACGGCGCCCAGCGCCCTTTGGCTCTGCGCCGCGCGACCGGAGAATAATACATGACCACGCGTATGCTGATCGACGCACGGCACCGGGAGGAAACCCGCGTTGCTGTCGTCAAGGGAAACCGAATCGAAGAGTTTGATTTCGAATCCGCCGAGCGCAAGCAGCTCAAAGGCAATATCTATCTGGCCAAGGTGACGCGCGTTGAGCCGTCGCTACAGGCGGCGTTCATCGATTACGGCGGCAATCGCCACGGCTTTTTGGCGTTCAGCGAAATCCACCCCGATTATTACCAGATCCCCAAGGAAGACCGCGACGCGCTGTTGCGCGAAGAGGCCGAGCATGCGGCGGAAGAAGCCGCGTTGCGCGCCCAGCAGGAGGCCGAGGACGATCTTCACGACGACGAGCATGAAGATGACGGATTCGAACGCGATTCGGATGCCGATGACGCGTCGATCGAGCGTTTCGACGATGATGGCGGTGCCGAACCCGACGTAGAAGTCGTCGCCGAGGGCGAAAGCCGTGGTGGCGAAGGGCGCGGCCGTCGCCGCAAGCGCACCGCATCGGACGATGCCGCCGATGATCTGCGCGAGCGTCGCACCAATTTGCGCCATCGCTACAAGATCCAGGACGTCATTCGCCGCCGCCAGGTGCTGCTCGTCCAGGTCGTGAAGGAAGAGCGCGGCAATAAGGGTGCTGCGCTGACCACCTATCTGTCGCTTGCCGGCCGCTATTGCGTGTTGATGCCCAACACGTCGCATGGCGGCGGGATCAGCCGCAAGATTTCGAATGCGGGCGACCGCAAGCGGCTGAAGTCGATCATGGCCGACATGAAGCTGCCCCCGTCGATGGGCTGCATCGTGCGCACCGCCGGGCTGCAGCGCACCCGCGTCGAGATCAAGCGCGACTTCGATTATCTGGCGCGGCTGTGGGACGGGATTCGCGAGACGACCTTGTCCTCCTCGGCGCCGGCGCTGGTCTATGGCGACAGCGACCTGATGAAGCGCGCGATCCGCGACATCTATAATCGCGACATCGACGAAGTGATCGTCGAGGGCGAGGAAGGCTATCGCCACGCCAAGGACTTCATGAAGCTGCTGATGCCGAGCCACGCGCGCAAGGTGAAGCATTACAGCGACCCCGTGCCGCTATTCCAGCGTGCGGGCGTCGAGGAGCAATTGTCGGCGATGTACCACCCGGTGGTGCAGCTCAAATCGGGCGGTTACCTCGTCATCAACCCGACCGAAGCCTTGGTGTCGATCGACATCAACTCGGGACGGTCGACGCGCGAACATTCGATCGAGCAAACCGCGACCGCGACCAATCTCGAGGCCGCAGCCGAAATCGCGCGGCAGTTGCGCTTGCGCGACATGGCCGGGTTGGTCGTGATCGACTTTATCGACATGGACAACGGCTCGAACGTCCGCAAGGTCGAGAAGGCGATGAAGGAAGCGCTCAAGAACGATCGCGCGCGCATTCAGATCGGCCGCATTTCGTCCTTCGGCCTGATGGAAATGAGCCGCCAGCGCTTGCGCACCGGCGTGCTGGAAGCGTCCACCCGGCCGTGCCCGCATTGCGAGGGGACGGGCTTCGTGCGCACCGCCTCGTCGTCGGGGCTGTCGGCGCTGCGCCTGCTCGAAGATGAAGCCGCACAGGGGCGCGGATCGCAGCTGCTGCTGCGCGCCAGCCAGGAAGCGGCCTTCTATCTGCTGAACCGCAAGCGCGCGGAACTGGCCGAGATCGAGGAACGCTATGGCGTGATGATCGAAGTCGCGCCCGACGGCGAGCAGGAAGGCGCGCGCATGTCGGTCGAAGTGTCCGGCCCGCCGCCTGCTTACACGCCGCGCTTCGAAGCGCCGATCCAGGAGATCGAGGAAGATTTCGTCGAGGACGAGATCGAAGACGAAATCGAGGACGAGGTCGAGGAAGAGGAGCAGCCGCGCGCTGCCCGCGAACCGCGCGAGCGCGGCGAACGGCCCGAGCGTAGCGAAGAAGACGGTGGCTCGCGTCGCCGTCGGCGCCGTCGCGGCCGTCGCGGTCGCAACCGGCCCGAGGGTGAGGGTGCCGCCGAGGGCGAAGCCGTCGTCGACGGCGGTGGTGACGAGGACGCGTCGGAGCAGGATGCCGAGCGCGAAGACGCCGAGACCCCGGCCGCAGTGTCGTCCGAAGAGGGCGAAGGCAGCGAAGGCGGCCGTCGTCGCCGTGGCCGTCGCGGTCGCCGTGGCGGTCGTCGCAGCGAGGGCGAGCAGGCGGTTGTCGAAGCGGCCGATGGCGAGGCTCCCGTAGTCGACGCTGCGCTGGTCGAAGCCGAGCCGGTCGCGGTCGAAGCGGAAGCCGAGCCCGAGGTTGAGGCCCCGAAGAAGGGACGTCGTCGTCCGCGTGCGCGCGATGCCGCGCCAAAGGCGGCTCCGGTAGCCGAAGCGGTGGTGGAAGCCGAACCGGCTGTCGAAGCTGCAAGCGAGGTCGAACCGGCCGCGAAACCGAAGCGCGCCCGGCGTGCCAAGGCCAAGGCGGTTGAGGCGGCCGAACCGGCGGAAGCCGCACCCGTCGTGGAAGCTCCGGTGGAGGACACCCCCAAGCCAAAGGCAAAGCGTACCCGCAAGGCCAAGGCCGCAGCCGTGGAAGCGGTTGAAGTGGAAACGCCCCCGGTAGAAGAAGCCCCGGTAGCGCAGAGCGTCGCACCAGTGGCGGAGCCTGCTGCTCCGGCACCCGATGCACCGCAGGACGAGGCTTTGTCTGCGGCGGCAGCGAGCGACGCGGCACCGCGCGCGATCGATCCCGATCCGGGCGAAGCCGGCAGCCCGCGTCGTGGCTGGTGGCAGCGTACCTTCGGGGCGTGACCAACGACCGGCCCCTCGCCTGTGGGCGAGGGGCCGGTTGGTTTGCCTTACCGCTCCGCCCTTTCACCGCACCGCAAGGCCGGTTGCCCCGGCCGGAAAACTCGGCGATAGGTCGGGCATGAAGTGGCTCTTCGCGGGACTCGCGGCCTCCCTCCTGATCTGGGCCCAACCGGCTGCGGCGCAGTCGATCCTGCGCGATGCCGAAACCGAAGCGATGTTCAACGACATGTCGCGCCCGCTGATCCTGGCGGCGGGCCTGTCGCCCAACAATGTGCGGGTCGTGCTGATCAACGACGATTCGATCAACGCCTTCACCGCCGGCGGTCAAACAATTTACGTCAATTCCGGGCTGATCCAGGCGGCGGACAACGCCAATCAAGTGCAGGGCGTGATTGCGCATGAACTGGGCCATGTCGCCGATGGCCATGTCGTATTGATCGATGCGGGCGCGCGTCCTGCAATGGGCATTTCGATCCTCAGCATGGTGCTCGGCATCGCGGCGATCGCGGCGGGTGCGCCCGAGGCGGGGGCGGGCATTCTGTCGGCAGGCACCACTGCCGCCGAAGGAAAATTCCTGGCCTTCTCGCGCGTGCAGGAATCGACCGCCGATGCGACGGGGGCAAAATTCCTGCGGGAATCGGGCATCAGCGGCAAGGGGATGCTGAGCTTCTTCAAGAAGCTGGCCAATGAAGAATATGCCTATGGGTTGAAGAACATCGATCCGTTCGCGCAGAGCCACCCCTTGTCGGGCGAGCGCATCGCCAACTTGACGGCGGACGTGACGTCGTCGCCCTTCTACAACGCCAAGCCCGACCTTGCGCTGGACGATCGTTTCAAGCGCGTGAAGGCCAAATTGCTTGGCTATGTCGCCGACCCCAAGACCACGCTGAACGTCTATCCCGAGCAAGACCAGAGTGTGTACGCCCATTATGCGCGCGCTTACGCCTGGCATAAAGCGGGCTATCCCGAAAAGGCCGACGCGGAGGCAGCGGCATTGCTGAAGGCGGATCCGCACGACCCCTATTTCCTGGAAATTCAGGGGCAGATCCTGCTCGAAGCGGGCAAGCCCCGGCAAGCGCTGGCCCCGTTGCGCGAGGCAACCGACCTGTCGCGCAACGCCCCGTTGATCGCGACCACCTTCGGCCATGCGCTGATCGCGACCGAGGACAGGGCCAATTATCCCGAGGCGATCAAGGTGCTGCGCCAGGCGGTGGCGCGCGACGACGACAATCCCTTCGCCTGGTATCAATTGGGCACGGCGTATGAGGCCTCGGGTGACCAGCCGCGCGCGCTGCTCGCCACCGCCGAGCAAGCGAGCCTGACCGGCGATCACCGGACCGCTGCCTATAGCGCGCGCGGCGCGATGCAGGGGTTGCCGCCCAATAGCGTCGACTGGATCCGCGCGCAGGACATTGCCCTCTCGGCCCAGAACGAGATGGACGACAACCCCAAGAAATATAAGAAGCGACGCTGATGCGCCTGAGCTGGACTGTTTTTGCGACCGCGCTGATCGCGGCGCTCCTCGGCGCGGCGGCGTTTGCCGGGATCGAACGGGTGGTCCCCGCCGCCGCCGGGGAGCGTGCGCGCGTCGAGGGCGTGGTGCATGACTATGTCCTCGCCCACCCCGAAATTATTCCCGAAGCGCTCGACCGGTTGCGTGACCGCGCCCATGCCGACACCATCGCCAGCAACCGCGACGCGATCCTCAAACCGTTTGGCAGCGCCTGGGCCGGCAATCCCGCGGGCGACGTTACCCTGGTCGAATATTTCGATTATAATTGCGGCTATTGCCGGGCGAGCCTGCCCGCGATTGCGGCGTTGCTGAAGAGCGACCCCAAGATCCGCATCGTCTACCGTGAATTTCCGATTCTGGCGCAAAGCAGCGTCGATGCCGCGCGGATGAGCCTAGCCGCCGCCGAGCAGGGCAAGTTCCAGCAATTCCACGAAGCGCTCTATGCCGGTGGGCAAGTGTCGGCGCAGACGATCGCGGCGGCGGCGAAGGCCGCTGGCGTCGATCAGGCGCGCGCGGCGGCCTTTGCCCCCAAGGCGGACGCCGAAATCGCGCAAAATCAAACGATCGCGCGCGCGCTTGGGCTGACGGGCACGCCAAGCTGGGTGATCGGCAGCAAGGTCGTTTCGTCCGCCTTGCCGCTGGACGAGTTGCAAAAAGCCGTCGCCGAGGCGCGCGCGGGGAAATAACCGCCGACCGCTTGTTGCAGCGCAACCGGCCCCCTACCTAGCGCGCAGGAACGGGGGCTTCATGGACGTTGTTTTATCGGTTGCCGGGGTCTCGAAGGTCTATGCCTCGGGCCAGCGCGCGCTCGAGCCGGTCAATCTCGATATTCGGCGTGGCGAAATCTTCGCGCTGCTCGGGCCCAATGGTGCGGGCAAGACGACGCTGATCTCGATCATCTGCGGCATCGTCACGCCCTCCACCGGCACGGTTACCGTGCTGGGGCATGATGCGCAGAAGGATTTCCGCAGCGCACGCCGCGCGATCGGGCTGGTGCCGCAGGAATTGTCGGTCGACATGTTCGAGACGGTACTCGCCACCGTCAAGTTCAGCCGCCGCCTGTTCGGTCGCGCGCCCGACAATGCCTATGTCGAGCAAGTGCTGCGCGACCTGTCGCTATGGGACAAGCGCGACGCCAAGATCCGCGAGCTGTCGGGCGGCATGAAGCGGCGCGTGCTGATCGCCAAGGCGCTGAGCCACGAACCCGACATCCTGTTCCTCGACGAGCCCACCGCCGGGGTCGACGTCGCATTGCGCCGCGACATGTGGAAGCTCGTCCACCGCCTGCGCGCCAAGGGCACCACCATCATCCTGACCACGCATTATATCGAAGAGGCCGAGGAAATGGCCGACCGCGTCGGCGTGATCGACAAGGGCCGTATCATCCTGGTCGAGGACAAGGCCGCGCTGATGAAGAAGCTCGGCAAGCGCCGTATGGCGATCACGCTGCAAACGCCGATGGTGTCGTTGCCGTCCGGGCTGGATGGCTGGTCGGTCGCGCTCGACGACGAGGGGAAGACGCTGGTCTACACTTTCGATTCCGAAAACGAGCATATTCCGATCCTGCTCGCCAAGCTGGGGGAACTCGGCATCGGCTATAGCGATCTCGAAACGCATAAGAGCTCGCTCGAGGACATTTTCGTCGACCTCGTCGAGCGGAAGGACGCGGCATGAGCGACCCAGTAGACGTGTTTTCCGTTCGTGCTGAGCCTGTCGAAGCACCGCTCGCCACCAGCGCGACGCGTGTTGGTGGCAGCCCTTCGACAAGCTCAGGGCGAACGGGTGTGGGGAGGGCGTGGGCATGAGCACGTCCACGCACGCCGCACCCAAAGCCCCAGCGATCAACCTCCACGGCATCTGGGCGATCTACCGCTTCGAGATGGCGCGCGCGCTGCGCACTTTGTGGCAGAGCCTGGTCACCCCGGTCATCACCACATCGCTTTATTTCGTCGTGTTCGGCGGCGCGATCGGCTCCAAGATCAGCACCGTCGGCGGCGTTGGCTATGGCAGCTTCATCGTGCCCGGCCTCATCATGCTGTCGCTGCTGACGCAGAGCATCTCCAATGCCTCGATCGGCATCTATTTCCCCAAATTCACCGGTACGGTGTTCGAATTGCTGTCCGCGCCCGTATCGGCGATGGAGATGGTGGTCGGCTATGTCGGCGCGGCGGCGACCAAGTCGATCGTGCTCGGGCTCATCATTCTGGCGACGGCGGCCTTGTTCGTGCCGCTGCAGATCGTCCACCCCTTTGCGATGCTCGCCTTCCTGGTGTTGACGAGCGTGGCGTTCAGCCTGTTCGGCTTCATCATCGGGGTGTGGGCCAAGGGATTCGAACAGCTTTCGTTCGTGCCCGCCTTGCTCATCACCCCGCTGACCTTTCTCGGCGGAGCGTTCTACTCCATCGACATGCTGCCGCAGCCGTGGCGCACGGTCAGCCTGTTCAACCCGGTCGTCTATCTGGTCAGCGGCTTTCGCTGGGCGTTCTTCGACAAGGGCGATGTGTCGGTCGGCGTAAGCCTTGGCGTGACGGCGGTGTTCCTGGTCGCGTGCCTCGGCGTGATCTCGTGGATCTTCAAGACCGGCTGGCGGATGAAGAACTGACCGCGCGGACGATTGCGGACGGAACAATGCGGCGCGCGCTGCGCTAACGCCGCATCGGGCGCGCTTGCCGTGCCTGTTTCCAAATCTTTCGGAGACAATGATGACCAAGACGGCATTGGTAGTGGGCGCGAGCGGCATTGTCGGCAGCGCGACGGCGACCTTGCTGGTCGATCATGGCTGGCGCGTACACGGCCTCGCGCGACGGCCGACGCAGCAGGACGGTGTGCTGCCCGTCGCCGCCGACCTGCAGGATGCCGCCGCGACGCAAGCGGCGCTGGCCGATCTGCGCCCCGATGCGGTGTTCATCACCACCTGGCTGCGGCAGGATAGCGAGGCCGAGAACATCCGCGTCAACGCCGCGATGGTGCGCCATCTGCTGGATGCGCTGCGCGGTGCCACCGGGCCGCGCCACGTCGCCTTGGTCACCGGGCTCAAACATTATCTCGGGCCGTTCGAGGCCTACGGCAAAGGCGCGCTGCCCCAAACGCCGTTCCGCGAGGAGCAAGGGCGGCTCGACGTCGACAATTTCTATTATGCGCAGGAAGACGAAGTGTTCGCCGCCGCCGCGCGCGACGGCTTCACCTGGAGCGTGCATCGCCCGCATACCGTGATCGGCAAGGCCGTCGGCAATGCCATGAACATGGGCACGACGCTGGCGGTCTACGCGACGCTGTGCCGCGAACTTGGGCGGCCGTTCCGCTTTCCGGGCTCCGCTGCGCAATGGAACTCGCTGACCGACATGACCGACGCGCGCCAGCTCGCGCGGCAATTGCTGTGGGCGGCGGAGACCCCCGCGGCGGCCGATCAGGACTTCAACATCGTCAATGGCGACGTCTTCCGCTGGAGCTGGATGTGGGGACGGATCGCCGCATGGTTCGGTCTCGAACCCGCACCGTTCGACGGCACCGTGCTGCCGCTGGAACAGCAAATGGCGGACGATGCAGCGGTGTGGCGCAGCATTGCGGAGCGCGATGGGCTGGCCGAACCCGATCTGGCGCGGCTGGCCTCGCCCTGGCATACCGATGCCGATCTCGGGCGGCCGATCGAAGTGGTCACCGACATGTCGAAGAGTCGACGGATGGGGTTTCTGGCCTATCAGCCGACCGACGATGCGTTTTTCGACCTGTTTCGCGAGTTGCGAGCCGCGCGGTTGATTCCGTGAGGATAGGGGCGGGCGGTAGCGGTCGCGAAGGGGATCAGGCAGCCCGGTTCTTTGGAAACATCGTCCGATCGCCGCGCCCGGCCAGCAAGCCCGCGATCGAAATATCCTCGTCCAGCCTTTCCCAATGCAGGCCGTATTGGCTGATCTGAACCTCACCGAGATCGGCGGGGCTGGCACCCAACAGGCACGGAAACCAGGCGAGCGGGACGCCGAGCGTGCGACCGTCCTCAAGCTCGACCCACATCTGGTCGGCATCGAAGCGAACTTGGGTGGCCTTAGGCGAAATAGTCATGCCATACGCTTTCGATCTCGGCGCTGCGATCGGCGACGATGCGGCTGAGCATCGCCAGCGTCCGCGCGTTGAATCTATTAGTCTTAGTCTAACCTTTTATTTGAGATAATACTTTATCATGTCATAAATAAAATTGCTAAAAACGCTGACTGTAATGGTAATTACGAGTCCGAATAATAAGAAAGATGAGACTGCTTTTGCTGATTCTACCTTTCTCAATAAAGATATTTTTCTATCTCTGTCCCCTTGAGTGATAGTGAGATAGGTCATCGGTCTTATATTTGAAATATTTTTATAAAAATTATCCACAAAGCCATCTGATATAGTAGTCATTAACGAAGCTAAAGTCATTGCAGATAATATTAATATAAAACCATCTTTTATGGAGTGTGAGTTGTATATGGCAACGACGCCCATGGAAAAACACAGTATCCGAATAACTGAGGTGGAATAGTTTCGAACAGGCTTTTCTAGAATATTAGCAAATTTTAGAAATTTACCTGACTCTCTCTTTGGAAGAGTTTCAATCCAACCATCCACGGCAGCCTGTATCGCTTGAGAAACGGCGTAGTCTGAAAATTCTATAGAGAGATTAATATTTTTCCCATATATCATTCCTCTCATAAAATAAGGTGCATCAAAGTCATTATTTTCGTAAAAATCTTGGTCAATATTTATAGAAACCGTATAGCGCTGGGCTATCTCGGAAGCTTCTGGAACCTCTGCTTGTAGTACTATTAAAAAATCAAATTCGTAGTTCAGTGACTTCGTACAACTCCGAATGGAGCAGTCAGACATATTAAATTTTTCAAAAGAACTGTGCTCTCTTGAGGTGTCGTCTTTTATATCATGCGTGATCTGACATCTATTTGACCGTACACTATACTGCTTCAACAACTGAGAAAGGCGCTGATGAAGGTTGTGTATGTCCTCATAAGATACATCATAAGCATCTTTGTAGGTCTTAGTTCGTTTTTCAACTCTTTTTGTTAACTTGTGATAGATTGCTTGGTAGGCCCCGAACGGGATATCTTCTCCGGCTATAACCAGCGTTGACTGGTTTGGAGCAAGAGCTAGCGGGTTTTCGTAGTCGCTCATTCCGCCGCCACCCCCGCGCGCGAGAACATATCCCCGCCCTCGGCATCCTCATTCGCCACCGCAGCCCCAACCCCGACCTTCGCCTTCTGGCGCTTGTCGAAGCCGTCCCACACTTCGTTCCAGTTCCCGCGCGTCGCGGCCTTGGAATATTCGGTGGCGCGCTGTTCGAAGAAGTTGGCGTGTTCCACCCCGTTGAGCATCGGCGCGAGCCAGGGGAGGGGGTGTTCGTCGATCATATAGATCGGCTTCATGCCCAATTGCCCCAGCCGCCAATCGGCGATGTAGCGGATGTACTTCTTGATCTCCTTGGGCGTCATGCCGTTGACCGGGCCCATTTCGAAGGCGAGGTCGATGAAGCTGTCCTCCAGCCGCACGGTGTGCTGGCACATGTCCATAATGTCGCTGCGCACCGCTTTGGTCAGGCAGTCGCGCTCCTTGGTGAAGGTGTGGAACAGCTTGATGATGCCCTCGCAATGCAGCGATTCATCGCGGATCGACCAGGTGACGATCTGCCCCATGCCCTTCATCTTGTTGAAGCGCGGGAAGTTCATCAGCATGGCGAAGCTGGCGAAGAGCTGCAGCCCCTCGGTAAAGCCGCCGAACATGGCGAGCGTCTTGGCGATGTCCTCGTCCGAATCGACGCCGAAGGTCTGCAGATAATCGTGCTTGTCCTTCATCTCGCTATATTCGAGGAAGGCGCCATATTCGCTTTCGGGCATGCCGATCGTGTCGAGCAAATGGCTGTAGGCGGCGATGTGCACCGTCTCCATGTTGCTGAACGCCGCCAGCATCATCTTGATCTCGGTCGGCTTGAAGATGCGGCCATATTTCTCGTGATAGCAATCCTGCACCTCGACATCGGCCTGGGTGAAGAAGCGGAAAATCTGCGTCAGCAAATTGCGTTCATGGTCGCTGAGCTTCTGCGCCCAGTCGCGGCAATCCTCGCCCAACGGCACTTCCTCGGGCATCCAGTGGATTTGCTGCTGGCGCTTCCAGAAATCGAACGCCCAGGGGTATTCGAACGGCTTATACTGCTTGCGGGCTTCGGTGAGGGACATGGGGTTACTCCGGTACGTTCGATTTTGATGGGTTAAAGCTTTGAAATTCGAAAAGAGAATTGGTTCACGCCGCCAGACTCCACCGCCACATCGCGGTCGCCGACATGGCGAGCGCGGCACCGAGCGCCAGACCCATCGTGCCGATCATGCGGTAGGCATAGACCTTGCTCTCGCTCGCCGGGCGCAGCAGCGCGAGCAGCAGCGCAAGGCCGATCGCAGTGAACAGTGCCGAGACGGCATACATGATGGCGATCGACGCGGTCACCGGCGGATCCGCCGCTCGATATAGACGGTGCGCGAGCGGTTCGCGCCGACGCCCAAGAACACCACGCCGATGAAATAGCCGAAATCATACCAGCCGCCCTGATTGGGCACGGCGTAGATCGCGACCTCGGGCATAAACAGCGACAACACCCAGGCGACCGGGAAGATGAAGCCATGCCACACGCCGAGCAGGAAGCCCGGCGTATCGGGCGTGTGCTGCACGGCACTCGCCACCTGATGCGCGCAGGCGGCGAGCAGCAGCGGGGCGGCGAGGATGGAAAAAGTGCGTGCGCGTGATGATCGGATCATACAAGCCTCCGTGCATCCAAAGCGCTAGGCATGCGTTTGGAACACGCAACCGTAACGAAGGAGCTACCCAAATGGTCGACGCATCGCAGATCAAGGAACATGCCGAAGTCATCGGCGCCGACGGCGTCCATGTCGGCACGGTCGACCACGTCCAGGGCGGCCGCATCAAGCTGACCAAGAAGGATTCGGGCGCGCTGATCAACGAAGGGCATAGCGCCCATGAAGGGCACCACCACTTCATCTCGCTCGGCCTGGTCGCCGATGTCGAGAATGGTGTCGTACGCCTGAGCGCGAACGCCGACGTCGCCGTGACGTTCGAAGAAGAGAAGTAAGCTCATTTCTCCCTCTCCCTTTGGGAGAGGGAGGGAGGCCCGAAGGGCCGGAAGGGTGAGGGTGCGTTGGCTGCGGTCGGCGCGCCCTTTTTCTTGGGCTCACCCTCACCCTTCCCATGCTGTGCATGGGCCCCTTCCCTCTCCCGAAGGGAGAGGGAGATTTGCGCGATGACGCCGTCCGTGTTGGTCATGACGTCATTGTTCCAGAAGCGCAGCACGCGATAGCCTTCGTCTTCGATGTGGCGCGTGCGTGCGGCGTCGTAGCTTTGCGCTTCGCTATGCTGCCCGCCGTCCACTTCAATCACCAGTTTCGCTCCAAAGCTCAGCAGATCGGCAAAATACGGGCCGATCGGGACTTGCCGCCGCCATTTCAGCGCCGGAAATGCTTCGCGCAGCGCGCGGAAGAGGCGCTTTTCGGCCTCCGTCGCAGTGCGGCGGAGGTCACGGGCGCGCGCCACGGTGCCGGAGGGCTGGTTGTGGTAGAGGCGCATCACCTTCACCCTTCCGCGGCTGCGCCGCTCCTCCCTCTCCCACAGGGAGAGGGAGTATCACCTCACTGGCACGCCAGGCATTCGTCGTAATCGGTCGTCGCAAATTCATATTGCGGCTTTTCGATCGTGTTGTCCGCCTCGACCCCGCCCGCGAAACCAGCGCGCTGCACCGATTTGGAGCGGAGATAGTAAAGCGACTTGATGCCCAATTCCCACGCGCGGAAGTGCAGCATCAGCAGATCCCACTTCTCGACATCGGCCGGGATGAACAGGTTGAGGCTGGTCGACTGGTCGATGAACGGCGTGCGATCGGCCTGGAGCTCGATCAGCCAGCGCTGGTCGATCTCGAAGCTGGTCTTGAAACAGTCCTTCTCCTCCTGGTCGAGGAAGTCGAGATGCTGCACCGAACCGCCTTGCTCGAGGATCGAATTCCACACCGCGTCGCTGTTCTTCGATTTCTCGTTGAGCAGCTTTTCGAGATACGGGTTCTTGATCGAGAAGGAGCCCGACAGCGTCTTGTGGGTGTAGATATTGGCCGGGATCGGCTCGATGCACGCGCTGGTGCCGCCGCAGATGATGCTGATCGACGCGGTCGGCGCGATCGCCATCTTGCACGAAAAGCGCTCCATCACGCCCATGTCGGCGGCGTCGGGGCAGGGCCCGCGCTCGGTCGCCAAATGCATCGAGGCTTCGTCGACCTGCGCCTTGATGTGCTTGAACATGCGCAGGTTCCACGACTTCGCCATCGCGCCCTCGAACGGCAGCCCGCGCGCCTGGAGGAAGGAGTGGAAGCCCATCACGCCGAGCCCGACCGAACGCTCGCGCATCGCCGAATAGGCCGCACGCTCCATGCCCGGCTCGGCACGGTCGATGAAGTCCTGCAGGACATTGTCGAGGAAACGCATCACGTCCTCGATAAAGCCCTTCTCGTCCTTCCACTGGTCCCAGGTTTCCAGGTTGAGCGACGACAGGCAGCACACGGCAGTGCGTTCGTGGCCGAGATGATCCTTGCCGGTCGGCAGCGTGATCTCGCTGCACAGGTTCGAGGTCGAGACCTTGAGCCCGAGGTCGCGGTGATGCTTGGGCATGCCCTTGTTCACATGGTCGGCGAAGACGATGTACGGCTCGCCGGTGGCAAGCCGCGTTTCGACCAGCTTCTGGAACAGGCTGCGCGCATCGACGGTGGCGCGCGCCGAGCCATCCTTGGGGCTGGTCAGCGTCCATTCGCTGCCGCTGCGCACCGCTTCCATAAACGCGTCGGTGATCAGCACGCCGTGGTGCAGGTTGAGCGCCTTGCGGTTGAAATCGCCCGAGGGTTTGCGGATTTCGAGGAATTCCTCGATCTCGGGGTGCGACACGTCGAGATAGCAAGCGGCCGAACCGCGGCGCAGCGAGCCTTGGCTGATGGCGAGCGTCAGCGAATCCATCACGCGCACGAACGGAATGATCCCGCTGGTCTTGCCGTTGAGGCCGACCGGCTCGCCAATGCCGCGGACGTTGCCCCAATAGGTGCCGATGCCGCCGCCGCGCGACGCCAGCCAGACATTCTCGTTCCAGGTGTCGACGATGCCGCCAAGGCTGTCGGGCACCGAATTGAGGAAGCACGAGATCGGCAAGCCGCGCCCGGTGCCGCCATTGGACAGCACGGGCGTGGCCGGCATGAACCACAGCCGCGAGATATAACCGTACAGGCGCTGGGCATGGCCCGCATCATCGGCATAGGCCGAGGCAACGCGCACGAACAGATCCTGGAAATTCTCGCCGGGCAGCAGATAGCGGTCGCGCAGCGTTTCCTTGCCGAAATCGGTCAGCAGCGCATCGCGCGAATGATCGACCTCGACCGGATAGAGCTGCGCCTTCACTTCCTTGGAGTCACCGCGCGCGGAGAGCTTGCGCTGGGCACCGCTGGTGTCTTCGACTGGAGCGCTTGCCAGCGCCTCGATTGCGTCCGTAGCCATGTCCGTACTCGCTTCCCCGGTATTCCGAAAATCCATCTGCCGCGTCCCTGCCAACTCGTTCAAAACTCTGCGATCAGGGTCAGCCGCGTTTCCGATCCGTTCGAATCGGCGGGCGAACCCCAATACTACCATGTCGCGGGCGACCTGCGAGAACAAAAGTAGACCTGTCCCATGGAGACACCATGGGTCGGGCCGTCTCCGCAATATGGGGTTGCGGCTTGTGTTCTACCAGCGCTTGGGTTCGCCCCCGAACTCAACCCCTACAGATTGTGCCGGATCGCGCGAGCACGCAATACGGTAAATGACGAATTAGAGACTCCGTTCGTCGCTATTTTGAGTCGGTTCGCAGCAGGACCATATCGGTCCTACCACGCGACGCGCGGTCAAAGCTGCCCTTGCTGAAAGGCAAGAGACCGAAGCGGGAACATGACATTTTTTTTAGACGTCGGAAGAAGGCGATGTCGGCAGCGTAACGATCGCTGCGAGGCCACCAAGTGCCGCCGACTCGAGCGTCAGCGCCCCCCCATAGAGGGTCGCCAACTCGTTCGCGATCGACAGCCCGAAGCCGTGGCCGTCGCCGCGTTCGTCGAGACGCTGGCCCGCCGCCAGCGCAGCGACGCGCGCGTCGGGCGGGATGCCCGCGCCATCGTCCTCCACGCTCAGCCGCACGAATCGGCCATCGGCGGTGCGAGCGGCGGTCACCGCGATGCGGCTGGCCGCCCAGCGCCAGCCATTGTCGAGCAGATTGCCGAGCAGTTCGTCCAGATCCTGCCGGTCGACCGCGACGTTCAACGTCGGGTCGATCGCGACGGCTGCAGTGACCGGGCGATCGGCATGAATGCGGGCGAGCGCGTCGGCCAGATCGGCCAGCACCGGGGCGAGCGGGGTCGCCACCCGCATCGCGCCGCCGGGCGTGGCGGCGCGCGCGCGGCCGAGATGGTGGCGCACCGCGCGATCGATGCGGGCGACTTGCGCACGCAGTGCGCCATCGGGGTCATGCGGCGGCAGTGCGAGCGCGAGCGTGGCGAGGGGCGTCTTCAGCCCGTGTGCGAGGTTGGCGACATGGCCGCGCGCATTGGCCAGCGCGGCGGCATTTTCGGCGAGCAACGCGTTGATCTCGCGGGCAAGCGGGGCAAGTTCGCTCGGCTGCGTGTCGGGTAGCGCGGTTGCGGCACCGCTGCGGATCGCGGCGAGGCTCTCGCGCATCTTGGCGAGCGGGCGCAGGCCGATGCGGAGCTGAACCAGCGTGGCGACCGCGAGCGCGCCACCGAGCAGCAGCAGCGACCCGAGCAACGGCACCATCGCGGCACGCAAAGGACGATCGACGATCGCGCGCGGGGCTGAGGCGGTGATGCGCACCGGCCCGCCGGGCGTGGCCAGCGTAAGACTGCGCGCGTGGCGCGGCCCGTGGCGATCGCGCCAGTCGAGCGCACGGACGTGGGCATCGCGCCGCTCGGCAAAAGGGGGCGGATCCAAGCGCGGACCAGGCGGCGGGTGCATCGCGTCGAGATCGGGCGGGGCGGGGGAGGCGATAGTCTTGCCCTGCGTATCGATCCGCCAGCCCCAGCCGCCGCGCGGGTCGTCATAGGGTGCGGCCAGCACCAGGCGGCCACGGTCGACCGAGCCGTCCGGCCGTAGCGCCTGCGCCAGCACCGCGATTTGCGCGTCGAGCCGTTCGTCGAGCCCGTGCATCACGAAGCGATCGAGCACGGCCCCGATGGCAAAGGCCGCAAAGGCGAGCGCGGCGAGCGTGGCGAGCAGGGCGGTGACCAGCAAGCGGCCGTAGAGCGAGCGGGGGAGGAGGGTTCGCATCATGCGTCGCAGGTCCACCGCGGCGCATGCCGGGGCCCAGTCGCGAGCGGCGTTTGGCTAATGCGCCGTGTGATGCCGTGGATCCCCACGACTGGGCCCCGGCGTTCGCCGGGGTGGAGCAAGAGGATTGATGGCAGCCTCATCTCTCCACCACCCGATATCCCCGCCCGCGCACGGTTTCGATCAGCGCGGCCCCGATCTTCTTGCGCAAGCGGCCGACGATCACTTCGAGCGAGTTGGAATCGGGATCGGCATCGCCTTCATAGACATGGTCGAGCAAGTCGAGCCGGTCGACCACCACGCCCTTGCGGAGCATCAACGTCGACAGCACGCGCCATTCGAGCGCGGTCAGCCGCAGCGGCAGGCCGTCCAGCTCGACCTGTCCGGTCTGCGCATCGAAGGTTACGGGGCCGCACACGATCCGCGCGGCGGCATGGCCGGTTGCGCGGCGCACCAGCGCCCGCAGCCGCATGACGAGTTCCTCAACGCGGAACGGTTTGGTCAGATAGTCATCGGCCCCGGCGCGGAAGCCGGCGACCTTTTCCGACCAGCCATCGCGCGCGGTAAGGATCAGCACGGGCAGCGCGCGCCCGGCGGCGCGCCATTCCTCCAATACGGTGATGCCCGATTTGATCGGCAAGCCGAGATCGAGCACCGCCACGTCATAGCTGCCGGTGTCGCCGAGATGCGCGCCATCCCCGCCATTGACGGCGATGTCGACCGCGAAATGCTCGGCGCGCAATGCCTTGGCGATGCCCTCGGCCAGTGCGGCGTCGTCTTCGACCAGCAAGATGCGCATGCCCATATCCTTCGGCCTTCCGGCTAGGCCCGGTCGCTAAACCCAGTCTGAACCGGCGGGTTCAGCGCGGTGGTGGGACGCAGCGCTAAAAAGCGCAACACCAACCCAAGCAGGAGTATCCGGAAATGACCGACCAAATCGAAGGCCCCACCCCGCAGCCCGATTTCAGCGCGCTGGAGCCGCGGGCCCCACGCCGCAAACTGCCGCTGCGCACCTCGCTGATCGCCGCCGCCTTTCTCGCCGTCGGCCTGGGCGGTGGTGCGACGGTTGCGTGCATGAATGGCCCGACGGTCGAACTCGCGCCGGTCAAGCCGGTGGCGATCAAGACGCTGAGCGACGATGGTGGGGTGATCAGCGTGCGCGGCACCGTTGCCGAAGTCTTCGGCCCGATGGCGGTGCTTGCCGACGCAAGCGGGCGTGCCTTGGTCGAGATCGGGCGCGAGGGCGATGGCACTGGTTTGCTCGCCCCCGGGCAGACGGTGACGGTGCAGGGCCATTATCGCCACGGCATGATCCGCGCGTCGTTCCTCGTCGGTGCCGATGGCAAGGTGACGGCATTGCGGCCGATGGGGCCGCCGCGCGGCGGGCCTGGCGGGCCCGAGGGCTTCCGGCACGGTCCGCGTGGTCCCGAGGGTCGCGAGCCGGGCCGCGACGATGCGCCGCCCCCGCCGCCGCCCGCAGCGGCTCCGGCCGTCACCGGCAACAGCGTGGGCTGAACCGAACCGCGCCGTTCCGGCCGCGCCAGGACAGGTGATCAGCCCGCCTTGCGCGCCGGAAGGGCGGGTGTCGCGTCGGCGAGTCGGTCAAGGTTGAAGGTTTGGGAAAATTCGAGGCCAGCCTTGCCGTTCGCTGCCCAGCGCAAGCGCGCCGGGAGCATCTGGCCTTCCAGCAACTCGATCTGGACGTCGATTTCGCCCGCGCCTTCCTCGACATCGATTCCTTCGATCATCGCGCCGCTGGCGGAAATGTTGCGGATGCGCACGTCGCCGACCACGTCGCCCGATCGAATGCGCGCCTTGCGCAGCAGCGAGGTTCGGGGGGAACGGCTGTTGCGAAAGCCGCTGGCGGTGGCGATGTCGCCTGCCAGCGCCAGATGCGCTCGCACGTCGGCGGCGCAGACGGGCTTGCCATAGACATAGCCTTGGATGTGGCTGCAGCCGAGTTCGACGATCGGCGCAATCTCGTCCTGCGTTTCCACGCCCTCGGCAGTGGTTTCCATGCCCAGCGTGTCGGCCAGCGTGACGATCGCCTTGATGATCGCGGCGTTGCGATTGCCCGCGATTGCCGCCCCGCGCACGAAGCTCTGGTCGATCTTGATCTTGTCGAACGGGGCCTTGCGTAAATAGCCAAGCGACGAATAGCCGGTGCCGAAATCGTCAAGCGCCAGCCGCACGCCGCACCCCTTCAACGCCTTGAACATCTGTTCGGTCGCCGCGCTTTCATCGACGAACACGCCTTCGGTGATTTCGAGTTCGAGCCGGTCGGGCTTGATCCCCGATTTCGCGAGCGCCGAGGTGACGATGGTGGATAAAGCCGGATTGGCGAACTGGATCGGCGAAACGTTGACCGCGACGCGGATGCTGTCCGGCCATTCCGCCGCTTCCATACAGGCGGTGCGCAACACCCATTCCCCGATCGTTTCGATCAACCCGCACTCTTCGGCGACCGGGATGAAATCGCTTGGGCTCACCAGCCCGCGCGTGGGATGCTGCCAGCGCAACAGCGCCTCGAAGCCGACAATGCGCTGCGTCCTGGTGCTGACGACGGGTTGATAGGCGACGAAGAACTGGTCGGCGGCGAGCGCTTCGCGCAGATCGTCCTCAAGCTGTTTGCGGCTTTGCGCGCCGATCAGCAACTCGCTGCGGAAGAAACGGTGGACGCCGCGCCCCTCGCCCTTGGCGGCATAGAGCGCGAGATCGGCGTTGCGCACGAGTGTTTCGGCATCGCTGCCGTCACTTGGGGCGATCGCCACGCCGATCGAGCAGCCGATGCTGATCGCTGACCCGTTGATGCTATAGGGTTGCGAGAGATCGCTGATCACGCGCCGCGCGAGGTCCGCCAACGCCTCGCGTTCGGGCGCGAAGGGGATGATGACCTTGAATTCATCGCCGCCCAGCCGCCCGACCAGGCCGGTTTCGCCAATCGTGTGTTGCAGCCGCAAGGCGACTTTCTTGAGCAACGCGTCCCCGGTCTGGTGGCCCAGCGTATCGTTGACGCTTTTGAACCGGTCGAGATCGAGCAGGAACAGCGCGGTCTGGCGCGGCAGCGAGCCTGGCTGATTTAGCGTCTGTTCCAGCGAGAGCCGCAAGCGCTGGCGGTTGGCCAGGCCGGTCAATCCGTCGAACAGGGCAAGGCGGGTGATTTCCGCGTCGATGCGGCGCCGTTCGGTCAAATCGCTGCCGCTACCGACAAAACCGAGGAAACGACCCTTATCGTCGCTGACCGGTCGCCCCGAAATCGACCACCAGCGGTCGATTGTGGCCTCGCTCGCCGGGCGGACCGAGTAATTGGAAAAGGCCGTGCGGGACGCGAGATGGAAGGCCAGCGTCCGTTCGGTCTCGGGCGACGCGCTATCCATGCGGAACAGCTTGTTCAGCACTTGCCCGATCGCGGGCGTGTCCGGCCGGTCAAGGTCGCGTGCCACTTTGTCCGACAGATAGGTCACCTGTCCCTCGGCGTCGGTTTGCCAGAACCACCCGTTGGTATGCGCTTCGAACTCCTCGACCAGCAGGTGCGCCCGCTGATTTCCCGAATCCGGAACAGCTGCGAGAAGGCCGCGACGCTGACGGTGGACAAAGGCATAAGCAGCTGCAGCGAGCCCGATCGACATGAAGCACGCACACGCAATCAGGGTAAGGATAGTCCCGAGGTTCATGTTCCTGTGGTTAGGGGGCGCTTCCTTTCCGAAACCCTTGCACGGTGCCGATTCCATCCAAAATGAGTAGGGTCCGCAGCAGGATCATCGGGGCCACCCCGTGCTTGGCGGGAACGCAACATCGGCTTAAGGCGCGGCGCAAGACAGGAGCCCAACATGACCACCATCATCCGTGAAGCCGATCTGATCGAGAGCGTGGCCGACGCGCTGCAGTTCATCTCTTTCTATCACCCGATGGATTATATCCGCGCGCTGGGCGAAGCCTATGAGGCCGAGCAAGGCCCCGCCGCCAAGGATGCGATCGCGCAGATATTGACCAACAGCCGGATGTGCGCCGAGGGGCACCGCCCGATCTGCCAGGATACCGGCATCGTCAACGTCTTCATCAAATGGGGCATGGACTGCCGCCTCGACGACACCAGCCGATCGCTGCAGGAGATCGTCGATGAAGGCGTGCGGCTGGCGTATCTGAACCCCGACAACAAATTGCGCGCCTCGGTGCTGACCGACCCCGCTTTCACCCGCCGCAACACCAAGGACAATACGCCGTGCGTGCTGCACGTCGAGATGGTGCCGGGTAGCCGCGTCTCGGTCGATGTCGCGGCCAAGGGCGGCGGCAGCGAGAACAAGTCGAAGTTCAAGATGATGAACCCGTCCGACTCGATCGTCGATTGGGTGCTGGAGATGCTGCCGCAAATGGGCGCGGGCTGGTGCCCGCCGGGGATGCTCGGCATCGGCATTGGCGGCACCGCCGAGCATTGCGTGCTGCTTGCCAAGCAAGCGCTGATGGAGCCGATCGATATGGGCCCGCTGAAGGCGCGTGGGGCCAAGACCGATATCGAGGCCTTGCGCATCGAGATTTTCGACAAGGTCAACGCGCTCGGCATCGGCGCGCAGGGGCTGGGCGGCCTGTCGACCATTCTCGACGTCAAGATTCTCGACGCGCCGTGCCATGCCGCGGGCAAGCCGGTCGCGATGATCCCCAATTGCGCCGCGACGCGCCACGCGCATTTCGTGCTCGATGGTTCGGGCCCGGCCTTCCTCGAAGCGCCCAAGCTCGACGAATGGCCGAAGGTGGACTGGAAGCCCGACAGCGCTGCGATCCGCGTCGATCTCGACACGCTGACGCCCGAGGTGGTGCAGGGCTGGAAGCAGGGCGACCGGCTGTTGCTCAACGGAAAGATGCTCACTGGCCGCGATGCCGCGCACAAGCGCATCAAGGACATGCTCGACGCGGGCGAGCCGCTGCCGGTCGAATTCAAGGGCCGCGTGATCTATTATGTCGGCCCGGTTGATCCGGTCGGCGAGGAAGTGGTCGGCCCGGCTGGCCCGACCACCGCGACGCGGATGGACAAGTTCACGCGCATGATGCTGGGCCAGGGCCTGCTGGCGATGGTCGGCAAGGCCGAGCGTGGCCCCGATGCGACCAAGGCGATTGCCGAGGGCAAGAGCGCCTATCTGATGGCGGTCGGCGGGGCAGCCTATCTCGTCGCGCGCGCGATCAAGGGCTCGAAGGTCGTCGGCTTTGCCGATCTCGGCATGGAAGCGATCTACGAATTCGACGTGGTCGATTTCCCGGTGACGGTGGCGGTCGATTCGACCGGCGCCAACGTCCACCAACTCGCGCCCTTGGTGTGGAAAGAAAAGATCGCGCGCGAGGGGTTGCTGGTGTGATTGGCGATCGGGTTTGATCGCTCCGATCTGGCTCCCCGCCGCGCTGATCGGCGGGGCGCTGCAGGCGTGGCGAACGGCGGTGCAACGGCGTGTGTCGCGCACGCTCTCGATCAACGCCGCCGGCTTGGTGCGCTATCTCTACGGCCTGCCGGTCGCGGTTTTGTTGGTGATAGCCTATGAAGCGGTGTTTGCGCGCACGCCGTTTCCGGCGTTGGGCGTGTGGTTCGTGCCCTTCTGCCTCGGCGGGGGACTGGCGCAGATCATCGCCACCAATTTGTTGCTGATGGCGTTTGGCGAGCGCAATTTCGTCGTCGGCACGGCCTATTCCAAGACCGAGGCGGTGCAGAGCGCGCTGCTGTCGGTGTTTCTGCTCGGCGATCATCTGAGCCTGCCGACCTGGGTCGGCATCGGCTTCGGCGTCGCCGGGGTGATGGTCCTTTCAACTGGCGGCAAGCGGATGGCAGCGGGAGCGTTTCTCCGTGCGCTCGGGCAACCGGCGGCGCGCTATGGCATCGCCTCCGGCTTCATGTTCGCATTGACCACGATCGGTATTCGCGCGGCAACGCAGGCGGTGGCCACGCCAGACCATATCCGGGCCGCGCTGATCGTGCTCGCCACGACCGTTGCGGCGCAGACGGTGGCACAGGGGGCGTATCTCCTGCTGCGGGAACGGGATCAGGTCGCGCGCGTCTTTTCGGAATGGCGCGTGGCAGGGCAGGTCGGGTTGATGTCTTCGGTCGCGTCGGCGTGCTGGTTCACCGGCTTTGCGTCGGCACCGGTGGCACTGGTGCGGATCGTCGGCCAGATCGAAGTTGCCTTCACCATGGCGTTTGCCCATTTTTATCTCGGCGAGAAGACCAGCCGGAGCGAAATCTTAGGGCTCATATTGGTGGCGATCGGCGTCGTCTTCGCGCTGGTCGGCAGCCTGTGAGGCGCGCAGGCTTGCGCCGCGCAGGGTCATCCCACAAGGAACGCTGATGCGATTTTTCCGTCTCCTGGGTAAGGCGATCCTGTGGATCGTCATCGTGCTGTGCCTTGCGGTCACGATCATCCCGCGCTTTCTGGATGCGCGCTATTATGCGGGTCTCCCGACCGCGCACTATAATGGCGAGCGCTTCTTCAATCCCGATGGGGCCGAGGACGACATCGCCCCGCCCAACGGTGGCCGCGGGAATTTCCTGTGGCGCTATCTCACCAATAGCGACGGACGGCCGGAATGGCCCGATCATGTCGCCGTCCACCCGGTTGCACCGCCCGCGCGGGTCGAGGGTGCGCGGATGGTCGCCACCTGGGTCGGCCATGCGACGGTGCTGGTGCAGACGCAGGGGCTTAACATCCTGACCGATCCGGTGTGGAGCCGCACCGCCGGGCCGCTCGGCGTCGGCCCCGCGCGCGTCGCGGAGCCGGGGATCGCGTTCGATAAACTCCCCAGGATCGACCTCGTGCTCGTCAGCCACGATCACTACGATCATATGGACCTGACCACGCTGAAACGGCTGTGGGAGCGTGACCGCCCGCTGATCGTCACCAGCCTCGGCAATGACAGCGTCATCGGCCAGGTGGGCGTGCCCTCCAAGGCGCTAGACTGGGGCGGGAAGATCGCCGTGAAGCCAGGCGTCGAGGTGGTGGTCACGCGCAATCACCATTGGGGCAGCCGCTGGTTCTCCGATCGCAACCGCGCTTTGTGGTCGAGCTTCGTCGTGCGCTTGCCCGGCGGCAATCTGTTCTTTGCGGGCGATACCGGTCCGGGGGACCTCAATTGGGCCAATCAGGCGGCGGCGTACGGCCCGGTTCGGCTTGCGCTGCTGCCGATCGGCGCGTTCCGCTTCGCGCCGGGGCAAATGGTCGCGGGCAGCCATATCGGGCCGATCGACGCCGCCGAGGCGTATCGTCGGCTGGGCGCATCGAGCGGGATCGGGATCCATTGGGGCACGTTCCGTTTGTCCTACGAAGGCTATGACACGCCGCCGCGCCTGTTGGCGGCGGTGACGCAGGTTACGGGGCTGCACGGTTTCGGCACGGTTGCGCTTGGCCACCCTACGGAAATCGCTCCCTTCCACCCCGCGCTGCCGGTCGTGCCGATCGAGCGCGGGCCAATCGAACGCGCGTTGCCGAAGGCTGCCCTGGCGCTGCCATGAGACCAAGGACGCGGCGTTCCGCCCCTGCACGCCGCTCGAATGGCGGACTTGGGAGGTCTGCCGCGCGATGCTAAGACCCCGCCCCGGGGAGAATCGGGACGTGGCGTCGAAGGGGAGTTTGTACCGTTACGAGGCGACGCTGGACCGGGCGGGGCTGGCGCTTACCGCCGGTGGCCTGGTCGGCGGCGTGTTCGCGACCGTGCTGGTGTTGATCGGCAGCGGTGCTGCACCGCTTGAGCTGTTGGCCGGATTCTTGGTCGGTGCGGTGATTACGGCGATGGCGGCGGTGGCGATTGGTGGCCCGGTCTGGCTGCTATGCCACGCCTTTGGCCAACGCGGACCGTGGATGGCGATTCTGGTCGGCGCGCTGGCCGGGTTCGCGCTGTTCCTCGGCGGGCAGACCTATGGCTTTGGCGTGTTCGCAATGCCGGTCACCGACAGCGAGACGCTGCTGTTCCGCTGGATCAGCGCGGTCGCGACGAGCCTGATCCTGGCCCTGGTCGCCGCGTTGATCGGCTGGACGATGTGGCGCGTGGCGTATAGGCGGGTGGCGTAACTATACTTTTCTTTTTGTTCTCAAAATTGCTGTAAAGTTCTGTGCCGATTTGGGGTAGGCGCGGCACAGGAAGTCTCGACGAAACGGAGAAGTTTCAAGACGCGATCGATCCGGGTGCCAAGAACCTATAGGTCAGGAAACAGCCTTGCTGGGAAATGATTATCCGATTGCGGTTCAAAATGCGGGGCTCGTGCTGCTTGGTCCGTTTCTTTACACGCTGTTCAATCGCCTCGACATGTTGACAGATGATGGCGATGGCTCAGCTCATTTTGTCGGGATCGAAGGTGCGTCCCGCGCTGTCCATCTGCTGCAATATCTAGTGGACACACGTCTCGATGCACCGGCGGAGGCGTTACCGCTCAACAAGCTGCTATGCGGACTATCACCAGATGCACCGGTCTGGCCCTCACTGACCCCGGCCCAGGCGGATCTCGATGTGTGTGATCAGCTTTTGGAAGCTGTGCTCGGGCAATGGCAGTCCATCGGCCACTCTTCCGTGCCAGTGTTGCGAGAGAGCTTTCTGCAACGTGGCGGATCGTTGTCGCCGGACGGCGGCAAATGGAACCTGACGGTGCAGAAGCTATCGTTTGACATTCTCCTGGATCGGATTCCCTGGCAATTCTCCGTGATCGCGGGATCGTGGATGCCGAAGCCGCTACATGTTACGTGGTAAGAATTTTGCGACGGGAAGCGCTGGCCCCATTCTTTCGGAAATAGCTGCGCGTGTATCGAAAATTGCTGGGCCCGGGGCGGGGGATGCATTTCTATATGCCGAGGCTGATGACGGGTGGGTTGCTCCGTTCGTTTTCAAGGATCTGGCGGAAAGCGTCGCGTACCGAATGTTGGACGAAGACACTCTCTGCGCCGAGATATCGGATGAAATTCTGAACCTCTGGTACGCGGCACCGCCCGACCAGAAATGGAACGCCCTGATTATGACGGTGTCGGGCAATACATTCGATGCGCGTTTCCAATATGCGGAAGGTTGGGACGAGTCCGAGGACGAGGCCGACCGGTGCAACCGCATGGTCAAGGCGAAATTCGGCGACAAGCCGATCACATATCCGACCGACCCGCTTTAAGGGGCGAGAAGACGCACCGGATCCCACAGCGCGCGGGTCCGGTGCGTCGCCTCCGTTTACCGCTTGGCCGGTGCCACCGGCGCGGTGCCAGGCGCGGGGGCCTCGGGCGGGGTGACGTCGGTCGGCTTGCACTCGCCGTTGCGCGTCGATTTGACGTGCATTTCCATCGTGCCTTCCTGCGTGCCATTGGCGGCGAAGCCTTCGGTCTTCATCGTCATGTCCTGCGCGGTCGCGCTATTGGTGCCGGTCATCATCATTTTGACCGTGCCGCCATTGGGCTGCTTGCAGGTCGCGTCGATCGCGATGCTGGCGCCGGTCACGTCCTTCTTGGCGAAGGTGCAATTCTGGCCGCGCGCGGACATCTGTTCCATCGCCTTGCCCATGTCTTCTTTCGCGGCCGCGGCCGGGGTGAGGCACACCGACATCGTGCTCATCGCATCGAACATCTTCTGCATCTGCGTCTTGGTTTCGGGGGTTGCGCCCTTGCCTTCGAACTTCACGATCTCGATCTTCTGCGACCAGCTCCCCGCTTGGCGCTTGACCGGCGCGTCGGGGGAACAGGCGCTCGCGGCGAGCGGCAGCGCGAGCAGCGCCATGATACGGAAAGTCATGTGGAAAGAGTCCCCCGGGGATGTGCGCTGCGGGCGCCGGTGTGTGATTGTGTGTGGCGCATTCCTTCCCATATTGACGAGCTATGGCAATCCAGATTCGCACCACGCTCGACGAACCTGAAACCGGCGTCAGCTTCGTGCCGCACCGCCCGGCGCGCCCGCCCAAGGCGGAAGGGGGCAAGCCGTTCAAGCTCGTCTCCGAATATCAGGCAGCGGGCGACCAGCCGACCGCGATCGCCGAACTCGTCGCGCAAACGCAAGCGGGCGAGCGCGACCAGGTGCTGCTCGGCGTCACCGGCTCGGGCAAGACCTTCACTATGGCCAAGGTGATCGAGGCGGTGCAGCGCCCCGCTTTGATCCTCGCGCCCAACAAGATCCTGGCGGCGCAGCTTTATGGCGAGATGAAGTCGTTCTTCCCGGAGAACGCCGTCGAATATTTCGTCAGTTATTACGATTACTATCAGCCCGAGGCTTATGTCGCGCGTTCGGACACGTACATCGAGAAGGAAAGCTCGACCAACGAGGCGATCGACCGGATGCGCCACGCCGCCACCCGCTCGCTGCTCGAACGCGACGATGTGATCATCGTCGCCTCGGTGTCGTGCCTGTACGGTATCGGTTCGGTCGAAACCTATTCGGCGATGATCTTCGACCTGAAGAAGGGCCAGACCGTCGACCAGCGCGAGATCGTGCGCAAGCTCGTCGCGCTGCAGTATAAGCGCAACGATGCCGCCTTCCAGCGCGGCAATTTCCGGGTGCGCGGCGATGCGCTGGAAATCTTCCCGTCGCATTATGACGACACCGCCTGGCGCGTGTCGTTCTTCGGCGATGAGATCGAGGATATCGTCGAGTTCGATCCGCTGACCGGCAAGAAGGTGGCGAGCCTCGACACGATCCGCATCTACGCCAATTCGCATTATGTGACGCCGGGGCCGACGCTGAAGCAAGCGATGGAGGCGATCAAGTTCGAGTTGCAGGAGCGGCTCAAGGAACTGGTGCCGGAGGGCAAATTGTTAGAGGCGCAGCGGCTGGAGCAGCGCACCAATTTCGACCTGGAGATGATCGCGGCGACCGGTTCGTGCGCGGGGATCGAGAATTACTCGCGCTTCCTCACCGGCCGCATGCCGGGCGAGCCGCCGCCCACTTTGTTCGAATATCTGCCCGAGAATGCGCTTTTGTTCGTCGATGAGAGCCACCAGACGATCGGCCAGATCAACGGCATGTCGCGCGGCGATCACCGCCGCAAGCTGACGCTTGCCGAATATGGCTTCCGGTTGCCGTCGGCGATCGACAATCGGCCGCTTCGTTTCAACGAATGGGACGCGATGCGCCCGCAGACCACCTATGTCTCGGCGACGCCGGGCGCGTGGGAGATGGAGCAGACCGGCGGCGTGTTCGCCGAGCAGGTCATTCGCCCGACCGGGCTGATCGACCCGCCTATCGAAATCAAGCCGGTCGAGGAGCAAGTGCAGGACCTGATCGTCGAGGCGCGCAAGACCGCCGAGCTTGGCTATCGCACGCTGGTGACGACGCTGACCAAGCGCATGGCCGAGGATCTGACCGAGTTCATGCACGAGGCGGGGCTCAAGGTCCGCTACATGCACAGCGACGTCGAGACGCTGGAGCGTATTGAGTTGATCCGCGACTTGCGGCTTGGCGTGTATGACGTGCTGATCGGCATCAACCTGTTGCGCGAGGGATTGGATATTCCCGAATGCGGGCTGGTCGCGATCCTCGATGCCGACAAGGAAGGGTTCCTCCGCTCGGAAACCTCGCTGATCCAGACGATCGGCCGTGCGGCGCGAAACGTCGATGGCCGCGTGATCCTCTATGCCGACCGCATCACGGGCTCGATGGAGCGCGCGATGAACGAAACCAACCGCCGCCGCGAAAAGCAACGCGCCTATAACGAGGCGAACGGCATCACGCCGACGACGATCAAGCGCAATATCGGCGACATCATCCAGGACGTGTCACAGCGCGATCAGGTCACTGTCGAAATCGATGAGGATCGGCCGCACATGGTCGGCCATAATCTGCGTGCCTATATCGAGGACCTCGAAAAGAAGATGCGCGCGGCCGCTGCGGACCTGGAGTTCGAAACCGCCGGTCGCCTGCGCGACGAGATCCGGCAGCTGGAGCAGGAAGAACTGGGCCTGCCGGTCGACCAGCAGAAAGCGCCGGTAATGGGCCGCTCGAACGAGGGCAAGCCGGGCACACGCAAGACGCGCTACGGGAAGAGCCAGAAGATGCGCGCCGGAATGGCGGGGAGTTCGCGGCGGGGGCGGTGATCAAAATACATTTGCCATATGCTTCGGAGTATAGTACTTAAGCTTCGAAGGGGACGGGGCATGAAGATCACTGTGGGCGGCCATGAGGTCGAGGGGACTGCGGAAGAGGTGGCGAAACTTCTGGCTTTGATGTCTGGTGGTGTTGGCAGCCCTCGGAGTGAAGTCGCTCCTGTTCGTAAGGCTGTAGCCCTTGTGGATGGAGCGTCGCCTTTCGTTTCTGAAGATCTGGCATTTGCGGTTTTGACAAGGCGTGAGCTAGGTGAGACACATGTTAAAATGCTTCGTAAACTTGACGAGGCAGATGATAAATGGACGACTGCTCCCGAGTTGCAGCGCGCCCTTGATCTGTCGACACGCGAGTTTGCTGGCGTGCTTGGAGCGTTTGGCCGCCGTCTCTCTAATACTCCCGGTGCCGGTTCTCGCAGCTTTTTTGATCAATACTGGGATCCCGAAAACGGCTACAATCTTTACCGGCTCCCCCCGTCGGTAAGGGCTGCGCTTCGGAAGGCGAAGGTGGTCTGATGATCCGCTCCTTCGCCGATCCCGAAGCCGAGCACGTTTGGAACCGCGAGCGGAGCCGCAAGCTGCCGCCCGATATCCAACAGCGGGCGATGCGGAGGCTCACGCTTCTGGATGCCGCCCTGTCGCTCGACGAGCTCGGAAATCTGCGCGGCAACCGCCTGCATGCGCTGAAGGAGGGTCGCGCGAGCCAGCATAGCATTTCAATTAATGACCAATGGCGTATATGCTTCGTCTGGATGGACGGAGACGCATATGACGTCGAAATTGCAGACTATCACTAATCCCCAATGGCTCGACAACGAGCATGCCGGGCAAATGCTGGTCACCGAGTTTCTCGAACCCGAAGCGCTGAGCGTTGAGCAGCTTGCCGGGGATATCGGGGTGGCGCCGGAGCGGATTGCCGAGGTTATTGAAGGCTCGCGTCCGGTCGATGCAGAACTCGACCTGCGCTTCGCGCGCTATTTCGGCATGTCCGAAGGCTTTTTTTTGCGTCTGCAGGATCGCTACGAAATCGTCGAGGCCAAGCGCGCGCTCAACGGCGCGCTCGACCGCATCGTCCCGCGCGCCGCTTAACCCAGCGACAGATCCTCGCCCGCCACATCATAATATTTCGACACCCGGTCGGCATAGGCCTGGTCGAATTCGGGCGGGTTCGCCGCCCAGCTCGGGCCGCCTTCCAGGACGCGGCGGTCGATCGTCACGATATAGGTGTCGTTGACCGGGTCGAACTGCAGCAGCGAAAAAGGCAGCGGATAATAAGCGCGCCCCATGCCGAGAAACCCGCCGATCGTCAGCACCGCATAGAGCGTATGCCCGGTGCGCTTGTTGACCATCATCGCATGGACGCTGCCGATCTTGTCGCCATCGCGGCTGCGCACCTGCATCGTGTCGGTTTTGTTCGATTGCAGCAGCAATTGCGTGGGTTCGGTCTGGGACATGCTCGTTCCTTTGATGCGCAACCGAAACGGCGCAACGGGCCAGAGAGTTCCCTCAATCCTCCACGATCAAGCTGGTCGCCCGTGTTTCCGGCAACAGCCAGAAACACACGCTGGTCAGCGCCAGCATCGCGCTGACATACCAATAGAAGGCACTCTCGATATGCCAGCCCTTCAGGCTCAGCGCGACATATTCCGCCGTGCCCCCAAACGCCGCATTGCCGATCGCATAGGGAAAGGCGACGCCGAGCGCGCGGATGTGCGCCGGGAACAGCTCGGCCTTCACCAACGCGCTGATCGAGGTGTAGGCGGCCAGCAGCAAAAGCGGCACCAGCACGATCGCAAACGCCGCCGCCGGCGTGCGCACGCTTTCCAAGGCGCTGAACACCGGCACCGATACGATCGCCCCGCCAATGCCGAACAGCAGCAACATCGGCTTGCGCCCGACGCGATCGGCCAGCGCGCCGAACAGCGGCTGGACCAGCATGAACACCACCAACGCGGCGGTCATGATTGCGGTCGCGGTCTGCACCGAAAAGCCGACGGTGTTGGCGAGGAATTTCTGCATGTAGGTGGTGTAGGCATAGAAAGCCAAGCTGCCGCCGGCGGTGATCGCGCCGACCAGCAGGAATTCGCGCGGATGCGAACGCCACAAGGCCGCCATGCCCGAGGCTGGGCGATCTGCCGCCAGCGCCTGGAACGAGGCGGTCTCCGCCAACCCCCGCCGCAACAGATAGACACCCAGCGCCAACGCCGCGCCCAGCGCAAAGGCGATGCGCCAGCCGAAACTGTCCATCTGCGTCTTGGTGAAGACCGCCTGCAGCAGCAATGTCACCGCCAGCGCGCTCAGCATCCCGCCGATCAGCGTGACATATTGGAAGCTCGACCAGAAACCGCGGTGCCGCCGCGTCGCCATTTCGGAAAGATAGGTCGCGCTCGCGCCATATTCGCCGCCCACCGACAGCCCCTGCAACAGCCGCGCGACCAGCAGCAGGATCGGCGCGGCGATCCCGATCGTGGCGTATGTCGGCGCAAACGCGATCATCAGTGAGCCCGCGCACATCAACGCGACCGAGACCGCCAGCCCGGCCTTGCGCCCATGCCGATCGGCATAGCGGCCCATCAGATAGGCGCCGATCGGCCGCATGAAAAAGCCGACCGCGAACACCGCCGAAGTGTTCAGCAATTGTGCGGTGGGGTCACCCTTGGGGAAGAAGGAGGCCGAGAAATAGAGCGACAGCGCGGAATAGGCGTACCAGTCATACCATTCGACCAGATTGCCGGCCGATCCGCCGATGATAGCGCGCAGTCGCTTCGCTTCAAGTGCCATGCGTCTCTCCCTGCCGGGCACCAGAGGCGAAATCACGACGGGGTGCAAGACCGGCGGTTGAGCGCAGCGGTTGCTTCGCGCATACAGCGCGGCATGCGCAAATTTTTCGTTCGCTCCGCTGTTCTTGCTATCGCGCTGGTGGTGAGTGGCTGCGTCAGCCCGCCCGCGTCGCCGCCGCCACAGCCGGTGGTGGTGCCGCGCCCGGTGCCGTTGCCGCCGTCCCCGGCCGTGCCGCAATCGCTCGACTGGCGCGATTGGGCGGTGACGCCCGGCGATTGGAGCTATCGCACCGATGCCACCGGTTCGGTGGCGGCCTTTGGGCGATCCGGGGGGAGTGCGTTGCTGACGCTGCGATGCGATCGTGGGACCAATCTCGTGTCGCTGTCGCGCCCGGGCGCGAGCGCCGCACCGCTGCTGGTGCGGACCAGCAGCCTCGCACGGACGTTGACCGCGCGCGCTGCCGATGCCGCTCAGGCGACGGTCGCGCTGGAACCCCGCGACCCGCTGCTCGACGCGATGGCGTTCAGCCGCGGTCGTTTCCTCGTCGAGCAAGCCGGCGCGACAACGTTGGTGGTGCCCGCTTGGGCTGAAATTGGCCGCGTAGTCGAGGATTGCCGCCGCTGAGCAGCGGTTTCGATCGCCGTTGGACGCGCATTTGGTGCGCTTCAGGCAGGCGAAAGAGAATCGTCGAAATCGAGGAACATTACAAGACTTGTTTCGCAAATTTATATGATTCAAACACGAGTCGTGACCAGTCCTGGTTACGCTGTTTTAACTAGCGAAAGGAGGTGATCCGATGTCTCATGGTTCAGCAATGGGGTCGGTTCAGTTCGTTCGGGGGACGCACCGCTAAGCTTTTCGGGGTAACCCGTTGACGGTAGGGGCGGGGGGTATTTTCCCCCAGACAACGCCATCCCCGTCGAAGCTGATGCGGTCCGCATGGTCTCCCAAGCTGGAGCTTCCGGCCGCTGACCATGTCAGGAGGTTGCCGGGGTGCCGTGAGGCCCCCGGCAGCCTCTTTTCATTTTGGGTAACGCCGAGGGGCGAGTGTCCCGTAATGGCCCTCCAAATCGCATATCTTAACGCGACCGAAACCATGATTTTCGCTAGATGCTGCGCTGCAACGTGTTGCGTGTGAGTCGTTGGGGGCGTAAATATGGCTATCTTTGCGGGTATAGCTGCCTGTGTAATTGCGTTCGCGGTTTGGGAGGTGTTGCAGCTGCTGAAGCAGCGTCGCGCTGCCGTCAGGCGGGGTAAGCGCAGGCAACGCAACCTCGCTTATCAACAAGCGTGGGACGCCGTGTTCGGGCGTGGCGGACAGCGCCGCCTGACGGTCCAACCACCCGAGGCCGACAAAGAGTGATCTATAGAGTGAGCGCTTGCCGCGTCGCCTGAGCGACGGCATGATCCAGGGTGCGTTCGGTTGGATCGCGGCCCTGGAGAAACTGATGCGGATCCCTATCGCTTCGTTGGTGCTGTGTGCGTTTGCTGTCGCACCGGCGACCGCCCAGGTTTCGAAGGATGCGTTGCCAACGATCGAAGAGGTTTCGATCGAGCAGTTGCAGGCGATGATGGCGCACGGGACGGGCAGCGCCGCAATCACGCAGGCGTATCTGGCGCGGATTGCGGCGATGGATCGCAGTGGACCGAAACTCCGCGCGGTGATCGCGATCAACCCCGATGCACTGGCGCAGGCGCGCGCGAGCGACGCGCGGCGTAAGGCGGGCAAGGTGCTGGGCCCGCTCGATGGCGTGCCCGTGCTGATCAAGGACAATATCGAGACCAAGGATCCGATCGCAACCACCGCGGGCAGCCTGGCGCTGAAGGACAATGTCGGCTTGCGCGACGCGCCGCTGGTGGCGGGGCTGCGGCGGCAGGGCGCGGTGATCCTGGGCAAGACCAATCTCAGCGAATGGGCCAATATCCGCTCGAGCAATTCGATCAGCGGGTGGAGTGCGGTCGGTGGGTTGGTGCGCAACCCCTATGCGCTGGACCGGACCGCGTGCGGCTCGTCGAGTGGATCGGGCGCGGCGGTCGCGGCCAGCTTTGCGGCGGCGGCGGTTGGAACGGAAACCGACGGATCGGTGGTGTGCCCCTCCTCGATGAACGGGCTGGTCGGCCTCAAACCCACGCTAGGTCTGGTCAGCCGCACCTACGTCGTGCCGATCAGCCACAGCCAGGATACGCCGGGGCCGATGGCGCGCAGCGTACGCGACGTGGCGATCCTGTTCGACGCGATGGTCGGCTACGATCCCGCCGATGCAGCGAGTATCAATATCGCCTATGCGATCGCGCACAGTTATGCGGGCGACCTGGCGCGCGCTTCGCTGAAGGGCGTGCGGGTGGCGGTGCTCCATCCCGAGATGCCCGATCTTCTCAAGACCAAATATGAGGCCGCGCTCGCCGTGCTGAAGGCGCAGGGCGCGGTGCTGGTCGATGTCGAAGCACCGAAACTATCCGGGGTCGGCGAGGCCGAGTCGCTGGTGCTGCACACCGAATTGAAGGCAGATCTGAACGCCTATCTGAAGACGACGCCGCCTGCGGTAAAAACGCGCACGCTGGCCGATGTGATCGCCTTCGATACTGCCACTGCTGCGACCGAAATGCCGTTCTTCGCGCAGGCAACCTTTGAAGCGGCGGAGAAGACGCGCGGCCTCGCCGACCCCGAATATCTCGGTGCGCGCGCGAAATCGCTGCGGCTGGCGGGCAAGGAGGGCATTGATGCGATGCTCGCCAAGGCGCAGGCGACGATCCTGGTGGAGCCGACTTACGGTATGCCGTGGCTGTCCGATACGGTCTATGGCGATCAGTTCAGCGGCCCAAGTGCCAGCGAGCTGCCCGCGATCGCTGGCTATCCGCACCTGACGGTGCCGATGGGCCTGGTACGCGGCGTGCCGGTCGGGCTGTCCTTCATCGCGACGGCGATGGGGGATTCGACGGTGCTGCAGGCGGGCTATGTCTATGAACAGGCGGCCAAAGCACGGGTTGCGCCCACCTATGCCGCGACCAACGATGCCGGGCCGGGGCTTGATGGCGCGCGTTAACGCCTAGCGTTCCAGCAATTCCGGGCGGATGTGGATCGCGGTCAGCGACATGCGCACTTCGATCAGGAACGACACCAGCGCCGAGATCAGCAATCCCATCGCCAGGATGAAGGATAGCGCGACGATGGTACCGATGTGGAGCTTGATCAGCACCGCGACGAACAGCAAGGCCACGACCAGGCACGTCATTACCGCGCTCGACACAGCCATCACCAATGCCGCGTTGATTACCGACATGCGGCGGTCGAGCAGCCGCAATTCCCAGACGTGGCGGTCATGTTCGGGCCCGACCGAGCGGGGGTGAAGGTCCTCCACCGCGCGGGCGCGATCGACCACCCGGGAAAGCCGTCCGGCCAGCACGTTGAGCAAGGCACCGATTCCGGCCAGCATGAACACCGGGGATAGCGAAAGCTGGATCGTCTGCGCGATCGTGTTGACAGCGGGGATCGAGAACATCGTTCGACATTGGGGGGTGTCGCCGCGCGACGCAAGCGGTGCTCTGCACCGAATGGTAACCCAGTTGCGCTAACGCCGTGCGCCATGACCAAGCCGATGCTGCTCGCGGAGTTCACGCGCCTGCCGTCGCCGACCCGGGCGAGCGTGCTCGATGGCCTGTCGGGCGCGATCGATGCAGTGGCGGAAGCCGCCCCTGCCGCGCAACGTTTCCTGCGCTATCAATGGTATGCGGCGGCGCTGGAGGCTTATGGCGGCGCGGCGCGCACGATTGTGGTGGAAGACGACGACGAACCGGTGATCGCTCTGCCGTTTGTCGGTGTCGGGCCGACGTTGGCGCGCGTCGCGATGGTGCCGGGCTGTTATTGGCCGTTCCGCGGCTTTCCCATGCACGCGCGGGTTGGCACCCGCGCGGTCGATGCGCTGCTTGACACGCTCGGGCGCTCGGTCAACGCGCTGCGGATCGGGCCGGTCTGCGACGGCGATCCGACGATCGAGGCGTTGCTCGCGCGGGCCCGGGCGAAAGGGTGGGCGGCGCTCGACCGCTTCGTCGCCAACAGTTTCGTGCTCGATTTGACGCAGGACGATTGGCCGCGCGGATCGACGCTGCGCAAGAATCGCTTCCATGAAAAGCATTTGGCCGAACATGGTGTGCTCGACTGGCGCTTTGTCGGCGCTGGAGAGTGGGAACTTGCCTTCGATGCCTTCGCGCAGGTCGAGGGACGGAGTTGGATCGGGGCGAAGACTGACGGGCGCGATGCCAAGTTCACCCGCACCGGCCATGGCCGGTTCTGGCGCGCGGCAGCGCGCGATCCGATCCTGGCGGGAATGATGTCGGCGGCGCTGCTGACCATCAAGGGTGTGCCCAGCGCCTTCTCCTTCGATCTCGATTGCGGCCCGACGCGCTACGCCATCGCCAACAGCTATGACCCTGCTGTCGCCAGACATTCGCCGGGCAAGCTGCTCGCGTATCGCAATCTCGTGCATGCACGGGGAGCGGGGATTCGAATGGTCGATTGGGGCGCGGGCGACAGCGGATACAAACAGACGCTGGGTGCCGTGCAAGGTCCGGCGTTGCGCGATTGGCTGCTGGTGCGGCCCGGTGTCCCGGCGGCGTTGGCGCGGCTGTTGAAAGGGCGTTGGGCCGCCAGCGGGCAGGGGTGATGGATCCCCGGCGCTGCGCACTGCGTTGAACACGGATGGACGAACTGGCCGATCTTCAGGCACGGATGGAAGCAGCGGCGGCGGCGCTGGATTTCGAGGAAGCGCGGAGGCTGCGCGACCGCATCAGCTTGCTCCGCGGCGGTGCCGATGCCGCTGCAGCGGCATCGGCCGACACCGCCGGTCTGACGCGGCAACAGCCGGGCGCAATGGGGCTCGGTTCCAGTCAGCAGCGCGTCAGCCCACCGCCCGGATGGACGCCGCCGCGTAAGCCCGATCCCATGACGCAAGGACGATCGCGCAAGCGGTGATGCCGGACGAGTCGGTGTACTGACAGCCGCCTTTTCGAAACGAGAAGACTGGACCCAATACGGTTTCCCGAAGATTGCGTCGTGAGAGGTAACCGCACTCCCTCCCACGTCTCCTTTGCGAATATGCGCAGGCTTTCTCGTAAAAATTCAGCGATGTAGTTGAAATATACAGTCGGCGATCGTGGTACAAGAAAAGTCATGAGGACATAGACGGCGTATCGTCCCACTCCTCCTATTTGCGTTGTGGGCGTATAGAATATAAGTGATATGGCGTTAAGGTTAATATTGTGCGGTCGCAAATCTTCCGGTCCAGTGTGGCGTTGGTCAGGACTAAAAATGAAATCCGCAATTTCCAGGTCTAGGTTTGCAGCCGCGCTACCCGGGTTATGCGTTTTTTTGGGCGTGCTCTGCGGAAGCCTCCTATGGCAGATCTGGGCCGAGGTGTCGGGTAAGGCTCCCCCGCTATCGTTTTCACTGGGCATTGGCGTCGCATCGCTTATTCTTGTCGGTCTGCGATATTGGCCGGTGGTGGCAATCGCGGCGATCGGGACAACGGTGTTCGCCGAACCGGTGCATCCCGTTCTGCAAAATGTCGCGCATGGTGCGGGTCTCACGCTTGGTGCGGTCATCTCCGCATTCCTTATCGAGCGGTGGCGGATCAGGCCAAGTGACCTTCTGGATCCAAAGTCGGTGTGGCGGACCTTGGCGGCGGTCGTCGCGGGGACGTTCGCGGGTGCAGTGTCGGCGACTACGGTGGTAATGCTCGTCGGCGGGCCTGGTACTTTTGCGGCGGGCGTCGAGGATCGTGCGGCGCGTTTTGGATTGGGCTTAATTCTCGCGACGCCGCTGGTCTTGTCATGGGCAGCGCGTCCTGCGGAGCGCTGGACGCGCGTCGCGTGGTTTAACTTCGTTGCGTTGATGGTGCTTTGCGCCGCCGTCGCTGCGGCCATCAATTTCGGTTCGGGGACTGCTTCCTTCGCGTGGGTTATGTTTCCGCTCATCATCGCCGCCTTGCGCTTTCATTTGCGCGGTGCTGCCACATCGATGGTGCTTGTCGCGGTCATCACGCTGTGGGCCGCCGGACAAAATTCTTTCCAAGCCGTGGGGGAACTGGCCAGTGGCCAGGTGCGCCTGGCGCAGTTGCTGGTCGCCGTGACCGCCGCGACGATGTTTGTTCTCGCCGCGACCGCCGACAAGCGTCGCGAACAGGAGCGCGCTCGGGATGCGGAGCAACGCTATCGCGCCATTTTCGAACAGGCCGGTGTCGGCGTGGCGGTCCTGTCGGCCGATGGCGAGTATCTCGCGGCGAACGAGCGCTATCTCGAGATCGCGGGATATGGCCGCGATGAGCTGCTTGGAAGCCACTATACCGCGATTCTCGACGACACCGAGGCAAGCGCGAGCCGAAACGTTCTCGCCCAACTTTCGGGTGGCACACCCCCCATCATATCGCGTGATCTGAATATCCGAACCAAGGGTGGCGAAAAGCGGTGGATTCGGGCGACGTCGAGCAAGATTGTCGGGGCTGCGGGCGCGGTCGATCAGGTCGTGACCGTGGTCGAGGATATCTCGGAGCGCGTAAAGGCAGAGGTTGCGCTTTCGGAGAGTGAAAAGCGTTTCCGCCTGGCCCAGCAATATGCGGGCGTCGGTGTGTTCGACATCAACCTGACCGAAGAAAGCGCGCTGCATTCGCCGGAAAGTGCGGCACTGTTTGGAGTGCCCTGGCATCCCGGCGCATACAGACTTTCGGAATTTGTCGACCGCATCGGTCAGTCGCAATTGCACGAGATGCGGGCAAAATTGTTCCGGTCTGCGGTCGACGAAGCCCCGTTCGAAATGTCCCTGCGCGTCTCCATGCCGGATCGCCGCATTCGCTGGATCCGTTTGCACGGCCGATACGATCCTTATGAGGAGCGACCTCGTCTTCTCGGCCTGGTCATCGATATCACCAGCGACGTTGAAGCGAAGGCGCAATTGCGCGAAGCAAATGAGAAGTTCCTGCGCGTTACCCGCTTGAGCGCGATGGGTGCGATGGCCTCGACCCTGGCGCATGAGTTGAATCAGCCGCTATCGGCCATCACCAATTATGTCGAAGCGGGACGCTACAAGCTCTGTGACGCTGAAGCGGTCGACGGGAAGCTGCTCGCGATCCTCGATTCCGCGCGTGATCAAGCGCTGCGCGCGGGCGAAATCATCCGCAAGATGCGGGCCTTTGCCGTAAGTGGCGAGGTCGTGTTCGAACGGGTGTCCTTGGGGCCGGTCCTCGCGGCGGCGTGCGCTGGTGTGCAGCAACTCAAAATGGCCGATGATGTGACCCTCATTTGCCATCCCGTGCGGCCCGACCTCTTGGTGGTTGGCGATCCGGTGCAGCTCGAGCAAGTGATGTCGAATCTGGTCCGCAACGCTGTCGAGGCAACCGAGGGGGTGGCGCGTCGGGAAATCGTGGTGTCCACCGATATCCGTCAGCGCGACGTATTGATCACAGTGTCCGACAACGGGTGCGGTCTTCCCCAGGGGATGCTCGAAAACCTGTTTGCACCGTTTCGGACGAGCAAATCGAACGGTGCCGGCCTGGGACTGGGCCTACCGATTTGCCGAACTATCGTCGAGGCGCATGGCGGCAAATTGTGGGCGGAAAACAATCCGCAGGGTGGCGCGACCTTCAGCCTTGTCCTGCTCTTGGAAGAGGGCTGGGCGCATCTCGGGAAAGGCGAGATCGCGTCCGAGCCATACGGGCAACGCGACGACCGGGCCGCCTAGAGCCGCAGATTGCGGAAGGACCGTCCTGTTTTCGCGTGAATGTCGCGTTGTTGTAAGAATGCCGTCCTAAGCGCGCTCCGAGCCGTTTGGAGCATAGGTTGAGCTGGCTGCGTGACATCGATCGCTGGTTCATGGCCGAGGTGCTGCCGCACGCAGCCGCTTACCGGGCCAAGGCGGCGCATTTTTGCGGTCGTGACGATGCCGATGATCTGGTGCAGGAAGCCTATGCGCGCGTCCTGAAGACGCCGGACTTTCGGGCGATCGTCAGCGCGCGCGGGTTCGTCCTCACGATCGTGCATAATCTCGCGCTGGAGCGGCTGCGGCGGGCGAACGTGGTGCGGATCGAACTGTTGGCATCGCTGGACATGCTTGACGTGGCGGATCCCGCACCCGACGCCTTTGCGGTTGCAGCCGGGCGTTCCGACTTGCGACGCCTGCTCCAGCTGATCGATGACTTGCCGCCGCAATGCGCGCGCGTCCTGCACATGCGCAAAATTCAGGGCATGCCCCCGATTGCAATCGCCGAGGCGCTTTCAATATCTGTCTCGACGGTGGAAAAGCATATCGCTAAGGGGCTTGCCCTCGTAACAAAGGCCCGTCGCGACAGCGAAACCCAGGTGGAGGAAGTTTGTCCGGCCTTTCCGAAATCCCGCAGCGGCACGCTGACCTGACCGACGCGGCGGCCGCTTGGCTGGCCGCGCTGGACGCGGGATCGGCGGACATAGCGGCATTTGAGGCCTGGCGTGACGCGGATATCCGCCATGCCGTTGCCTTCGTCGAGGTGGCCGGCACGTGGCGCGACATGGACGCTTTGCGCCTGGCAAACGGGGACATGCAACGCGGCAACGTCGCCGAACCGATCGCCGCGGAGCGACCGAGCCGACGCCACCTCCTGCGCGCTGCTGCGTCGGTTGCGGTTGTAGTGGTCGTCGGCGGCGGCTTCGCATACCGCGCCGCTGCCCGCGCTTCGGCAACGACTGCCGTCGGCCAGCGCAAGACCGTCGCCGCTGCACCCGGCCTGTCGCTCGATCTCAACACCGACACGAGTGTCTCCTGGAAAGACGGCATGCCTGCGCGGGCCTGGCTGGAACGGGGCGAGATCGCAGTGCGCCTGGCTGCGTCGCACCGGCTGGAGTTGTTGACGCCCGGCGGCCGGTTTCTGCTCGAACCGGGCGCGTACAATGCTCGGGTGCGCGGTGCTGGCTGCGAACTGGCGATCCTCGCCGGCGGCGGTACGTTCGAGGGTACTGGGCGGCGCATCGGCTTGGGCACGGTCGCGCTGGCGAACGCAGGCCAGTTGGCGCTGCGAGATGCGCCCGATCTCGGTCCGATCAGCGCATGGCAGCACGACACGCTCGTGTTGAACGGGCAAAGCCTCGATTACGCGGTGTCGGAGATGAACCGCTACCTGCCCGAGAAAATCGTGATCGGGGATCCCGATCTGTCGCGCCTGCGCCTCGGCGGCACGTTCGCCACCACCGACCCCGCCGAATTCCTGCAGGCGCTGCGCACGTCGTTCGGTGTACGGGCGACCACGGGTGCGAACGGCGGCATCGTTCTCACCCGGATCTGAACTTTTTTTACACGGCGAATGGCGGTTCGTCCGCGCTGATCCATCCTTGCCCCGACAATCGCATAGAGTGTGGGGACTTCCATGATACGATATTTGACGACGACCGCCATCGTGGCGGTCGCGATGACCAGTGCTGCATCCGCGCAGGCCGAGCCGGCGCGCATCCGCTTCGATATCAGGTCGACCGATACGGCCACCGCGCTGAACGGCTTTGCGCGGCAGGCCGGTGTGCACCTTGTCTTTCCGTACGACGCGGTTGTCGGTCGCCGTGTTGCCGCGCTGCACGGCAGCTTCACCCGCGACGAGGCGCTGCGTCGCTTGATTGCGGGGCAGGGACTGGTGATTGCGGAGCAAACCGCCTCGATGATCTCGCTGAAGGTCGCGCCGGTCGAACCCCCAAAGGAAACCGCAAGCACGACCGGAGCGGACATCGTCGTGCTGGGGCAGGGCCAGTCTCGCCAGGTGCAGACCGTCTCCACCAAGGCGATGGAAAAGACGACGGCGGGCTCGTCGCCGCTGCGCTCGCTCAGTCGACTGCCGGGCGTCAATTTCGACTCGTCCGACGCGCGCGGAACCTATGAGGCGGCCACCCAGCTTTCGATCCGCGGCTTCCTGACCGACCAGATGGGGTATACGCTCGACGGCGTCCCGCTCGGCAACATGCAGTATCGCAACAATAACGGTCTTTCGATCAACCGCGCACTGCTGACCGAGAATAACGGTGCCGCCACGCTCTCCCAGGGCAGCGGCGCGCTGGGGACGGCCTCCACCAGCAACATCGGCGGCACGGTGGACTTCACCTCGATCGACCCGACCGCACGCTTCGGTGTCGATCTCGAGGCGAGCTATGGCAGCGCCAATTCATGGCGCACCTTCGTTCGCCTCAACAGCGGCGACCTGCCGTGGGGCGGACGACTGGCGCTCTCTTATGCGCATGACCGGCAAGGCAAATGGAAGGGCTGGGGCAAGCAGGTTCAGGACCAGATCAACGCCAAATACGTCCAGCCGCTGGGCGACGGCGTGACCTCGACCACCTTTCTCGACCTGATCGACCGGCGCGAAGACGATTATAACGACACCTCGCTGGCGCGGTTGAAGACCTATGGCTGGGATTTCGACAATATCCCGACTTTCGCGCTCGCCGAACAACTCGCCACGATCACCCAGAATGGCGGCACACCGCCCGCGCCTTATGTGAACGCGGACGACAGCGTGTATCAGGGTGGCGGCGTTCGGCGCGATCTGCTCGCGTACGAAAAGTTAGGCTATCAGCTTTCGCCGCGGCTGTCGGGCTTCACCACCGGCTATATTCACCTCGACAAGGGCATCGGCACCTGGGCCGATCCCTATGATCCCACGCCCGCAGCCTATGGCGGCTCGCCGATTTCGGTTTCGGCAAACCGTTACGACATCGATCGCAAGGGCATCCTCTCGCGCCTGACGTTCAAGACCGGTGACCACAAAATCGAGGGCGGCGTGTGGTATGAGCGCAACGCGTTCAACCAGGCGAACTATCTCTACGGACTTCAGGCGGGCGTCGCGCCGCAGGAGTTTCAAAAGTTCTACACCAACCCATTCCGCACGACTTATTCGAACCAATATACCACCGACACCGTGCAACTCGACATCAGTGACACCTGGCAGGCGACGGACCATCTTCGCCTGAACGCGGGCGTGAAGGGTGTCGTTTCCACCAATCACGCGCACAGCATCGTCAGCACCAAGCCGATCGACGGTTCGATCAAGGCGGAGAACTGGTTCCTGCCGACCGCCGGCCTTCTCTACACGCTGGACGGCCACAACGAACTTTTCGCGGATTACACCCGCAATATGGCCGCGTTCGTCGCGTCCACATCGAGCGGCCCCTTTTCCAGCAGCTCGCAAGCCGGTTTCAACTATATCCGCAGCGACCTGAAACCGGAGATGACCAACACGTTCGAGGCCGGTTACCGCTTCCATGATCGCGATCTGCAGCTTTCGCTGACCGGCTATTACGTGAAGTTCAACAACCGCCTGCTTGCTTCATCGATCAGCGCGACCGTCGTCGGCAACCAGAACGTGTTGCAAAATGTCGGCAGCGTCTCTTCGCGCGGCGTCGAGACGGCGGCGAACTGGCGGTTCGCGCCGCATTGGTCGCTGTACGGCAGCTGGGCTTATAACGATGCGACCTATGACGACAATGTCCAGCCGCTGGGCGGGGCCGTTGTCGCCACCAAGGGCAAGCAGGTGGTCGCGTCGCCGAAGAACGTCGGCAATGCCGAGCTGAATTATGACGATGGCACATTATGGGGTGGGGTGACTGCGCATTATCGCAGCGCGCGCTACTACAGCTATCTGAACGATGCTGTGCTGCCGGGCGCGGTCAATTTCAGCCTTTCGGCCGGCTATCGCTTCAGCCGCCTGCTCGACGTTCAGGTCAACGTGATGAACCTGTTCGACGCGCATTATATCGCTTCGACCGGCACCGCCGGTTTCGTAACCTCTGATCCCAACGGCACCTACACCACGCTGCAGGCCGCCGCCCCGCGACAGGTGTTCGCGACGGTGCGCGCGCACTTCTGATCCGTTTCTCCGGAAAGGGGCGCTCCCTCGTATCGTATCGGGAGCGCCCCTCGACCGTCTTTTCGATGGGGGCCTTATGGACCGTCGCACGCTTCTGAAGCTCTCGATGGGCGCGCCGCTTCTGCCGCTGGCGGCGCGGGCGGCGTCGGCCGCGCCGCCGCAGACGGACGACGCATTCTCTTTCGTCTTTATGGGCGATTGCCATATCCGGCCTGAACTGGACGCCGCCCGCGCTTGCGCGATGTGCTTCGAGCAGGTCTCCGCGTCCGACTGCGATTTCGTGTTTCAGGGTGGCGACCACATCGAGGACGCGCTGGAAACCGGAAGGGATCGCGCGACGATGCTGATGGATCTCTATCAACGGACCGAGCGCGCGCATCTGCGCAAACCGGTGCATCACGTCATCGGAAATCACGATTGCCTCGGCGTCTTCCCGAAGAGCGGGATCGATCCTTCCGCGCCCGATTATGGCAAGCACTTCTACATCGATCGCTTCGGACCGCGATATTACGCCTTCGACCATAAGGGCGTGCATTTCGTCGTGCTCGATTCGATCGGCCTGACGGCCGACCGAAATTACGAGGGGCGCGTCGATGATGAGCAACTGGCCTGGCTGCGCGGCGATCTCGCGGCGCAGCCCAAAGGTGCTCGCATTGTCGCCGTGACGCACATTCCGCTGGTTACCGCGATGCAATGCTATGAGCCGGAATCCTGGCTCGACACGCCGCACAACTGGACGTTCGTGGTCAATGGCCGCGACGTGCTGCGGGTCCTGCGCGACCACGATGTTCTCGCGGTGCTACAGGCACACAGCCACGTCTATGAGCGGATCGAGCTGAACGGCATGTCCTTCATCACCACGGGTGCCGTCGCAGGCGCGGATTGGCGCGGATCATTCCTCGGCACACCGGAGGGCTATACCGAGATCGCCGTCTCCGGCCGCACCGTGACGAGTTGCTATCGAACATACGGCTTTTCCAGCGTCGCTCGGCAAGACGTGCCGATCTGAATGCCGATCAGCGACAGCGTCGACCGTCTGGGCACTTGCTGCGGGCGCTGACAAAATCGGGGATGTCGAATGTGCTCTCTGTTATCGGCAGGGAGGGGCGCGACCCTGATCTTTCCGGAGAACGATGGTCACCCATCTACGCCGGTCAGGCCGGGATAGTCCTGCGGGCGCGGCGCGGGGGCATTCCAACGGAAGCGGCGCTCCTGCTCCGTGATCGCCAGATCGTTCACCGACGCCTCGCGGCGGCGCATCAGCCCGTTTTCGGCGAACTCCCACTGCTCATTGCCGTAACAGCGATACCACCCACCGGCGATGCGGCATTCGTACTGAAACCGCACCGCGATCCGGTTGTCGGTAAACGCCCACAGGTCCTTGACGAGGCGATACTCCTCTTCGCGCGCCCATTTGGCCCTCAGCAACGCGACAATGGCAGGCCGACTTGTGACGAAGCAGTCTCGGTTCCGCCATTCGCTATCGATCGTATAGGCCAGGGCCACACGCTCGGGGTCGCGGCTGTTCCAGGCATCTTCCGCGGCGCGCACCTTGATCAAAGCGGTCTCGCGAGTGAAGGGCGGCATCGGCGGCCGAGGGATTTCGAGCGGGTTCATGCGGGGATGTCCTTTTCGGCGAGCGCTGTGCGCAGCGCGGCGTTTTCGGCCTCGAGCGCGGCGAGTCTGGCGTGGAGAGGAGCCGAGGCTGCAACGATCTCGGCCTCAGTAAAACGCGGGGTGATGTGTTGCGGGCAATTCCAATCGAATGCCTCAAGGTGCAGCAGGAAGAAGCGTTCGGGCAGGCCGCGATAGTTTGCGAGCTCGAGCTTCGTCGCCAGTGCGGCATCGGCGGAGAGATCGCGCACCTCGATCCGGGCATAGAGCTTCAACCGGCGACGGCGCGGATAGTCCATCAGGAAGATCGCGACACGGTCGTTTGCCGCGATATTGCCGAGACTGATATATTGGCGATTGCCCCGAAAATCGGCGAAAGCGAGCGTGGTCTCGTCCAGAACCTTGAGGAAGCCCCGGGGGCCGCCGCGATGCTGGACATAGGGCCAGCCGCTTTCCGATACGCTTCCCAAGTAGAAGCTGTCGCGGCTGGCGATAAATTCGACTTCGGCTGGTCCGAAGCGGTCCGACGGGCGGTGCCCGCCGACTGCGTCGTAAAGCCCGGCACTGCCGTTTGCCAGCTGTGCCGCTAGCACGCTCGGCGTCGTTGCGAGGGTGAGGAAGGCATTGGCCATGATCCGACTCCCGGAGGGCTGGAAAAGGGGACATCGTTGGCGGGCGCACGGTGCGCGGCCCGCCAACGAGGGCGTCACGCGGCCTGGGCGGCCAGGACGACCGGGAAGTCAATGTCGGTTTCGGCGACATTGTTGATGTAGTTGGTCAGCACGTTGAGCGCGACCGACGCCACGATCTCGATCACCTGGGCGTCGCTAAAGCCGGCCAGACGCACTGCGGCGAGGTCGGCGTCGCTGACGCGGCCGCGCGCGTCGAGCACCTTTCGCGCGAAGACAAGGGCGGCGTCGGCCTTGGCGTCGCCCGAATGACCGGTACGGTTCAGCGCGACCTCGGCGTTGTCGATCTTGGCGAGGTTGAGGCCGAGATAGGTGTGCGCCGACAGGCAGTAATCGCAGCCATTTGCCTGCGCGATTGCGAGCGCGATGCGTTCGCGGGTCTTGGCGTCGAGCGTGCGGCCCAATGCGCCGTTGAGGCCGAGATAACCCTCGAGCGCTGCGGGGCTGGTGCCGACGAGACGGAAGAGGTTGGGGATCGTGCCGAGCTGTTTCTGGACGGCATCGAGCAGCGGCTGCGACTTTGCGGGGGAATCTTCGCGCGTGGGGATAGCGATGCGGGACACGTCTTTTCTCCTGGGTAGGCGGCTGGGTGCGGCCTGCCCAATTAAAATGCCCTTTCGAGCCGTCTGTGATAATCGGTTCAATCGACACTTCACTCATGCGAAAATCGGGATAATCATGGATCGGCTGGAAATGTTGCGCACCTTCGTTGCGGTGGCCGATCATGCGAGTTTTGCCGAGGCCGCGCGCCGCCTGCGCGTCTCGCCCACGGCGGCCAGTCGAGCGGTGGCGGCGCTGGAACTGTCGCTCGGAACCCCCTTGTTGCGGCGGACGACGCGATCGGTGCGGCTGACAGACGAGGGTGCCGCCTATCTCGAGCGCTGCCGTGCCGCGCTGATCGAACTCGACGATGCAGCGCTGGCTTTGCAAGGTGCGGGCGCACTGCCGGGGGGCAGTCTTGTCGTCACCGCGCCGGTTACCTTTGGGCGTCTCCATATCCTGCCGATCGCCACCGGCCTGCTGCGCGATCATCCGCGTCTGGATGTGGAACTCACCTTGATCGATCGCGTCGTGCGCCTGGTCGATGAAGGGATCGATGTCGCCGTGCGGATCGGCGATTTGTCGGACAGTTCGCTCCATGCCCTCAAGGTGGCGGAGGTACGGCGGGTTCTTGTCGCCAGTCCTGGCTATCTGGCGGCGCATGGAGCGCCCGGGAACGTGCCGGCGCTACATGGACACGCCTTGATCTCTTTTACCGAGATCGACCGCGCGCACGAGTGGCGCTTCGGAACGACTGGCAAGACCGCCATCCGGATCGAGCCAAGGTTGACGGTCAACACCGCCGATGCGGCCATTGCGGCGGCGACCGATGGCGTGGGGATCGCGCGCGTTCTGTCCTATCAGGCGCTTGCGGCCATCGCGTCGGGGCGGTTGGTCACGGTGCTCGACGGGGCCGCGCCGCCGCCCGCACCGGTTCACCTGGTCTATCAGGCCAACCGACGCGCTTCGGTCAACGTACGCGCCTTCATCGATGCAGCGCGGGCGCATTTCAGTGGGTTGGATCTGACAGGTGGCGCGGCGTGACCAGTACGGCCGATCCGCCAGCGTTCGTCTACCAGCTTAGCCCAAGAGTTCCCCGCAATGGGGCAAGCTAAGAACCGGCAAGGCCTGTTCTCCGCTCTCCACCGCTTGGCGCTGTTCGCGGCGCGCCATTGGGACTCCCAAACCAGCCATAAGCGGGAGCCGAACGAACGGCAGGTTCCAGCCGCGTCGGGGGCGCAGCCCGATCAGCGTTGCTTCTTGGCCGTAGTCGCCGTGAAATCGGGGGCCTTGTTTGCTACCCAATCGACGAACTTGCGCACATTGGGGTTGGCCAGCAAGGCCTCCACATCGGTTCCATGGCGCTGGAGCTCGGAGTTGCTGAAGTTGGCGATCAGCGTTTGCTGGCAGATGGGGTGCATGGGGACAACATCGCGCCCGCCCCGGCTCTTGGGTACGGGATGGTGCCAGACTATGGTCTTGCCGGTGGGCCGACCGCAGAGCCAGCAGGGCACTATGGCCGGTGGGGAGTCATCGTCTCGATCCGAATCCAGATATGGATCATGCTTGGAATGTTTACGTGCCATGCGTCTATCGTGTCTGTCTGAAATCGCGCTGCCCCAAGCAGCAGTGCGTCAGGCTTGATAGCGCAACGTGTTCGAAAACCCATCATTCGCCTTTGTCATCTTCGCGATTTTTCGAAGGTTGGCTCGGACGTTGCGATCAAAGCGGCGGTCGTCATAGATGCCCGTGATCGGATACTCGTCCTGGGCGAGCAGTGTCTTGATGCGCGCAGCGAATGCCGCCTGGTCATCGGTGCCCCCAGGGGCATTCAGGCGGCGGCAGGCCCATTCCTCGGCGGCGGCTTTGTCATAGTCGTCTTGGGCCTCATATCCTCGCTTATCCGCAGCCGCTTGCTCGAGCGTCGCAGCCTTGAGGCGGCTTTCCAACCACTTGCGAACGAGTTCGCTATCCCATGCCTTTGTCGAACTGCTCATCCTGCTTTCCAATCCTGATCCCGCGCTGAACCGGATCGCATCGAGTCGGGCGCGCCAGCCGCCGCTATAGACGTTCCAGCATGGCATGGTGAGGCAGGGGACCAGAGGACGGCATCCCTTGCTTTTCCGTCAGCAGGTGCGCGGCGTTCGGCGGTTGTCATCGGAACCAACATCATGGCAACCGCCTGCTTCAACAGTCCCTCACATCAGCGTGTCGGCTCCGGAAAGCGCGCAAGCTTCCCAACGTCTGCCGGGTCGTGCTGCACAATGATGGTCGCGCCGGTATTTGCTGCGAGCCTTTGCAAGCGATCCATCGACGCCAGGCTATCGGCGCGCTCGGTGTTCCAGATCGGCACTGCCGAAAGCGGCCATTGGGCTTCCAGGTGCACGACATCGCCGGTGAGGATCACGGCACCGGTCCTGGGGAGACGCACCAGCAGCGAGGATTCGCCGGGGGTGTGCCCCGGCGTGGCAAGCATCACGACCGAGCCGTCCCCAAAAATATCCCGATCGCCTTCGATCAGGTCGACCTTGCCCCCACCGGTAAACCAGGGAGCGAGCAGGTGCGGGTCGGCGAACGGGATCGTGCCCCTATGCAGCGCCGCCCAATCCCGCGCGCCGATCAGCAGCGTTGCTTTTGGAAAGCTCGCTGCCTGTCCGACATGGTCGAAATGATAGTGGCTGATCGCCAGCCGTCCAATATCGTCCGGGCGAATGCCGATCCGCGCAAGCTGGGTCGGCAAATCGACCGCGAGCGTCGGGCTGATCGGTTGCGCGTCAATCGGCGCGCCGCGTACGGTGACGGGCAACCCTGCGTCCCACAACAACAGCTCTTTGCCGTGGCGGATCAGGTAGCAACCGTCGGTCAGTCGGCGTGATTTCCCGGCATAGCTGCCGGCATCGGATAACGGCGAAGCGTCGTTCATTTCGATCTCGCCGCAATCCAGTCGCCACAGCTCGACCTCGGGAGCGGTCGGAGCGGCTTGAACGGGGGCGCTCGGCAGGAGCGAGACGCAACTGGCCAGCACATGCCACAACGTGAATTTCATGACGTGATCCTCGATTGATAGATGTCCGGAATGACGGCGCGTGCTCAGGGGCGTGGACCCGAACCGCTCGGTAATGCGCCCGAAACGCTCTGTCGGCCCTTGTTCGTGTCGCGGCGGACGCCGATGGTCAGCCCATGACGAATTACGACCCCACCCAGGAGGCACAGCGCGGCGATGTCGCACAGCGTTTTCCGCGCGGTGTGCCCTTCGCGATCCCCGCAGGTCTGGAAATCGATCTGGTCAACATTCCCGATCCGCAGAGCGGGCGGTACGAATCGATTTGCATCACGGTCGATGCGCCGCTGCGCCAGTCGCTGCGCGCCAGTCTGAACGGCTTGCCCGATGGCCCCAGCATCCCGGGCAGCTTTGGCATTGCGCTGTCCGCCGATCTGGTGGAGGCCTATGGACATGCTGCGAGCGCGCTGGCGGCCCCAGAGGCGGCCACGGCCGAAGCCGTGGCGCGCCATCGTATCGTGGAAATTCTGTTGTTGCTCAGCGGCACGCATGTCGGGCGGATGCTCGTCGCTGTCGATCGCGCCGAACAGCTCGAAGCCATCGTATATGCGGACCCTTCCTATGCCTGGCGGGTCGAAGAGGTCGCCGGTATGCTTGGCATGGGGGCCTCTACGTTGCGCCGTCACCTGAAACAGGCAGGCACGTCGTTTCGCCAGGTCTGCCTGTCCGCGCGCATGGCGACGGCGGGATCGCTCCTCAGCGCGCCGGGCTATTCGGTGACCCAGGCCGCCCAGGCTGCGGGCTATGCGTCACGCTCGCATTTCGCGCGTCAGGTTCGGGCCGCGCACGGAGTGGCACCGGGGCGGTTGCGCAGCGTGGCTTAGCGCGAGCAAGCGGCCCTCGGGACGATTTGCCCCGCCGTCGGCACCGTCACCGGGATGGGCGGTCCCGTTCCCGCCGCTTTGGGGAGTCGCCGCGCCGGTGTTGCCGGTGCCACTGCCGGGCCGACTGCGGCTCGCGCGGTGGTCGCCGCATTCTCGACCTCGACCTGCGGGCTCCGGCAAGCTTGGCGGATCTTGGCAACCTTACACCCGGCGATTTCGCGGTGGTGGCGCGTCAGCAAGGCGGGAACTTGTCGTATGGCTATGATATAATTGCCAAAATCCTGCGATATTGCAGCCTTATTTACGTCGAAAGGTGAAATACCACACCTCGCGCCCCTGGCGGCGCGCCTTGCGTTCGTAGCGGGTCTCGGGCCAGTCCTCAGGGCGGTTGAGGAAGTCGGCGGGCTCCCGCGCGGTCCACACGAAATCGCGGCGTTGCCCCATCACCATCATCGCCCAGCGGCAATAGGTCGGGTCGTCGGTGCCGAGGCGGAACTCCATGCCCGGCTTCAGCTTGGCCGCGATCAGATCGAGCGGGCCGTGATTGACCATGCGTCGCTTGGCGTGGCGGGCTTTGCGCCACGGGTCGGGGTGCAACAGGTACACGCGCGACAGCGAGGCATCGGGCAGGCGCTCGAGCACGTCGAGCGCGTCGCCCATGTGCAGGCGGACATTGTCGAGATCCGCGTCGCGGACGTGCCCCAGCGCGCCGACCACGCCGTTGAGGAAGGGTTCGCAACCGATAAAGCCCGTGTCGCGCCGCGCGGTCGCTTGCCCGGCGAGATGCTCGCCCGCGCCAAAGCCGATTTCGACTTCGAGCGGGCGATCGCTGCCGAACAGCCGTGTCGCGTCGAGCGGCCCGTCGGTCGGCACGCTGATTTGCGGTAGCAGGGTTTCCACCAGGTCGGCCTGGCCCAGGCGCAGTTTATGGCCCTGGCGGCGGCCATAGAGGCGGCGGGTCGTCATCGGATCGGTCATCGGCGCAGGCTCTAGCGAGCGCGCAGGCGGCTGGAAAGCGCCGTTTCCTTCGCGGGCGCGGTCGCGGTCAGGCTGCGTGCGCGAGCTCGGGGCGAACGAGGCGCCCGATCTGCGGTCGCGCGAAATAATAACCCTGCATGTAGCGCACACCGATGCCGCGCAATTTGTCATATTCGGCCCGCGTCTCGACCCCCTCGGCAATCACCTTCACGCCCAGTCGCGAAACCAGATGGAAGGTTTCCTCCACCACCAGCCGCCGCGCCCAACTGCCGCACAAACCGCGGATCAGATCGGGCTGGAGCTTGACGGCATCGGGCAGGAAGCGGCTCATCAGCGTCAGCCCCCAATCGCCCGATCCAAAATCGTCGATGATGGTGGTCATTCCCATCTTGCGATAGGCGCGCGCGACACGCTCCAGATGCGCGTCGTCGAGCCGCTTGCACTCGCTGAATTCGAAGGTCAGCCGTTCCGGCGGGAATCCCGTCTCGCGCGCTGTCCGCAATGTGCGCTCGCTGTCGGCGACCGGATCCTCGATCGCCTCGGGCAGGAAGTTGATCGATAACAATGCGCCGGTGGACATGATCCCGGCTGCCACGGCCTGGCGGATCGCAGCCACGCGGCATTGCTGGTCGAAGGCATAGCGGGTCTCGGGCGTCACCCGCGCCAGCATTTCCGGGGCGCCTTCGCCGTTGGGACCGCGCACCAGCGCCTCATAGGCACAGGTACGGTTCGCCACGACATCCATGATCGGCTGGAACGCCATGACGAGGTGAAAGTCATGCTCCTGCTCTGCATTTGGACGTGCGTGTTGACCGGACAAGAGACGTTTCCTCTGGTGACCCTTGTCTATTGATAGACGCTACGACGCCGTAACGGTCGGCTCGTGCGGTGGTTATTTTCGGGGTAAGTTTGCCATAGGCGACGATCGGCGGATATTTTCGGCGATCGCGGTGCCCAAAGACGTCGGCCGAGCACAGGCCGACGATATTAAGGCAATCTTCATCGTGAACGCTAAGTATTGGTAGAATAAGTAAGTATAAGCCCGTCGGTATTGGCAACGGGGGCTTATCGATGAAATTTTCCCATTGGGCGGGAATCGTGTTCGCGTCATGCGCACCCGCGGTTGCCGAGGCGCAATATACGGTACAGTGGGCGGCTCCGGCTGCGGTAACGTCCGCCACGGCCTATTTCCCGATGGGAACGCCGCTGCAATTGACCACGCGCACCGAACTCAACACCAAGGACAACCACGCTGGCGATCGCTTCTATCTCGAAGTGGCGGAACCGCTCGTTTATCGCGGTCAGGTGGTGGTGCCGGTCGGGTCGATCGCGGTGGGCGAAGTGATGCGCGCCGAACGCAACGGCCATTTCGGCAAGCGTGGCCAGCTCGATATTCGGCTCGATTATGTGCAGACGCCGAACGGGCCGATCCGCCTGTCGGGGCGCACCGCGCGACAGGGAAACGGGCAGGGCGTGCTGGCGATTGGCGGTGCGCTGTTCATTTCCTGGCCGATGCTGTTCATTCACGGCACCAGCGGCAGGATGCCCGCCGATACGGTGGTGACAGCGTACCTCGCGGACGATCTGCGTTTCAATGTGCAGGCAGCCTCGACACAAGCGGTGGCGGCCATGCCGGATAGCGAGCAACAGGCGCGCCGAGCGCCGCCCGCGCGGTTTGATCCGTCGGTTTTTTCGTCAAACCGACCGTAGGGGCTTAACCGGGGCTATTTCATCACCCCGCTATCGATCTGAATGTCGCGCTTTTCGCCCCAGGTCGTGGCCTTGCTTGCGAAATGTTCCTTGCCGACGATTTTGAGGGCTTGGTCGGGGGGCGGCAAGCGATCGCGCGGGATGTAGCTGCCCGCCGCGGCAACTTCATATTCGGTCACCGACCAGGATGCCTTCGCTTTGGTGTCGAGCAGCGCCGAGAGCGTGTCGGGCTCGACCATCAGGCCGCGACCGGCATCCTGATAGGCGATGAGATAGCGATCGGTGGTGCCAACCGGGCGATACACCCCGCTGCTGCCCATGCCGATCGAGGCGGCGAGGTCGCGGCACCAGGTCACGGGCGGTGGCGGAGGTTCATCCTTCGCCATCTTCTGCTTCTCGTCGGTCGATGCGCTCGACAGCAAGGCACCGAACAGCAGCGCACTGCCCATCGCCTTGCTACGGTTGATCGGTTTCGCGTCGCCCGACAGCGCGAGCGCGGACGTACAATCTGCGACCGGCACGGCGGCGGGCTGTGGCGCGATCTTCTGCGGCCAGCCGAGCGCCGCGACGACCGCGCGGATATGCGTTTCCAATGTCGCGCCGTCCAAGGTCTTCGACGAATAGCGCACCGACACGTACCAGTCGGCCCCCAATGGCATGAAGGCGATTGCCGTGCTGCGATACGGGCCCTTGCTGACGCTGTAACTGTCGATCAAGCCGCTGGCAGTGCCCTGGCCGGGCGGCGTGAACGCGGTCGGGGTGTGCAGCGGCACCAGCCCGCCATAGATGTCGCGGTGGCTTGCGACCCAGTCGATCCGGTCGAACCACAGCGGCACCGATCCGCTGACATTGCGGAACACATAGACCGTCAGCGTATCGCTATTGCTGGGATTGTCGAAGCTCAGCGCCTCGTCGAGATCGGGGACGTAAGCGACCGCAGACGTGCGCTGCAAGCCATCGAGCGTGGTTGGAACCGACAGGCCGGAGGGTTTGTGACGATAGGGCTCGGTCGCGCCGAGCGTCAATTGCGGGGGCTGTTGGGCGATTGTGGGCGAAGCGACGCACAGCGCGATTGCAGCCAGTAAAAGGCGCATGAAAAACTCCCCCGGAATCGCCAAGCGATACCGGGGGAGCCTAAAGTCTCAGCGATTTACCGCAAGCTGTTACGCGACAGCGGCCTTCAGGGCGTCGACCAGATCGGTCTTTTCCCAGGTGAAGCCATCGGCGTCGGGCTCGCGACCGAAATGGCCGTACGCCGCGGTGCGCTTGTAGATCGGGGCGTTGAGCTTCAGATGCTCGCGAATGCCCTTCGGTGTCAGGCGGACGAGCTGCGGCAGCACTTCCTCGATCTTGGCTTCGGTAATGCCCTCGGCACCGGTGCCATGCAGGTCAACATAGAGCGACAGCGGCTCGGCAATGCCGATCGCATAGCTCAACTGGATCGTGCAGCGGCGCGCAAGGCCAGCGGCCACGACGTTCTTCGCCATGTAGCGCGAGACGTATGCTGCCGAGCGATCGACCTTGGTCGGATCCTTGCCCGAGAATGCGCCGCCGCCATGCGGCGCTGCGCCGCCGTAGGTGTCGACGATGATCTTGCGGCCGGTGACGCCCGCATCGCCGTCCGGCCCGCCGATTTCAAACGCGCCGGTCGGGTTGATGTAGATCTTGGTCGCGTCGGTGACGAAGCCCTCGGGCAGCGTCTCGGTCAGCACGCGCGAAACGTACGCATGCAGTTCATCGTACAGCGCCGGGTTGGCATTGTCGCCCTGCAGGCAATAGCCGGCCTTGTGCTGGGTCGAGACGACCAGAGCGGTCGCGCGCACCGGCACTTCATTCTCATATTCCAGCGTGACCTGGCTCTTGGCGTCGGGCTCCAGGAACGGGGCCGCGCCCGAATGGCGGTCGGCCGCCATGCGCTCGAGGATCTTGTGGCTGTAATAGAGAGTCGCGGGCATCAGGCCCGGCGTCTCGTCGGTGGCGTAGCCGAACATGATGCCCTGGTCGCCAGCGCCTTCGTCCTTGTTGGCACCTTCGTCCACGCCCATCGCGATTTCCGCCGACTGGCCGTGCAGATTGTTGTGGAAGGCGAAGGTTTCCCAGTGGAAGCCCGACTGTTCGTAGCCGATTTCCTTGACTGTGTTGCGCACGGCAGCTTCGATCTCGGCGAGCGCGCCCTCGGCCCATTCGCCATTCTCGTACACGCCCTTGCAGCGGATTTCGCCGGCCAGCACGACGAGATTGGTGGTGGTCAGCGTCTCGCACGCGATGCGCGCATAGGGGTCCTTGCTCAGGAACAGATCGACGACGGTGTCGCTGATCTGGTCGGCGACCTTGTCAGGATGGCCTTCCGAGACCGACTCGGAGGTGAAGAGAAAACTGGAACGCATGTGTTGAGATCCTCAATGGTTGAGGAGAGCTTTGGCCGTTGCCATGCCTGATATAAAGCTTTCCTTATATGACGCCCTATCGTGCGAAACGTCGCAATGCAATTGCCGACAGGAGGAATGCGGCACCAACAATTAGTGCTATCAGGTTGCCCAACCGCGCGAACAGGGTGGGGGGAGCCGCAGGCGGGATCGGCCGTTCGATCGCGCCCGGTTTGTCTGCGGGGATCGACGCGAGCACGCGGCCCTGCGCATCGATGATCGCCGAAACGCCGGTCGGCGTGGCGCGGATGACGGGCAGCCCCTCCTCGATTGCGCGCATCCGCGCTTGCGCCAGATGCTCGGCCTGGCCCCAATAGCCGAACCAGCTGTCGTTGGACGGCTGGAACAAAAAGGCCGGGCGGTGGCCGGGCTCGACCACCGCGCCCGAAAAAATGATCTCGTAGCAGATCTGGAACCCCACCCGCCCGAAGGCGGGCAGATCAAGCCCGCCAACGCCCCTGCCCGCCGAAAAATCGAAATCGCCCGGCACGAGGCGCGCCAGTCCGATCGCCGAAAGCAGCGGGCGCGCGGGCAAGTATTCGCCGAACGGCACCAGATGCCCCTTGTCGTACCGCCCGAGGATGCGCGCGTGCGCGTCGAGCGCGAAGATCGCGTTGGTCGCGCTGGACAGCGTCCCCGCCGAGTCGAACATCAGCGCGTTGCCACCCGTCAGCACCACGTCCTTCGGGCCGAGCAGCGCCGCGATACGGTGGCGCGTCTCATACGGCGTTGCTTCCCAATAATATTGGCGGGGATAGCCATCCTCGGGCAGGAAGCGCAGCGCGCCCTCGGGCCACACGATCAAGCGCGGGGCGGGACCGGGCTTACCGCTCAGCCGCGCGAGCTGGCGCAAATTGGCCTCGGCATAATCGTCGCGCGGGCGCTGTTCCTGGTCGAGATCGGGCTGGACGACGCGCACGCGCGGGGCGGTGGCGGTCATGCGGGTCGGGGCGGGTTGCTCCAGCGCGGCCATGCCGAGGAGTATCGGCAGCGCGAGCATGGCGGTGCTCGTCCGCCACTGCCGCGTGACGGCGAGCAAAACGGCACCCGCCGCGAGGACAGCGACCCCCGACAGGGCGTAGGTGCCGAGATAACGCGCGCTCGCCGCGATCGGGGTCGGCAACCACATCTCCGACAGCGGATTCCACGGATAGCCGGTAAAAAGCGTCCCCCGCAGATATTCGGTGGCGATCCAGGCAGCGGCGAAGCTCAGCACATAGGGCGCATCCGGGCGAGCCCCGCGAAAGCGCCACGCCACCCCCGCCGCCGCCATCGGAAAGATGCCGAGATACAGCGCCATCAGCCCCGGCGCGATCCAGCCGAGCGCGTGCGGCATCGCGTCCTGATAGGTAAAGGCTTTGGCGATCCAGTTATTGCCGATCAGGAAATGCCCAAAGCCGAACAGCCACCCGCGCCACAGCGCCGCGCGGATGCCGCGAGCCGCGTGGACGATCCCCATCCACAGCGCCAGGCAGCCAAGCGTTACCGGCCATAGATCCAGCGGCGCGAAGCCGACTGCGGCGATCCCGCCGAGCAGGAAGGAGAAAAGCGCGGGGCGTTCGGTCATGCCTGCGCTATCGCGTGATCGCGAGAGCGACGCAACCAATCCTCCCTGGAAACGGGGAGGGGGACCGCTCGGCTCCTTCAGCCGAGTGGTGGAGGGGGCGTGCCACGGGCACAGCGCGTGCGGAGGCCCCCCTCTACCCTTCGCTACATGCTCAGGGTCCCCCTCCCCGTGCCGGGGAGGATTTGGTACGGTCCCTCCATGACTCGCCCCTTCCACCTCGCTTTCCCCGTCCACGATCTCGCCGCCGCGCGCGCCTTTTACGGCGGCATTCTCGGCTGCGCCGAGGGGCGCAGCTCCGACGCCTGGATCGATTTCGATCTCCATGGCCACCAGATCGTCGCGCATCTCGATCCCGCCGCGAAACCCGTCACCGTCTCCAACCCGGTCGATGGCCATGACGTACCGGTGCCGCATTTCGGCGTGGTGCTGACCATGGCCGACTGGCAGGCGCTCGCCGATCGGCTGACGGCAGCGGGGACACGCTTCGGCATTGCGCCGCATATCCGCTTCGTCGGGCAGCCGGGCGAGCAAGCGACGATGTTCTTTTATGATCCCAGCGGCAACGCGCTCGAGTTCAAGGCGTTTGTCGATGACGCGATGCTGTTCGCGACGTAAAGGACCGGACATGAGCGAACCGATCATCGTCGAATTTCCCCACCACCTCGGGCTTGAGGCGGCGCGCGCGCGCGTGGATGGCGGCATCGGCAAATTGGCCGCGATGTTTCCCGGCGGCGCGGCGGTCGATCACCGCTGGGAGGGCGACACGCTCCACTTCACCGTCGCGGCGCTCGGGCAGCGCGTCGCCAGCCGCCTGACCGTGGCCGCTGACAAGGTCCGCGCCGAAATCGACTTGCCGCCCTTCCTCGCGCTCTTCGCCGACAAGATCCGCGCGAAACTCGCCAAGGAAGCGCCCAAGCTGTTGGAATGATCCGTCACTTCGGGCTCGTCCCGGCATCCACCGCGACGCATCTCCTGCGGGGGATCGTCTTGGCGCTCGGTGGGCCCCGGCACGAGGCCGGGGTGACCGGGGTGAGGGGTTACTTCGCGCTGACCCGCCAGATCGTGTTGCCCACATCATCCGCCACCAACAGTGCGCCCGTCGCATCGGTGATAACCCCAACCGGACGCCCCTGCGCCTGGCCCTTGGCGTTGAGGAAGCCCGTCAGCACGTCGACCGGCTTGGCACCCTTTTTGGGGAAGCCGAGATCGCCGAACGGCACATAGGCGACCTTATACCCCGACACCGGCACGCGGTTCCACGATCCATGCTCGCCGACGAACGCGCCATTGGCGAAGTTCGGGCCCAGCTTCGCGTCATTCGCGAAGGTCAGGCCCAGCGCCGCTACGTGCGGGCCCATCGCGAAATCGGGGCGTTTGGAATATTCCTGCAGCGCCGGGTTTTCGGGCTTCACCCGCGCATCGGGATAGCCGCCCCAATAATACCAGGGCCAGCCGAAATTGTCGCCCAGGCCAACGCGGGTGATGTAATCGGGCACGATGTCCGAGCCCAGCATGTCGCGTTCGTTGACCGCGACCCACAGTGCCCCCGATTTGGGCTCGAACGCCATCCCCTGCGGGTTGCGCAAGCCAGCCCCGAACACGCGGAAGCTCTTGGCGACCGGATCGACCTGCAGGATGTTGGCGCGGTATTTTTCGGCGTCGAGCCCATTTTCGGCGATGTTGGTCGAGGAACCGACCCCGACATAGAGATATTTGCCCGCCGGATCGGCCAGCAAGGTGCGCGCCCAATGGTTGCCGCCGCCGCTCAGCGGAATGACCTGTTCGGGCTTGGCGGTGATCTTGGTCTCGCCCGGCGTGAACGGCACGCGCAGCAGCGCATCGGTATCGGCAATGTAGAGATAGCCGCCCATCAGCGCCATGCCGGTGGGGGAGTTGAGCCCGCCGATCAGCACCGTCTGCAGCTCGGCCACGCCATCGCCATCGGTATCGCGCAGCAAGCGGATGCGGTTGGGTGAGGCGACACCGGCACCGCCCTTTTTCAACAAATACCCCATCACTACGTCGGCGATGCCAGCGACCTTGCGCGGCGGCGAGTTGGTTTCCGCAACCAGAATGTCGCCATTGGGCAGCCGATAAAGCCAGCGCGGATGGTCGAGCCCATTGGCGAAGGGCACCACCTTAAGCCCCGGCGCTGCCACCGGCGTGGCACCGTCCTTCCACCCGACCGCATCGGCAACGGCAACGGTCGGGATGGTCTGGTCGCGCGGGGCGGAGATGGTCGGGCGTTCGCCCTCGACCTTGGCGATCGGCAGCGTCGCCACGTCGGGCTGCACCGCCCACCAGATGACGGCTCCCGCGAGGACGATGACGATCGCGAGGATGATGAGGATGTGTTTGCGCATGGCCCCAAACTAGGGGGTGGAGCGGGGGAGGGGAAGGCGATTCTGCCCGCTTGAACGGGAAAGGGCCGCCGACGTGTGGTCGACGGCCTTTCTCGGTTCAGCGGATCGACCGGATCACGCCACGTCGAACCGGTCGAGGTTCATCACCTTGGTCCACGCCGCCACGAAGGCGCGGACGAACGCCGCCCCAGCATCGTCGGTGGCATAGGCCTCGGCCAGCGCGCGCAGTTGCGAGTTGGAGCCGAAGATCAGGTCCACCCGCGTGCCCGCCCATTGCTCGGCTCCGGTTTTGCGGTCGCGCGCGACGAACACACCGTCCTCGCTTGCGGTCCACTTCATCGCCGTGCTGGTCTTGAGCAAATTGACGAAGAAGTCGTTGGTCAGCGTCTCCGGTCGATCGGTGAACACGCCGTGGCTGGATCCACCGAAGTTCGCTCCCAGCACGCGCAGGCCACCGACCAGCACCGTCATTTCCGGCGCGGACAGCGTCAGCAATTGCGCGCGGTTGACCAGCAATTCCTCCGCCGAATATTGCGAAGGCCCGCCGACATAGTTGCGGAAGCCATCGACCTTGGGCTCCAGCGGCGCGAAGGAATGCGCGTCGGTCTGTTCCTGCGACGCATCGGTGCGGCCCGGCGTGAAGGGTACGGTCACGTCATGTCCGGCCTTTTTCGCCGCCGCCTCCACTGCAGCATTGCCGCCCAGCACGATCAAATCGGCCAGCGAGACGGTCTTGCCGCCCGCATTGAACCCCGCCTGGATCGCCTCCAGCCTGGCCAGCGTCTCGGCCAGCTCGACCGGCTCGTTGACCGCCCAATCCTTTTGCGGAGCGAGCCGGATACGTGCGCCATTCGCCCCGCCGCGCTTGTCGGTGCCGCGGAAGGTCGAGGCCGAGGCCCACGCCGTCTTCACCAGCCGCGAGATCGACAGGCCCGAGTCCAGGATCTGTGCCTTCAATGCCGCCGCATCGGCTTCGTCGATCAGCGGATGCGTGGGCGCGGGCACCGGGTCCTGCCAGATACGCGGTTCGGCGGGGACTTCCGCCCCCAGCATGCGCACGTGCGGCCCCATGTCGCGGTGGGTCAGCTTGTACCACGCCTCGGCAAAAGCGGTCGCGAACTGGTCGGGGTTTTCGTGGAAGCGCTTCGAAATTGGCCCGTAAATGGGGTCGAAACGCAGTGAGAGGTCGGTCGTCAGCATCGTCGGGCGATGCTTCTTGCCCGCGATATGCGCGTCGGGCACGTCTTCCGCCGCATCCTTGGCGACCCATTGATGCGCGCCTGCCGGGCTTTTGGTCAGTTCCCACTCATGGCCGAACAGGTTGTCGAAAAACAGGTTGGTCCATTTGGTCGGCTGCTGCGTCCAGGTCACTTCCAGGCCGCTGGTGATGGTGTCCGCGCCATTGCCGGTGCCATAGCTGTTGGCCCAGCCCAGGCCCTGCTGCTCGATCCCGGCACCTTCGGGCTCGGGGCCGACATATTGGTCGGGCACGGCGGCACCGTGCGTCTTGCCGAAGGTGTGGCCGCCCGCGATCAACGCGACGGTTTCCTCGTCATTCATCGCCATCCGCGCGAAGGTCTCGCGAATGTCGTGCGCCGCGAGCACGGGGTCGGGGTTGCCGTCGGGGCCTTCGGGATTGACGTAGATCAGCCCCATCTGCACCGCCGCCAGCGGATCGGCGAGTTCGCGTTCGCCCGAATAGCGGCCGCCGGGCTTGTCGCTGGTCTGCAGCCACTCGCGCTCGGCCCCCCAGTTCACGTCGGTGGCGGGTTCCCACACATCGACGCGGCCACCGGCGAAACCGGCGGTCTTGAAACCCATGGATTCCAAGGCGCAATTGCCGGTCAGGATCAGCAAATCGGCCCAGGACAAAGCCCGCCCGTATTTCTGCTTGATCGGCCACAACAGGATGCGCGCCTTGTCGAGATTGGCATTGTCCGGCCAGCTGTTGAGCGGGGCGAAGCGCTGCTGCCCGCTGCCCGCGCCACCGCGCCCGTCGCCAATGCGGTACGTGCCCGCGCTATGCCACGCCATGCGGATGAACAGCGGCCCATAATGGCCGAAATCGGCCGGCCACCAGTCCTGCGATTCGGTCATCAGTGCGAAGATGTCGGCCTTCACCGCCGCCAGATCGAGGGCCTTGAACGCCTCGGCATAATCGAAATCGGGGTCCATCGGGTCGCCGGCTGGCGGGTTCTGGTGGAGCACGGTCAGGTCAAGCTGGTTCGGCCACCACAGGCGGTTGGTCATTTCGAACAGGACGGCATTGCCATCCACCTTGCCCCCACCCATCGGGCATTTCGTTTCGGCATTCATGGCAGTCTCCAATGCGGCTTCTGGTTGGCTTTCGCAGAGGATGGCATGGCGCGCTTGATCGGAGAAATGGATTAATCCGCGTAGAGTGATCGGGCGGCTAATATAAACGCGGGCGCGGTGGCATCATGCACTGGTCAAGATGCGAACCGGGCTCGGCTGCGCGGCGGCCGGCGGCGCGTCTTCGATCGGCCGCTTGGCATAACGACGCGCCAGCGTCGCGCAGACGAACAATTGCGCCTGGTGGAACAGCATCAGCGGCAACACGATCAAGCTGACCGCATGCCCGGCGAACAGGATCGTCGCCATCGGAATGCCGCCCGCCATGCTCTTCTTCGATCCGCAAAATACGATTGCGATCTCGTCCTCGGTTGAAAATCCCAGACGGCGGCTGAGCAGGGTGGTCACGGCGATGATGATCGCCAGGATTATCAGGTCGACCGCCAGCACGATCACCAGGTCGGACACCGACAGGCTGGTCCACACGCCCGCGACGACGCCGGCGCTGAACGCGGCATAGACCACCAGCAGGATAGATCCGCGATCGACCACTGCGGTCAGTGTGCGGTGGCGCAACAGCCACGCCCCGATCCACGGCCGCACCGCTTGCCCGGCGACGAACGGCAGCAGGATCTGCAAGGCGATGCCCTCGATCGCCGTGATCGAAAAGCCGCCCCCGGCCGTGGACAGCAGCACCGCCACCAGCACTGGGGTCAGCACCACGCCAAGCAGATTGGAGAGCGAGGCACTGCACAATGCGGCGGGCACATTGCCGCGCGCGATCGCGGTAAAGGCGATCGAGGATTGCACGGTCGAGGGCAACAGGCACAGATAGAGCAGGCCCACGCCAATGTCGGGCGGCAGCAAGCCCCGCACCGCCCAGGAGGCCCCCAGCCCGATGATCGGAAAGATCACGAAGGTGCTGGCGAACACCAGCGATTGCAGTCGCCAATGCGAAATCCCCGCCCAGACCGCTGCGGGCGACAGGCGCGCGCCATAGAGGAAGAACAGCAGTCCGACCGCGATCGTCACCGCGCTTTCGGCCAGCGGCTGGGCGGAGCCGCGCGCGGGCAGAAGGATGGCGAGCCCGACCGTGCCGATCAACAGCAGCAAATACGGGTCGATCGGGGAACGCGCGATCAGCGAGCGGACAGTCGGCATGGCAGAAACATCCTGAAGGAGGCCCCGCCGACTTAGGCGGCTAACTGCTTACGCACAATTGTGATGGCAGCAATAACAGTTATCATCTATCATGATGACCATGGAGCCGGTGCATCCCGATTTGCTGGTCGCCTTCGTGACCGTCACCGAGACGGGCAGCTTCACTGCGGCGGCGCGCGTGCTCGGCACGCGACAGTCGACCGTCAGCCAGCAAATCAAACGGTTGGAGGCGACCCTGGGGCGCAGCCTGTTCGCGCGGGATACCCACAGGGTGGCGCTGACGGTCGATGGCGAGACCTTGATCGATCCTGCCCGACGCATTCTCGATGCCTATGGCGCGCTGGAGCGGCAGGTATCCGGCACCCCGTTGCGCGGGCGCCTGCGCTTTGGCGCGTCCGAGGATTTCGTGCTGTCGGCGCTGCCTGATGTGCTGGCCAGTTTCGCGCGGCGCCACCCGGAGGTGGATTTGGTGGTGACCGCAGGGCTCAGCCAGAATCTCTACGATGCGTTCGACGCCGGCACGCTCGATATCATCTTCGTCAAACGTCGCTCGGGCGATCCGCGCGGCGTGACGGCGTGGCGCGAAGCGGTGGAATGGGTATCGCGCCCCGGCTATCAGCCGGATGCGGAGGGTGCGCTAGCACTCTTGCTCTATCCGCCCCCCAGCGTCACCCGCGCCATGGCGATCGCGACGCTCGATCAGGCGCGGCGACCGTGGCGCGTCGCCTTCACCAGCGCCAGCCTCAGCGGCTTGACCGCCGCCGCGCGCGCCGGCCTCGGCATGATGCCGCATTCGCTGCGCTTGCTGCCAGCGGGCTTGGCCAGGATTACCGCCGATGCCGCGCTGCCCATCTTGCCCGAGATGGAATTCGTGATCGTCGGTCCGGGGCGTGGCGAGCCCGTGGCGGAGGCACTGACCAAATCGATCCTGTCCTGGGCAGGCAGCGCATAGCGCATCACGGCTGTCTGCCGGGAAGCGCGGCTGTCCTACATCGCGCCCGCCATGGTATCTTCGCCGGGATGGCAAATACCCGCTCCTTTCGCCGGATGTGCGGCGCGTCGCTGCAACAAGCGGTTGGCCACCCGGTCGTCGCCCGAAGTGGAAACGCGCGTGCGTTCGCCTAACTTTCCCCTAACTTTCCGGCTTGGGGCCCGGGGCGGGGCAGGGGGGCTTGGCTACGCGTGCTCAGGCTCGGCCTTGGGCGGGTGCAGCCGTACGCCCAGCACGCGGCGCGTGTCGGCGGCGGTGATTTCCAGCGTCCAGCCGCTGTCATGCACCAGGCATTCGCCGACATGCGGCATGTGCCCGGCGAGCACCGCGGCGAGACCGCCGATCGTGTCGATGTCGCCATCCACCTCGGCCAGGCGCGGGTCGATCGTCTCGCCGACATCCTCCAACTCGGCGCGGGCATCGGCCTCCCATGCGCCCCCATCCAGCGGCACGAGCAGCGAATGCGGCGCATCGTCATGCTCGTCCTCAATGTCGCCGACGATCTCCTCGATCAGATCCTCGATCGTAACCAGCCCCTCGGTCCCGAAATACTCGTCGAGCACGATCGCAAGATGCACGCGCTTCTGGCGCATATCGGCCAGCAGATCGAGCGCACCACGCGACATCGGCACATAGAGCGGCTCGCGGATCAGCGCGGCGATGCTCGCCGGATGCTCGGCCCCGGTGGCGAGGATCGCGAACACGTCCTTGATATGCACCATGCCGATGATCGTATCGAGCTTTTCGCGATAGACCGGCAGGCGGCTATGCCCGGCCTCGGCGAACAGCCGCACAAGATCGGCGAAGCTGGTCTGCTCCTCGACCGCGACGATGTCGGCGCGCGGCACGCCGACATCGCCCGCATCGCGCTCGCCGAAATGGAGCAGGTTGCGCACCATCGTGCGTTCGAGCGGGGAGAGGTCGCCCTTGGCGTCGGGTGCCGGGTCGTCCTCATGCGCGTCGATCGCTTCTTCGAGCGTGGCGCGGAGCGACTCGTCGCCCGAATGACCCGAAATCCAGCTGCGGAAACTCCGCCAGATGCTGGTTTCGTTATGCGGGGCACCGCCGAGATGGCTGGCGGTGCCGGTCGTACTTTGGCCGTCGGGCATGGCGGTCGTTTAGTCCTCTTCGAGACAATAAGGGTTGGCGATCCCAAGGGCGGTGAGCGCGTCGATTTCGATCGCCTCCATCGCATCGCCCTCCCGATCGTCGAGATGATCGTACCCTAGCAAATGCAGCGTGCCATGCACGATCAAATGCGACGCATGATCATCGACGCTCACGCCTTTTTCGGCGGCCTCGCGCACGCACGTCTCATAAGCGAGCACGATGTCGCCGAGCAGCACCTCGCCCCCCCAAATATCATGGGCGTCGCTATTCTGGTCGATCGTGTCGAGCAGATCGGCCTGCACCATCGGGAAGGACAGCACGTTGGTCGGCTTGTCCTTCTGGCGATATTGGGCGTTGAGCGTCTGCACCTCGGCGTCGTCGGTCAGCCGGATCGAGATTTCGACCGTGGCGGTGACGGAGAGCAACGGCCCATGCGGTGTGCGCTCGATCGCCGCCGTCGCGGCACGGGCGGCCAGCGCCTCCCAGTCCTGTTCCGGCCAGACGTCTTCGCGCGACAGGGCAACCTCAAGCATCGACGCCCTCATACGCCTCGACGATGCGCCCCACGATCGGGTGGCGCACCACGTCGCCGCTGCCGAAGCGGCAGATCGACAGGCCTTCGACGCCCTCCAGCCGCCCGACCGCGTCGTTCAGCCCCGACGCGTTCATGCCGCCGGGAAGATCGGTCTGCTTGGGGTCGCCGCAGATCACCATGCGGCTGTTCTCGCCGAAGCGGGTGAGGAACATCTTCATCTGCGCAGGCGTGGTGTTCTGCGCTTCGTCGAGGATGATGAAGGCGTCGGCCAGCGTGCGCCCGCGCATGAAGGCAATCGGCGCGATCTCGATTTCGCCGCTGGCGATGCGCCGTTCGACTTGCTCGGCAGGGAGGCAGTCGTTGAGCGCGTCGTAAAGCGGGCGCAGATAGGGATCGACCTTCTCCTTCATGTCGCCAGGCAGGAAGCCGAGCTTTTCGCCCGCCTCCACCGCCGGACGCGACAGGATCAGCCGCTGCACGCTGCCGGTGATGAGCTGCGCGACGGCTTGCGCGACCGCGATATAGGTCTTGCCGGTGCCGGCTGGCCCAAGCGCGAAGATGATGTCGTTGCCCAGCAATTGCCGCATGTAATGCGCCTGCGCGATGGTGCGCGGCACGATCGTCTTCTTGCGCGTGCGGATCATGATCTGCGGCACCGCGCCGCCACCGGCATCGGCCTGGATGATCCCGGCGAGCGTCGGCTCGCTCGACATGGCGATGACCGCGTCGATCAGGCCGGGATCGACCACTTCGCCACGCACGATGCGGTTATAGAGCCCGTGCAGCACATCACGCGCCTGCGCCACCGCTTCGGCGCTGCCCTCCAGCCCCACCTTGTTGCCCCGCGCGGTGATATAGACGCCGAGCTTGTTCTCCAGCGCGAGCAGATTCTGGTCAAACTCGCCAAACAATTGGGCCATCAATTGCGGTCGGTCGAACACCAGTTCAGCGCGACTACGATCACCGGATTGCGCGGGTACAGGCTTGCGGCTCATGCGGTTCCTTTGCTCGGTTGGGTGGGCAACACTTTAGGAAGACAATGCGCGGCCGCGGATCGCGTGCTTGATCGGGGGCGGCCAGATATCAGCGTCGCAGCCCGATACGCTCGAGCACGATGCGCCCGCCCGACAGCAGGATCATGCCGACGCCCGCCGCGATATAGACCCACAGCGCCACCGGATTGCGCTTCCATTGCGGCGGAACGAGATCGGTTGGCGCGGGCTTCGACATGGCCCCTATTTGGGCTTTTTGTTAGGCGGTGTCGAGGGGTGTGTGCGGCTCCCCTCCCTGAAAGGGAGGGGCTGGGGGTGGGTTGGTTTGAGGCGGGCGTCCGGGTGCGACAACGCGCCGACCCACCCCCGACCCCTCCCTTTCAGGGAGGGGAGAATTTAGGCGGTGCGCGTCCCCAGCATGGAATTGGCCCCAGCTTCTGCCAGCGTGACCTCGACCAGATCGCCGATCGCGGCATCGCTGACCAAATGGACCGATTGCAGCCACGGGCTCTTGCCGATCAACTGGCCCGGCAACTTGCCGGGCCGCTCGAGCAACAGCTGGCACGTGCGGCCGACGGTGGCGGCATTGAACGACGCCTGATCGCGGTTGAGCGCGGCCTGTAGCCGCTGGAGCCGTTCGTCCATCACCGTTTCAGGGATCTGTTCGGCCATCGTTGCCGCCGGGGTGCCGGGGCGCGGGCTGTATTTGAAGCTGTACGCCTGGGCATAGCCGACCGCGTCGACCAAGCTCAGCGTATCCTCGAAATCGGCATCGGTCTCGCCGGGAAAGCCGACGATGAAATCGCCCGACAGCGCAATGTCGGCGCGGCGCGCGCGGACGCGCTCAAGGATGCGCAGATAGGAATCGCGGCTGTGGCTGCGGTTCATCGCCTGCAGCACGCGGTCGCTGCCCGATTGCACCGGCAAGTGCAGGAACGGCATCAGCTTTTCGACGGTGCGATGCGCGTCGATCAGCCCCTGCGTCATGTCATTGGGGTGGCTCGTGGTATAGCGGATCCGCGCCAGCGCCGGAATTTCGGCCAGCGCCGCGATCAAGTCGTGCAGGCCGCGCGTATCGTCGCTCCAGGCGTTAACGTTCTGCCCGAGCAGCGTGATCTCGCGCGCGCCCGCATCGACCAGGGCTTTGGCTTCGTCGACGATCTGGTCCCAGCCGCGTGAAACCTCCGCGCCGCGCGTATAGGGCACCACGCAATAGGTGCAGAATTTGTCGCAGCCTTCCTGCACCGTCAGGAACGCGCTCGGCGGCACGCGGCGGCGCGCGGGCAAATGGCCGAACTTCATGTCGACCGGCATATCGGTATCGAGCGCGGATTCGCCGCGCGCCGCCCGCGCCACCAGCTCGGGCAGATTGTGATAGGCTTGCGGCCCCACCACCACATCGACCTTGGCGCGGCGCACGATCTCGGCACCTTCGGCCTGGGCCACGCAACCAGCGACGGCGATCATTGGCGCGCGGCCGATGTCCCGGAGCGCTTCCTTGCGCAGCCGTCCGATGTCCGAATAGACTTTCTCGGTCGCGCGTTCGCGAATGTGGCAGGTGTTGAGCACGACCAGATCGGCCTCGGTCGGATCGGCCTGGGTCAGGCCCTGCGCGGCCATCAATTCGGCCATGCGATCGCCGTCATAGACGTTCATCTGGCAGCCGAACGACTTTACGGCATAGGTTTTGGGGGCGGGTTTCATGATGCGCGGGCTATAGGCGCGCCGCGCGAGCGTGACAAATTACGGTTGCGCGTGTCCGGTAAACGGCCGCAGCGGGTGGCCGATCGTGCGGACCAGCGCCTCTTCGATGCGACGGCGGCTTTCGGCGGCAATCGCCTTGCGCCCCGGAAAGTCGCGCGGATGGAAGGGTTCCAGAAACGTGACGGTCATGCGAAACGTGCCGCGCCGGGCGAGCAGCCGAACCGCATTGTCCTTACCCGTTTCAACGCCGATCCAGGAGATTTCCTCGCTCGCCGCGCCATAATCGAGCAACACCGGCTGCACGAGAATGCCGGGCGGGGGCGGCTCCAGCACCTTCAGCATCGGTGTCTTGAACGGGAAGAGGGAGCGTCCGTCGGTGGTGGTGCCTTCGGGGAACACGGTGACCGACCAGGTTTCAGCCAGCGCATCGCGCAGGCGGTTGATCTGTTCGGCAACGCCCAGGCGATCCTCGCGCTCGACGAACACGGTGCGGTTCAGCGTGGCGAGCCAGCCGACGATCGGGGCATCGCGAATCTCGGCCTTGGCGACGAAGGCAGTGCCGCTCGCCCCGGCGATCGCGAGGATGTCGATCCAGCTGACATGGTTGGAGATGTAAAAGACGTCGCGCTTCAGCGCCGCGCCCTTCACCTTCACCCGCGCACCGCAAATCCGGGCGGCGGCGGCCAGAAAGAAGCGCGGCCACGGCGAGGAAATATGCAGGATTCGCCACAGATAATGCGGCGGAATCGCGATCAGCAGGGCAAGCGCCAACAGAACGGAGCGGATGCACAGCCGCCACCAGCCGAGCCAGCCAAGCGGGGGCGGGTTGCCCGCCGCCGCCGCCGCGCGGGCTTCCGGGCGAATCGGCATCGCCTCAGGCCTTGCGGTCGAGCGCTACGCCGTAGAGTTCCATGCGGTGATCGACCAGGCGGAAGCCCAATCGTTCCGCAATCGCCTTTTGCAGCTGTTCGAGTTCGGGATCGACGAATTCGATGACCTTGCCGGTTTCGACGTCGATCAAATGATCGTGATGCGCCTCGGGGGCGGGCTCGTAACGCGAGCGGCCATCGCCGAAATCATGGCGGTCGAGAATACCCGCTTCTTCGAACAGGCGGACGGTGCGGTACACCGTCGCAATCGAAATGCCGGGATCGATGGCGGACGCGCGTTCATACACCTTCTCGACGTCGGGATGGTCATCGGCGTCGGACAGCACGCGCGCGATTACGCGCCGCTGATCGGTGATGCGCAGGCCTTTTTCTGCACAGAGAGCTTCGAGATCGATGTGACGCGCCATGAGACGCGTTTAGGCGCTTCGCGATTGTTGCGAAAGGGGATAGTGATTCGCAATAGGACAGGGGTCAGCCCCTCCCACGCCGGGGAGGGGCCAAGGGGTCAGCGAACGACCTTGCGGCGCTTGGTGCCGAGGCCAATCTTCTTGGCCAGCGTGCGGCGCTGTTCCGCGTAATTCGGTGCAACCATCGGATAATCCGCAGGAAGATTCCACTTCGCGCGGTATTGCTCCGGGGTCATCTGATAGTGTGTCATCAGGTGACGCTTCAGCATCTTCAACTTCTTGCCGTCTTCCAGGCACACGATGAAGTCGGGCTTGATCGAGGAGCGGACCGACACGGCGGGTTCCTGCTTCACGACTTCGATGGGTGCGGGGCCGCCGAGGTTGCTTAATGCACCGTGAACGTGAGCGATCAGCACCGGAAGATCCGAAACCGCGACGCTATTGTTGCTGACATGGGCCGCAACAATATCTGCGGTCAGCGTGATCAAAGTCTCCTGAAGCTCGTTCATGGTGTCCATTAATAATCCTTTCAACCGAACTGGACGATTGTTACGCATCGTCAGGGACACGCCTATCGCGCTTGAGAACGGTTCGCGCAAGTAGGTATTGTGCCGCATGACAGTATTGTTAGGTAAAATTGTTAGGCTAGGTCCCGCTGAAATGTCAGAGCATCGAACAGGCGACCGTTAGGTCCCCGATAGTAATCTCGACGTTCGCCGACTTTTGCAAAGCCTTCGTTGCTATAGAGCTTGATCGCTTCGTTGCCGTCGCGCACTTCCAGGTGGAGCGTCCGCGCACCTTGCGCCGACGCGTCCGACGCGACCGCGCGGAGCAAAGCAGCGGCAACGCCGCGCCGCCGCAAATGCGGCGCGGTCGCAAGCAGCAGCAACTCCGCTTCTTCCAGGACTCGGCGGCAGAGCGCAAAACCGGCCGGCTCTCCGCCGACTTCGGCAATCGTCAGCCACACACCGGGCATGGCCAGCAGACCCAGGACTTGATTGTGAGTCCACGCTTCTCCGAAACGGGCATCAAACGCTGCCTGCATGATTCGATCGACGATCGCGAGATCGGCAACGGCACCGCTGCGCAAATCGATCCCGAGCATCGTGCTCATGCGGCAGCTTCCGCAGTGGCCTGCGGTTTTGCGTCTGGCGCGCGCCCATAAATGGGTTTCGGCTCCAACCCGGCCAGGCCAGGCGTCAGCAGCACTGCATCCATGGCGTCGGGCAGCCAGGCTTCGGCTGCCACTGTCGGGTCCAACGCGGTGAGGAAGCGCACGCCGTTACCGACGGCCGGTCGACCGTTCAAAGTGGCCAGTGCCACTTCGGGACGCAGCGAGGCGAACGGACCGGTCTCGGCAAGTGGGGCGCTGAACCCCTGCATGAACACTTCGCCGTGGCCGCCTTCCAGCACGACGGCAATTTCGCCCGTCATGCCGCGCGAAAAGGAGGCGGCCGCCAGTAGCGGCAGCGAAGAATAGCCGCTGAGACTGGCTCCCCAGCCGAGCGCGAGGCCGCGTGCAGCGGCGATGCCGACGCGGATGCCGGTAAAGCTGCCGGGACCGCAATCGACCAGAATGTGGGCTGCGCGGCCGCCCTCGGGCAACGCCGCGATCATCGGCACCAGCCGCTCGGCATGACCGCGCCCTACGATTTCATGGGCGTGGGCGACGATTCGGGTGCCTTCGATCAACGCGACCGAGCAAGCCGCCGTCGCGGTTTCGATGACGAGGGTGCGCAAACCGCGATCAGGCGATGCTGTTGAACTTCTCGAACGCCGGGCGCGGCAGGCGATCGAAGATCGTCGCGGGGTCACCATGGCCAAGCGTCGAGATGAAGTTGGTGGTGACCGAGGGCGTATCGGCGAAGAAGGCGGCATCGACCTTGCCCGCATCGAAGCCCGACATCGGCCCGGTATCGAACCCCAGCGCACGCGCCGCGATAATGAAGTACGCGCCCTGCAGCGTCGAATTGCGGAAGGCAGAGGCGGCGCGGAGCTCGGCATTGCCCTCGAACCACGCTTTGGCGTCGACGTGCGGGAACAGCTCGGGCAGATAATTGTGGAAATCGCGATCCATGCCGATGATCACCGTCACCGGGGCCTTGAGCACCTTTGGCGCGTTCTGCGCCGAGCAGCATTCCGCCAGCTTGGCCTTGGCGGCATCGCTGGTGCACCAGATAAAGCGACCGGGAAGCTGGTTCGCCGACGTCGGGCCCCATTTCATCAGCTCCCAGATGGCGTGCAGGTCGCTCTCGCTGACCGGCGCATCGGTATAGCCGTTATAGGTCCGCGCGGTGCGGAAGATCTGGTCCAGGGTCGCGTCGTTCAAAACGGTCATCATACAGCTCGCACTTCGGTGACTTCGGGGACGTAATATCGCAACAGTTGCTCGATGCCATTCTTCAGCGTCGCACTCGAGGATGGGCATCCGGCGCATGCGCCCTGCATCGCCAGATAGACTTTGCCCTTGTCGAAGCCACGATAGACGATGTCGCCGCCATCGTTGGCGACCGCAGGGCGGATCCGCGTTTCGATCAGGTCCTTGATCTGCGCGACGATGTCGGCATCTTCGGGGTCGTCGGTGAAGGAGTCTTCAGCCGGGACGCTGATCGCGCCCGCAGTGCCGGGGCGGAACAGTGGCATGTCGGCGCTGAAATGGTCGAGCAACAGACCGAGCACGTCGGGCTTTAGGTTGCTCCAGTCGGTGCCGGGGGCGGCGGTGACGGAAACGAAGTCGCGCCCGAAGAACACGCCCGTCACATCGCCCAAGCCAAACAGGGCTTCTGCCAGCGGCGAAGCTTCGGCTTCCTCGGGCGTGACGAAATCGCGCGTGCCCGCTTCCATTACCGTCCGGTTGGGAAGGAATTTGAGCGTCGCCGGGTTGGGCGTTGTTTCGGTCTCGATCAGCATGGCTGGCATGTGGCGCGCGGGGGGCGTGCGCGCAAGAGCGGATGTGTTGCGAATAGGACTCGAATAGGAAACGCATCGTCGCCGAAAAGCAATCCTCGGCCAGGTGTCGAACGGGTGTCGCTGGCGGAGGTGGGTTCACCGCGCTATCGTGCCCGGCATGATCGTGTATTCGCGCGCCTCGCGCCTCGCCCTTCTCGCCTTTCTGACCATTGGCGCCGCCCCCCAGCATTCGGTACGTGCCCCCGAAAGTCGCGCCGAGGCGCAGCAGGCCACGCCGTCGTCGAGCGCCGACGCCACCGATGGACGCCCCGGCGCGGCCATCGCCAGCCGGGCGGCATGGCTTTACAAAGGCAGCGACATCACGCCCGATCCGGCATGGCATTTCGGCGTGCTGAAGAACGGCCTGCGCTATGCGGTGCGCAAGAATGGCGTGCCGCCCGGCCAGATTTCGGTGCGGGTGCGGATCGATGCAGGGTCGCTGTATGAAAATGAGGGCGAACGCGGCTTTGCCCATCTGATCGAGCATCTTTCGTTCCGCGGTTCGGAATATGTGCCCGATGGCGAGGCCAAGCGGATCTGGCAGCGGATGGGGACGACCTTCGGTTCGGACACCAATGCTCAGACGACCCCGACCCAGACCGTCTACAAGCTCGATCTGCCGAGCGCGACCGATGCCGGGATCGACGAGAGCCTGCACATTCTGGCGGGCATGGTGTCCAAACCCAACATTACGCCGCAAGCGCTCAATGCCGAGCGCCCGGCCGTGCTCGCCGAGCAGCGCGAGGCACCCGGGCCGCAGGTGCGCGTGATCGATGCGCTGAACGCGACCTTCTTCGCCGGGCAGCCGCTCGCCGATCGTTCGCCGATCGGGCATGTCGCCGAACTCGAAGCGGCGACCGCAGAGACCGTGAAAGCGTTCCACGATCGCTGGTATCGCCCCGAGCGTGCCCTTGTGGTGATTGCGGGGGATTTCGACCCGGCCAAGCTCGAACTGATGGTCGCCAAGAATTTCGCCGATTGGAAGGGCTCCGGCCCAAATCCCGCCGACCCCGATTTCGGCGTGCCCGATCCCAAGCAGATCACCACCAAGGCGGTGGTCGAGCCCGGTATCCCGACGCGGATCGAAATGGCGATCCTCCGGCCCTGGCGCTACAACGACGATACTGTCCTGTTCAACCAGAAGCGCCTGGCCGACTCGACCGCGCTCGCCGTGATCAACCGTCGGCTGGAAACGCGGGCGCGCTCGGGCGGCAGCTTTATCGCGGCCGCCGTCCGGCTCGATGATCCGTCGCGTTCGGCCAACGGCACCTTTGTCACGATCCTGCCGGTTGGCTCGGCGTGGGAGCCGGCCTTGAAGGACGTGCGCGCGGTCATCGCCGACGCACAGGCTTCGCCGCCGACCAGGGCCGAGATCGAACGCGAACTCGCCGAGGAGCGCATCGCCTTCAAGACGCTGGTCGACACCTATCGCGCGGAGGCGGGCAGCAAGGAAGCCGACGACATGGTGCAGGCACTCGACATTCGCGAGACCACGACCGCGCCATCGACGATCCAGAAGGTTTTCGAAGACGCCGAGAAAAAGGGCTTCTTCGCGCCGGACAAAATCCTCGCCTCGACCCGGCGGCTGTTTCAGGGCAGCGCGACCCGCGCCTTGATCTCGACTCCGGTCGCCGAACCTGGCGTCGAGACGAAACTCGCTGGCGCGCTCAAGGTCGATGTCAAAGGCCTTGCGGGCAAGCGCGTCAAGCAGGGCAAAGTGACGTTCGATGCCTTGCCCAAACTCGGTGCCCCCGCGACGATCGTCTCGCACACGCCGATCAAAGAATTCGACATGCAGGAATATACGCTGTCGAACGGCGTGCGCGTGCTGATCTATCCGACAACGTCGGAGGACAGCCGCGTCTATGTTCGCGTGCGCTTCGGTGGCGGGTACAATGCCTTGCCGACCGACCGCGAGACGGCGGCATGGGCGGCCGGCCTTGCGCTGACCGCAGGCGGTATCGGCAAGTTGAACCAGGGCGATCTCGACGAACTGACCTCGGGTCGGCGGATCGGGCTCGACTTCGGCATCGATGAGGACGCCTTCACCTATAACGCGATGACCTCGCCGACCGATCTGGGCGATCAATTACGCTTGATGGCAGCGGCGCTGTCCGCCCCAGCCTGGGATCCGGCACCGGTGCTGCGCGCGCGGGCGGTGGCGATTTCGGGATATCCGAGCTCAAACGCGTCGCCCGAAGGGGTGTTGTCGCGCGATCTCGAACGCTTGCTGCACGATGGCGATCCGCGCTGGGGCAACCCCAGCCTGGGGGCGATCACCGCCACCACGCCGCAATCGTTCCGCGCGCTGTGGGAGCCACTGCTCAAGACCGGGCCAATCGAGGTGATGGTGTTCGGCGACATCAAGGCCGATGCCGCGATCGCGGCGGTGCAAAAGACGCTGGGAGCCTTGCCGCCGCGCGCCGTGCCTGCAGGGCTGGTGGTGCCGCCGGTGCGTTTCCCCGCGCACAATCTGTCGCCCGTGGTGCGCACGCATGACGGACCGGACAATCAGGCAGCGGCGGTGATCGCCTGGCCGACCGGTGGCGGCGTCGCGGGCGCGACCGAATCGCGCCGTCTCGACGTGCTGGCGGCGATTTTCAGCGATCGCCTGTTCGATCGCCTGCGCTCGCAAGCCGGCGCAAGCTACAGCCCGAACGTCTCCAGTTCGTGGCCGACAGGCACGCCGAGCGGGGGGCGCATCATGGCGATCGGCCAGGTCGCGCCCGACAACATCCCGCTGTTTTTCAAGCTCTCGCGCGAGATTGCCGCCGAACTGGTGGCCAAGCCTGTCGATGAGGACGAGCTGAAGCGCACGATCGGGCCGATGCAGCAATCGATCATGCGGCAATCGACCGGCAACCAGTTCTGGATGAACCAGCTCGACGGCGCGACCTATGAGCCCGCGCGCATCGCGGCGCTGACGCACCTCTATTCGGACATTTCCACGATGACGGCGGCGGACCTGCAGGCGACGGCGGCCAAGTACCTTCGCCCGGATCGCGACTGGACGATGCAGGTGGTGCCGAAGGCGAAGTGACCTACGCCTTGTACAGTGCCTCCAGTCGGGCACCGTACACCGCCTTCAGCACGTGCCGTCGGATCTTGAGCGAGGGCGTGAGCTGTTCGTTCTCGATCGCGAAGGGCTCGTCGGCGAGGACGAAGCGGCGGATGCGTTCGGTCACCGAAAGATCGGCATTCACGCGTTCCACAGCGAGGCCGAGCGCGGTGCGATATTGGCTGTTCTCGGCGAGGCGCTTGAAGTCACAGACATCGCCCTCGCGCGCGCACCATTCCTGCGTCCATTCGGCATCGGGCACGATCACTGCGACCATATAGGGCCGCCGGTCACCGAAGATCATCGCTTGCGCGATTTCGGGTTGCAGCGTCAGCATTCCTTCAACCTTTTGCGGCGCGACATTCTCGCCTTTGTCGTTGACGATAATGTCCTTCTTGCGATCGGTGATCTGGATGCGGCCCTTGGTGTCGATCAGCCCGATATCGCCGGTGTGCAGCCAGCCGTCCTTGAGGACTCGCGCGGTTTCGGCCTCGTTGCGCCAATAGCCCTTCATGACCAGTTCGCCGCGCACCAGGATCTCGCCATCCTCGGCGATGCGCACTTCGGTCTCGACCAAGGGCGGGCCGACCGTATCCATCTTGAGCCCGACCTTGGGGCGGTTGCACGAGATGACCGGGGCGGATTCGGTCTGGCCATAGCCTTGCAGCATGGTGATACCGATCGCCTCGAAGAAGGTGCCGACCTCGGGCGTGAGCGGTGCCCCGCCCGACACCAAAGCCTTGATCCGCCCGCCGAAGCGTTGCTGGATCTTGGGACGGAGCGTTGCGCCCAGGAACAGGTCCATCGGTTTGTCGAGCAAGCCCGCTTTGCCCGCCGCCTTCTTCGTGCCGAGCGCTTGCGCGCGGCCGAGCAGGAAACTGGAGAGCTTGCCCTGCTTTTCTACCGCCTTGGAAATGCGCGTGCGCAACACCTCGAACAGGCGCGGCACCACCACCATCAAGGTCGGGCGGACTTCCTCGATATTGGCGGCGAGCTTGTCGAGGCCCTCGCTATAGTAGATTTGCGCGCCGAGCCCGATCGGGAAATATTGCCCGCCGGTATGCTCATAGGCGTGGGATAGCGGCAGGAACGACAGAAATACCTCGTCCTCCCAGCCGAAATCCTCCTCGATGATCGTGCAGCAGCCGTGGACATTGTGCAGGATCGCGCCGTGATGCTGCATCACCCCGCGTGGCGAGCCGCCGGTGCCGCTGGTGTAGATGATGCAGGCGGTGTCGTCGCGCGTCGCGGTCGCGGCGATGCTGGCCGGGTCGGTGTCGTGATCGGCGAGCAAGCGGTTCCACGGATGGAATTCGAGTGCTCCGGCCTGGCTCGCCCGCAGATCCTCGATGCAGATCACGATCTTCGCGGCGCTCGCGCGGATCGCGGCGGGGAGCAGCGTCCTGGCCAGTTTCGCGGTCGAGACGATGACCGCTTTCGCACCCGAATTCTCGATGATGTGGGCGTGGTCGCGCTCGGTATTGGTCGTGTAGGTCGGCACGGTGATGCACCCCGCCGCCATGATCGCGAGATCGGCGATGCACCATTCCGGGCGGTTTTCCGACACCAGCATCACCCGGTCGCCGGGTGCCAGCCCGATTGCTTTCAAGCCGGCCGCAAGGCTCGCCACCTGACGCGCAGTCTCAGCCCAACTCCGCGAGACCCATTGTCCGCCGGTTTTATGCCACAGAAAGGGGGCATCCCCCTTTTCGGCAGCGCGCGCGAGGAACATCGCGACGAGATTGGGGAAGTGTTCGAGGGTACGCATTGTTCTCTCCCGGGGAGTAAGCGCGCCGCATTCGGCTGCGCGTAGGGGGGTTATTCGGGCGGTCGCGGCGCGGCACCGGCGCGGACGATCTGGGTGGTCTGGCCGTCTTCGCGCACGGCCACACCTTCGCTGCGCGGATCGGCGGCACCGACCCACTGACCGTTCACGCGCTCGATCGCATTGGCCTTGAGGCCGAGCGGGGCGATCTGGACATGCTCGCCCAGCGCCTGAAGCGCGGGCACCATCGCATCGAGTTGCGTGCCCTTCTCGGCCACCGCGTCAAGTTTGGGGGCATAGAGCAAGCCAAGGCCGATCGCATCCTGCGCCGGCATCTTCCAGTCGAGCACCGCGACCAGCGCCTTGGCGACTTGGGCGATGATGGTGGAGCCGCCCGCCGCGCCGATCGCGATCCGTACCTTGCCATCGGGGCCATAGACGATGGTCGGCGACATCGAGCTGCGCGGGCGCTTGCCGCCTTCGACGCGGTTGGCGACGAGATAGCCGTCCTTGGCGGGGACGAAATCGAAGTCGGTCAGCTCATTGTTGAGCATCACGCCCCCGACCGACAGGCCAGAGCCAAAATAGCTCTCGATCGTGGTGGTCACCTCCGCGACATTGCCGCGCCGATCGACCGCGACCAGATCGCTGGTGCCGGGGATATCGGCATTGGGGGCGGGCGTGCGCGGCGGTGCGCCCGGCGGCGTGCCGGGGGCGACGCTCGCCATGCTGCGCTCGGGCGAGATCAACGCCGAACGTGCGGCGATATAGCCGGGATCGAGCAAGCCTTTGACCGGCACGCGCACATAATCGGGATCGCCGAGATACAGATCGCGATCGGCATAAGCGAGCCGTTCGGATTCGGCGAAGAGGTGCCACGCGACCGGGCTGTCCTTGCCCAGCGCCGCCATGTCGAAGCGCTCGAGCTGCTTGAGGATCATCAGCACCGCGATCCCGCCAGCCGAGGGCGGTCCCATGCCGCAGACTTTGTAGACACGGTATGTGCCGCAAATCGGCGCGCGCTCCTTGGCGCGGTAGCTGGCAAGATCGGCCAGCGTCATCTTGGACGGATTCTGCGCGGCACCGTTGACCGCCGCGACGATCTTCTGCGCCACCGCTCCGGTATAAAAGGCGTCTGGGCCTTTTGCGGCAATGGCGCTGAACAGCGCGGCCTGTTCCGGGTTTTTCAGAATGGTGCCGACGGGGAGCGCCTTGCCGTCATCGCCCAGGAAATGCGCGCGCGCCCACGGATCGAGGTGACGGCCGAAATTGTTGAGCCCGTTGTGGAGGCGCGGGGTGATCGCAAAGCCATCGCGCGCCAAGCGGATAGCGGGGCCGAACAAGGTCGCCCAGGGCAGTTTGCCATACCGCTGATGCGCCAGCGCCATCATCCGCAAATTGCCGGGCACGCCCACGCTGCGGCCGCCGGGGATGGCGGTAAAGATGGGCAGCGGCTTCCCATCGGCCCCGTAAAACCACTTTGGGTCGGCGGCAGCAGGTGCGGCCTCGCGCCCGTCGAGCCCGGTGGTGCGGTCGGTCGCGGCATCGTGATGCACCATGAAGCTGCCGCCGCCGATGCCGCTATTTTGCGGCTCGACCACGTTCAGCGCCAGCATCGTCGCGATGGCGGCATCGGTTGCGCTGCCGCCCTTGCGCAGGATCTCCGCGCCGGCCGCTGCCGCGCGGGGATCGGCAGCGCTGACCATGCCGAGACTGGTGGGGGGCTTGGGGGCGGGGCGGCGCGCTTCTGCGGTGGCGGGTGCGAGCAACAGCAGGGCGAGGGCGGCGAGCGATCTGTTCATGGGGCGACCCTAACGCGCTTCACCGCACAGGCAAGCCGCCGCCTGCGCAGCGGCAGCCTCGCCGTCCTCTCAAAGACGTCGGCAAGGATTTACGCTGCGCGGTGTCGTTCGCTGGTGCCAACCGCCTCGGCGACGGTCGCGAACCCGTCGCGCTTCAGGGTGTTGGCGAGGCCGCGGACGATGCGGCGGGCGAGGCCGGGGCCCTGATAGACCAAGGCGGTATAGAGCTGGACCAGGCTCGCCCCAGCGCGGATGCGGGCATAGGCTTCGTCGGCGCTGTCGATGCCGCCTGCGGAAATCAAGGGAATCGCACCGCCTGTCGCCGCCCGGAAATCGGCCAGCCGCTGGCGTGCAAGTGCCGCAAGCGGTGCACCCGACAGCCCGCCAGTCTCGCCCGCGTGCGTGGAGAGCAGCGGCGGGCGCGAAATGGTGGTGTTGCTGACGATCAGCGCATCGACATGATGCGCAGCGGCGGCACGCGCGATCGCATCGATCGCGGCCGCGTCGAGATCGGGGGCTACCTTCAGGAACAGGCGCGGCCGCGCGATCGGCGCGCGCCGCGCTTCGTCCGCCGCCGCGAGCAACTCGGTCAGTTCGGAGCCATGCTGGAGATCGCGCAGGCCCGGCGTGTTGGGGGAGCTGATATTGACCGTGACATAATCGGCCACCTGCGCCGCAGCGGCCACGCCATGTGCATAATCGGCGATCCGGTCGGGCGCGTCCTTGTTCGCCCCGACATTGATACCGAGGATCCCGCGCCGCCTTGCCGCCGTGGCGCGCGGCAGCGCTGCGGCAATACCACCATTGTTGAACCCCATGCGGTTGATCACCGCGCGGTCCTCGACCAGTCGGAACAAGCGCGGCTGCGGGTTGCCCGCCTGGGGCAGCGGGGTGAGCGTACCGATTTCGACGCTGCCAAAGCCAAGCCCGAAAAACCCGTCGATCGCGCGACCATCCTTGTCCACCCCGGCCGCCAGGCCCACCGGATTGGCAAAGTCCAGACCGGCGACGGAGGTGCGCAGGCTGGCGGGTGACCGTCCACCAAAGGCCGGAGCCGCCCCCCTGGCCCCGAGCGCCAGCAGCTTGAGGGTAAGGGTGTGCGCGCGTTCGGGTTCGAGCGCGAACAAAGCGGGGCGGATCAGTGGGAACAGCATCGTGCGCCTGATGGCATCCGGGAGCGCTGGCGTCAAAGCCGGCAAAGGTGCCTTAATTATGCATTTAGCATGAAAAGCGACGAATTTGTCCAATACACGACCTTCGAAAAACGCCATTAACGCAGTGCGACCCAAGAAGCTCCGGACCGGAGCATCTTTCCTCCGGCCCGGATGGTATACCATCCGGGCCGCTTTTCTTTGTTTGACAGAAGGATTACACTTGCTCGCAACAGGGCAGGGGCGTCGCAGCGTGGGATCGATTGAACTGGACTATGCCGTGCCGTCGGCCGACCTAGCCGAGTATATCACGCTGTTTTACGATTTTTCAGCGGACGTGCCGATGCTGGAAGATGTCGAGCGCGCCGATTATGCGCAATTGCGATTCCATCTGTCGCCTGGCCAAGCTGTCTATGCCTTTCCGGACGGGAGCGCGCAGGAAGCACCGGACGCGCATGTCCTTGGGCCGACCAGCGGCCCGCGCAGCGTGCGCGTGGCTGGGCCGGTGGCGGTGTTCGGGATGGGGCTGACGGCTGCGGGATGGTCGGCAATGATCGGGGCCGACGCATCGACGATGCTCAACCGTGTGATCGATGCAGCGCCGCTGTTTGGTGCGGCGCGGTTGCAGGGGGTTGCCGACGCTTTGCGCGAATCGCCCGGTGTCGGCCCACGGGTGGGGATTTGCGAGGCACTGGTGCGGGGCCTGTTGCATAATGTGGATCCGCGCTATGCCAATTTCATCCGCCACGTTGATGCGTGGCTGGCGGGCAGTTCGTCGCCGGAAATGGAATGTCTGATTGCGGCGACAGGCTTGTCGCGTCGCCAGATCGAGCGGAAGTGCAACATCCTGTACGGCGCGCCGCCAAAGGTGCTCGCCCGCAAATATCGCGCGCTGCGCGCGGCGGTGGCGATGCGTGGGGGCGAAGAAGGGGTCGCCGATGCGATCGACCGCGGCTTCTATGACCAGTCGCACATGATTCGCGAGGTGAAGCATTTTACCGGCCTCACCCCACGCCAGATCCGGGCCGATCCCGGTCTGCTCTCCCAATTGACCATTTTGCACCGGAGCGCGCTGGGCGGGGTGGTCAGTCCGTTGATCAGCGAAACATAGCGCCATGCGCGCGCCGCCTTGGGCGGCCGTGCAACCAGGGGTTGACCCGCGCCGCTACTGCGCCCATTTGCAATCGGACAGAATTAATCCGATTGGACCCGATGCGTCTTTCCAGCCTTGCCGACTATGCCGTCGTAATGATGTCCGCCGCCGCGCGACATTGCGGCAGTGCGGCCAAGCTGAATGCGACGACGCTGGCCGACGAGACTGGCCTGCCGCTGCCGACGGTGCAGAAATTGGTCAGCCGCTTGTCGGCGGGTGGCCTGATCGAGAGCACGCGCGGCACCGGCGGCGGTTTTCGTCTGTCGCGCCCGGCGGCGGCGATTTCGCTCGCTGAGATCATCGAGGCCGTCGAAGGTCCGATCGCGCTGACCGCCTGTGTCGAGGAAGGCCGCCATGATTGCGCGCTCGAAGGCGATTGCCGCGTCAAGCCGCACTGGAACGCCGTCAACGGTGCCGTCCGCGGCGCGCTCGATGGCGTCTCGCTGGCAAGCCTGTCGAGGATGCCGGCATGATCGCCCAGCCGCGCGCAGCGCAATCTCCCTATCTCCTTCGTGTCTTCGCGCCTCCGCGTGAGCAAAGGTCTTTCACGCGAAGACGCGAAGACACGAAGAGTTTTAAGAGCCGCTTTGCGGCCACGTTTGACAGCCGCTGCGCGGCAAGGACTGCATGATGGCCACCAAGAACGCCGAAGCCTATGAAGCCGCGAACAAGTCGTACGAATGGGGCTTCCATTCGGACATCGAGCAGGACTTCGCGCCCAAGGGCCTGAGCGAGGATACCGTTCGCTTCATCTCGGCCAAGAAGGGCGAGCCCGAATGGATGCTCGAATGGCGGCTGCAGGCGTATCGCCTGTGGCTGACGCTCGACACGCCCGATTGGGCCAAGCTGCAGATCGACCCGATCGATTATCAGGATGCCTATTATTACGCCGAGCCAAAGGCCAAGCCCAAGCTCGGCTCGCTCGACGAAGTCGATCCCGAAATCCTGCGCGTCTATGAAAAGCTCGGCATCCCGATCGAGGAGCAGAAGATGCTCGCCGGGGTCGAGGAGCTGGGCGCTGACGGCCAGCCCAAGCGCCGCGTCGCGGTGGACGCTGTGTTCGACAGCGTCTCCGTCGCCACCACCTTCCGCAAGGAGCTGGAAAGCGCGGGCGTCATCTTCCGCTCGATCAGCGAGGCGATCAAGGAATATCCCGATCTCGTCCGCAAATGGCTCGGCAAGGTCGTGCCTCAGCATGACAATTATTTTGCGGCGCTCAATTGCGCGGTCTTCAGCGACGGGACCTTCGTCTACATCCCCGAGGGCGTGCGCTGCCCGATGGAGCTGTCTACCTATTTCCGCATCAATGCCGAGAATACCGGGCAGTTCGAACGCACGCTGATCGTCGCCGACAAGGGGGCCTATGTCTCCTATCTCGAAGGCTGCACCGCGCCGATGCGCGACGAGAACCAGCTCCACGCCGCCGTGGTCGAACTGGTCGCCTTGGACGATGCCGAAATCAAATATTCGACCGTGCAGAATTGGTATCCCGGCGACGAGAACGGCAAGGGCGGGATCTACAATTTCGTCACCAAGCGTGCGCTCTGCCAGGGCCGCAATTCCAAGGTGTCGTGGACCCAGGTCGAGACCGGCAGCGCGATCACCTGGAAATATCCGTCCTGCGTGCTCAATGGCGAGAATTCGGTCGGCGAATTCTATTCGGTCGCGGTGACCAACAACCGCCAGCAGGCCGATACCGGCACAAAGATGATCCACAACGGCAAGGGCAGCCGCTCGACAATCGTGTCGAAGGGCATTTCGGCGGGCCGCTCGGACAACACCTATCGCGGGCTGGTGCGCGTCGCGCCGGGCGCGGAGGGCGTGCGCAACTTCACCCAGTGCGATTCGCTGCTTTTGGGCGATCAGTGCGGCGCGCATACCGTGCCCTATATCGAGGTGCGCAACCCCTCGGCGCAGATCGAACATGAGGCGACCACCTCGAAGATTTCCGACGACCAGCTGTTCTACGCGATGCAGCGCGGGCTCGACCAGGAAGCGGCGGTGGCGCTGATCGTCAACGGCTTTGCCAAGGAAGTGCTGCAGCAACTGCCGATGGAGTTTGCGGTCGAAGCGCAGAAATTGCTGGGGATCAGCCTTGAGGGGTCGGTCGGATGAGTTTGTCGCCGCAAGACTATGATCGGCGCACCGACTCCCCTCCCCTTCAGGGGAGGGGCCGGGGGTGGGGCCTCTCCGCCGAGTACCTAGCGGCGTTGCAAAAGCGCGCCGGAGAAATGCGCCGTAACCCGACCGAACCCGAGAAACGTCTCTGGCGCGCGCTGTCCAACGGCCAGACGAACGGCCACAAATTCCGTCGTCAAGCCGTCATCGGCCGCTACATTGCCGACTTCGTCTGCCCGCAAAAGGCGCTGATCGTCGAAGTCGATGGCGATACGCATGATGAAGCCAAGGACCGGCTGCGCGACGATGTGCTGGCGGGGTTGGGCTTCCGCGTGCTGCGGGTATCGAACCACGATGTGATGGCGAAACTCGAAGGGGTCTTCGATGCGGTCGTGATCGCGCTGGCACAGGCGTCGGATCGCTGGGAGAGGCCCCACCCCAACCCCTCCCCTGAAGGGGAGGGGCTAGACGCGGTCGAGGCGCAGAAGTTGTTGGGGATCTCGCTTGAGGGGGCGGTGGGGTGATGGAGGCCGCTCGCCTCAAACGCGCGCGGTGGCGGCTTCGTGCCTACTTCATTGGGAGCGGCATCATTATGGCGTTCCTATTTCTGTTACTCGCCGAGGGCGTGATCCGGTTCTTTGGAGTCGAAGCCACCAACTATCTGGCGACACTAGTTTTTGCCGCAATGGTAATGGCCGGCGGAACCTACGCGATCATCTACTTTAGCGCTGTTGTCGTTCACGTCGCGCGACGTCGGCTCAACAAGCAGCCAATCATGGAAACTGAAGACTAACGATGCTTAAAATCACTAACCTCCACGCCGAAATCGACGGCAAGGAAATCCTCAAGGGCCTCTCGCTCACCGTCAATGCGGGCGAGGTCCATGCGATCATGGGGCCGAATGGTGCTGGCAAGTCGACGCTGGGCTATGTGCTCGGCGGGCGGCCCGGTTATGAGGTGACGGCGGGCTCGGTCGAATTCGACGGCAAGGATTTGCTCGCGCTCGCCCCGCACGAACGCGCCGCCGCTGGCCTGTTCCTCGGCTTCCAATATCCGGTCGAAATCCCCGGCGTGTCCAACGTGCAGTTCCTGCGCGAGGCATTGAACGCCCAGCGCAAGGGCCGCGACGAAAAGCCGCTCTCGGGTGCCGAGTTCCTCAAGTTCGCGCGCGCGCAGGCCGATGCGCTGAGCATGGACCAGGACATGCTCAAGCGCCCGGTCAATGTCGGTTTTTCGGGCGGCGAGAAGAAGCGCAATGAGATGGTGCAGATGGGGCTGATCGACCCCAAGCTCGCAATCCTCGACGAGACCGACAGCGGGCTCGACATCGACGCGCTGCGCATCGTCGGCGAGGGTATCAACCGCATCATGCGCAAGCCCGAGAAAGCGGTGATCCTCATCACGCACTACGAGCGCCTGCTGAGCTATGTCGCGCCCGATTTCGTGCATGTCCTCTCGGCCGGCCGGATCATCCGTTCGGGCGGGCCGGAACTCGCGGCGGAGCTGGAGCGCGAAGGCTATGCCGGGGTGGTGGCGTGATCGCGCTCGCCCTGGCGCTCGCGGTGCAGGGTACGCCGCTGCCCGCCGAGGAGCCTGACATCGTTGTGATCGGTCGTCGGCTTGCCGCGCTGTCGGTACGGGTGGGGCGCGATCCGCAGGGGCGCTTTACCTGCGGCCTCAGCCAGTCGACCGGGAATGCTCGGCTCGATGAGCAATTGTGCCGGACTGCGGCGAAATGCGTCAAGACCGGTGCGATCGATCAGGTCGCGGCGGCGGCCTGTATCGATCGCCGTAAACCCGCCTTGCTTGAAGGCGTGCGGCGGACCTTGGCGGCAGGGGCGCGGCCATGACGCTCGCTCTCCCCACGCGTCGCGATGAATCCTGGCGGTATAGCGATCTCGAAGCCGTCGCCTCGGTCTGGCCGGTCCCCGCCGCCGACGTGATCGACGTTCCCGCTGGCGAGTCGATCGCGCGCGTCATCGTGCAGGACGCCGCGACCGATACCGTGGCGATCCGCGATTACCGTGTGATCCTGCGCGAAGGGGCGTCCGCAACCTTCCATGTGCTCAACACCGGCGGCAAGCTCGGTCGCGTGACGATCGACGTGACGTGCCATCAGGGTTCGCATTTCGAACTCGGCGGCGCGATGCTCGGCGGGGGCGAACAGACGCTCGAACTCGTCACCACGCTCAACCATATCGAGCCCAATGCCACTTCCAACCAGGTCGTGCGCTCGGTGCTCGGCGGGCGGGCGACGGGGTCGTATCTCGGCAAGGTCGCGGTCGCGCGTCATGCGCAAAAGACCGATGCATCGCAGTCGGTCAAGGCGATGCTGCTGACGCGCACCGCCACCGCCAATGCCAAGCCCGAGCTCGAAATCTTCGCCGATGACGTGAAGTGCGCGCATGGCGCGACGGTCGGCGAACTCGATGCCAATGCGTTGTTCTATCTCGCCTCGCGCGGCATCGCCCCGGCAGAGGCCAAGGCGATGCTGCTGCGTGCGTTCATCGGATCGGTATTCGAGGGGATCGAGGACGCCGCCGAACGCGACCGCGTCGAGGCGGCGGCGCAAGCCGCGTTGGAGCGGATGCTCAATCTCCCTCTCCCGTTGGGAGAGGGAAGGGGCCCATCGCGCAGCGATGGGAAGGGTGAGGGTGGCTTATGAAAACCGCGCTTGACCCTCACCCTTCCGTCGCTTCGCTCCTCCCTCCCTCTCCCGATGGGAGAGGGATTTTGGCCGCCCTCGACCACCGCGCCGACTTCCCCGCCATCCCCGCAGGCTGGGCCTATCTCGACACCGCCGCCACCGCGCAGAAGCCGCAGGCGGTGATCGACGCGATCACGCGCGGCTATGACACGAGCTATGCCACGGTGCATCGCGGCGTGTACCAGCGCTCGGCCGACATGACGCTCGCCTTCGAGGCGGCACGGCGGCGCGTTGCCGGCTTCCTCAACGCGGCTTCCGAAAACGAAATCGTGTTCGTGCGCGGCGCGACCGAGGGGATCAACCTCGTGGCGCAATGCTGGGCGGGCACCCAGTTGCAGGCGGGCGACCGCATCCTGCTGAGCCAGCTTGAGCACCATTCCAACATCGTGCCGTGGCAAATGGTGGCCGAGCGGCTGGGCGTGGCGATCGACGTCATCCCGCTGACGCCCGACCACAAGATCGACCTCGACGCGATGGCGGCGATGATCACGCCCGCCCACAAGCTGGTCGCGCTGGCGCATGTCTCCAACGTGCTCGGCTCGGTGCTCGATGCCCGTCATGCCGCCGATATCGCGCATTCGGTCGGGGCGAAACTCCTGCTCGACGGTTGCCAGGCGGTGCCGCGCATGGCGGTCGACGTCGCCGCGCTCGATTGCGATTTCTATGTCTTCTCCGGCCACAAGCTCTACGGCCCGACCGGCATCGGCGTGCTGTGGGCGCGGCCCGATCTGCTCGAAGCGATGCCGCCTTATCAGGGTGGCGGGTCGATGATCGACAAGGTCAGCTTCGCCAAGACGACCTATGCCCCCCCGCCGGGCCGGTTCGAGGCGGGCACGCCGCATATCGTCGGCGTGCTCGGGCTCCATGCCGCGATCGACTATGTCGAGAGCATCGGGCTCGACCGTATCCACGCGCATGAAACCGCGTTGGTCACGCTGACGCGCGAGGCGCTGTCGCAGATCAATTCGGTGGCGCTGTTCGGGCCCGAGGATTCCGCCGGAATCGTCAGTTTCAGCATCCAGGGGGTGCATCCGCACGACATCGGCACCATCTTGGACGAAGCGGGCGTCGCGGTGCGCGCCGGGCATCACTGCGCGCAACCGCTGATGGAGACGCTCGGCGTCGATGCGACGGCGCGCGCCAGCTTTGGCGTTTACAACACTGCAGACGATGTTGCCGCGCTGGTGCGCGGGATTGAACGGGTAACGAGGATTTTCGGATGAGCGACCGGATCGAAATCGAGGAAGTGAGCGCGGTCGAGCAGCCGCCGCGCGCGCGGGTCGAGGCGGCGGAGGAAACGCCGGGCCAGACGCTCGAGCGCAAGCGCGACTATCTCGAAGGCTTTCTCGCGCAAAAGCCAGCGGGCGATGCGGCGGGCGAGCCTGGCGGCGCGCTGTACGAGGCGGTGGTCGCCGCCCTCAAGGAAATCTATGACCCGGAAATCCCGGTCAACATCTACGATCTCGGCCTCATCTACGGCGTCGATGTGACCGAGGCGGGCCATGCCGTCGTCACCATGACGCTGACCACGCCGCATTGTCCCGTTGCTGAATCGATGCCGATGGAAGTCGAAATGCGCGTCGGCGCGGTGCCCGGCATCGGCTCGTCGGAGGTCAATCTGGTGTGGGACCCGGCCTGGGATCCGGCCAAGATGTCCGACGACGCCAAGCTCGAATTGGGAATGCTGTAAAATTCCCCTCCCGCAGGCGGGAGGGGAGAAGAAGGACGAAGCCGATGACCACCACCACCCGGGTACGCCCCGCCGCCCTGATCCTGACGCCGTCCGCCGAGGATCGCATCGCCGCGCTGATGGCTAAGGCGCCGGAGAGCGCGATCGGCGTCAAGCTGTCGACGCCCAAGCGCGGCTGTTCGGGCCTGGCCTATTCGGTCGATTATGTGACCGAGGCCAAGCCGTTCGACGAACGTATCGATACCCCCGGCGGCACCTTGTTCGTCGATGGCGGATCGATCCTCTATCTGATCGGATCGACGATGAACTGGGTCGAGGATGATTTCACCGCAGGCTTCGTGTTCAACAACCCCAATGCCAAGGGCGCGTGCGGCTGCGGCGAGAGCTTTACCGTTTAACCGGGCGTCCGCTGCAACAACGCCGTCCGCAGGCATTCGCACACCAATTCGCTCCGCTGGTTGAACATGCGGTGCTTGAACACCACCAGCCCGGCATCGGGGCGTGATTTGCTCGCGCGCAGTTCGACCACTTCGGTCTCGGCGCGCAGCGTGTCGCCGACGAACACGGGTTTGGGCATCACCACCTTGTCATAGCCGAGATTGGCGACCAGCGTGCCGAGCGTGGTATCGCCAACCGACAGGCCGACCATCAGCCCGAAGGTGAAGATGCCGTTGACGACGATGCGGCCGAATTCGGTCGCGCCGGCATAGTCCGCATCGAGATGCAGCGGCTGCGGATTGTGGGTGAGCGTGGTGATCAGCAGATTGTCGGTCTCGGTCACCGTGCGGTGAAGCGCGTGCTCGATCCGGTCGCCGACCGTCCAGGCGTCGAAAAAGCGCCCGCTCATGCCGCACGCCCGATCGCGGATCGAGCACGTGCGGTGTGCCTCACCCTGTATCGGCAGATGCCCTCGCACTCAATCTTCCGCATTCTGCATCCTTTCCTGACGCGCCCTCGGCCTTGGCTTGAGGGGACGTCGATCGCATGTCATGGGCCTGTCGATAAACCCCGCCCAAGTGGCGGCGTGATCGCGTTCCCGAGGCACCGGCCATGGCCAAGAAATACTATCTGACGGCTACGCTGTCCGACGGCTATGTGAAGACGATCGGTCCGACGTCGCTGGCGTTCACCCATTATTGGCGGATCGTTGCCCAGCTTGGCAATGGCAAGACCGAGGTATTTTGGGGGCACGCCAAATCGCTGGCGGAAGCCCGCAAGAAGCACACCGCTGCCCGCGACGCCGCCACCCAGCGGGGGTGGATCGATTACGCTTTCGAGGTGGTGCAACTGGCGCGCACGCCGGGATGACCGACGTGTCGGTATCATGTGCGGCGGTCTTCGGAGGAGCTGAGCTGCGCTGGTGACCCCTACGAGAATCGAACTCGTGCTTTCGCCGTGAGAGGGCGACGTCCTAACCGCTAGACGAAGGGGCCGTAAGGCGGAGGTGGGGCCTTACCGATCCCGTCTCGCTGCGTCAAGCGAAGTGCGGCGCGCTCGGAACCTGCCCGGCGCGTGGGCGTTTCCTTAGCCGATACCGCCCGCATCTGCGGGATGGCGTAATGGGAGGATTTCCGATGCTGTGGACCATCGTCGTCGTTTTGCTGGTGCTGTGGGCGCTGGGTTTTGCCGTTCATATTGGCGGCGGGTTGATCCATTTGTTGTTGGTGATCGCCTTGATCGTGGTGGTCGTCCGCCTGCTGCAGGGCCGCAGCGCGCTCTAACGGATCCGCGCGGCGCGGGGCGGCTCAGGCCGCCGCGCGCCGCCGTTCCGCCATTTCCACATTCAGCATTTCCGCAAGCAGGAAAGCGAGCTCGATCGACTGCCCCGCATTGAGCCGCGGATCGCAATGCGTGTGATAGCGATCGGCGAGCGATTGCTCGGTCACATCGACCGCGCCGCCGGTGCATTCGGTGACATTCTGCCCGGTCATCTCGGCATGAATACCGCCCGCGATTGAGCCTTCCGCGCGGTGAACCGCAAAGAAGCCGCGCACTTCGGCCAGGATGCGGTCGAACGGGCGCGTCTTATAGCCCGTCGCTGCCTTCACCGTATTGCCGTGCATCGGATCACAGCTCCACACCACCGGATGCCCTTCGCGCAGCACCGCGCGCACCAATTTGGGCAAGCCCGCCTCGATCTTGTCATGGCCATAGCGCGTGATCAGAGTCATGCGGCCGGGCACACGGTTGGGGTTGAGCGTGTCGAGCAAGCGCAGCAGCGCGTCGGGCTCCAGGCTCGGGCCGCACTTCATGCCGATCGGATTGCCGATGCCGCGCAGATATTCGACATGCGCGCTGCCTTCGAAGCGCGTGCGATCGCCGATCCACAGGAAATGCGCGCTAGTGTCATACCAGTCGCCCGTCAGCGAATCCTGCCGCGTCAGCGCCTGTTCGTAGCGCAGCAGCAGCGCCTCATGGCTGGTGTAGAAGCGCGTTTGCGCCAGTTGCGGCACCGTCTCCGGGCTGATGCCGCACGCCGCCATGAAGTCGAGCGCTTCGCCGATGCGATCGGCGGTCTCGGCATATTTCTTGGCCCAGGGGCTGCGGCCCATATAATCGAGCGTCCAGCGATGCACTTGCGCGAGATTGGCATAGCCGCCACCAGCAAAGGCGCGCAGCAGATTGAGCGTCGCCGCCGACTGGCTATAGGCGCGGACCATGCGTTGCGGGTCGGGCAGGCGGCCTTCTGGCGTGAAGTCGATATCGTTGACGATGTCGCCACGATAAGCGGGCAATTCCACGCCATTCTGCACTTCGACATCGGACGAGCGCGGCTTGGCGAATTGCCCGGCCATGCGGCCGAGCTTCACCGTCGGCAGCTTGGACGCGAAGGTCAGCACCACCGCCATTTGCAGGATGACGCGGAAGGTGTCGCGGATGGTGTTGGCGCTGTGTTCGGCAAAGCTCTCGGCGCAATCGCCGCCTTGCAGCAGGAACGCCTTGCCCTCGGCGACGCGCGCGAGATCGGCGGTGAGGTTGCGCGCTTCGCCCGCGAACACCAAGGGCGGGAAGCTGGCGAGCGTGTCGGTTGCCGCATCGAGCGCCGCCGCATCGGGATAGGTGGGCATCTGGCGCGCGTCGGCGCGCGTCCAGCTATCGGGGGCCCAACTGCTCATGTCATTCTCCGTGCGAATCGAAATGTACCAATCGGCATGGGTGGCGATGCCATTGGCCGCGATCTGATTGACGACCGGGCCGCTGGCGCGCTTGCCATCTTCTTCCCAGCCCTGGACGGTGGAGCCGGGCGCGCCATACCAAGCGCCGAACGCCGCCCGGCTGAGCGCGCGCTCCTCGCGGAATTGCTTGATCTTGAGGCCGGCCATCGTCGTCATGGGCGGCGCATTACCCAATTGGGGTAAGTGCAGCAAGTGGGAATTTTCCCCGATGGGGTAAACTGGGTTTTGAGGTGAAGTGGGACGATTGGGGCTGGTGGTTAGCTGCCGTTACGGATGCATGGCAGAGCCGATAGCGCCCCATAAACAAAGGCCGACCAAAGCAAGGTTCCAAATAGCTGCGGACCAAAACCCAATTGGCTGCGTCTGTCGCTCAGCGCTGAGCGACAGACCTTTGGAGATTGCCTCCATCGTGCCGGTGCGAAACCCTTGGACCGTGATCCAAGCGACATAACCGAGCATTGCCAGAAAGATCAGCGGGAGCAGCACGTCGGCATCATAGCGGGGTCATCGGACGTCGGCTATTGGGCGGCAACGGGCAGGCCGCTTTGTCAGGACATAGCAGGTCGCGAACGTTTAGCCTGGAAGTTTCCAACGCATTGAGCTCTTCCATTCGCCGACAACCTTTGTCCCTGTATCATCGATAGCAGGATTAAACCGACCTTTCCTGAACAAGTTACAGGTCGCCTTATCGAGGTCGGCGTTTCCGCTTGATTCAGCTATTTTGCAATCCGAAGGTCGGCCGTTTGGCTGCACAGTTAGGACGATAGCTGTCCGCCCCTCGGCGCGCGCAACAAAAGCGGCCGTCGGATAATGGTCTCCTTTGATCCACGAGCCCATATCGCGCGGCGTAGGAGGATGGGCTGTGCTTTGACACATCGCTGGTGATGCACATGTGAAGCCCGCCACAATCGCAGAAACTGTCAACCTCAACACCTAACTCCTCCGGCCGCAAGTCCGATAGGCAGGCTGTCGCTTCGTTCCACACAGGTCAATCAATGTTTACTTGTGGGCGATTTCTGCCTGCCGCGAAGGATAGCCCTCGCCCTAATACCCCGCCCCCAAATCCACCACATTCTCCATCGGCTTGCCCGCCAGAAATGCATCGAGGTTGCGCAGGAACAAGGCGGCGGCGCGCTGGAACATTTTGGTCTGGCTGCGGCCCGACAGGTGCATGCTGTGGAGCGTGTTGGGCGCGGACCATAAGGGATGGTCGGCGGGCAGCGGCTCGGGCGTGACGGTATCGAGGAAGGCCCCGGCGATCGTCTTTTTGGTAAGCGCTTCGAGCAATGCGTCCTGATCGACCATGTCGCCGCGCGCCATGTTGATGAGCCAGGCGTCGGGCTTCATCGCGGCGAGCTCGTCCGCGCCGATCAGCGTCTTGGTCGCGTCGGTCGAGGGGGCGGCGAGCACCACCCAGTCGAAATCGCCGAGCCGCGCTTTCCACGCATCGGGCGTCAGCGTGTCGCCCTGGCCCGAGCGGGTTACCCCCGTCACCGCGACCCCGAAGGCGGCCAGCCGTTCGCCGATCAAGCGCCCGATCGCGCCATAGCCGACGATCAGCGCGGCTGTGTCGAACAGTTCGAGGCGGCCCGGCGCATAATCGGGCCATTCGTGGCGGTCGGCGCTGCGCACTACCCTGTCGAAGCGCTTGGCGGCGGCAAGGATGCCGAGCACGGCATATTCGGCAACCGCGATGGCATTGATGCCCGCGCCATTGGTCACCACCGTCCCGCGCGCGGCGAGTGTCGGCAAATCGAGCGACTCGACCCCGGCGATCGCGGTGAACAGCCATTTGAGTGATGTCCCCGCCGCCACCGCTTCCGGGGTCAGCCCGTGCGGATAGAGGTCGACCCAGCCGATATCGGCGTCGGCCATCGCGCTCGTCGCTTCCTCGCGCGTCGTCACCCAGGTAACGTCCAGCCCCGCTGGTAGACGCGGCTCCAGCAACGCGCGCGCTAGGGCGGGGAGAACGGCCTTCATGAAATTTTCCTCTCAGGTGCACTCAGAACCAGGATGCGTCGCCCTCGACATATTTGTGCTGGAACGCTTCATCCGGGGTGATGAGGTAAATGATGAATTCGACAAAGGCGACCAGCGCGTTAATGACGCCGGGCAAAATCAGGAACCAGCCGATCGTGCCGCACAGCAGCATGATGACGCCCGCGGTGGTCTTGCCCAGATAGAATTTGTGAATGCCGAGGCTGCCAAGGAAAAAGGCGAGCAGCGCGGCGACGATGCGGTTCTTGTCGGCCACCATCGTGCTGCCGCCGCCGATGACGTAGATGGCCTTGGCATGATCCTGCGCCGCTTCGAAATCGACGCGTTGCCCGGGGTGCGGCGGTACGCGTTGACGCCACTCCTCGGCCCGGAAGGGATAGCGCTGGCCATCCTCCGACGAAATCATCCCCTCGCCCAAATGGGTGTCGAAACCCAATACGCGCCCCTGCATGATCTATCCCCCCCGGTTGATGCAGGGGAAAGTTTAACGCGGGCTGGACGGAAGAAAAGGGGGGGTGTTCAGAGCGCCAATTTCCAGTCCCACGCGAGCGCATCACCATCCATCACCTCGACACCGACCGCCGCCAGTGTATCGCGAATCTCATCTGATCGGGCGAAGTTCTTTGCCGCACGCGCTTCTTTTCGAGCGGCGAGTTGGGCATCGATGTCCGCCTCGGTCACGATCGCGGTCATCGGGCGCACGCGCAATTCGGTGCGGGTCAGCGTGGCGAGGTTAAGGCCGAGCACCGCGTCGAAATCGTCGAGCGCCTGCAACCGTGTCGCGGGCGACAGGCGCTTGTCCGCCAGCAACTCGTCCAGCACCGGCAGCGCGCGCGGGGTACCCAGATCATCGCCGACCGCTTCCTCCAGCCGCGCCAGATAGGGTTCGGAATCGCCCTTCAGCGTGCCGTCATCGCGCGCGCGCAAGGCATCGCGTGCGATCACCAGTCGCTTCAGCCGCGTGAAGGCGGCGGCAAGGTTCTCCCACGTAAATTCCAACTCGCTGCGATAGTGCGCCTGCAGGCACATCATGCGGTAGGCGAGCGGATGGAAGCCCGCATCGACCAGCGTCTGCAAGCGCAGGAACTGACCCGTAGACTTGGACATCTTGCCGCCGCGGTCCACCAGGAAGTTGTTGTGCATCCACACTCGCGCGCCGGTGTCGTCGCACGCGCAGAACGCCTGGTTCTGCGCGATCTCATTGGGATGATGGATCTCGCGGTGGTCGATCCCGCCGGTGTGGATGTCGAACGGGTGGCCAAGATGCTGCAGGCTCATCACCGAGCATTCCAGATGCCAGCCGGGCGCGCCCTTGCCCCACGGCGAATCCCATTCCATCTGGCGCTGCTCGCCGGGGGGCGACCGCCGCCAGATCGCAAAATCCTGCGGATGGCGCTTGCCCGAGACCGGATCGATCCGGCTTTCCCCCGCATCGGACACCGCGCGCGCCAGGCTGCCATAATCGGGCACGCGCGTGGTGTCGAAATAGAGCCCGCCGTCGATGAGATAGCAGTCCTGCTCGATTCGCCTGGCGAACTCGATCATTTGCGGGATGTGGTCGGTGGCGACGGTCCATTCGGCGGGCGGATCGATATTGAGCCGCGCGACATCTTCCTTGAACGCCGCAGTATAATGCGCGGCGATTTCCCAGATCGACTTGGCCTGCGCGGCGGCGGCCTTTTCCATCTTGTCGTCACCGGCATCGGCGTCGGAGGTCAAATGCCCGACATCGGTGATGTTGATGACATGCTTGGTCTGGAAACCCTTCCAGCGCAGCACGCGCCCCAGCGTATCGGCAAACAGGAAGGCGCGCATGTTGCCGATATGCTGATAGTTATACACCGTCGGCCCGCAGGTGTAGATTCGCACCAGGCGCGGATCGATCGGGACGAACGGCTCCAGCGAGCGCGTGAGGCTGTTGTAGAAGGTGAGGGGCGTGCTGCTCATTGCGCCCGCTTACAGACCGCTCCGGCCCAAAGTCACGTAAAAGGTGCGGTATGCCTTGAAACTTCGGGCATCGCCGTGTAGGGCGCACGCCTTGCGACGCGGACCTCATGTTCGCGGCGGCGCTTTTCTATCGATTCGGAGCTGTTCGGGTTTATGCAAATCATCGTACGCGACAACAATGTCGACCAGGCGCTGCGCGCGCTCAAGAAGAAGCTGCAGCGTGAGGGCGTCTATCGCGAGATGAAGCTGCGCCGTCACTACGAGAAGCCGAGCGAGAAGCGCGCCCGTGAGCGCGCCGCTGCCGTACGCCGCGCGCGCAAGCTCGAGCGCAAGCGTATGGAACGCGACGGCGCACGGTAAGATCGTGATCGGGCGGGCGCTGATGCCCGCCACGACCTGATTTCGCCTGCCTATCTTTCTCGACCCCCTGCCCGGGAGCCACCATGTCGATCACCGCTGTCCCGCTAAAGCCCGTGAAGCGGAGCATTTTGGTGTATCTGTGGCTTGGCATCGCCGTCGCGCTGGTCGCGGCGGTTGCACTGGCGTTCCAGACTCAGGTCAATCCCGCTACGGCCTTCCTCGCGCACAACGCGCGGACGAAGGGCGTGGTGACGACACCGTCGGGCCTGCAATATCAGGTGCTGACGCCGGGCACCGGGCCAAACCCGACCGACGCGGACGAAGTCCTCATCACCTATGAGGGACGCCTGCTGGATGGCACCGTCTTCGACAAGTCGCAGCAGCCGACCCCGCTCGAGGTTGGTGGGGTCGTGCCCGGGTTCAGCGAAGCGCTGAAGCTGATGAACAAGGGCGGCAAATATCGCCTGTGGCTCAAGCCGAGCCTTGGCTATGGCGAGCATGTGCCGCCGGGCGGCCCGATCCCGCCCAACGCTGCGCTGGTGTTCGATGTCGAGTTGCTCGATTCGATGCCGATCCTGAAGTACAAGCAAATGCAGCAGCAGATGATGCAGCAGCAGCAGGGCATGATGCCCCCGGGTGCCGGTGGACCGCCGACGGGCCGCTGATATGCGCGCGATCGCATTTGCCGCCGGGCTGGCGGCGCTGCTCCTGACCAGTGGGATTGCGCAAGCGCGGGTCAAAAAGCCGCTCCCGCGTCGCGCCCAGCCAGTCGCCGCAGTCCCGGTTACGGCCGATGCTTTCCTCGCTGCGAACGCGCGCGTGCGCGGGGTCATCCAGACTCCGTCAGGCTTGCAATATCGGGTGGTGAAACCCGGAACCGGGACGGAAAAGCCGGGCGACGGAGACGTCGCGCTGGTCAACTATGTCGGCAAATTGACGAATGGCACGACCTTCGACAAAAGCGCCCAACCCACGCCCTTGCCCGTCGCGGGGCTCGTGCCGGGTTTCGCCGAAGCGTTGAAGGCGATGCCGCGCGGCGCGCAGTATCGGGTGTGGATCAAGCCAAGTCTGGGCTATGGCGAGGCCGGTTCCGGGCCGATCCCGCCAAAGTCGGTGCTGGTGTTCGACATCGATTTGATCGATTTTATTTCGCAGGCCGCTTTTGACCAGTTGCGCCAGCAACAGCCTGCCGATCCTAAGGCCGCTCCGTCGGGCCAGTGAGATTGGTTGGCAGTCCGTCGCATTCGACGGATGGACTGATCGACCCGCTCGCTATTTAAGCGTAACGAACTCATGTTTCGCTAACATGTTTCCTCTCGGAGAAAAAATGACCGTTCGCCTGTTGCGCAAAGCCGTTTTTCCTGTCGGCGGCCTTGGTACTCGCTTCTTGCCTGCGACGAAGGCGATGCCCAAGGAGATGCTGCCGGTCGTCGATCGCCCGTTGATCCAATATGCGGTCGACGAGGCTCTGGAAGCCGGTATCGAGCAGATGATCTTCGTCACCGGGCGCGGAAAATCGGCGATCGAGGACCATTTCGACATCGCCTATGAGCTCGAAGCGACCATGGCGGCGCGGGGTAAATCCATGGAACTGCTGTCGCAGACGCGGTTGACGCCGGGCGCGGTCGCCTATGTTCGCCAGCAGGAACCAATGGGTCTCGGCCACGCGGTCTGGTGCGCGCGCGATATCGTGGGGGATGAACCCTTTGCGGTTTTGCTCGCCGACGATTTCATGGTGGGCAAGCCCGGTTGCCTGAAGCAAATGGTCGACGCCTATATGCAGGTCGGCGGCAACATTATCTGCGCGCAGGAAGTGCCGGAGGATCAGACGCATATGTATGGCGTGATCACGCCAGGCGTGCGCGACGGTGCCCTGACCGAAGTCAAAGGGCTGGTCGAAAAGCCCGCCAAGGGCACCGCACCCTCCAACCTGTCGGTGATCGGCCGCTACATCCTCCAGCCCGAGGTGATGCGGGTGCTCGAAACCCAGGGCAAGGGCGCGGGTGGCGAAATCCAGCTGACCGATGCAATGGCGCGGATGATTGGCAATCAACCCTTCCATGGGCTCACCTTCGACGGCAAACGCTATGATTGCGGCGATAAGGCTGGGTACGTAACCGCCAATCTGGCGGTGGCCGTCGGGCGCGCGGATATTGGCGAAGCCGTCCGTGCTTTTGCGGTCGACCTGCTGAAATAAGGCTCGAGCGGTCGGGGCTGATCGGGCGCTCAGCAGCGCTCGATATAGCCGCGATACCAATCCACGAAACGGGGCACGCCGACATCGATCGAGGTGGTCGGTGCGAAGCCGAGGTCGTGCTGGATCGCGCTGATGTCGGCGAAGGTATCGGGCATGTCGCCCGGCTGCATCGGCGCGTTGATGCGGATGGCGGGCTTGCCGCACGCCGCCTCGATCAGGTCGATCAGCCGGTCGAGCCGTTCCGAGCGGTGGTTGCCGATATTGTAGAGCCGGTGCGGGGCCGGGCTGCCGCCGGCCTTGATGCTGCCGTCATCGGCAGGCGGATGGTCGAGGCAGGCGACGATCCCGGCAACGATATCGTCGATATAGGTGAAATCGCGCCGCATATCGCCGTGATTGAACACCTGGATCGGGCGACCTTCGAGGATCGCGCTGGTGAACAGCCACATCGCCATGTCGGGCCGCCCCCACGGCCCATAGACGGTGAAGAAGCGTAACCCCGTTTGCGGCAGGCGATAGAGATGCGCGTAGGTTTCGCTCATCAACTCGTCGGCGCGCTTGGTCGCGGCGTAGAGCGACAAGGGGCGGTCGGCGCGGTCGTCGACCTTGAAGGGTACGCTCGCATCGCCGCCATAGATGGACGAGGACGACGCATAAACGAGATGCGCCACGCCGCGCTGCCGCCCGAGTTCGAGCAGGTTGAGGTGCCCGGCGATGTTCGAATGGATATAGACGCGCGGATTGTCGATCGAATAGCGCACCCCGGCCTGCGCGCCGAGATGGACAATGCGGGTGAATCGTGCGGACCCGAGCGCTGCATCGAGCGCGGCATGATCGGCGAAATCGACGCGGTGTAGCGTGAAGCGCCCCTCGGCCTCCGCCGCGATCGCCGCGACGCGCGCTTCCTTCAGGCTGACGGGATAATAATCGTTGAAATTATCGATGCCGATGACGTGCTCGCCGCGCGCCAGCAGCGCGCGCGCGACGTGCATGCCAATGAACCCGGCGACACCGGTGACGAGGATGGGGTCGGTCGACATGGCGTTCCCTATCAGGCCTTAGCTGGCGAGGCGCAACGCTTCCGTGCGGACGGGCGCGCGGGGCTGATCGGGCCAGATACCGCGCGTGTCATAGACGATCTTGTCGGCGCGTTCATCGACCGGCACCGATTTGAACACGTCATGGTCGACCAGCACGATCATGATGCCGCACGTCTCGATCGCGGTGTCGATGTCGGTCAGCGTCGCGCCAGTGCCGTCGAAAGCAGCGGGCAGGGCGCGGGTATAAGGTTCGACCACATCGAGCCGATCGCCGAAGCGCTGCGCGAGTGCCGTCGCGACTTTCAGCGCGGGGCTTTCGCGGAAATCGTCGATATTGGCCTTGAAGGCGAGGCCCAGGCAGGCGACCCGCACGCCGGGATGCGCCGCCACCATCGCCTCGGCGCGTTCCACGACATAGTCGATCTTGGCGTCGTTTACTTCGCGCGCGGTGCGGATCAGCGGGGTGTTGTCGCGATCGGCATGGACCAGGAACCACGGGTCGACCGCGATGCAATGCCCGCCGACGCCGGGGCCGGGCGACAGGATGTTGACGCGCGGATGGCGGTTGGCGAGGCGAATCACCTCCCACACATCGACTTCCATCGTATCGGCGACGCGGCTCAGTTCGTTGGCGAAGGCGATGTTGACGTCGCGGAACGCGTTTTCGGTCAGCTTGGTCATCTCCGCCGCGCGCGCGGTGGTGGTGACGCACGCGCCGCGCACGAAGCGGCGATAGAATTGCAGCGCTTTGCGCGCACATCGCGGCGTGATGCCGCCAATCACGCGGTCATTGTCGATCAGCTCGACGAGGATGCGCCCAGGGAGAACGCGCTCGGGGCAATAGGCGATGGCGATGTCGGCGCTCTCGCCGGTCTTGCCGGGCACCTTCAGGTCGGGGCGCAACTGCGCGAGCAGGTCGCGCACCTTCTCGGTCGTGCCCACGGGCGAGGTCGATTCGAGGATGATGACATCGCCCGCCTTCAACACCGCAGCAATGGTGGTGGCGGCGCGCAGGACATAGCCGATATTGGGCGCGTGATCGTCGGCAAAGGGCGTCGGCACCGCGATAACGAACACGTCGGCGGGTTCGATCTGCGTCGCCGCGCGCAAGGTGCCGCGCGCGACCACGCCCGAGACGAGGCCGTCGAGATCGACTTCCTCGATATGGATCTTGCCCGAATTGACCGTCTCGACGACATGTTCGGACACGTCGATACCCAGCACCTTGGCACCCGTGCGCGCGATTACGGCGGCGGTTGGCAGGCCGATATAACCCAGCCCGACGACGACAACCTTCAGTTCAGCATCCGAAACCATCGGCGATTACCTTTGCGATCCTGCCGGACGCATGGCCGTCGCCGAACGGATTGTGGGCGCGTGCCATGGACTGGTACGCGCCCTTGTCGTCGAGGAGGGTTGATATTTCGGAAACGATCCGTTCGGGATCGGTCCCAATCAGCTTGGCCGTGCCCGCCGCCACGCCTTCGGGGCGTTCGGTCGTCTCGCGCATCACCAGCACGGGCTTCGCGAGTGCGGGCGCTTCTTCCTGCACGCCGCCCGAATCGGTCAGCGCGATGTCGCACAGCTCCAGCGCGCGGATGAAATGCGGGTAATCGAGCGGATCGATCCGCGCGATGTTGGGCCGGTCGCCGAGCACGCGGTTCATCGCCTCCACCACATTGGGGTTGGGGTGCATCGGAAACAGGATTGCCACGTCATCGCGCGCGGCGATGCGGGCGAGCGCGTGCGCGATATTGTCCATGCCCCCGCCGAAATTCTCGCGCCGGTGCGTGGTGACCAGGATGATGCGCTTGCCCGCGAAACGCTCGGCAATCGCGTCGAGCCCGCTCGCGAGCGTCGGGTCCGCGACCAGCTTGGCGCGCGTCGCATACAGCGCGTCGATCACGGTGTTGCCGGTAACGTGGATCGTCGCGGGGGCGATATTTTCGCGGCGCAGCGCGTCGGCGGCGGTCTCGGTCGGCGCGAAATGCTGATCGGCGATCGGCGCGACGATGCGGCGGTTCACTTCCTCCGGCCAAGGCTGGTAGATGTCGCCCGAGCGCAAGCCCGCCTCGACATGGCTGACCGGCACCTTGCGATAATAGGCCGCTAGCGCGCCGACCATCGCGGTGGCGGTGTCGCCTTGTACGATCACCCGGTCGGGCTTTTCGGCATCCATCACGTCGCCAAGCCCGGTCAGCAGCCGCGCGGTCAGGCGGTCGAGCGTCTGGCCCGGTTCCATCAGGTCGAGATCGATATCGGGGCGCAGACCGGCGATGCTGAGCACCTGGTCGAGCAGCCCGCGATGTTGTGCGGTCACGCAGGTGCGCACGTCGAGGCCGCCCTGCGTCTTGAGCGCAGCAACCACGGGAAAGAGTTTGATCGCTTCGGGCCGGGTGCCGAAGATGACGAGGATGCGCGGAGAGGTCATGGCAGGCGCATAGCGTGCGCTCCCTTAAAACCCCGCTAACTGCATCCCCCGCATCCGGGATCCTTGGGCAGCACGATCGTGCGGAAGCGGAAGGCGAGCGCGTCGATCAGCAGCAGCTTGCCCGCGCTATCCTCGCCGAAGCCGACCACGCTGCGCATCGCCTCCAGCGCGGCGAGGCTGCCCATCACCCCGGTCATCGCGCCGAGCACGCCCTGTTCGGCGCAACTGTCGCCCGCCTGATCGGCCACATTGCCGACGAAGCAGCGATAGCACGGCTTGTCCGCCTCCCAGCCGCGAAAAACGCCGAGCTGGCCTTCGAACTGCCCGACCGCCGAGGAGACGAGCGGGATCCGCAGCGCGTGCGCGGCGTCGGCAACGGCGAGACGCGTCGTGAAACTGTCGGTACCGTCGATCACCACGTCCGCTCCGCCCAGCAGGCGGGCGGCATTGTCGGGGGTCAGCCGCTCGGGGCGCTGGTCGATGACGACATGCGGGTTGATTCGGTGAGCCGCGAGCGCCGCCGCCGCGACCTTGCCCGCGCCGACATCGGCATCGCCGAACAGGGTTTGGCGTTGGAGGTTGGAAAGATCGACGGTGTCGTCATCGATGACGATCAGCCGCCCGACCCCGGCTGCTGCCAGATATTGAATGGCCGGGCTGCCAATACCGCCTGCGCCGACAATCGCGACCGGCGCGGCCTTCAGCCGCATTTGCCCTGAGCCACCAACCTCGCGCAGCACGATATGGCGGGCATAGCGATTCAGTTCTTCGTCGGACAGCGTCACAGGCAGCCTGCCAGAGGCACAGTTTTGGTGTTTCGCTCCGTTTTCCGTTCGCCCTGAGCCTGTCGAAGGGCCTTGCTCAGCACGGGATACCTCCGGGGCGGAACCGGGCTTCGACAGGCTCAGCCCGAACGGGATGGGGATGATCCGGCCTCTCCGAGGACGGCACTAGGCGTTCCACTCGAACACGATCGTCGCGCGATACCAGGCGTCGGTCGCGCCCGGCCGCATCGGCAGATTGCCCCGCGCAAAACCGGTGACGAGGCCCGCCGCATATTGCTCGACCGTCGGGCAGGCGATGGCGTGCGGCACCGCGCGGCGCACGGTTCCATCCGGGCCGATCAGGGTCGCGACGTCGACACGCACGACATAATGGCCATCGGCCGGCTTGGGCACGGCGCAGCGCCCGGCGGTGATTTCGGTCGCCACGAACCCGGACAGCTCGGGCGTCACCTTGGGCGGCGCGAGATAGGGGATCGGTGCCAACGCCGACCAGTCGGTCGGCATGGCGGGCAGCTCCGCCGCCTGGAGCAGAAGCAGCAGGGCGATCATCGCCCGGTCGACCCGAAGCCGCCGACGCCGCGCGCGGTATCGTCAAGCGCGTCCACCACATTCAGCACCGCGCGCTGCACGGGGGCGGGGACAAGCTGCGCGATCCGGTCGCCACGCGCGATTGCGAACGGCTCCTGCCCGAGATTGGCGAGAATGACTTTCACTTCGCCGCGATAGTCGCTGTCGATCGTACCCGGCGTGTTGAGGCAAGTGATGCCGTGCTTCAGCGCCAGGCCCGAGCGCGGGCGAACCTGCACCTCATATCCCGGCGGAATCGCGATGGCGAAGCCGGTTGCAATCGCCGCGCGCGCGCCGGGCACGAGCACGGTTTCCTCGGCGGCGACGACGTCCATGCCCGCCGCACCCTCGGTTGCATAAACGGGCAGTGGTAGGCCTTCGCCATGGGGGAGGCGTTTCAGCGCAATGGTAATGGAGCCACTCATCGCCGGATCATAGCAGTGCGTATCGGGCGTGTCGAAGGTCGCCGAGCCGTTCGGCGCAAGCGTTGCCAAAATGCGATCGGCCAGCCGCGCCGCGACCTCGTCCTTCGGCAGCCGCTCCCAGCTTTCGATCCCGCCTGCAGTAACGATGTGGACGGTATTGGCGGCACCCCCCATCACGTCGCCCGACACGTCGTTGGCGACGATCCAGTCGGCGCGTTTGCGCGTCAGCTTGGCGGTGGCGTGCTCGGTCACCCGCTCGGTCTCGGCCGCAAAGCCGATCAGCAGGCGCGGGCGCAGCGGGCTGGCGGCGAGCGTGGCAAGGATGTCGGGATTCTCGACCAGGCGCAGCGTCGGCGGCCCGTCCGGGCCTTTCTTGATCTTCTGCGCGGTGCGGTCGACGCGCCAGTCGGCGACGGCGGCCACCATCACGGCCGCATCGACCGGCAGCGCCGCTTCGGCCGCCGCTGCCATCTCCAGCGCGGTCTCGACATCGATGCGCGTCACCCCCGGCGGCGTGGGAAGCGTAACCGGCCCGGCGACCAGCGTCACCCGCGCGCCGCGCGCAGCCAGCGCTGCGGCGATCGCAAAGCCCTGCTTGCCCGACGAGCGATTCGCCAGATAGCGCACCGGGTCGATCGGCTCATGCGTGGGGCCGGCCGTGACGAGGATGTGGGGAAGGGTTACCGACATCGGCATTGGGTGTGACCCTCACCCTTCCCACCGCCTGCAGCGGCGGGCCCCTTCCCTCTCCCGGTGGGAGAGGGAAGGAGGAGCGAAGCGACGGAAGGGTGAGGGTGATGAACGGTCACGCAGCCAAAGCCGCCCGAATCGCCGCGAAAATCGCGGAGGGCTCGGGCAGGCGACCGGGGCCATATTCGCCGCACGCCATCGCGCCTTCGTCGGGCTCCAGCACGGTCACGCCATCGCCGCGCAGCGTGGCGACGTTGCGACGTGTCGCCGGGTGCTGCCACATCCGCACGTTCATTGCGGGTGCTGCAAGCACAGGCTTGTCGGTCGCGAGCAGCAATGTGGTGGCCAGGTCGTCGGCGATGCCCGCCGCCATTTTCGCCATCAGATCGGCGGTGGCGGGCGCGATCACGACCAAATCGGCCTCGCGGCTGAGCTGGATATGGCCCATCTCGACTTCGTCCTTCAGGTCCCACAGGCTGGTATGGACCTGGTTTTCGGACAAAGCGGCGAGCGTCATCGGGGTCACGAAATGCGCGCCGCCATCGGTCAGCACGCACTTCACCGCGATGCCGCTTTTGCGGCACAGCCGGATCAGCTCGCATGCCTTATAGGCGGCAATGCCACCGCCGACGATCAGCAGAATCTTCATCGCACCACCCGCGTCACGGTAATCTTGCGGCGCGGATCCTGCGCGCGGGCGATCAGGTCGCGCACGCCATCGGGCGCAAAGGCAAGGCCGATCAGGAGCGTGGGCGCGACCATCAGCCCCCAATAGAAGGTGTCGGCGCGCCCGAACAGAGCCAGCAGCGCGGCATAACCGGCGAACACGGCCAGCGCGCGCAACGCCAGTTCGCTCTTCCACGCAGCCCAGCCGAACAGTGCCAGCCCGACGACCGGCGCGGCGAACCACAAGGGAGCCAAGCTCAACACCGTCCAAAGCCGCATCGTCGTGATGAAGAAGCCGAAACCCAGCGGGCCGGGCCAGCCCGACAGAGCCGGATCGGTCTCCCGTACCACCAGCGACACGGCGTGAGCGTGGAGCGCGAGTACGATCGCCAGCACCCCCAGCGTCGATGTCCAGCCGATCGCTTCCTTGCGGTGGCCCTCGGCAAAGGCGAACACTGCCATGATACCGACGTAGAGCGCAGCGCTTTCCCGGATCAGCATTGCGATCAGCCCGATCGCGACCGCCTCGATCCACTTGCTCTCGCGCCGCACGGCGAGCGACAGTGCGATCAGCAATCCCGCCCAAATCTCGTGAAAACAGGCGAGGTCGGCTTGCACGAAGGCGATCAGCCCCCCCGCCAGCAACGCCATCGCGACCCACACCGCTGCCGGACGGGCAAAAGCCGACCGCAATTGTCGATACCAGGCGAACACCACTCCCGCGACCAGCGCATAGAGCAGCAGCATGGTGACGGGGGGCGGCAGCGCGGCCTGTACCACCGCGAGCGTCGGCAGGCGGAAGGCGAGGAAGGGGCGCATCGGATCATCGCCCGCGCGGAGCGCTTGCGCAGTCACCGGATAATAACCGCCACCGCCGCGCATCCCTTGGACAATCGTCTCATAGCGCACGACATCGGCTTGATCTTCGCCGCGATTGGCCGGGTCATGGTCGATCGACGGTGCCCCGGGGCTCGCCAAAGCCAGCAAGGTCGCGAGTAACAGCAGCGCGAGCAGCGCCAGGCCGATACGGGCCCTCTGGAGCGATACCCCGGCAAATCTGGAAGGCTTGGCGAGCCACAGGGGCGTGGCGTCCTTCACCCCCAGAGCACCCACCCAAGGCCCAGGCTTGCCCCCGCGCTCACCAGCGCAACGAGCGCATACCGCCAGCCGCCGCCGACGCGCAGCACTTCGATGTGTTTGAGCGGCGGCTCGGGCGGGGCTCCGGGCGGATTGGGGAAACGCCGTTCGATGTTGCGCACCAGATCGGGCAAGCGCGACAGGGTCCGGAAGCCCTCGACCAGTCGGTCGGCGACCGCCGCTTCGGGGCCGAGTTCTGTGCGGATCCATTCGCGCACGAACGGGGCGGCGGCGTCCCACAAATTGATGTCGGGGTCGAGGCTGGTCGCGACGCCCTCGACCATCACCATCGTCTTTTGCAGCAGCAACAAATGCGGCTGCGTCTGCATGTCGAAATCGCGAGTGATATTGAACAGGCCGTCGAGCATCATGCCGATCGACATGTCCTTCACCGCCATGCCGCGCATCGGCTCGCCCACCGCGCGCAGCGCCGTCGCGAACTCGGCGACATTGTGGTGCGGCGGCACATAGCCCGCCTCGAAATGGATTTCGGCCACGCGCTTATAGTTGCCGGTGATCAGCCCGTAGAGGATCTCGGCCAGCCACACGCGCGCGCGCCGGTCGATCCGCCCCATGATGCCAAAGTCGATCGCGGCGATCTTGCCGCCCGGCAGCGCGAACAGATTGCCCTGGTGCATGTCGGCATGGAAGAAGCCTTCGGCGATCGCCTGGCGCAGGAAAGCGTGGACGAGGGTGTTGGCCAGCGCCTGCATGTCATAGCCCGCTTCGACCAGCGCCGCGCGGTTGGACAGCTTGATCCCGTCGATCCATTCGAGCGTCAGCACACGGCCGGTGGTGCGCTGCCAATCGATCTTGGGCACCAGGAAATCGGGCTCGGCGGTCATCGCATCGGCGAGTTCGGAGGCGGAGGCGGCTTCGCGCCGCAAATCGAGCTCGCGCGCGGTCCAGCGCTTGAACGTCTCGATCACCAGCCGTGGGCGCAGCCGTGACAGTTCGCCGCCCATCGCCTCGACTTGCGCCGCCGCCCATTCATAGGTGTCGATCGCGCGGGTGAAATCTTCCTCGACGCCGGGGCGTAGCACCTTGATCGCGACGGTGCGGCCGTCGGTGGTGACCCCGCGATGGACTTGCGCGATCGAGGCTGCACCGACCGGGACGGGATCGATCGAGGCGAACAATTCCGCCGGATCGCGCTGGAACGCGCGCGTCATCGCGGCGTGGATCGTGTCATAGGGCACGGGCGGCAGCGCGTCCTGCAGCCGCATCAGATCGTTCGACGCCGCCTCGCCGACAATGTCGGGCCGCGTCGCCAGCGTCTGGCCGAGCTTGATCGCAGCGGGGCCGATCGCCTGAAACGCATCGGCATAGCGCGGCACGGCGGGCACGCGCGCACCGATCCGTGCGATCCGCGCGAGGCGACGCACCGGCGTCGGCGTATTGGGGTCGCGCTCGATGCCCGAGAGCGCGCCGTGGCGCGCGAGGATGCGGCCCCATTTGAGCAGGCGCCACAGGTGGATAGCGGGGGCGGTCATATTGTTCCCTCTCCCCACGGGAGAGGGAGGGAGGAGCGAAGCGACGGAAGGGTGAGGGTGATTGGGCAGGCGTTGGTCGCCCTCACCCTCCCACTCGACTGCGTCGAGCGGGCCCCTCCCTCTCCCGTTGGGAGAGGGGTTTCAGCGCACTGCATCAAATCTTCCACCCGTGGTGGATCGCGACCAGCCCGCCCAGCATCGGCTCGACCCCGGTCTGCACGAAGCCCGCGTCGCGGATCATGCCTTCGAAAGTCGGCATGTCGGGGAAACGGCGAATCGATTCGATCAAATAGCGATAGCTGTCGGCATCCTGCGCCAGCAACTTGCCGAGCTGCGGCACCACCTTGTGGGAATAGACGTCATAGACATCGGCGAAGCCGGGCCACAGCGTGGTCGAGAACTCCAGGCAATAGAAGCGCCCGCCGCGGCGCAGCACGCGGTGCGCCTCGCGGAGCGCCTTGGGGATGTCGGTCACGTTGCGGATACCGAAGGCGATCGTATAGGCGTCGAAAAAGCGGTCGGGGAAGACCAGCGTCTCGGCATTGGCCTCGGTCCATACCAGGCCATCAATGCCGCGCTTGGCGGCGCGTTCCATGCCGACTTCCAGCATTTGCGGGTTGATGTCGGCGACGGTCACGCTCGCGCCCGATTCGGCCAGGCGGAAGGCGATGTCGCCGGTGCCGCCCGCCATATCGAGGATCTGCTCGCCCGCGCGCGGCTTCACGCGGCGGACGAAGCGATCCTTCCACAAACGGTGCATCCCGCCCGACATCGCGTCGTTCATGATGTCGTAGCTGCGCGCCACGCTCGAAAACACGCCGCCGACGCGCGCGGTCTTTTCGGTGGCGGGGATGTCTTCATAGCCAAAGGAGACGGTGCCGGGGGCGGTATCGGAGCCGGATTGGGTGTCGGTCATGCCGCCCGCTCTAGCCGAGCGAAGCGGCGGCGCAAACCACTGCATGGCGGATGGGTCAAATTGTCACGTGGCGGCGATTCCTGTTCGCGCCTTCGCGTCTTCGCGTGAGAAAGAAGGCGCATTGCCCGCGAAGGCGCGAAGGAAGGACGTGTCATCAGCCAGAGCGCGGGCTGTCGTTGACCCCTGGCACCGTTCGGGCGAAAGCGGGGAATGCCTGAGCTCCCCGAAGTCGAAACCACCGTGCGCGGTCTGCGGCCCGTGCTGGAGGGGCAGCGCATCGCGCTGGTCCAGCTCCGCCGCCCGGACTTGCGGCACCCCTTTCCGGCCGATCTCGGCCAGCGTCTGACCGGGGCGACGGTCACCGGGCTTAGCCGACGCGCCAAATACGGGCTGATCGAAACCGATCGCGGCGACACCATGGTGTTCCATCTCGGCATGTCGGGGCGTTGGCGCGTCGACCCCAGCGAGGTGCTGCCGCACGATCATTTGATTCTCGAAACCGCGACGCAGCGGTTGGCGCTCAACGATGCGCGGCGCTTCGGCTCGGTCGATCTGCTGGCGACGACCGCGCTCGCCGACTTTCCCGCCTTCAAGGCCTTGGGGCCGGAGCCGCTCGGCCCCGAGCTGACCGCCGCGTACCTGCACGCGGCGCTTGCCGGGCGGATCGCGTCGATCAAGCTGCTGTTGCTCGATCAGCGAATCGTCGCCGGGCTCGGCAACATCTATGTCTGCGAGGCGCTCCACCTTGCGGGCATTTCGCCCAAGCGCGGCGGGGGCGAGCTGTCGCGCGCCAAGCTCGAGCGACTCGTCGCGGCGATTCGGTCGGTGCTGCTCTCCGCGATCGAGGCAGGCGGATCGACCCTGCGCGATTATGCGCGGCCCGATGGGGAACTCGGCTATTTCTCCAAGCAATTCCTGGTCTATGGCCGCGAGGGGGAGCCCTGCGCGTGCGGGGGCACCGTAGCGCGCTATGCCGAGGGCGGGCGCTCGACATTTTGGTGCCCAAAGTGCCAGCGGTGATTGACCAGCGCGCACGTTCTCGCTAAGGCGCACGGCTTCCGGGGCCGGGAGCTTTCTCCCGCCCTTTCTTATTTGCAGAATCAGAGGGCTTCATGGCGAACACGCCACAGGCGAAAAAGCGTATCCGTCGTAACGCCGCGCGGACACTGGTAAACGGCAACCGCACCGGTCGCATCCGGACTTTCGTCAAGAAGGTCGAGAATGCACTGGAAGCAGGCGACAAGGCCGCAGCGACCGCCGCGATGGCGCTGGTCCAGCCCGAGCTGATGCGCGGCGTCGCCAAGGGCGTGCTGCACAAGAACACCGCCAGCCGGAAGTTCTCGCGTCTGACCAAGCGCCTCTCCGCGCTGGCCTGATTCCCGCTGATTTTGCGGTAAAAACGCCCGCTGGATGCAAATCCGGCGGGCTTTTTGTCGTCGGCTGCGGAACCGCATCGCTTCCATCCCATCGCCGCGCGTTGTGCACGGAACGTTTCGGGACCCCGCGAACCCCAATTTACCGGAACCCACGGATTCACCGCGATTCGCAAAAACGACACGAAAGTGTAACGACAATATCTGTTGTGAATCAGATACTTATAAGAAATTTGACGCGAATCCGTGGCTAGATACGAGTCAATCCAGATTATTTCAAAAATCTGACAGGGGCAGGCCTTGATCGACTCGCTGCGATCTTCATAACTGGCCCTCCAACGCGCAGACCGAGCGTCTCGCGACTCAATTCGAATGGCAACGTCATGCAGGCGGTGATTCCGGCTGTGGGGGGCTTTGTCTGTGCAGTTCCGGCGGCGCGGTCTTTCACCGCGCTGTCAAACAAAGGTTTTTGGTGTGGTCGTAACGTTGAACAGGGGGGCGAGCGCAGACGGCACCAGCATGGATGGCGTGCAGCCGGACGGTTCGGTGGCCCGCGCCTGGGCCACTGTGCGGGCGCATTTGCGGGAATCGGCGGGCGCGCGGTTGTTCGATCAGTGGCTCAAGCCGATGACGCTGCTGCCCGGCGTGGATGCTGAGTCGGTGCGCCTCGCGCTGCCGTCGGCGTTCATGACCAATTGGGTCCGCAACCATTATGCCGATCGCTTGCTGCAGGAGTTCCGCGCGGTTCTGCCGACGGTGCGACGCGTCACGATCGAGACGGGTTCTGCCACCGCAGCACCGGCCCCCGCCGTGCTTACGGTCGATTCGCTGCCGGCTGCGGTGGAAGCGCCCGTGGTGGTCGCCGATCGCCCGCCGCTCGACCCGCGCTTCACCTTCGACCGCTTCGTCGTCGATTCGTCCAACATGGTCGCGTTCAACGCGGCGCGCGCGCTGGCCGAGCCCGGCGTGCCGCGCTTCAGCCCGCTGTTCCTCCACAGCGGCACCGGGCAGGGCAAGACGCATTTGATGCACGCAATTGGTGCTGCCTATCTTGCGGCGGTGCCCGGCGCTCGCGTGCTGCTGATGTCGGCCGAGCGCTTCATGTTCGATTTCGTCCAGGCGCTGCGCAACCGCGACACGCACAGCTTCAAGACGCGGCTGCGCTCGGCCGATCTGCTGCTGGTCGACGATCTGCAATTCATCGCGGGCAAGGATTCGACGCAGGAAGAGTTCTTCCACACGATCAACGAAGTGATGGGCGCGGGCAAGCGGCTTGTGATCTCGGCCGATCGCTGCCCGCAGGGGCTCGACGGGGTCGAGGCGCGGATCACTTCGCGGCTGTCGTGCGGGCTGGTGGCCGACATCAAGGCACCCGATCTGGCGCTGCGCCGTGCGGTGCTGGCGCGCAAGCTGGTCGACATGCCGGGGGCGAAGGTGCCCGCCGACGTGCTCGATCTGCTGGCATCGCGCATCACCGCCAACATTCGCGATCTCGAAGGCGCGCTCAACCGCGTCGTCGCTTATGCGCAGCTGACCGGGGTCGAGATCGACCTCGACTTCGCCGTGGCGACGCTGGGCGACGTGCTGCGCGGGGCGGAACGCCGCGTAACGATCGATGAGATCCAGAAGGCGGTGTCGGCGCATTTCGAGCTGAAGCCGGTCGATCTGGTCTCGGCCCGGCGCGCGGTGGTGGTGGCACGGCCGCGCCAGATCGCCATGTACCTCGCCAAGCGCCTGACGACGCGCTCGCTGCCCGAGATCGGCCGTAAGTTCGGCGGGCGCGACCATTCGACGGTGATCCACGCGGTGCGCCGCATCGAGGAACTGCGCGACACCGATCGCGAAATCGATACCGCCGTGCGCTATTTGCTGCGCGAGCTGGAGGGCTGATCGCTTAACCTCCCTCTCCCAACGGGAGAGGGAAGGGGCCCGCCGCTTTAGCGGTGGTAAGGGTGAGGGCGACTTTGCGGGAGCTGCACCCGGCTCACCCTCACCCTTCCGCGGCTTCGCCGCTCCCTCCCTCTCCCGCTGGGAGAGGGATTTTGTGGCGACGGTCGGCCTGCGGCGAAGGTTACACCTGCAACCCAACCGCCGCCTGCGCCGCCGCCAACGTCGGTGCCGCCAGCACACTCGCGCGCGCCGCGCCCTCGGCGAGCACCGCGCTCACCGCCGCACGATCGTCGAGCAACGCGGTCAGCCGCTGGCGAATCGGCGAGAGCGTCGCCACCGCCAGATCGGCGAGGGCAGGCTTGAACGCGCCGAAGCCTTGCCCTGCGAACTGCGCCAGCACCGCATCGAGCGTCACGCCCGCAAGCGCTGCATAGATCGTCACCAGGTTGCGCGCCTCAGGCCGTTCGGTGAGGCCGGCGACTTCGCCCGGCAAGCCATCGGCATCGCTCTTGGCCTTGCGAATCTTGCCCGCGATGGTGTCGTCGTCATCGACCAGGTTGATCCGGCTGGCGTCGGACGGATCGGACTTGGACATTTTGGCGCTGGCATCGCGCAAGCTCATGATGCGCGGGGCGGCCTTGGAGATGAACGGCTCGGGCAGCGTGAAGGTGTCGCCATAATCGGTGTTGAACTTCACCGCGATGTCGCGCGCCAGTTCGAGATGCTGTTTCTGATCCTCGCCGACCGGCACGTGCGTCGCCTGGTAGAGCAAAACGTCGGCGGCTTGCAGCACGGGGTAAGTGAACAGCCCGACGCTCTGGCTCTCGCCCTTCTTGCCCGCCTTGTCCTTCCACTGCGTCATGCGGCCGAGCCAGCCCATCCGCGCGGTGCCGCCGAGGATCCAGTGGAGCGCGCTGTGCGCAGGCACGCGCGCCTGGTTGAACAGGATCGCGCGCTTGGGGTCGATGCCGCAGGCGAGCAAGGTGGCGGCCATTTCGGTGGTGTGGGCGTTGAGCTCGGCCGGGATGACCGGCTGCGACAATGCGTGGAGATCGGCCAGGAAGAACAGGCAGTCGTCGCCTTCCGGCATCGCGTCTTGCATCGCCACCCATTGCTTGATCGCGCCGAGATAGTTGCCGAGGTGGAGGTTGCCGGTTGGCTGGATGCCGGAGACGACACGCATATGCTTATTCCTGGGCGGGCTTGGGGGTGGAGGTGCCGCGCCGCCGCATCAGCGCCTTCAGGTCCGCGATGCGATAAGCACCGGTGACGAAACAGGCCACGCCATAGACCGCGCTGCCTGCGCCGACCAGTACGCCAAGCGCGGCATAACGCACGATCAGCGCGCCACCGAGATAGGGGGTGAGCAGCCGCTCGAACGCAAACACCGTCGCGCCCATCAGTAATGCTGCGAGCAGCAGGCGCGGGACCTTGCGGCGCAAAGCGCTGTCCGCCGCGAAATGGCCGCGCTCGACCAGCGTGCGATAGAGCATGGCGACATTGACCGTCGAGGCGAGCGCGGTGGCGAGCGGCGGGCCGACATGGCCGATCAGCGGGATCATAATGAGGTTGCCGACGATGTTCACCGCAATCGAGAGCATCGCATAGCGCACCGGCGTCCTGGTATCGCCGCGCGCATAATAACCGGGCGTCAGCACCTTCACGAGCACATAGGAGGGCAGGCCGACCGAGAAGGCGCTGAGCGCCCAGCCGCAGCGGCGCGCGTCGATCGCGGTGAAATGCCCATATTGGAACAGCCCGCGCACGATCGGCTCGGCGGCGACCATGAAGGCGACGGTGGCGGGGAGGGTGAGGAACAGCGCCAGCTCGATCCCGCGATTCTGCGTCTCCATCGCGGCGGCATCCTGCCCGGTCGAGAGCAGGCGCGACACTGTCGGCAACAGGATCGTGCCAAGCCCGATGCCGATCAGCCCGAGCGGCAATTGGTTCAGCCGGTCCGCATAATAAATGTACGTGATCGAGCCCGAGGCGAGCAGGCTGCCCGCGAGCGAGGTCGAGATCAACAGATTGATCTGCGACGCGCCCGCGCCCGCCGCAGCGGGGACGATCAGCCGCAGCATCTCGCGCACATCGGCGTCCAAGCGCGGCAGCCGCAGCCGCATATCGACCCCGGCGCGGTGGCACGCCCATAGCAGCCACAGCAGTTGCAGCACGCCGCCGACCGTCACCGAAATCGCCTGCACGCGCGCGGTCTGATAGACGTCGGTGCCGTGGAAGAACCACAGCCCCGCGATCATGGCGAGATTGAGCAGGATCGGGGCGGCCGCATTGACCCAGAATTTGTCGAGCGAATTGAGGATGCCCCCCAGCAGCGACGCCAGCGATATCAGCGCGAGATAGGGCAACGTGATCCGCGACAGCATCACCGCAAAGGCGAATTGCTCGTGGGTCGGATGCTGGCGGGCGAAACCGCCCGAAAGCAGCCAGGTGATCGGCCAGGCCGCCAGGATCAGCGCGCCGGTGAACAGGATCAGGATCGGCAGCAACACCGCCAGCGCGCGCTCGGCGAAGCGATAGCCGCCGGCAATGCCGTCCGGCCCGGCGGCTTTCTTGTTGAACATCGGGATGAAGGCGGCGGAAAACGCGCCCTCCGCGAACAAAGCGCGGAACATGTTGGGCAGACGGAAGGCGACGCCATTGAACGCGTCCGATGCAAACCCCGCCCCGACGTAACGGGCGGCGAGCGAATCGCGCACCAACGCCAGCACCCGGCTGGCCAGCGTGAGGCCGCCGATCGAGCCGAGTGATTTGACGAGGTTCATGGCGCTGTCTTCACAAAAACAGCCCCCGCATCCGGACTGGGAGATCGGGGGCTGAAAGGGCCCTTAGGCGGTGCCGAGCGTCTCGCCAATGCCGCCTTCGGCCGCTTCCTGCTGCTGCAGGAAGACGCTGGCGAAATCGATCGGCTCGAGCAGCAGCGGCGGGAAGCCGCCGTCACGGATGGCGTCGGCCAGCACGCGGCGCGCGAACGGGAAGATCAGGCGCGGCGCTTCGGCCAGCAGGAACGGCTGGAGATGCTCTGCCGGGAAATTGCGCAGGCCGAACAGCCCGGCATAGGAAAGGTCGACGAGGAAGGCTACGGTGCCCTCTGCTTCGGCCTTCACTTCGATACGCAGCACGATTTCATAGACATCGTCGCCGACCTGGGCCGAAGCGATGTTGAACTGCACGTCGATGGCGGGCGCGGTCGGGTTCTGGAAAATGGCCGGTGCGTTCGGATTCTCGAACGACAAGTCCTTCACATATTGCGAGATGAGGCCGGCCGCAGGCGCGGTGTCCAGGCCATTGCCATAGGGGTCGGTCGTCGGAACCGTGGTGGTGATGAAGCCGTCGTCCTGCTCGCTCATGGAACTCGTCCTTACCCTGATCGTATAAGCGCCACACTTCCGTGGCGTGGTCGAAAGCGCGCGCCTAGCAGGGGGGGGCAGCGAGTTCAACTCGCCGGAGACGCTCGTCTTATTGCATGATTTGAATCCTTGGCGCGTTAGGCCTATGTACTGCATCTGTTGAAAGCCCCGGAGGCCGCGTGTTCCTGACCGTCATTCTCGTAATGCTGACTGCGTTTCTGGCGCTGAACCTGTATCGGGTGCTGGGCAAACGCACGGGTCACGAACAGCCCTTGCCCAAGCCGACCGAGGAACGTGCTCCGCTGACGGTGGTGCAGCGCCCGGTCGAGGCGATCGGCGAAGCGCGTGAACCGATCAGCCGCAATGTCGAGCCCAAGGCCGAAGCGGGTATCCGCGCGATCATCGCTGCCGACTCCACCTTCGACGTCTCGCGTTTTCTCGGTGGCGCGCAGGGTGCCTATCGCATGATTTTGGAGGCGTTCTGGAAGGGCGACGAGGAACAACTCGCCTGGCTTGCCGAGGATTCGGTGCGCGATGCCTTCACCAGCGCGATCCTGGCGCGTGACACTGCGGGCCATGTGCTGGACAACCGGCTCGTGTCGATCGAGCGTGCGGTCATTGCCGACGCGTCGCTCGACGGCAAGGTTGCGCGGATCACGGTCCGCTTCGATGCCGACATCGCTGCGGTGACGCGCGATGCCGAGGGTAACGTGATCGCGGGCTCGATGACCGATGCGGTTGAGACGCATGATGTTTGGACCTTCGTGCGCACGCTCAAGAGCAGCGACCCGAATTGGAAGCTCGCCGACACCGACGAGGCATAACGCCAATGCGGGGGGCATTTACCGGGCTGCCGATTGCGTTTGCCGTCTTGCTCGCCGGGTGCGGCGGTCACGTCGAACGCCCCCGTCCGGTCGCCAACCGTCCTGCACCGGTGCGCAAACCCGTCGCCGCCACCCCGATCGCGCCGCAGCCCGTTGCGCCGGTGGCCGCCGGCACGGCGACCGCCGCCAGCGCGGGCGTGATCGCAGGTCCGCCTGTCTACACGCTCCCCATCGACGAAGCCGCTGCGGCGCGCGCTCTGGTGGCTTTTCAGGCCTCCTGTCCGTCGCTGTTGCGCCGTACCGATGTTTCCGGCCTGACCCGCAGCAGTGACTGGGCTGCGGCGTGCGGGGCCGCGCCAGGCGTCCGCCGGGGCGAGGCACGGGCGTTTTTCGCCGAATATTTCGAGACGGCGCAGGTCGGCGACGGCAAAGCCTTTGCCACGGGCTATTACGAGCCCGAAATCCGCGCCGCGCGCGAACGGCGGCGCGGCTATGACGTGCCGATTTACGCGCGACCGACCGACCTGGTCGATGTCGATCTCGGCCAGTTCAGCGATACGTTGAAGGGCAAGAAGATCCGCGGCCGCGTCGATGGGCGCAGCTTCATCCCCTATGACGATCGTACCGCGATCGAGACCGGCTCGCTCGCCGGGCGCGCGCCGATCCTTGCCTGGGCGGCCGATCCGGTCGAGTTGTTCTTCCTGCAGATCCAGGGATCGGGGCGGCTGCGCTTGCCCGACGGTTCGGTAATGCGGATCGGCTATGACAATCAGAATGGCCGCGATTACACCGGCATCGGCACGCTGATGAAAAAGCGCGGCTTGCTCGGGCCGGGGCAAACCTCGCTGCAGGGCATGTCGCAATGGTTGCATGACCATCCCGATCAGGGCCGCGACATCATGCGCGAAAACAAGAGCTATGTGTTCTTTCACGAACAATCCGGCTCGCCGATGGGCGCGTTGGGCGTTGCGGTCACCGGCGGGGTGAGTGTCGCGGCCGATCCGCATTTCATCCCGCTGGGGGCCCCGGTCTTGCTCTCGATGGATCGCGCCGACGCCAGCCGCCTGTGGATCGCCCAGGATACCGGCGGCGCGATCAAGGGGGCCAATCGCGTCGATACCTTTTGGGGGGCAGGCCCCGATGCCGAGGCCATCGCCGGGGGCATGACCGCGCGCGGCACCGCCTTTCTCTTGTTGCCGACGGGCACTCTTCAGCGACTGGCTGGCGCGCGCGTGTCTGGTGAGAGGCCCGATGGGAACGCGTCACCTCAGTTCTGACGAAGCGGCGTTGTGGGCGCGGGTGATGGCCGGGGTACGCCCTTTGGCCAAAGCCGCGCCGACGGTGCCAGCGACGGGCTCCAAAACCGCGCGGGCAGCGGCACCGGTGCCCGTGGCCCCGCCGGTCACGGCACCGCCTGCCAAGCGCGTCGTCGGCCGCATCCCACCGCCGCCGGTTCCCAAGCCCGCACGCGCTGCCGCCAACAGCGCCAACACGCTGGACGGCACCTGGGACAAGCAAATCGCCCGAGGCCTCGTTTCCCCCGATCGCACAATCGATTTGCACGGGCATACGCTGCAATCCGCCTATAATGAACTGGACGGCGCGCTCGACGCGGCGATCCGGGCCGGGGACCGCACGATCCTGCTGGTCACCGGAAAGCCGCCGCGCCCGACCAGTGAGCGTCCGCACGCGCGCGGGGCGATTCGCGCGGCGACCGGCGACTGGCTGGCCGGGTCGCGCCACGCCGACGCGATTGCGGCGGTCCGCGCGGCACATCCGCGCCACGGTGGGAACGGTGCGCTCTACATCGTGCTGAAACGCGCGCGGAGTTCGCGAAAGTCTTAACCTTTGGCTGTCATCGTCTTGGACAAGCCAGTGCGTTTCGCACCACGCTGCCAGGAGCCAACGATATCGCGATGGAAGGCGTTACGCTCAAAAGCCGCGCAATCGTGTTCGCGATGTGCTCCGGGGCGGTCGCTTTTATCCTTGCGCTCGCCGCGACATCGTCGGGCGGCGTCGAAATCAGCAACATCTCGCGTGCGCTGATCCCGGCGATCGTGTGTGCGGTAATGTGCTGGGCGTCGACCGAGCGCAGCATTGCCGGGACGGCGTCGGCGATCGACGCTGCCATCGCGCGTCTGGCGCAGGCGGCGCAGGGCGATCTCAGCGACCAGATCCCCCCCGAAATCGCGACGAACGTGCCCCAGCTCGCTACCGCGATGCATGGCTTGTTCGCGCAGTTGAACGCCAATCTCGATAGCGTCCAGCGGCTGGCGATGTTCGATCCCGTGACCGGGCTTGCCAATCGCACCAACTTTCGCCGGACGTGCGAGCGGCTGTTATCGACGATGCCGACGGGCGCGGGCGGCGCGCTGTTCTTCATCGATCTGGACCGCTTCAAGGCGGTCAACGATACGATGGGCCATGCCTGTGGCGACATGCTGCTGGGGATGGTTGCCAACCGCCTGCGCGCGGTCGCCGACAGCGTCGCGCTGCCCGAGGCCGGGTCGGCCCCGCTGATCGGTCGGCTGGCGGGCGACGAGTTCACGATGTTCTTCGCGCAGGTCGATTCGGCGGACGCGGCCCGGATCGGGCGTGCGGTCCTGTTCGCGCTGGCCGAGCCGTTCGATCTGGCGGGCACCGATATCGCGATCGGCGCGTCGATCGGCATTGCGCTGCGCCCCGACCATGGCGAAACGCTGACCGACCTGATGCGCGCCGCCGATGCCGCGATGTATCACGCAAAAAGCAGCGGCCGCGGCCGCGCCGAGCACTTCTCGGCCGAGCTGGCCGCGCAGATCACCGAGCGCGCGGGGCTCGAAAGCGCGCTGCGCGACGCGATCGACCGCGATGAATTCGCGCTCGTCTTTCAGCCGCAACTCCGCATCGGATCGGGGCAGATCGTCGCCGCCGAAGCGCTGTTGCGCTGGCGGCACCCGCAGGACGGCCTGCGCCTGCCCGGCACTTTCCTGCCGCGCGCCGAGGAAACCGGGCTGATCGTCGAGATCGGCGACTGGGTCGTGCACAGCGTCGCCGAGACGATCGCGCGCTGGAGCCGGATGGGGATCGAACACCGCCTCGCCGTCAACGTGTCGCCGCGTCAGCTCGACCATGCCAGCTTCTTCCGCCGCCTGCGTGCCGCGATGCACCGCGTCGATGCACCCGCGCGGCTGCTCGAACTCGAAATCACCGAGACACTCGCGATGCACTGCAGCGACGAAGTGCTCGAGGCGATCGCGCTGCTGCGCGCCGACGGTGCGACCATCGCGATCGACGATTTCGGCACCGGCTATTCCAGCCTGCCGCGCCTGCGCGCGCTCCCGCTCGACCGGATCAAGCTCGACCGCAGCCTGATCGAACATATCGCCGCGGACGCCGATGCACGCATCATCGCACAGGCGGTGATCGGGCTGATCCACGGCCTTGGCTGCCAGGCGGTCGGCGAGGGGGTCGAGACGCAGGCGCAGGCCGATATCCTGCGTATCATCGGCTGCGACGTGATCCAGGGCTATGCCATCGCCCAACCGATGAACGAAGCCGCCTTTCTCGCCTGGAGCAAGGGCGAAGTGCGCTGGGCGGCGGTCGGCTGAACCGCGCACCCGCGCAACGACCGCACGCTGTCCTACAATAACCATATCGGTTAAATACGCGGACATGCAGAACCTCGTCCCCACCGCTCGCCCGGTGCTCGCGTTCGAGCCCGTTCCCCGCAAATATCGCTATGACGGCTGGACGCCCGAGCGGCAGCGCGGCTTCATTGCCGCGCTCGCCGAAACCGGGTCAGTCACCGCCGCCGCCCGGCGCATCAACATGAGCGCGGAGGGGGCCTATTACCTCCGCCGACAACCGGGGGCAGACGGCTTCCGCGCCGCCTGGCTCGCCGCGCTGGATCACGGGGTGCAGCGCCTGGTCGATGTCGCGATCGAACGCGCGATCGAGGGCGTGCCCGTCCCGGTCTTCCACAAGGGCGAGCAGGTCGGCGAACGCCGTTGGTATAATGACCGGCTGACGATGTTCATCCTGCGCCACCATCTGACCGATCGCTATGGCGGGCCCGGCCTCGCCCCTGGCACGCGCAACCGCGCGACGATCGAGCGCGAGGCCGCCGAGAATTGCCCGGTGTGCAAGGCGCGCAATCCCGCATACATGTCCGATGCGGACCGCGCGCGCGCCGGTGCCGAGCGCCACGACGATTTCATGCGGCACTACACCAATAAGGTTAAGGCCGAGCGCCAGGCGCGCTTGCGCGGCGACATCGTCGCGGCCGATTTCGCCCTGCGCCAGTTGACCGAAATCGAGTTCATCTTCTGCGTGATCGATCGGCCCGAAGCGATCGTCGCGTTCTGGAACGACATGTTCCTGCATCTCGACGATCCCGACCCGGCGGCGGGCACCGAGGATTCCTTCGAGGCGCGGCGCGCCTTGCTCAAACAGGCGCGCGAGGCGGTGTGGGCGCAGGACGCCATGCTGCGTCCCGCGCCGATGACGCGGCGCGGCCTGTCGAGCGCCATTGCCGGCGGCGCAACGCTCGACGCGCGTGGGGCAGCCCGAAAGGAAGCCTGCACCCAAATGGCCGCCGCCCAAGCGCAATGGGAAGCCGCCGCGACCGAGGAGGGCTGGCGGGTTTGGTGTGCGGGGGAGGGGGGGGCGGAGGGATCGGGGGCAGGAGTTATGGATTGAGTTGGGCCGGGAGCGGACTAGCGGGTTCCGGGGGACTGCTGGCTTAGCGGACGTTCAGCGAGCCAAAACGGTTATGGCAGTTTTCGACAAACATACGGCGTTCTGTAGCAGAAACAAAAACGGCGGCGCCTCCTAAGATCGGTCATTCCAATGCCATAAAGCTGCGGTGCCGCAATGCGCCATTTTGTGCCGTTCAGGCCGACGTTTCAAAATTCCTGAAACTGGCCGCTCGCCCGGAATTCCGCGTGCCTTCCGAATTGGTGGAAACCATACTAAGAGCAATTGGGAGTGCATTCGGGTCAGCGGAGTTTAGGATTATGAACGTCGAAGTTGATTTGGGCGACCCTTATGAGATCGACGATGTTCTATTGCCCGAAGACAAACGTGACCCTGACGAATTTCTCGCTCAGAATGCATTTCGAATTGTATATCAGACGAATAACTTTTTGCTGCCGCAAATCCGGGACATGATTGAGCGACGCGAAGCGATCAATCTTCACCCAGAGTATCAGAGGCGTCTTCGCTGGAATCCAACCCAGAAATCGCGGTTGATAGAATCGCTTCTGCTGAACATTCCCGTCCCTCCCGTCTTCTTCTATGAAAGCGAAGCTGCTCGTTACGAAGTTATGGATGGACAACAGCGATTAAACACGATCAACGATTTTTTTTCTGGAGCATTCCCTCTCAGCGGCCTGAAGGTTCTGACGCCATTGAATGGCGTTCGCTATCCTCGCGCATCGCCTCGTGTAAAGCGGACGCTTGAACGCGCAAATCTTTCGGCAATCGTGTTACTCATGGAGAGCGAGTCCGAGCGACCAGCACAGGGAAAGCTATCACTCACAGATATTCGCCGTTTGGTGTTTGATCGATTAAACACTGGAGGCATGAAGCTAAATCCTCAAGAACTGAGAAATGCTCAAAATCCTGGCCCGTTCAATGAGACGATCGTATCCCTCAGCAGATACGCTCTTTTCACAGAAGTTTTTGGGATACCAGCATATACTGAAGCCAATCCAGAGGACTATTATGTAAATCCTGAAAGGCAAAAAAATAGTCTTTATAGTAGCATGAAAGATTGCGAACTTGTTCTTCGTTACTTTGCTCTCAAAGATGTAGGAAACATTCGCGGATCTATGAAAGCGATGCTAGATCGAGCCATGGAAATCAAGATGTCTCCTGAAGAGGCGAAGGAGGCGGAGGAGAAGTATAAGTCAAGATTTGCATTTTTATATAATTTGTTTAATTCTAATCCTTTTGTTCTTAAATCATCAACAGATGGCAAAGATCGTGTTTCTGCCGCTGTTTACGATGCTGCAATGGTGGCAGCCGATCGGCTCTTGGATCGTTGGGATGATATTATCTCGGACAGAGACAATGTCCTCAAAAGGATGTCCTCCGCTAACGCAGATGAAGACAAATATGAAATACTAGTCGGAAGGGGCAATACGGCAGAATCGGTTCGAGAAAGAATAGACCTTATGCAAAAAATCTTGCTTCCGGTATGAGGTCTATATGGAAACCGTATTTGACGTAATTTCGGATGATTTCTTATCTGATCTCGACGCAATATCTGACCTTATCGGCTTGGTAGCAAACGGAGGTGGATCGTCGAAATCCAGGGTTGCTTCAATAAATTCTGCAACCCTTTTGCTTGCAGCCACATTTGAGGAGCTCATCCGAGAAATGGGTCGGCAGTTTGCACGTGAGATCGTTTCGCGAACGGAAAATGTAGCGGATTTGCCTCGTAAGTTGATCGCTACAGCTTGGAGGCGAGGATTAGAGGACATGGCTCGTGCCAAAATCGATACGGGCGGCACATCCACGCCTCTCCTACACATCGCTACGGATGCAAGGTCTGAATTCGATGCGATATGTAAATTTCTGGAAGGGGACAGATCTCAGAATATTTACAAGCACATTGCTCACAACGACAATAATATGCGTCCCGACCAAATCAATACGATATTTAAAATATGCGACCTAAACAATATTTGCAGTAAGATTTCGGAGACGGAATTTCTAAAGCATCATTTAGCTGAAGATGATGGCGCGCGCGCGCATTCAAAATTTTTGACTGCACTCAACGATTTCATGGAAAAAAGAAATGGCATTGCGCATAGCCTGAATCCTGGAAATTCCGCGAGTGCGGAACAGTTTCTCGAAGACGTGAACTTGTTGCGCTCCGTATCGCTTGCAATGGCAGCCTGCCTTCCAAGCCATCTTCCTTAAAGCCGAAGGTTCAAACCCGCAAACGCAGAATTGAAGGCTAAATGTCTCGTCACATTGATGACTCGCGACCGCGCTAGTCACACCAGCTCAAGCTATCGAATTAAGGTGATTTGAACCGGACGGCCTGAAATCCGCCGGTCATTCGCTTACAGCGCCCTTGCTTCTCCCCCGCACAAATTTCCGGTGTTGGTTAAGGAGGCGACGTTCGCGGGAGGGCCGCGAAAGACGGCTTCGTCCCAGCTCCGGACCTTCATAGGCGCGCTACGGCGAGCGCGCATGAACGGCGGCTTTTAGAGGACACGGATAGATGCGCTGAACGGCGACACTTGGTCGCGTAGCGACCAAACAAATTCTAACCGGCGTCCCCCCCCAGCGCGCTACCCCTCATCCCCCATCCGCAGCGCCGCAATAAACGCCTCCTGCGGAATGCTCACGCTGCCGTACTCGCGCATCTTCAATTTGCCCTTCTTCTGCTTGTCGAGCAGCTTGCGCTTGCGGCTGGCGTCGCCGCCATAGCATTTCGCGGTCACGTCCTTGCGCATCGCGCTGATCGTTTCGCGCGCGATGACCTTGCCGCCGATCGCCGCCTGGATCGGGATCTTGAACAGATGGCGCGGGATCAGTTCCTTCAAGCGCTCGACCATGCCGCGCCCGCGCACTTCGGCGGTGCCGCGGTGGACGATCATCGACAGCGCATCGACCGGCTCTTCGTTGACGAGGATGCTCATCTTGACGAGATCGCCCTCGCGCTTGCCGATCTGGGTGTAATCGAAGCTGGCATAGCCCTTGGAGAGCGACTTCAGCCGATCATAGAAATCGAACACGACTTCGTTGAGCGGCAGCTCATAGGTCGCCTGTGCGCGGCCGCCGACATAGGTCAGGTCCTTCTGGATGCCGCGACGGTCCTGGCAGAGCTTCAGCACGCTGCCGAGATATTCGTCGGGGACATAGATCACCGCCTGGATCCACGGCTCGGAAATGCTTTCGATCTTGTTGGGATCGGGCATGTCGGCGGGGTTGTGCAGCTCGATCGTGCCGCCGCCATGCGTCAGCTCGAGCTCGTACACCACCGACGGGGCGGTGGTGATGAGGTCGAGATCGTACTCGCGCGTCAGGCGCTCCTGGATGATTTCGAGGTGGAGCAGCCCCAAGAACCCGCAGCGGAAGCCGAAGCCCAATGCGGCGCTGGTTTCCATCTCGAAGGAGAAGCTTGCGTCGTTGAGGCGCAGCTTGCTGATGCTTTCGCGCAGCTTCTCGAAGTCGTTGGCGTCGACCGGGAACAGGCCGCAGAACACCACCGGCTGGACTTCCTTGAAGCCCGGCAGTGCCTCGGCGGCGGGGCGCTTGGCGTCGGTGATGGTGTCGCCGACGCGGGTCTGCGCGACTTCCTTGATCTGCGCCGTAATGAAGCCGATTTCGCCGGGGCCGAGATCGGTCAATTGCTCGATCTTGGGGCGGAAGCAGCCGACGCGATCGACCAGATGCAGCGTACCGGCCTGCATGAACTTGATCTGCTGGCCTTTTTTCAGCACGCCCGCCATCACGCGCACCAGGATGACGACGCCGAGATAGGGGTCGTACCAGCTATCGACCAGCATGGCTTTGAGCGGCGCATCGGCATCGCCCTTGGGCGGCGGGATGCGGGTGACGATCGCTTCGAGGACTTCGGCGATGCCGATCCCGGCCTTGGCGCTGGTCAGCACCGCCTGGCTGGCGTCGAGGCCGATCACTTCCTCGATCTCGGCCTTGACCTTTTCGACGTCGGCGGCGGGAAGGTCGATCTTGTTGATGACGGGCACGATCTCATGGTCATGCTCGATCGACTGATAGACGTTGGCGAGCGTCTGCGCTTCCACGCCTTGCGCAGCATCGACCACCAGCAGCGCGCCTTCGCACGCGGCGAGGCTGCGGCTGACTTCATAGGCGAAGTCGACATGGCCCGGCGTGTCCATCAGGTTGAGGGTATAGTCGATCCCGTCCTTGGCGGTGTAGCTGAGCCGCACCGTCTGGGCCTTGATGGTGATCCCGCGTTCTTTCTCAATGTCCATATTATCAAGAACTTGCTCGGACATTTCGCGGTCGCTGAGGCCGCCGGTCGCTTGGATCAGGCGATCGGCAAGCGTCGACTTGCCATGATCGATATGGGCGATGATGCTGAAATTGCGGATGGTCTGAAGAGGGGTCACGAATTCGCCCGGCTGAATGCTGCGGAAAGGAAACGCGGCCCATAGCATCGCCAGCGCGCGGGCACAAAGCCCGTCATCGTCGCGGTGATCTCTATGCCGCCCATCGCAAATCGGATATCGAGCCAGCGTAACGACTCTAAGCGGGGGCAGAGCATGTCGAAAATCGTGACCGGAATGGCGATGGCAGCGATCGTCGGGAGCATGCCGATGCAGGTCGCCGCGCAGCGACTGGCCAAGCCCTCGGGCACCCAGAAGCTGCAAGAAGCGACGATGAACGACGTGCCGCGTTGCGCGCGCAAGCATGGCACGATCTCGATCGTCGACGGCGACGATTCGCGCGGCTGGACGCAATACAACCTCGCGCCGCCGCAGAAGCTGCTCAAGGTGCTGGTGCAGCGTTCGGGCTGCTTCAACATCGTCGATCGCGGCAGCGGCTTGCAGGCAGCACAGCGCGAGCGCGATATCGGCGGCGATCTCGGGCTGCAGCGCGGTTCCAATGTCGGCCAGGGCCAGATCAAGGCCGCCGACTATGTCCTCCAGGCCGAAGTGCAGGGTGCCAATAGCAACGCTAGCGGCAGTGGTGTCGCAGCCGGGCTCGGCGGTCTGATCGGCGGACCGATCGGCGGAATCGTCGGCGGCGTGCGCAGCCGCAAGATGGAAGCCAATGTCGTGCTGTCGATCACCAATGTGCGCACCACTGAAACGCTCGCGACCGAGGACGGCTATGCCGCCAAGAACAGCCTCAGCTTCGGCGGCGGTGGCGGCGTATTCGGCGGCGTCGCAGGCGGCGGGGTGATCGGCGGCGGCTATGACAATACCGATATCGGCCGGATCGTAACGCTGGCGTTCATCCAGGCCTATTCGAAGCTGGTCAACGATCTCGGCTACGTGACGCCGGGTGACACCGGCACGGCTGAAGCCGCTCCGGCCAAGACCTTCACCGCGCAAGGCCCGCTTGCCTTGCGCTCGACCGCCAGCGCCACCGGCCGCGTGCTGCGCACCTTGCCCTCCGGTGCGATCGTCTACCCGACCGGCAACAAGAATGGCCTGTGGTGGGAAGTCGCCGACGAAAATGACAATGTTGGCTGGGTGCTCAACACCAAGCTCGCGCCGTCGCGCTAACGGACGGGCTGGCGGCGGCGGGGGCGGCAGGCTAGGGTGACGGACCGTTTTAGGAGACGCCGCCATGAAGTTCGCCATCCCGCTTGTCGCCGCCAGCCTCGCTTTTGCTGCAGCCACGCCCGCCGCTGCCGCGCTGAAGGTTGGCGATACCGCACCGAATTTCACCACCGAAGCCGCGCTTGGCGGCAAGACGCATAGCTTTACGCTGGCGACCGCGCTCAAGAAGGGGCCGGTGGTGCTGTATTTCTTCCCCGCCGCCTTCACCTCGGGCTGCACCGCTGAGGCACATGCCTTTGCCGAGGCGGCGGCCGATTTCGAGAAGCAGGGTGCCACGCTGATCGGCCTGACGGCGGGTAATGCCGAGCGAATCAAGGAATTCTCATCGGTCGAATGCCGCGATAAATTCCCGGTCGGGCTCGCCACGCCTGCAACGATCTCGGGCTATGACGTCGCGCTGCCGCAAAAGGCCGGCTGGACCAACCGCACCTCCTATGTGATCGGCACCAACGGCAAGATCGCTTACGTGCTGTCCGAGATGAAGCCCGAGGGGCACATCACCGGGACCTTGGCGGCAGTGAAGGCGCTCAAAGCGAAGAAGGGCTGAGCGAGGCGGGATTGGGAGTGGCGGGGCGCACCCCGACCGAGGCGAGCGCAGCGAGCGCCGCCGCGAGACGGTCGGGGCCGCGCCCGCCCACAAGCACATAGGCCAGGCCGCGCCGCTCCAGCTCGGCACGTGACAGGTCGAAGAAGCGCTGCCGCTCCGCCGTGCTGCCGAACAGGCGCGTACCATCGTCGATCCACGGTAAGTCGATGTCGAGCAGCAGGTACAGGTCGGCGGTGTTGTGCCACGCGTCGAACCACGGGTCGCGGGTGCCGAACAGCATGTCGGCCCACACCGCCGTCATCAGCGGATCTGTATCGAGGAATAAAGGGTCAGCACCGGTAGCGCGCGCGGCCTGTGTCATCGCATCGTGCGTTTGGGCAATCTCGACCAGATCGGCCATGGTGAAATCGGTGCCGTGCTGTTCGGCGAAGGTGCGGCCATATTCGGGGACGAACACCGTCGCATAATGCGCGGCAAGCTGTTCGATCAGCGTCGATTTGCCCGTGCTTTCGGGCCCGTGCAGGCAAATCACGGTCATGCGGTGGCGGTCCGTCGCGCGACCCGCTGCCAGTCGAACAGACCCCAGATCGCCAGTGCCAGGAAGATCGCGTAGAGCAGCATCGTCAGCCACAATCCCTTGGCGGCATAGAGGCCGACCGAGCCGATATCGACTGCGATCCACAGCCACCAGCTTTCGACCACACGGCGCGATTGCAAAATCTGCGCGGCGACGCTCATCGCAGCAAGCGTCGCATCGGCCCAGGGGAAGGAGGCGTCGGTGAAGCGGTGCATTGCATATCCCCACAGCGCCGCTGCGGCCAGACACCCGATCGTCCAGGTCAATCGAGCGCGGTTCGTCAAAAGCCCGACCGTCACTTCACCCGCAGCCGCGCGGGCGCGGGACCAGTTCCACCAGCCATAGATTTGCACGACGAAGAAAAACACCTGCAGCAAAGCATCGCTGTAGAGTCGTGTATGGAGAAAGATGACCGCGTAGAGAGTGACCATCGCGAGGCCGAAGACATAGTTCCAGATGCTGCGCAAAACGACCAGCGTGACATTGGCCAGTCCGAGCAGGAACGCGACAATTTCGAGAGCGGTCATGGCGCGGAGCGGTAGCAGTGGGAGATGCCACGCGTCGAGCATGGATGCGCAAAGGGCCGCCCGGTCACCCGAACGGCCCGCTGGCTTAACGCGATATCCCGCTCAGAAGGCGATCTTGACCGTCGCGCGGTAGCTTTGGTTGGAGATGTCGGTCCGACCGGCGGTCGTATCCGCCCCGATGGACAGCGTGACGTCCTTGGTCGCGTAGGACAGGCCGCCGCCGATCTCGCCCCAGTCTTTGTCTTGCGCAGCCAGTGCGAAGGATGCGTTGGGGCCAACGCCGCCGACGAAATTCGCACCGAAGGCGCTCGGCTGGTCGCGGAACGCATGCACATAATAAGCGGACAGATAGGGCTTGAGGATCTTGCCGCCGCTCAGGTTGACACCGCCCAATGCCTGAACGCTGTTCGAGGGTAGCGGCGCGATCCGCAGCGCGGTGCCCCCGCCGGTCTCATTCGTACCCGCCCAGTCGATCTGCCCTGCGCGCAGTGCGGCGCGCGGCGTGATCTTCAGGCCGCCCCCGACGCTTATGTCATATCCCAGCCCGAGCTGCGTCGAATAGGTCAGCGAGCTTTCGTGCCCACGCAGCGTGAAGGGCGTTCCGACCAGGGAAACGCTGCGGCGCGTTGCCGTATCGAGGAAGCCCAGGCTCGCCTGAACATCGAACGTGAGCGGCCCTGCAAGCGCGATTTTGCCATAGGCGCTGGTCTGGAACAGGTCCGCCCGGGCATATTGGCCGCCGGTCGTGGAGCCGCTCGCGTTGGTGTAGGAGAAGGACATGCCGACGGCGGTACGGCTGTCGAGTTCGCCTTCGATGCCGCCGACGACGTAGAACCCGTCAAAGGTGTCGCGCGCGCCGAGCGGAACGGCGGTGGGCATTGGGCGGCTGTTGCCGTTGAGATAGCCTGCCGCGATGTACCCGTTGACGGTTTCGGGCAGCTTGCCCGGGCGCAGCGCTGTATCGTTTGCAGCGAGGGCAGCGCCACTGGCGACGACATCTCCCGACGCGCGGCTCGCCGCGAAGACGAGCGGATTGCCGATGATCGCGAGCGTCCCGTCAAGGTCGCCATGATCGAGATTGGCCAGGCGGGTGGCGGTGAACCGCTGCATATTGTCCACCGCGAGCGTGCCGAGCGCGCGCTTCAGCGTCTGCTCGCGCGGGGCAAGGCTGTCGAGCGTACCTTGGATCGTGGCCGCGTTCTGCAGATCGAGCGGGCCATAAACGCCGGCATAGGTGTTGTAGATGCTGCGGTTCTGATCGAGCAATTGCGCATAAGCGCGCTGCACCGGCGAACTGCCAACGACGTTTGCATACAATCCAGCGTCGATCGCCACCTGCACCGCATTGGCGGAATAGATGAAGCGCGGGGTGAGGATCGCGCTGAGCGCGGTCGGGGCCGCATAGGTGCCGGTCACGCCGCCTTGCGCGGTCAGGATCGTATAGACATCGCCATAGCGAATCGTGTGGCCCGCGACGGGCGCGAAGCCAACGATGCCGCCAACGCTCGCAGCACCTGTGACCGCGAGTTTATCGGAGGTATTTGCCGGTCCAAGGTCGATGAACTGCACCGTTCCCGAGGACAGGATCAAATTGCCGCCGAAGGTGATGGTGCCAATGGTACCGGCCGTGCCGGGCATGATCATGCCGCTCACGCTGGTGAAGAACGGCGCGTTGAAGCGCCCCGCACCGGTGATACCGCCGGTCAGCAACAGATAGTCGCCAACCGAGGTGACCGTGCCGTTATTGGTGACGAGACCTTGCAATTGATTGATGTTGATCAGGCTGGTCAACGAAGCGCCGCTGTTGACGGTCAGTTTGGCGGCAGTGCCATTGAGCGTTAGGCGGTCGATCGTCACGGCCGATCCGAGCGTGGTGGTGCCGGCCGCGGCCAACGTCACGTCGAAATAGCGTGCGTTGATCTGATTCACCGAGTCGGGATTGATATTGTTCGGCACGAAGTTGGTTGCCCCGGGCAAGCCATTGGCGAGCGTCGCGGCGGGGAGGGCGGTCGAGCTGGCGGTGGTGCCGGGAACGGGGTTGGTGACCGCGACGCCGTGGTCGTAATAGACGCCGGTTTTCACGTCATAGCAGACGTCATAGGCGAAATTGGGTTCCTGATCGCAGATCTGGCCGAATTTGCCCGATGTACCGGTGGTGCCCTGACCTGCCGTGGTGGGCACGCCGTTGACCAGCGCGCCGTTGACGATGACGTTATAGGCGGGATCGAGGTTGGTCACCCAATGCGTTGGGTCCGTCCAATTGCCGTCGCCCGCAAGCGTGCTGACATAGCGATATGGGTTCGCTGCGGCGATATAGTCCCAATACAGATAAAGCGGCTGGTAGAAGGCGCTGGTGCCGTAGCTGCCCGAGGGCTGCGCATTGGAATAGCGCGACCCGCCCGACAGCACGGCGATCACCAGTTGTTTGGCATAGGTGCGGTCGAGGATCAGCGGACCACCCGAATCGCCCGGGCCGGTGATTCCTTCTCCAGGCAGGGCGTTATCCTTGAAGATATTGAAGTCGAAACCGTTGGTGCGGCTGTTCGGTGCTCCGCTGCTGTCGAAGTCGATCTGATAGAGATTCTGGGGGCGACCCCGTGGCGCGATGCCGAACAGGCCGATATCGATATCGTCGAGCGACCCGAGCAAGCCCAAATAATTCTCTGCCAAGCGCCGCCGATAGTCGACGCCGACCGAAGCGCCGCTGGTCGCGGTCCCGGTATTGCCATAGCCGGCGATGGCCACGTGATAGCCGGTGCCGGTCGTGTCGCTGATCGAGGTGGGGGCGGGCAGTGCAGAGAATAGCAGCGCCCAGGTCGGCACATTCGCTGCGGGCGTATCGAGCGAAGCGACGGCGACGTCTGCCTGCAGGAAGTTGTTTGCCAGCCCCAGATCAAGCGAGTGCGCGTTATATTGCACCTGATTGACGTTATAGAGATAGTCCGTGATCGAGGTCAGATACTTGGCACCGCCCGCGGTGCCATTGAGCCAGTGCCCGAAAGCCGAATTGCCCGCGAGATTGTTGTTCGTCTGAAAGCCGAACGCGATCGGCAACTGGCCAGTACCGGTGCCGTAACCCCAGGGGTTCATAGCCGTGCCCGTCGGGCTCTCATTGACGCAGTGCGCCGCGAAAATGACGGTGCGCGGGTTGATCAGCGTGCCGGTGCACAGGCCGATAAAGCCGTTCTTCTGATCGATGATCATCTGCCCGATGCCGGTGACGTTGGTCGGGTCGCGGTCGGTCACCGATGTGCCGGGCGGCGCGATGACAATGCTGGGATCCGAAACGGGCGGCACCGCGATATTGGTCTGCGGTTCAAGAACGTAGCTCGCAGGGCCGACACCCACCGGTGTGTCGTTGAGCGTAGCGGCCTGCGTCGCGCCAGCGGCGACAAGCGACCAAGTTGCGGCGGACGCGAGAAGGACTGCTCGCGCAGCAGGCGCACGTTTACCAAGCTCGACCATGATAGACTCCCCCGTTTGGCGCTGCCCCTGCCGCGCCGTATTGGGAGGGAGGCTAAATACCCGTTATCAAAAGCTCAAGGCGTGGAAGGCCCGTAACGGGCGCATTTTGTAATATTTCAAGATAATTACAGCGTGTTGCGCTAATGCAACATTGATCGAGTTTATGGGGCACGCCACGATCGATTGTACCTGCCTGGACGGCAATTTTCAGCCGGCGGCGGATCATCATGACATCGGGGAATATGGGGGGACGCCGGGGCAGCCTTCAACGGCAAGTGCCCGCTTCGTTCCAGCAATGGTCGGGGCGATAGGATTCGAACCTACGACCCCTGGACCCCGAGACCAGTGCGCTACCAGACTGCGCCACGCCCCGACACATTGCAGGGCGCAGCGCGTAGCCGCAGGGCGCGGCGGTAGCAAGTCAAAAAAATGCCACGCAGGCGGATCGCGCGTCTGCCGCGGCTCAAAGGAGCACGGCGAGCATCTCGTCGATCGTCGCGAATTTCTCACGGGGGGCACCCTGACGCGCGCGCGCGACCTCCGCCGCCTCGATCTTTTGCCAATCGCGGAAGGTCACGATCTCGACACCGCGCTGTGCGAGCAATTCATCAAGATCGATGCGCCCGCGCTTGCCACTGTCGGCCGGAATGTCCGCCGCGATGAGCTCTGCGATGGCGAAACCGTCGGGGCGGTTGGTGCCGATCGTGCCAGTTGGACCGCGACGGGCCCATCCGACCGCGTAAAGCCCCGGCGCGATCCGTCCCTCGACATTGGCGAAGCGCCCGAGCTTCTCGTCATATGGCACCCCGGCGATCGGCGGCGTGCGATAGCCGATACAGCTGACGACCAGGCCAGCGGGGACCGCATAGGTGTCGCCGGTGTCGCGCACGTTCCCAAGATCATCGATCATGGTGCGGGCGATGATAACCCTTTCTGCGACACCGGTGCCCTCGATACGAAGTGGACGGGCAAAAAAATCGAAGACGATGTGGACCGGCTTGTCGTCCTTCCGCTCGGCAAAAGCCCTCAGGTGAGCGATCGATTTCCGCAGGCCCGGGTCCAGCGCCGCGTCGCTTTCGGGCGAGGGAAGGTCGGAGGGATCCACAACAGGGAGCGCCCGCGAAAGATGGGCAAGCTCGCCGAGCTCCTTCGGGGTCATCGCGATCTGCTGCGGTCCGCGCCTCGAGAGCACGGTGATCGTGGCCAATTCTGTCTCGCGCAATCGTCCAAGCGCGTGGGCGGCGATGTCCGATCCGGCAAACTCGTCCTCGGCTTTTGCGAGAATGCGAGCAACGTCGAGCGCGACATTGCCGGCCCCGATGACCACCGCATCGCCGCGGGTGAGCGGCGGATCGAGGTCGGCAAAGTCGGGATGGCCGTTGTACCAGCCGACAAAGGCGGCCGATCCGATGACGCCGGGCAGGCCGTCGCCCGGTACGCCGAGCGGCTTATCCGCCGGTGCCCCGGTGGCGAGGATGACGGCATCGTAACGATCGAGCAATTCGCCAATGGAGACGTCGCTTCCCACCGTGACGTTGCCGACAAACCGCACCGTGTCGCTCAACGCGACCGTTTCATAGCGTCGGGCCACGCCTTTGATCGATTGATGGTCGGGGGCAACGCCGCTGCGGATCAAACCATAGGGTACCGGCAAACGATCGATGATATCGACGCGTGCAGCATCGCCGAACGTCTTTTGACAGCCTTCCGCGCTATAATAACCCGCTGGGCCTGAGCCGATGATCGCAATGTGGCGCATTGGGGCTCTCCTATGGGGGATATCCTAGCGTGGGGTTCGCTGACGGCAAGGTGCGCCGGCACTCTAGCCTTTGGACCGAAGATAACGATAGAGTTACGAATGACATGAATGTCATGTTGGCGTCGCGTTTAGGCCATGCGAAGGGGCCGATGCGATCATGACGATTTTACCCGAGGACAGGAATTCCATGAGCAGTGCCCCCGTTTTCTACGATGCCTCGGGGCGCCGTCGGCGGCGTTTCGCGGTGGCGGTGACGGCGTTTGTGCTGTTGATCGTGGTGGCGATTGCCGCGCTCGGGGTTTCTATCGGGGCTGTGCCGCGCGCGCCCTTGTTGCCGGTCGAGGCCGAGCACGCCGCGTTGACCAAGCTGCCGCCGCCGCATGAGCCGCTGCTGAAGCGCGCGCGGCATGATTTGAACGACTATGCCCGGCTGCTCGGCGCGCGTCCGCGCGGGGTTGGGGTCGATCAGCCATTGGCGATCGCGTTTCATGCGCCTTGGGACGAGTCCTCGGCGGCATCCCTCCGTCGCAATATCGCTGAGCTTGACTGGCTGATTCCGGGCTGGGTTTCGGTCACTGGCGCGGATCATAAGGTCACTGTGTTTCGGGATGTTGCGGGGCGGGAGATCATCAACCGGTCGCCGCATCGCCCCCTGATCTTGCCGATGATCCAGAATGCGGTGAACGGCAATTGGGATCCGCGCGGCATGGAGGCGTTGTTGCGGGCACCGGCGCAACGCAAGGCGTTGCTGGACAAGCTCGAACCCTGGCTGGCGGCCAACCATGCAGGCGGCGCGTTTTTCGATTTCGAAGAGCTTACGCCCAGGGGGCAGGCCGACTTTCGCACGTTCCTGGCCGAGGCGCGGGCGCGTTTTATCAAGCACAGCTGGGTGATCGCGATCGCTGTGCCGATCGGCGAAGCCGATGGGCAGAATGGCTGGAATATGCAGGCATTCGCCCCCGTGGTCGATCGTATCTTCCTGATGGCCTATGACGAGCATGAAGTCGGCGGCGCAGCGGGGCCAATTGCGTCGCAAGCGTGGTTTGAACAGTCTGTCGCAAGAGCGGCGCATGGCCTGCCGCGCAGCAAGGTCGTCGTCGCGATCGGCAGCTATGCCTATAACTGGCACGATCATACCGGGGAGCCGCTCGCGATCGACGAAGCGTGGGAAACCGCGCGGGAATCGAGCGCAATGCCCGTGTTCGACAGGGCCAGCGGCAATACCGGCTTTGCCTATCAGGAAAACGGCAGTCGTCACGAGGTGTGGATGCTGGATGCGGCCTCGGCCTACAACCAGTTGCGCTTTCTGGCGCGATCGGGGCTGGACGGGGTCGCGGTCTGGCGCTTGGGATCGGAGGATCCCGGGCTCTGGTCGATCTTCGGCCGCTCGCACCGAACCTTGCCGCCTGCGTCCGTCATCGAGAAAATCCCCGCCGGGACCGACGTCGACATTGATGGCAGCGGTGAGATCCTGAAGATCGCAGGCGTGCCCGTGCAGGGCGTGCGGCGCGTCCAGACCAACAAGGACGGCGCGATCACGAATGTCGTGTTCGAAACCTTACCCTCGCCCTACATCGTCGCGCGCACCGGGTATAAGCCGGGGCTTGTCGCGCTGACCTTCGACGACGGGCCCGACCCGACCTGGACCCCCAAGGTGCTCGACATCCTGAAAGAAAAGAAGGTACCCGGAACCTTCTTCATCGTCGGCGAAAACGCGCTAACCCAGCGGCCGTTGCTCGAACGCATGGTCCGCGAAGGCCATGAAATCGGCAGCCACACCTATACGCATCCCAATCTGGCGGGCGCCTCGCTTGCCGAGACGACCTTTCAGCTCAACACCACGCAGCGCCTGTTCCAGGCGTTTACCGGGCATTCGCTCCGCCTGTTCCGCGCACCGTATTTTGGCGACGCCGAGCCAACCACCGCCGACGAAATCGATCCGGCGCTGCAGGCGCAGGATCGGGGGTATATCTCGGTCGGGCTGCACGTCGATCCGGGTGATTGGAAGCGCCCGGGCGTCCAGAATATCATCGATTCGACGGTGGCGCAGGTAACCGACCCCACGGCCAAGTGCGACCCCACCAATCCCGAGCCGCAGTGCAGCCGCAACATCGTGCTGCTCCACGACGCCGGTGGAGATCGTTCTCAGACGGTCGAGGCGTTGCCGCAGATCATCGATCAGTTGCGCGCCAGGGGGTACACCTTCGTGCCCGTGTCGACGTTGGCCGGCATCCCGCGCGATGTGGTGATGCCGAAGCTGTCCGCGAGTGATCAAGCAGCCGCGGCGACCGATCTGTTCATCTTCAGCGCGCTCGGCGCGATCGTCATCGGGCTAGGGTGGATCTTCTTTCTTGCCATTACGATCGGTATCGCGCGCGCGGTGATCCTCTCGGCGCTGGCGCTGATTCAGGCCCGACGCGAGAGCCGGACGATCTTCCCCGAGATCGACCCGACGCGTTTCGTTACCGTGATGATCCCTGCGTTCAACGAGGAATTGGTGATCGAGCGCGCGGTGCGCGGTGTGCTCGCCTCGACCGATGTGCGCGTCGAAGTCATCGTGATCGATGATGGATCGAGCGACGAGACCAGCGAGGTCGTCGCTTCCGCCTTTGCACAGGACCCGCGCGTGAAACTGCTCACGCTCGAAAATGGCGGGAAGGCGCGGGCGCTCAACCACGCCCTCGCGCTGGCAACGGGCGAGATCGTAATCGCGCTCGACGCCGATACCCAGTTCGAGCCAACCACGATCGCCCGGCTCGCGCGCTGGTTCGCCGACCCAAAGATCGGCGCGGTGGCGGGCAATGCCAAGGTTGGCAACCGCGTGAACCTGCTGACCAAATTCCAGGCGGTCGAATATATCACTGCGCAGAATCTCGAGCGTCGGGCGCTGGCGCGGCTTGATGCGATGACGGTGGTGCCAGGCGCGGTCGGTGCATGGCGGCTTGCCGCGATCCAGCAGGTCGGCGGCTATCCCGATGACACGCTGGCTGAGGATCAGGATCTCACCATCGCGATCCAGCGGGCGGGCTGGAAGGTGACCTATGACCAATATGCCATCGCCTGGACCGAATCGCCCGAGACGGTGAAGGGGCTGGCCAAGCAACGCTTCCGCTGGGCATTCGGCACGCTGCAATGCTTGTGGAAGCACGGCATTATCATCGCGACGGGCAAGCCGCGCGGGCTTGCCCGGGTGGGTTTGCCGCAAGCGATCCTGTTCCAGATCGTATTTGCTGCGATCTCCCCGATCATCGATCTCGCGCTGATCGTCAGCTTCGTGACGACGTATTTGGCGGTGCAGGCGCATGGCTGGGCGCAGACCCAGCACGATGTCGAGAAGATGCTGATCTACTGGCTGGTGTTCACTGCGATCGATCTGCTCGCGGCGACCGTGGCGTTCGCGCTGGAGCGGCGGGAGAATTGGCGGTTGCTGTGGCTGCTGATCCCGCAGCGCATCGGCTATCGCCAGATCATGTATTACGTCGTGATCAAGGCCATTGCGCAGGCCTTGCGCGGCCCGCGCGTCGGCTGGGGCAAATTGGTGCGCACCGGGCGCGTGCAGGCGGGGTAGCGCGCGGGCGGGAGGGTTTTGCTATATGCGCGTCGATATAGCTATCGTATGGACGGGCCATGAAACGCCTCCTGCTCCTGTTGCTATTTCTGACCGGGATTGCCCCCGCGGTGGCGAGACCTCAGTCGCAAGGACCGCTGGTGCTGGCCGCAGCCAGCCTGCAGGAGGCAATGACTGCAGCGGGGCACGCCTGGGCGGCGCAGGGCCATGCCGAACCCGTGCTGTCCTTCGCCGCCTCCTCGGCGCTCGCGCGCCAGATCACGGCTGGCGCACCTGCCGACCTATTCGTTTCGGCGGACCAGGCATGGATGGATGATGTCGCAGCCAAGGGGCTGCTGGTGCAGGGCACCCGCGCGCCTTTTCTCGGCAATAGGCTGGTGATCGTCGCGGCCGTGGGCAACCCGGTGAAGGTGCCGTTGGCCTCGGCCGCACTGGTGCGGCTGCTGGCGGCGGGGCCGCTGGCGATGGCGGACCCCGACAGCGTGCCGGCCGGGCGCTACGGCAAGGCGGCGCTCACCGCGCTTGGCGTGTGGGCGCAGGTGCAACCGCATGTCGTCTCCGGGGACAGCGTACGCGCCGCGCTGGCGCTGGTCGAGCGCGGGGCGGCACCACTCGGCATCGTTTATGCGACCGATGCGCGTGCCTCGTCCGCCGTCCGGATCGCAGGCGTGTTCCCGCCGCGCAGTTATCCGCCGATCACCTATCCGCTGGCGCGCCTGAAAAGCTCGACCAACCGCGAGGCGGAGGGGTTCCGCCGCTTTCTGCTGTCGCGCAGCGGCCGGGCGATCTTCGCGCGTTTCGGTTTCAGCGCGCGGTAATGCTCACCCAAGAGGAATGGGGCATCGTCCTGCTGTCGTTGCAGGTCGGCGCGGTGGCGATGGCGGCGACGCTGCCGGTGGCCTTTGCGCTGGCCTGGATACTGGCGCGGGTGCGCTTTCCGGGCAAGGTGCTGCTTGATGCAGCGGTGCATTTGCCGCTGGTGGTGCCGCCGGTGGTGACGGGCTGGGTGCTGTTGCTGGCCTTTGCCCCGCGCGGGGTGATCGGTGCACCGCTCGAGGCGCTGTTCGGGGTGTCGGTGCTGTTCCGCTGGACCGGGGCGGCGATTGCAGCGGCGGTGATGGCGCTGCCGCTGACGGTGCGCGCGATGCGGCTGTCGATCGAGGCGGTCGATCAGCGCCTGGAGAGCGCCGCGCGCACGCTGGGGGCCGGGAGGGCGCGTGTATTCTGGACGATCACGCTGCCGCTGAGTGTGCCCGGCATCCTTGCGGGCGCAGTGCTGGGCTTTGCACGCTCGATCGGCGAGTTTGGCGCGACGATCACCTTTGTCTCCAACGTGCCCGGGCAGACGCGGACTTTGCCGCTGGCGATCTACAGCGCGCTGCAGCAGCCGGGCGGTGAGGCGATGGCGTGGCGGCTATCGTGGATATCGGTCGCGCTGTCACTGGCGGCTTTGGTCGCGTCGGAAGTGCTGGCGCGGCGGATGGGGGCGGGGCGCCATGTCCTTTGATCTCGCGCTGACCAAGCAGATCGGCACGACCGAGATAGCGCTGACGCTGGAACCGGGGCCCAGCGCGGGATCGGGCGCGACGATCCTGTTCGGCCGGTCGGGTGTGGGGAAGACCAGCGTGCTCAACATGGTGGCGGGGCTGCTGCGCCCCGATAGCGGGCACGTGCGCGTTGGTGGCGACGCACTGTTCGGGGACGGTGTGGACGTCCCGCCCGAGCACCGCCGCGCAGGCTATGTCTTCCAGGAGCCGCGGCTGTTCCCGCATCTGCGCGTGCGCGGCAATTTGCTGTACGGGGCCGGGCGCAGTGCGGAGATCGGCGATCGCCTGAATTTCCTGGGGATAGCCGATCTGCTCGACCGCTGGCCGCATACGCTGTCAGGCGGTGAGGCACGGCGGGTCGCGATCGGGCGGGTGCTGCTGAGCAATCCGCGCTTCCTGCTGCTTGACGAGCCGCTGTCGTCGCTTGACCGGCCCCGGCGCGAGGAGGTGATGCAGGCGATCGAACATATTCGCGACGTGCTGCGCCTGCCGATCCTGATGGTGACGCACGACCCGGAGGAGGCCGAACGGCTGGGTACGCGCGTGGTGCGGATGGGGTGAGCGAAGGCCTGGTACGGAGGGCATACCGGTCGTGCCCCCACCCCAAAAAAAAGCCGCCGCCCGGGGGTCCGGGCGGCGGCGCTGCCGCATGTAGGGGGAGGGGGGTTACATGCGGAAGGAGATCGAGCCGACGAAAGTGCGACCGTTCTTGTAGAAAGCGGTCGGACGATCGGGCGTCGCATTATACTGCAGATAGGTCGAATCGAGCAGGTTCTGCGCGTTGAACGACAAGGTCACTGCCGGAATGACCTTCACACCCAGCGAGAAATCGAGCTGGCTATACGGTGCCACCATTTCGCGCGAGCCCAGACGGCCGATCGTGCGGAAGTAGGACGAACGATAGTTGTAGCTCAGCCGCGCCTGCAGCGGCCCCTTTTCGAAATAGGGGATCACGTTGACGGTGTGATGCGACAGATAGGGCAGGTTGAGCGAGGCACCGGTGGTGTCGACCGACGAGGTCGAGCTATCCTGATACGAATAGTTCGCCTGCAGGCCGAAACCGCCCCAGATTTCCGCCTGGCCCGCCACCAGCACGCCGTTGACCTTGGCCTTGCCGCCGTTGATCGGCTGGTTGACGCTGTAGCTGGTCAACTTGCCCTGCAGCGAGTTGTAGAACACCGTGTCGGTGCGGGTGTTGATGATGTAGTTCGAGATATCGCGACGGAACAGTTCGAGCGAGACCAACGTGCCAGCGCGCGGATACCATTCCGCCGTCAGTTCGTAATTGGTCGACTCATACGGCTTCAGGTTAGGGTTGCCGCCGCCACCGTCGAGCGTGATGTCGTTGAGCGAGGTCGCTGCTGCCAGATCCTCATAACGCGGCCGCGAAATCACGCGAGCAACGGCACCGCGCACGATCACCTGTGGGGTGACCGAATATGCGATATTGAGGCTTGGCAGGAACTTCAGATAATCGCTGGTGGTGCGCGTCGGGACGGGCACCGGCGCGACGGTGTTGCTCAGCGTCGTCGCATAGGTCGAGATGTCGCGGGTATAGACCAGACGACCCCCGATATTGCCGCGCACGCCGCCCTGGTCGAAATTCGCCTGGACGTAGGACGCTGCGACGGTTTCCTGCACCTTGGTGGAGGCACCGACCTTGGCGACCAGCGGGCTGTTGATCGCGTTGGCGAGGAGGTCGATCACCGCCTGTTGCGACAGGTTGATATATTTGGTCGCATTGCCCGAGCCGCCGCTGCCGTCGAACGTGCCGTCGGGCGTCGTGGTCGTGGCCACGCCGAGTTGCGCCAGCGTCTTCGAACTCGTCATATAGGTGTTGACGCCGCGCGCATCGAGCCGGTTGACGTGGTCGGTGATCTTGCTGCCGAGCAGGATCTGCGTGAACGGACCGAAACTGACCGGGATCGTAGCGTCATAACCGCCGAACACGTCGCGGTCGGTGGTGACGCTGTAATCGAGGCCGCCGATCTGCGCGCCGATCAGCTGCGTGCCGTTGACGATAACCGGCTTGCCTTCGATTTGCGCCGGGTTGTTGTTCGGATTGGTGAAGTAATTGACGGGGTTGGTCAGGTCGCCGACGAAGTTGACGGTCGCGCTGTTGGGGCCAAAGGCATAGCTGAACGGCAGCTTGGTTTGGGTGTTGAACAGATACTCAGGATTGCGGCCGCCGACCGCGCGGCTCCATCCGCCCGCGAAGTTGACCTTGGTGCCGCCGCTGCCTTCCCAATCGGCGAAGAAATTGACGTTATTGGTCTTCAGGCTGGTGTGGCGGACGTTGGTATCGAGCTCGGCGCTCTGGCTGGTCGCCGCGCCGAACGAGGCGGCATTGACGACGCCATTCGAGACGTTGGCCGATTGCAGCACGTTACCGGTCCAGGCGACGGGGATGGTGTACATCGACTGGCTGTAATTGTTGTAATTGCCGTCAATGTGCAGCCCGTTTAGGGTCAGCGTCAGGTTCGGTGCCGGGCGATATTGCACGGTGCCCGACACGGTCTTGCGCTCGCGCGTCTGCTGGAAATAGGCGTAGTTGATGCCGAACGGCGCGACCGCCTTGATCAGGTCTTCCTTGGTACCACCGGTGATCGTCGCATTGGGGTTCTGCAGGATGCCCTGGCCCGCCGCGTCGCGCTTCACGGTGCCGTCCGCGTTCTTCTGGAAGAAGTCCGCGCCGCTCTGATAGCCGAAGAATTCCACGCCCGCGCGCGTGATGGTCTGCTTGTCATAGCCGCCCGCGATCAGGACGCCGAAGGTGTCGTCCTTGTTCTTCCAGCTGTACAGGCCCGAACCGCGGAAATTGCCTTTGCCCGAGCGATCATTGTAGCTGTAGCCGCCCGAGGCGAAGATCGAATTTGCCGGTGTGTCGAGCGGACGGCGCGTGCGTACGATGACGGTGCCGCCAAGGCTGCCCTCTTCGATGCGCGGCTCCGGCGACTTGTACACTTCGAGGCGCTCGACCAGTTCGGGGGCAAGCAGCGAATAGTTGAAGGTGCGGCTGGACGGATCGTTGTCATTGCCGCCCCAATCGGCGGAGGCCAGCGCATGGCCGTCGAGCAGCATGCGGTTGAGCGCGGGATCGGTGCCGAGAATGGCGACCTTCTCGCCTTCGCCAAAGCGGCGATCGATGCTGACGCCGGGGATGTGCGACAGCGATTCCGCGACGTTGCGATCCGGGAACTTGCCGATCGCCTCGGATGTGATCACGTCGACGACGGCATTGGCGTTGCGCTTTACCGAGATGGCGCTGCGCAGGCTCTCGCGGATACCGGTGACGACGATATCGTCATTCGACGCAGTATCGGCCTGCGGCGCGGGGGCCTGTGCGGCCGCCGCTGCATCCGGCGTTGCGGTTTGTGCCATCGCCGGTGCGCTGGCGAGACCGGCAAGGATGCTCGAGGTCAACAAAACGGTATGAAGTCGCATAAATCAGAACCCTCCCCAATACATCGGCCAGGCAGCCCAGGCTGACCCCCGATCCGAAGCCCCGGTCCTGCCCGGAGCCACCCACTTTACCGCATCATGTGGTATCACATTGGTGTCTTTTTGCACCGCTACGGTATGGAAATTTATAACCAATGCATTTGGCAAAAGCTATGCCAAAGTTGCATTTCAATGACAGGAGGCCAAGCCGGAACCGCAGAAACAAGTCGTTATGTTTCGGTTAGTTACCGCATGGCGCGCGGACATCGTCAAATTTTGTGGTCCGGCGGTAGATAGAACCTGAAGAGAACCTGTGACCAATAATTGGCCTTAACCAGACCAATTTTGCGCGATTCGCGAAACGTGCTCTGCGTGCGGCGCGCCCGGTCGGGACAGTTTCCGAAGCGACGGGTTAGGCGGGGCGCCTTTCCCACGAAAAAGCCGCCGCCCGGTTGCCCGGACGGCGGCCAATTTCGTCAGATCAGGCGCAAAGCCTGAACCTGGAGGATCACTCCTGGTTCAGATACTCGCCAGCATCGGCGTCGGTGCCGTGGCCCGACGGCGTCACCGCCGCCAGCGCATCGTCGCCTGTGCCAGCCGCATCGCGCGTCGACCGCGCCAGCTCTGCGTCATGCTCTTCCTTGGCCGAGTTCGGTGCGATGATCGACACCTCGGCCATGCGCCGCTGCTGCACCCGCAGCGCCGCATCGCGCGACGAAGCGGTGACGCGCAGGCGGTTCATGCCCGCACCGGTGCCAGCCGGGATCAGACGGCCCACGATCACGTTCTCCTTGAGACCAGTGAGCGTGTCCTTCTTGCCCTGCACCGAGGCTTCGGTGAGCACGCGCGTGGTTTCCTGGAACGACGCCGCCGAGATGAAGCTGCGGGTCTGCAGCGACGCCTTGGTGATGCCGAGCAGGACGGGCTTGCCCTGGGCCGGACGATCCTTCTTGCCGATCTTCGAGTTGATCTCGTCCATCTCGTCGCGATCGACCTGTTCGCCGGCCAGCAGCGTGGTGTCGCCGCCGTCGGTGATCTCGACCTTCTGCAGCATCTGACGAACGATCGTTTCGATGTGCTTGTCGTTGATCTTCACGCCCTGGAGACGATAGACCTCCTGAATTTCCGACACGAGATATTCGGCCAAGGGCTCGATGCCGAGCACTTCGAGAATGTCGTGCGGATCGGGGCTGCCGCCGATGAGGTTGTCGCCGCGCTTGACGTAATCGCCTTCCTGCACGTCGATGACCTTCGACTTGGGCACCAGATACTCCACGACATCACCGCCGTCCTCGGGCTGGATGCCGATCTTGCGCTTCGCCTTATAGTCCTTGCCGAACACCACGCGGCCAGAGACCTTGGCGATGATCGCATTTTCCTTGGGCTTGCGCGCTTCGAACAGCTCGGCAACGCGCGGCAGACCACCGGTGATGTCACGCGTCTTGGCGCTTTCGCGGCTGACACGGGCCAGAACGTCACCGCCCTGAACCGTCGCACCATCCTCGACCGAGAGCGTTGCGCCCGGGACGAGCATGTAGCGACCGGCCTCCTCGGCGCTTTCGCCGGTGAGGGTCAGGCGCGGACGGAGATCCTCCTTGGTCTTGCCGCTGGCGCGATACTCGATCACGACCCGCTGCGAGATGCCGGTGGCTTCGTCGGCCTGCTCGGTGAGCGTCTTGCCCTCGATAAGATCCTGATACTTCACGACGCCGGGGTTCTCGGTGATGACCGGCATGGTGAACGGATCCCACTCGGCCAGACGATCGCCCTTCGACACGATGTGCTTGTCGTCGAACAGCACATACGCACCATAAGGAATGCGGTGCACTGCACGCTCGCGGCCGTCCATGTCGACGATCGCGATTTCACCCGAGCGGCTGAGCACAACGCGGCGGCCGCGCTGGTCGGTGATGGTGCGAAGATCACGATATTCCATCGTGCCGTCGGCCACTGCCTCCAGGTTGGACTGCTCGTTCAGCTGTGCCGCACCACCGATGTGGAAGGTACGCATGGTCAGCTGCGTGCCCGGCTCACCGATCGACTGCGCCGCGATGACGCCGACGGCTTCACCGATGTTGACCGGCGTACCGCGGGCGAGATCGCGCCCGTAGCACTTGCCGCAGACACCGATCTTGGTCTCGCACACCAGCGGCGAACGGATCTTGCAGCTCTGCGTGCCGATCGCCTCGATCTGCGCGACCATCGGCTCGTCGAGCAGCGTGCCCGACGGGATAACGATCTCGCCGGTCTTGCTGTCGATGATGTCTTCCGCGGTCGTGCGACCGAGGATGCGCTCGCCGAGCGACGCGATCGTCGAGCCGCCCTGCACGATCGCGCGCATTTCCAGCGCGCGGGTCGTGCCGCAATCGAGCTCCATGATCACGCAGTCCTGCGAAACATCGACCAGACGACGCGTCAGGTAGCCCGAGTTCGCCGTCTTCAACGCCGTATCCGCGAGGCCCTTACGAGCGCCGTGGGTGGAGTTGAAGTACTCAAGGACGGTCAGGCCTTCCTTGAAGTTCGAGATGATCGGCGTTTCGATGATCTCGCCCGACGGCTTGGCCATAAGGCCGCGCATACCGGCGAGCTGCTTGATCTGTGCCTGCGAACCGCGGGCACCCGAGTGGGCCATCATGTAGATCGAGTTGATCGGCTTCTCGCGACCCTTATTGGGGCCGTCCTCGTAGCGCTTAACCGCCTTGATCTCTTCCATCATGGCGTTTGCCACCTGGTCACCGCAACGGCTCCAGGCGTCGATCACCTTGTTGTACTTCTCCTGCTGCGTGATCAGACCGTCCTGATATTGCTGCTCGAAGTCCTTCACCAGGCCGCGCGTCTCGTCGACGAGAGCGACCTTGGCGTCCGGGATGATCATGTCGTCCTTGCCGAACGAGATGCCGGCCTTGAACGCGTGGCGGAAACCGAGCGACATGATCGCGTCGGCGAACAGCACGGTCTCCTTCTGGCCGGTGTGACGATAGACCTCGTCGATCACGTCGCCGACGTCCTTCTTGGTCAGCAGGCGGTTGACGGTGTCGAACGGCACCTTGGACGATTGCGGCAGGCACTCACCCAGCAGCATGCGACCAGGGGTGGTCTCATAGCGCTTGAGATACTGGTTGCCCTGCTCATCGGTCTGCGGAACGCGGCTGATGATCTTGGTGTGGAGCGTGACCGCGCCAGCCTCGAGTGCGTGATGCACCTCCTGCATGTCGGAGATCATCATGCCTTCGCCGGGCTCGCCTTCCTTGAGCATCGACAGATAATACAGACCCAGCACCATGTCCTGCGACGGCACGATGATCGGCTTGCCGTTCGCTGGCGACAGGATGTTGTTGGTCGACATCATCAGCACGCGCGCTTCGAGCTGGGCTTCCAGCGAGAGCGGCACGTGGACCGCCATCTGGTCACCGTCAAAGTCGGCGTTGAAGGCCGAGCAGACCAGCGGGTGAAGCTGGATCGCCTTGCCCTCGATCAGCACGGGTTCGAACGCCTGGATGCCGAGACGGTGAAGGGTAGGGGCGCGGTTGAGCATAACGGGATGCTCGCGGATCACCTCGTCCAGGATGTCCCAGACTTCCTTGCGCTCCTTCTCGACCCACTTCTTCGCCTGCTTCAGGGTCATGGAGAGACCCTTGGCGTCGAGGCGCGCGTAGATGAACGGCTTGAACAGCTCGAGCGCCATCTTCTTCGGCAGGCCGCACTGGTGCAACTTGAGTTCCGGACCGGTCACGATGACCGAACGGCCCGAATAGTCGACGCGCTTACCGAGCAGGTTCTGGCGGAAGCGGCCCTGCTTGCCCTTGAGCATGTCGGACAGCGACTTGAGCGGACGCTTGTTGGCGCCCGTGATCGTGCGGCCGCGGCGGCCGTTATCGAACAGCGCGTCGACGGCTTCCTGCAGCATGCGCTTTTCGTTGCGGACGATGATGTCCGGCGCACGCAGCTCCATCAGGCGCTTGAGGCGGTTGTTACGGTTGATCACGCGGCGATACAGATCGTTCAGATCCGAGGTCGCGAAGCGGCCACCGTCGAGCGGCACCAGCGGGCGCAGTTCGGGCGGAATGACCGGAACGACTTCGAGGATCATCCATTCCGGGCGGTTGCCGGATTCGATGAAGCTCTCGACGACCTTCAAGCGCTTGATGATCTTCTTGGGCTTCAGTTCGGACTTGGTGACCGCCAGCTCTTCGAGCAGTTCCTTGCGCTCACCTTCGAGATCGAGGTCCTGCAGCATGATGCGCACGGCTTCTGCACCGATGCCGGCCGAGAAGGCGTCTTCGCCATATTCGTCCTGCGCGTCGAGGAGTTCGTCCTCAGTCATCAGCTGGTACTTTTCGAGCGGGGTGATGCCCGGCTCGATCACGATATACGCCTCGAAATACAGCACGCGCTCGAGCTGCTTGAGCTGCATGTCGAGCAGCAGGCCGATGCGCGACGGCAGCGACTTGAGGAACCAGATGTGCGCGACGGGGGCGGCCAGCTCGATATGGCCCATGCGCTCACGGCGGACCTTCGAGACGGTGACTTCAACGCCGCACTTTTCGCAGACGATGCCCTTATACTTCATGCGCTTGTACTTGCCGCACAGGCATTCGTAATCCTTGATCGGACCGAAGATGCGCGCGCAGAACAGGCCGTCACGCTCGGGCTTGAACGTGCGATAGTTGATGGTTTCCGGCTTCTTGATCTCACCGAACGACCACGAGCGGATCTTGTCCGGGGAGGCGATGCCGATCTGGATCTGGTCGAAGGTCTCGGCCTTGATGACCGGGTTCGCGAAGTTTGTGAGTTCGTTCATTTTGCTTCCTTCTCTCCCTCTCCCCGCTGGCGGGGAGAGGGCAGGGGAGAGGGGCAGTCTCTCCCGGCTTGGAAATGGTTTGAGGAGAGGTGCCCCTCTCCCCGACCCTCTCCCCGCGAGCGGGGAGAGGGAGAAGATTTTACTCCGCCGCGATCGCGACGCCGTCGCTGTCGAAATGCTCGGTCGTGGTCAGTTCGATGTTCAGACCCAGCGAGCGCATTTCCTTGACGAGCACGTTGAAGCTCTCCGGAATACCGGCCTCGAACGTGTCGTCACCCTTGACGATCGCCTCATAGACCTTGGTGCGCCCGACGACGTCATCGGACTTGACCGTGAGCATTTCCTGCAAGGTGTACGCAGCACCATATGCCTGAAGCGCCCAGACCTCCATTTCACCGAAGCGCTGACCACCGAACTGCGCCTTACCACCCAGCGGCTGCTGCGTGACGAGCGAGTACGGCCCGATCGACCGGGCGTGGATCTTGTCGTCGACCAGATGGTGCAGCTTGAGCATGTAGATGATGCCCACGGTGACCTTGCGGTCGAACTTGTCGCCGGTACGACCGTCGAACAGTTCCGACTGACCCGAGGTGTCGAGACCGGCCAGTTCCAGCATCGCCGAAACGTCCGCTTCGCGCGCACCGTCGAACACGGGCGTTCCCATCGGGATGCCGGTCTTCAGGTTTTCCGCCAGCTCGATGATCTGGTCGGCATCGCGGGCCTCGATGTCGGCCGCATAATGCTCGCCATACACTTCGAGCAGCCGCGCCTTGACCGCGTCGGGCATCGCGCCCGGTGCGGGTTCGGGGTTGGCTTCGCGCCAATCTTCCAGCGCACGATGGACTTGCTGCCCGAGATTGCGGGCGGCCCAGCCGAGATGCGTTTCGAAGATCTGCCCGACGTTCATGCGCGACGGCACGCCCAGCGGGTTAAGCACGAGATCAACCGGCGTCCCGTCGGCGAGGAACGGCATGTCCTCGGCCGGCAGGATGCGCGAGATGACACCCTTATTGCCGTGACGGCCGGCCATCTTGTCGCCCGGCTGCAGCTTGCGCTTCACCGCGACGAACACCTTGACCATCTTGAGCACGCCTGGCGGCAACTCGTCACCACGCTCGAGCTTGTCGCGACGATCGTGGAACTTGTCGAGGATCAGCTTGGCGGCATCGTCATACTGCGCCTTGACCGCTTCCAGATCGCTCTGGACCTTGTCGTCGGCAACGGCGAACTTCCACCACTCATGACGATCGACGCTGTCGAGCACGTCCTCGTCGATGACCACGCCCTTCTTGGGGCCGTTCTTGGGAACGGCGGTCGCGGTCTGGCCGATCAGCATTTCCTTCAGGCGCGACCAGGTCGCACGGTTGAGGATGGTGCGCTCGTCGTCCGAGTCCTTCTTCAGGCGCTCGATTTCCTCGCGCTCGATCGCCATCGCGCGCTCGTCCTTGTCGATGCCGTGGCGGTTGAACACGCGCACTTCAACGACCGTACCGGCAACGCCCGGCGGCAGGCGCAGCGAGGTGTCGCGCACGTCCGACGCCTTTTCACCGAAGATGGCGCGGAGCAGCTTTTCTTCCGGCGTCATCGGCGATTCACCCTTGGGGGTGATCTTGCCGGCAAGAATGTCGCCCGGCTCGACTTCGGCACCGATGTACACGATGCCCGCTTCGTCGAGGTTGCGGAGCGCCTCCTCGCCGACGTTCGGGATATCGCGCGTAATGTCTTCCGGCCCGAGCTTGGTGTCGCGCGCCATGACTTCGAATTCCTCGATATGGATCGAGGTGAAGACGTCGTCCTTCACGATACGCTCGGAAATGAGGATCGAGTCCTCATAATTGTAGCCGTTCCAGGGCATGAACGCGACGAGCGCGTTGCGGCCCAGCGCCAGCTCGCCGAACTCGGTCGAGGGACCATCGGCGATGACGTCGCCAGCGGTGATCACGTCGCCCACCTTCACCAGCGGACGCTGGTTGATGCAGGTGTTCTGGTTCGAGCGCTGGAACTTCATCAGCGTGTAGATGTCGACGCCCGACTGGCCGGCTTCGACATCACCGGTTGCGCGGATGACGATACGCGACGCATCGACCTGGTCGACGATGCCGGCGCGCTTGGCCGAGATCGCAGCGCCCGAATCGCGCGCAACGGTCTCTTCCATGCCGGTGCCGACGAACGGTGCCTCGGCTTGGACCAGCGGCACAGCCTGACGCTGCATGTTCGAGCCCATCAGTGCGCGGTTGGCGTCATCGTTTTCCAGGAACGGAATGAGCGATGCTGCGACCGAGACGAGCTGCTTGGGGCTGACGTCCATCAACGTGATGTTGTTGGGGATCGCCATCAGGAATTCGCCCGCCTGACGCGACGAGACGAGTTCTTCGACGAAGCCCTTATCGGCGTTCAGTTCGGCGTTGGCCTGCGCGATCGTGTGCTTGGCCTCTTCCATCGCGGAGAGATACACGACGTCGTCGGTCACCTTGTGATCGATGACCTTGCGGTACGGCGTTTCGATGAAGCCATACTTGTTCACGCGGCTGAAGCTGGCGAGCGAGTTGATCAGACCGATGTTCGGGCCTTCCGGCGTTTCGATCGGGCAGATACGGCCATAATGGGTCGGGTGAACGTCGCGGACTTCGAAGCCGGCGCGCTCACGCGTCAGACCACCCGGTCCAAGCGCCGAAACGCGGCGCTTGTGGGTGACTTCCGACAGCGGGTTGGTCTGATCCATGAACTGCGACAGCTGCGACGAGCCGAAGAATTCGCGAACCGCGGCAACCGCAGGCTTGGCGTTGATCAGGTCGTTCGGCATCACCGTCGACACGTCGACCGACGACATGCGCTCCTTCACGGCGCGCTCCATGCGGAGCAGCCCGACGCGGTACTGGTTCTCGAGCAACTCGCCGACCGAGCGGACACGACGGTTACCGAGGTTGTCGATATCGTCGATGTCGCCCTTGCCGTCCTTCAGATCGACCAGCGTCTTGATGACGGCGAGGATGTCCTCGGTGCGCAGCGTGGTGACCGTGTCCTCGACATCGAGGTCGAGGCGCATGTTGAGCTTGACGCGACCCACGGCCGACAGATCGTAGCGGTCGGGATCGAAGAACAGGCCCGAGAACAGCGACTCTGCGGTTTCGAGCGTGGGCGGCTCGCCAGGACGCATGACGCGGTAGATGTCGGACAGCGCCTGCTCGCGCTCTTCGGCCTTGTCGACCTTGAGCGTGTTGCGGATCCACGCGCCGGTGGCGACGTGATCGATGTCGAGCAGTTCGATGCGATCGATGCCGGCCTGGTCGAGCAGTTCGAGGTTCTCGGCCGACACTTCGTCGCCCGCCTCGATATAGATCTGGCCGGTATTGTCGTTGATGAGATCATAAGCCGAATAGCGGCCGAAGATTTCCTCGGTCGGGATCAGCAGGTCGGTGAGGCCATCCTTGGCTGCCTTGTTGGCGGCGCGGGGGCTGATCTTCTGGCCGTTGGCGAACACGATCTCGCCGGTCTTGGCGTCGATGATGTCGTACATCGGCTTCTGGCCACGCCAGTTCTCGGCCTGGAACGGGATGATCCAGCCACCCTGGCCACGGACGAAGGTCACGCGGTTGTAGAAGTGGTTGAGGATCTCCTCGCCGGTCATGCCGAGCGCATAGAGCAGCGCCGTGACGGGCAGCTTGCGCTTGCGATCGATGCGGACGTTGACGATGTCCTTGGCGTCGAATTCGAAATCGAGCCACGAACCGCGATACGGGATGACGCGGGCTGCAAAGAGATACTTGCCCGAGGCGTGGGTCTTGCCGCGGTCATGGTCGAACAGGACGCCCGGCGAGCGGTGCATCTGCGACACGATGACGCGTTCGGTGCCGTTGATAATGAAGGTGCCGTTGCCCGTCATCAGGGGCATGTCGCCCATGTAGACGTCCTGCTCCTTGATATCGAGGACCGAGCGCGAATCGGTGTCGGCATCCACCTCGAACACGATCAGGCGCAGCGTGACGCGCATCGGTGCCGCATAGGTGATGCCGCGCTGGCGGCATTCGTCGGTGTCGAACTTGGGCGGCTCAAGCTCGTAATTCACGAAGTCGAGCTCGGCGGTGCCGGCGAAATCGCGGATCGGGAAGACCGAGCGCAGCGTCTTTTCGAGACCGGAGACATAGCCGATCGACGGATCGGAGCGCAGGAACTGTTCGTAGGATTCGCGCTGAACCTCGATCAGGTTCGGCATCTGCACGACTTCGTGGATGTTGCCGAAAACCTTGCGGATGCGGCGCTTGGCCGTGCCGCTTTCGGCGCGCCGCGTAGGGGTGCTGCCGTCGATTGCTTTGGTCGCCATGGAGATGTCTGCCCTCAAGCTGTATAATCTGGCCCGGAATCCACCGGGCGGGCACGCTCCAAAGACGCAAAAAGCCGCATGTCCTCCTCATCGGATGACAGCAGCTTGTAAGCGTCTCTAGATACTACAATCTCCAATACGATCGATGTGCTGCGCGACGGCACATCATTTCCCGAAAATTGCAGTGGAACGCGCCATATAGGCAGGGCGGGGCGTGGTGTCAAACGCCGTGCGCGCGGGCGGGGCCGTGCGCGCTCGCTGGGCGAGGTCGCACGGCCCGCGCGGACTTCGGCAGTATTATACCGTCATCGGGATCGACTGCGTCCACACAACGCCGACGTCGCTCGGGAGCGGCTTGTTGGGATAGAGCGTTTCCTTGCCGTCGGTGGTGACGCGCACCTCGAACGCCGACGGGTTGCCCCAATTGATGCCGATCATGGTCAGCGTATATTGGCCGCCGTTCAGAATATATTGCGGGACGATCGTCGCATCGACCGGCGCATTGTAGCCGGCCTTGACATGGATCAGCTCGCTGCTGCCTTGCGGCTGGGATGCGAGCAGGATCAATTCATTGTCGCATTTGGTGACGTGGATCTGCGTGGTAGCCATGACATCCTCCATCGGGTTCCGGCAGGGGTGCCGGAGATGGGACAGTGATCTCGTCGAGCGCGGTGCCACTGTGCAAAATAGCACGGGGCAGGGGTATTGGGGCCACACTGGACCCATCCTTCGTTCCGCAGCCCGCGATCTCTCCGAAATGGAGGGAAGGGCGCGACAGAAGCGGGACGGGCGGGGGTGCCAAGGCAGAGGCATTTCGCGATGCGCCGCCCGCACGCCTGGTGCAGCCTGGCCCAATGGCAGGAGAGACGGCTTGGCGGGGCGGGATTTGTCGTTATGCCCGTCAGGGTGAAACCGATCCCTTTCCTTGCCGTGACGGCGATGTTGCTAGCGATCGCCACCGCAGCGCAGGCGCAGAACACCACGGACGTCAAACCCTTGCCGGGGCTGGACGACTTCAATCTGCCGTCGTCGCGCCCCCGGCCGGTGGTGCCGACGCCCGAACCGACGATCAGCGCGCTGCCGCGCCGCGACGCGTCGTCCGACCGGCCCGCTGCCGAGCGCGTGCAGCCGCCGCCAGTGGTGCCGACCGCGCGCGCGACCCCGGCCGTTCGCCCGGCTGTGGCACCGCGCGCTGCGCCTACCCCGACTCCGAGCCGGACACCGTTGGCGACGACGACGGCAATTCCGACTTCTCAGTCAACGACGCTCCCCACAGTGACCGCCGAACCGGCACCGGTGGAGTCCCCTTCCTCACCAACCGCCTTGCCCGCAGCGCTGCCGACACCTGGCAGTGCGGCAAGCGTGCCGCCGCCGGAATCGGCCATGCCCGCGATCGGACTGGGGCTTGGCGGCGTGGCGCTGGTGTTGGCGCTGGGAGCGCTCGGTTGGTGGTGGTGGCGTCGCCGCGAGGCTGATCGCGGCGATGGGCGTCGTGACCGCGACCACGAGATCTTCCTGTTGCATCCGGCGGGCGGAGACGGCGTGCTGCCGCCTGCGGTCACAGAGTCGGTCGCGCCGCCGCCGCAAGCGCCGCCCGCACCAATCCCGCCCGAAGCTGCGCCAGACGCGCGGGCCCTGATCGAAGTCACTTTGGTTCCCAAGCGGGCTGGCACCAATGTGCTGAGCGCCGCCGTCGACTACACGATCGTCGTGCACAACGCAGGGGGCAGCGCGGCGACCGGCATCCGCCTCGACGTGCGCCTGCTGAGCGCGGGCACGCAGCAGGATGCGCAGATTGCGGCGGTGTTTGCCGCGTCGATCGCGCAGCCCATCACCGCGCCGTTCGATTTGCCGCCGGGCGCGACGATCGAACTGGGCGGCATGGCGATGCATCCCAAGCAGACGCTCGAGCCGCTGGACGTTTCGGGCAAGGTGCTGTTCGTGCCGGTGCTGACGGTCAATCTCACCTATGGTTGGGTCGGTGGCAGCGGCCAGACCGCGCGCTCCTATGTCATCGGGATCGATCGCGGGGCCGAGGCCAAGCTGCAGCCATTCCGCCTCGATGCGCCGCCGCGCATGTACGATAGCGTCGCGGCCTTGCCCTATCTGATCGCGGAGACGCGCTGACCACTTTACGATTATCGATAAATACCATATCGATAATCGTAAAGGAGACCGCGATGGGTGGGCACGATCGAGTTTTGAAGGCGTCGCGCTTCGCGGTGCGGCTGTTCCTTTTGATCAATCTGGTGTGCCTCGTCGGTTTTGTCGCGGCGATCCTGTTGTCGTTTCCGGTGGATGGCTGGATCGTCGCGCGGCTGGTGCGCAAATATGGGCCGACGCTGAACGTTCAGGGCGCGATGCTCGCGCTGCGGATGGTAATGGTGTGGGGCGTTGTCGCAGGGCTGGTGCTGCACCGCATCCTGACCCAATTACTGGCGATCCTCGACACGGTGCGGCGCGGCGATCCGTTCACCGCCGCAAACGCCACGCGGATCCGCGTGATCGCCTGGGCGATGCTGGGATTGCAGCTACTCGATCTGGTGCAGGGTGCGATGACGGCGTGGTTCGCCGCGCTGCATGTGCAGTTCGCCACTTGGACGCCCGCTTTTGGCGGCTGGGTGGCGGTGTTGCTGCTGTTCGTGCTGGCACAGGTGTTCGCGCGCGGTGCCGAGATGCGCGACGAACTGGCGGGCACCGTCTGATGCCGGTGGTGGTGAAGCTCGACGACGTGCTCCACGCACGCCGCATGACGCTGACCGAATTGGCGGCGGCGGTCGACATCAGCCTGGTCAATCTGTCGATCCTGAAGACGGGCAAGGCCCGCGCGATCCGTTTTTCGACATTGGAGGCGATTTGCGCCGTGCTGGACTGCCAGCCGGGCGACATTTTGCGGTTTGAGGGGGGCGAAGCATGACGTTTTGGACAGCGTTCAAAGAGACCTATCGCGGCAGCATCGCCTTCATGATCGCGTGCCCGTTACTGACGATGGTCCCGGTGGTGTTCGAAATCCTGCAGCACGTGGTCGAGGTGAAGATTGGTCTGTATGCGAGTGTCGCTGCGGCAAAAGCGCTGGAGCACGATCCGTGGCGCATGGGGTTCGGGCTGCTCAAGGTCGCGGCGCTGACCGTGCCGACCTATTGGATCGTGCGCTTCCTGGCGTGGCGCGATCCAGCACGCGCCGCCCGCCCGGAGATGCCCGCCGTGCGATTGTTTGCGGTGGTGCTGGTCGTGCAGCTGGTCTCCGCCGCGCTCCAATTGTTCGTTCTGCCGCGCGACGGATGGGCGTTGCTGGTGGAATTCATCGTGTTGCAGGTCCTCGCGGTGCTGTTGCATCCGTGGTTTGTCGCGGCGGCGCTGGGCAACCCGGCAATCGGGCCGCAGCGATCGGTTGCGATCATGGCGCGCCAGACGCTGTGGAGCTTCGTCTTCATGCTGGTGGCGATCCTGCCGCTGATGATCCCGCATTATGTTTTGGGTGCACTTGCGATCCTCGGACCGAAACCGCTCTTGTGGCCGGTGCTGGTGCTGGATTCGCTGCTGGTCGGGTGGTTGAGCGCGGTGATCGTTGCGAGCGGCTTTACCGTCGCGATGCGCGCGGCCGCGAAGCAGGGGGTTGATCTTGGGATTGGGGATGTTTGTCCCGTTGCTGGCGCGCAGGCGAGCACGGTTGACGCAACGCGTTAACGGCCTTGGTCTTCCTCCCCTCCCTGGAAGGGAGGGGAGGAAGATCTGGGGCGTGTTGACGCAAAAAGGGCGGCTCCGCGAAGAGCCGCCCTTTTTGTTTGGCGAACCGTCATGGGCAAAGCCCGTGACGTCGAACAGCCCGAGGGCTGTCGGCCGGCCTTGCGGGAGGGCGCTTTAGCCGAGGCTGAAGCGCAGTCCCGCTGCGGCTTACTTGACTTCGACGGTTGCGCCGGCTGCTTCCAGCTGGGCCTTGATCTTGGCGGCTTCGTCCTTCGACACGCCTTCCTTGATCGCCTTCGGAGCGGATTCGACCAGCGTCTTGGCTTCGGTCAGGCCGAGCGAGGTGATCGCGCGGACTTCCTTAATGACGTTGATCTTCTTGCCGCCGTCGCCGGTGAGGATGACGTCGAATTCGGTCTGCTCTTCAGCAGCCGGAGCAGCGGCGCCGCCGCCAGCTGCCGGAGCTGCTGCAACCGCTGCTGCGGCCGAAACGCCCCACTTCTCTTCGAGAAGCTTCGAAAGGTCAGCCGCCTCGAGGACGGTCAGAGCGGAAAGCTGGTCAACCAGCGCGTTGAGGTCTGCCATGTGTAGTCTCCAGTAAAATCAGTTCAGGGTGTAATCTCGAAGGCCTGAAATCAGGCGTCCGCCGTGTCCTTCTCGGCATAGGCCATGAGAACGCGGGCGAGCTGTGCCGCAGGAGCCTGGGTGATGGTCGCGACCTTGGTTGCGGGTGCAACCAGAAGGCCAACGATCTTGGCACGCAGTTCATCCAGCGACGGCAGAGTCGCGAGCGCCTTCACGCCGTCCACGTCGAGGACGGTCGCGCCCATCGCCCCGCCGACGATCTCGAACTTGTCGGTCGTCTTGGCGAAATCGACAACCACCTTGGCGGCCGCGACAGGGTCGATGGAGCTGGCGAGACCAACCGGCCCGGTGAGCAGAGCGCCCAGCGAGGTATAGTCGGTGCCGTCCAGCGCGATCTTGGCAAGCTTGTTCTTCGAGACCTTGTAGGTCGCCCCTGCGTCACGCATTGCGTTACGCAGCTTGGTCGACTGAGCCACCGTCATGCCCAAGTTGCGGGTGACAACCACCACGCCGACTTCGGCAAACGTCTGGTTCAGCTCGGCGACGAGCTCGGTCTTTTGAGCACGATCCATGCCATTCTCCACGTTTTGACCTTACCGCGAACGGCAAGGCCGGTTACGAACCGGGCACGCAAATGCGCATCCGGTGTTGTCCAGCGATGGGGAATGGGAGCGACGCCCCTGGTGGGAGGCGGCAGGCCGGTCGCGGAAAACCGCCCCGGCAAAATCCTGTCCCCGTCTCGGCAGGAAATTAAGACCGGCAAATCCCGGTCACCTACTGTCTCGGACGGTCCCGCCGTGCTGACGCGCGACGAGAGAGTGCGTGCCCTTAACGGGCTGCTCGAAAAAGTCAACGCAAAGGGCGCGGTGGGTTCGCACGTTTGAAGACGCGCGCGAAAACCGCGAGTCCGGGGGTAAATGTCGCGGAATCTCACGGGTTTGAAACAATGAAGTAGTTTTTCTACTTCAAGATGTAGCTTTTGTGTCCAATTTGCGGAACACTCCCTCCCAAGGGCCGGGGAGCCTGCGCAGGAGAGATGGGAGATTTTCGCAAAACAGGGGGTCCGATCCGATGACGCACAGCACCTATCTCAATGAAGAATCGCAGGATGATCTGCTGAGCCGCGGTTTTGCGCGGCGCGACCTTGCGCGAATCGCGGCAGTGTTCGGGGTAGGGGCGGTTGCGGCGTCGATCGGTCGCCCGGCCTGGGCCTCGGGTGGGGTGCCCGATCCGGCCCCCACGGCGAAGGTTCGGATCGGTGCCAACGAATGCTGGACCGGGCCGCTCGCGCCGGGTGCCTTGGCCGCGACCAACATGGTCTCGCAGGGGAATCGCTATTCGCCGCAGGACCAGCGCGGCGATTTCATCAAGGCGGTGATGGCGGTCGAGAACGTCCCCTATGACCATGTCGCGCCCTGGCCAGGGTCGAGCGACCCGCTCAGCCGCTCGGTTGTGACCTTCTGTTCGCCGACCAAGGGGCTGGTGACGGCCGATCCGACCTTCGAGCTTGCGGGGCGGACTGCCGCCTGGCTTGGCGCGCCGGTCAAGGCGGTTCCGCTGACGGCGGATTATACGCATGACGTGAAGGCGATGTTGGCGGCCAACCCCGATGCGGGCCTCTATTATATCTGTACGCCCAACAACCCGACCGGCACGATCACGCCGCTGGCCGACATCGAATGGCTGATCGCCAACAAGCCAGCCGGATCGATGGTGCTGATCGACGAGGCCTATACGCACTTCGCGGGCGTGCCGGTCGCGTCGTATCTGGCGGTGAAGCATGACGATGTGATTGTGATGCGGACCTTCTCCAAGCTGTTCGGCATGGCGGGCCTGCGCGTCGGCTATATCATCACCAACCCCAAGAACATCGCCAAGATGATGCGTTATGATGGCGGCATGCAGTCGGGCGCGCTCCCCGTGACCAGCATCGCCTGCGCGACCGCGAGCCTGACGGCGGCCCCGCTGATCGCCGCGCGCCGCGCCGAGATGCAGACCGCGCGCGGGCTGACGCTCGATCACCTCAAGGCCAAGGGGATCGAGGTCAAGCCGACCAACGCCAACATGTTCATGATCGACTGGAAAACCAAGAAAGCCAGCGAGATGCAGGCGGCGTTCCGCAAGGAAAGCGTCGAGATCGGGCGGTCCTGGCCGATCTGGCCGACGGTCAGCCGCGTGACGGTGGGGTCGGCAGCGGAGATGAAGGCGTTTTGTATGGCGCTGGACAAGATCGTGGCTTGAGGCATTTTCTGACGTCGCCCCGGCTTTATGCCGGGGTCCACCGTGGTCCGCGCCTTTCGATGATGGAGCCGGACGCACGGTGGATGCCGGGACAAGCCCGGCATGACGGAAGAGGGGCTATCCCCGCACGATCAACGGCAGGATGGCGTCGAGCAGCAGCATCCCCGCTTCGGTGACGCCGAGATGATCGCCGTTGCGGGCGATTAAGCCTTGTTGCTCAAGGCGCTCAGCGGCAGTCTGGTCGATGAGGGCGGTGGGCGTTGTCTCGCCCAAATGCGCGATCCGCGCGAGATCGACGCCTTCGCGCAGGCGCAGGCCCATCAGCAAGGCCTCGGTCGCGCGGGCGTTTGGGGCGAGTGGTTCCTCGATCTGCGCGCCGTGGCCGTTGCGGGCGACGGCGCTGATCCAGTTCTCCGGCTTCTTGTGGCGCGCCGTGGCGAGGCCGTCGCGCCTGCCATGCGCGCCGGGGCCGACCCCGGCATAATCGCGATAGCGCCAGTAAACGAGGTTGTGGCGGCTCTCCGCGCCGAGCCGGGCATGGTTGGAGATTTCGTAAGCCGGCAGCCCCGCCGCCGCCGTCATCGCGCGCGTCGCTTCGAACAGATCGGCGGCGGAATCGCCATCGGGAATGACGATCCGCCCCGCCGCCGCTTCGGTCGCGAAGCGCGTGCCGGGCTCGATCGTCAATTGATAAAGCGAGAGATGCTCGGTGCCGAACGCCAGCGCGCGCGCCAGTTCGGCCTCCCAGGCGGCGAGCGTCTGGCCGGGGCGGGCGTAGATCAGGTCGAAGCTGACGCGCGCGAAGGCGGCTTGCGCGGTGTCGAGCGCGGCGAGGCCCTCGGCCACATCATGCGCGCGGCCGAGAAAGGCGAGCGCGGCATCGTCAAGCGCCTGCAGGCCGAGCGACACGCGGTTGACGCCGGCGCGTGCAATGTCGGCAAAGCGTGCTGCTTCGACCGAGGAGGGGTTGGCCTCCAGCGTGATTTCGATGTCGGCCTCGGCGGGCCAGTGGGTGGTGGCGGCGTCGATTACTGCGGCCACCGTCTCGGGCGGCATCAGCGAGGGGGTGCCGCCGCCGAAGAAGATCGAACCGAGCCGCCGTCCCGGCAGCGCTTGCGCTTCATAGGCCAGGTCGGCGAGCAGCGCGTCGCGCCACGCCGCCTGATCGACGCTTTCGCGGACATGGCTGTTAAAGTCGCAATAAGGACATTTCGAGACGCAGAATGGCCAATGGACATAAAGCGCCAGGGGAGGCGTTAGCAGGGGCGTTTCGGGGGCATTCATCAACGGGAGCCTATGGGCGTGTCGGGGAGATTACGAAAGATGCGCGTTCACTGGCTGGCTTTGCTGCCGCTGGCATTGCTGATGGGATGCGTCGCGTCCGACCCCGACCAACCGCCCCGCGTAACCGAGCCACGGCTGAGCGAAGCGCCCGCCGCGCGGGGAGAATCGCTGCTGCAGCGCGCGATGCTCGACGGGCACAACCGCGCGCGCGCCGCAGTCGGCGCGCCGCCGCTGGCGTGGAATGCCGAACTGGCCGAGGACGCTGCGCGCTATGCCGCAGTGCTGGCCGCGACGCGCGAGTTCAAACATTCGACCGAGCCGCGCGGGCGAATCGCCGAGGGCGAGAACCTCTTCATGGGATCGCGCGGGGCCTATCGATACGACGAGATGGTGCAGCTCTGGCTCGATGAGGGGCGCAGCTATCGCGCCGGCGCAGTGCCCGACATCAGTACGACCGGCCACTGGCAGGATGTCGCGCATTACACGCAGATCATCTGGCGGCGCACCAGCCAGATGGGCTGTGCGCTCGCGAGCAGTGCGCGCGACGATTATCTGGTGTGCCGCTACACTCTGCCTGGGAATGTGGTGGGGCAGCACGCGGGAGATTGATGCGTCCCTAGCCGTCCGTCACCCCGGCCTTGTGCCGGGGGCCACTCAGCCGGGCGGATGTCCTGCGACTTTAGCGTTGCGCGTCCTGCACGGTGGTCCCCGGCACAAGGCCGGGGTGACGGGTTGGGGTTTACAGCACCGCCGCAATCAGCTGCGCAAAAGCCGCCGCACGGTGGCTGATCGCGTGTTTCTGGGCCGAGTCCATTTCGGCATAGGTGACATCGCTGCCGAGCGGCACGAACACCGGATCATAGCCGAAGCCGACTTGACCGCGCGGCGGCCAGGTGAGCGTGCCGTCGGCGCGGCCTTCGAACCATTGGACATGACCGTCGGGCCAGGCGAGCGCGAGGACGCAGACGAAATGCGCGTCGCGGCTGGCATCGGGGCCTTTGGCGGTGAGCGCTTGCTCGACCTTGGTCATTGCCAGCGTCCAGTCGCGCCCATTGGGCGTTTCCGCCCAATTGGCGGTGTAGACGCCGGGATCGCCGCCCAGCGCGTCGACGCACAGGCCGCTATCGTCGGCAAGCGCGGGGAGGCCCGACAGGTCCGCTGCCTGCAAGGCCTTCAATTCGGCATTGGCGACGAAGGTCGTGCCGGTCTCCTCGGGCTCGGGTAAATCGAGTTCGGCCGCCGAGATCGCTTCGATGCCATAAGGGGCGAGGAGCGCGTTGATCTCGCGCACCTTGCCGGCATTGTGGCTGGCGATGACGAGCTTGCCGGGGGCGAGCTTGCGGATCGCTTGCGGCGGCACGGCCTCGCTCATTTTGCGACGGCCTTGGTTTGCGCGGCGAAGATGTCGGTGCAGCCGATGCGCGCGAGGCGGAGCAAACGCAGCAGCGCTTCCTCATCATAGGTCGCGCCTTCGGCGGTCGCCTGCACTTCGGCGATGTTGCCGTTTTCGAGCAGGACGAAATTGGCATCGGCGTCGGCGTTCGAATCCTCGTCATAATCGAGGTCGAGCACGGGCGTGCCCTTGAAGATGCCGCACGAAATTGCCGCGACCTTCTGCGTCAGCGGGTCGGCGGTGAGCTTGCCGGTGGCGAGTAGGCCATCGATGGCGAGGCGCAGTGCGACCCATGCGCCCGAGATCGACGCGGTGCGGGTGCCGCCATCGGCCTGGATCACGTCGCAATCGAGCACGATCTGGCGCTCGCCGAGCAGCTTCAAATCGGTGACGGCGCGCAAGCTACGGCCGATCAGGCGCTGGATTTCCTGGGTGCGGCCGGATTGCTTGCCCTTGGCGGCTTCGCGGCTGCCCCGGGTGTGCGTGGCACGCGGGAGCATGCCGTACTCGGCGGTGACCCAGCCTTCGCCCTTGCCGCGCAGGAACGGCGGCACCTTTTCCTCGATCGAGGCGGTGACCAGCACCTTGGTGTCGCCGAAGCCGATCAGTACCGATCCCTCGGCATGGCGCGTGAAGTTGGGCGTGATGGTGATCGCGCGCATCTGGTCGGGGGTACGGCCGCTGGGGCGCATCGATATTCTCCTGAAAATGGTCGGCTCGCCGTACCCGTGCGTTGAGGCAGTGTCACCCCTATCTGAGGGGGCACTTCACGGAGCCACGCCGTCACGATGACGCACTATCACCCTTCGACCCAGGATCGCCTGAAAGGTGCAGGCGGTGCGGCGCTGCTGGTGCTGGCGATCGGCTATGGGCTAATCAGCGGGCTGTCGGTCGATTTCCGGACGAAGGTGGTGGAGGACTTGAAGGCCTTCGTCGTCACGCCGCCCGCGCCGCCGCCCAAGCCCGACGTCGTCCCTGCACCGCATGAGGCGCAGAAGCGCAAGGCGGGCGCGGCCGCACCCCCCAATCTTACCGCCAAGGCGAACGAAGTCGTTGCGCCGCCGCTGGTGATCCGCCCGCCGCAGCCGCCCCCCATTGCCGTTGCGCCGATCGCTGGAATCGGCAGTGACCCTTCGGCTGGCGCAGCCCCAGTCCGCGGCCCCGGCACCGGCAGTGGCGGGCAGGGCAATGGCACCGGCAGCGGAGACGGCGGCGATGGCGACGGCGGCGGGGGCGGGGAAATCCCGCTGCAACTGATTCACGGCGAACTGAAATACCGCGATTTGCCGCGCGCGCTGTACGACGCGGGCGTGGCGGGCAAGGTCGGGCTCGAATTCGACGTCGGTGTTAAGGGGCGCGTGACGGCGTGCCGGGTCACGCGGTCGAGCGGGAATGCCGCGCTCGATGCGGCGACCTGCCAGTTGATCATCGACAAACTGCGCTATCGCCCGACCCGCAACGCGGCCGGCCGGGCAATTCCCGATACGGTGACGGGCGAACAGGTGTGGACCGTCGAGCGCGATCGCGGCGACGATTGAGCGTCTGTCCCCAGAGCCCCAGGGACAGACGATTGAGGGTGCTGGTTGAGTGGGCGGCGCGTTAGCCCCATATTGCCGACCATGACCACCGCACCGATCACCGAACTCAACGACCGCGCCCGCGACGTGTTTCGCGTGGTGGTGGACAGCTACCTTGCGACCGGCGCGCCGATCGGTTCGCGCACGATTGCGCAAATGTCCGGGCTCAACTTGTCGCCCGCCTCGATCCGCAATGTGATGCAGGATCTCGAAGAACTTGGCCTGCTCGCCGCGCCGCATACCAGTGCCGGGCGGATGCCGACCGATAACGGCCTCCGGTTGTTCGTTGATGGCATGATGCAGGCGCTCGAACCCTCGCCCGAGGAACGTGCCGCGATCGAGCGCCAGATTGAACAGGCCGGGCCGGTCGAACAGGCGATCGCGGCGACGACGGCGGCGCTGTCGGGCCTGTCAGCCTGCGCCGGTATGGTGATGGTGACCAAGCGCGAACTGGTGTTGCGGCAAATGACCTTCGTCACCCTCTCCGCCGACAAGGCGTTGGCCGTGCTGGTCGGCGAGGACGGCTCGGTCGAAAATCGCGTGATCGATATCCCCCTCGGCCTGCCACCATCGGCATTGGTCGAGGCTGGCAATTATATGAGCGCTATGCTCGGCGGCCTGACCTTGTCCGAGGCCCGCGCGCGGATCGAGCGGGAGATGGCCGACGAGCGCGCCGCGCTGGACGGCGCGGCGCGGACGCTGGTCGAACGCGGCCTCGCGATCTGGAGCGAGGATGCCGATCGCCGCCCGGTGCTGATCGTCCGCGGGCAGGCACGGCTGATCGACGATGCCGCCGCCGCCGATCTGGAACGTGTCCGCGAATTGCTCGACGACCTGGAGGGCAAGCAGGAAATCGCGCGTCTGCTCGACAATGCCAGCGCGGGCGATGCGACGCGCATCTTCATTGGTGCGGAGAACAAATTATTCTCGCTTTCCGGTTCATCTGTCATCACCAAACCCTTCCGTGGTCTTGATGGTCGCGTGATCGGCGTTGTTGGTGTGATTGGGCCGACACGGTTGAACTATGCGCGCGTCGTGCCCATGGTGGATTATACCGCCGCGACACTCGCGCGGCTCATGGGCTAATTGGATAGTGTGACGACATGATCGAAGACGAAAAGATCAACTTGACCAGCGAACTGCGCGCCGAAACCGCGACCGACGCGCCGGAAGTGGCCGAACACGATTACGCGAAAGAGCGCGTCGCCAAGCTGGAAGCCGAACTTGCCGATGCCAAGTCGCAGGTCTTGTATGCCCATGCCGAGGCGCAAAATGTCCGTCGTCGTGCCGAGAAGGAATCCGCCGACGCGCGCGCTTATGCCGCGACTGCTTTCGCGCGCGATTTGCTGTCGGTCGCCGACAATCTCGCGCGCGGCCTGGACGCGATCCCCGCCGAGTTGCGCGAGGATGAGAAGCTGAAGGGTCTGATCGCGGGTCTGGATGCGACCGGTCGCGAACTGGAAGCGGTGTTCCAGCGCCACGGCATCAAGAAGATGACCACGATCGGCGAGAAGCTCGACCCCAATTTCCACCAGGCGATGTTCGAAGTGCCGAGCGACCAGCCGGTCGGCACGGTCGTGCAGGAAATGCAGTCGGGCTATATGATCAAGGACCGCCTGTTGCGGCCGGCGTTGGTGGGCGTGGCGAAGGCGGGGTGACGTTTACGGAGAACGCTCTAGGCGACATCCTGAGCTGCGCCTTTGCAGCAGCGCTGATAGGATATGTCGCCTGGGCGTTTCCCCGCAGACGCAAACCAAAACCGGTCGAGGTGCCCGACAAGCGGGATCAACCCTACACAGTGTACACCACACAACATGATCTAGTCCTGCGAGGACGAGACGTGCCCGACACGTTGGCCAATGACGCGTTTCTTAAGGCAAAGGGTTGGTCCTTGTGCGATGGCACGATCTGGCAGCGCAAGGTAACCGTCGCGCGGGGCATCGAAGCAGTGATGACCGATCGGGTTGCGATGCCGCCGCCGCTGGATGATTGGGCAATCTGCCTCTTGGTCGATCAATCGGGGTCCATGCGCGATGATCCGATTGCCCATACAGCCGCGACTGTCAGAGGGGTCAGCCAGGCGTGGACTGCGGCTGGGGCCCGCATCGCCGTTTTTGGCTTTTCGACGGTCGGCTGGCACGGCGGAAAAGCGCGACAGGATTGGCTTTGGAACGGGCAGCCCAAACGTCCCGGTCGCCTCTGTGCGCTGTTGCATGTGATCTACAAGGATTTCGATCGTCCGTTTGACGATGACGACTGGGCCGCCATGCTGTATCCTGACCTCTTGCGCGAAAACATCGACGGCGAAGCGATCGTCTGGGCCGCCGGGATGTTGTGCCAACGTCACGAGGCTCACAAAGCACTTATTGTCGTGTCCGATGGGGCTCCGGTCGATGACATCACCTTGCTGCATAATGGCCCATCTTATCTCGAGCGTCATCTCCGCGCGACCATCCGCGCTATCGAGCAGGGGCACGAGATTCATATCGCAGCGCTCGGAGTCGGATTCGCCGTCGATCGCTATTATGCGCTATCCGAAACGGCAAAACGTCTCGAGGACTTGCCGGTCGCTTTCAACGCGCTGATTTCCAAATTGAAAGGCGAGAGCCATGCCCATTAACCCCAACCTCACCGCCGAGCGCGCGACGTTCGTCACGCATCTCGAATGTTCGATGACCGGGGAGCGTTATGAGGCGGACCAGCTTCATGGCCTGTCGCGCGTTGGGCGGCCGTTGCTGGTGCGCTATGATCTGGCCGCGGTGAAGGCGGCGATCCCCAAGGCGATGATTGCGGCGCGGCCGACCGATTTGTGGCGCTGGCGCGAATTGCTGCCGGTGCGGCATACGCGCGACATCGTCAGCCTGGGCGAGATCGAGACCCCGCTGATTGCGATCCCGCGCTCGTCGGGCAGCCCCAATGTGCTGGTGAAGGACGAGGGGCGGCTGCCGACCGGATCGTTCAAGGCGCGCGGGCTGGTGATGGCGGTGGCGATGGCCAAGGAGCTGGGCGTCACCCGCATCGCGATGCCGACCAACGGTAATGCCGGGGCGGCGCTGGCGGCCTATGCCACGCGCTGCGGGATCGAGACGATCGTGCTCTGTCCCGACGATACGCCCGAGATCAACGTGCGCGAAATCGCGGCGCAGGGCGCGCGCGTCTACCGCGTCAACGGCCTGATCGACGATTGCGGGGCGATCGTCGGCAAAGGCGCGGCGGAAGGCCGCTGGTTCGATTTCTCGACGCTGAAGGAGCCCTACCGGATCGAGGGCAAGAAGACGATGGGGCTGGAACTGGCCGCGCAGTTCGGCTGGAAATTGCCCGATGCGATCTTCTACCCGACCGGCGGCGGCACGGGCTTGATCGGCATGTGGAAGGCGTTCGATGAACTCGAACAGCTCGGCTGGATCGGGTCCGAACGCCCGCGCATGTATGCCGTGCAGGCGAGCGGCTGCGCGCCGATCGTCCGCGCGTTCGAGGCGGGCGAGGAGCATGCCGAACGCTGGGAGGACGCCGCTACCGTCGCTGCAGGGATCCGCGTGCCCAAGGCGGTCGGCGATTTCCTGATCCTGCGCGCGGTGCGCGAAAGCGGCGGCAAAGCGCTCGGCGTCGGCGATCCCGCGATCCTGAAGGCGGTCGATGATTGCGCGCGCAAGGATGGTTTGTTGCTGTGCCCGGAAGGCGGCGCGACGCTCGCCGCCTATCGCGAGGCGCTGCGCACGGGCGAAGTGGATGAGGATGAGCGCGTCGTGCTGTTCAATTGCGCCACGGGCCTGAAATATCCGATGCCCACCGCAGACGCTGCGCTCGACCGTTTCGGAGAGATCGACCTGGGCGCGCTCTAGGCGATTGCGCGCCCGCCCGATCAGATCACCTGCGCGCGATTCTCGTCGCGGTGCTTCTTCAAATATTTCATGAAGGGCGTGCCGCCAGTGCCGACATCGGGATCGTTGCCCGCAGCATTGCTCGCCTGCTTGTTGATATAGGCGGCGGCATATTCGAGGTGACGGCTACGGAAGCGCGCGACTTGCTCGACACAAGCGTTGAACGCCGCTTTCAGCGTCGGCGACTGTGTCACGGCGAAGGCGCGCAGGCCGCTTGCCGCCTGCATATCCTCGATAAAGGCGCGGTGCGTACGCGGGCGGTATTGATGCAGCTCGAGCAGAAAATCGCGTAGCTCGTCGCCGGAATGGACGACTTGAAAGAGCGCATCCATCGTTGGCACGATCGAGCTTTGCGATCCGGTTTGTCCGCGTAGTGCCTGCGGCTTGCCGTCGAAACGGGCGACCCCGTCATAGATCAGCCCGCCGGGCATCGCCGGATTGTTCTTCCAGCCGTTGATATAGGGACGCACCCGATTGAAGTAGATATAGGGGTCGCACTTCTCGACCATGCGATCGAAGATCGCGTTGATCGCATCCCATACCGCGTGCATGTCCAGCAGCAGTGCCTCGACCGCGGCGGCATCGCCGGTATCGCTGGCCTGGACCAGCTGCACCGCCAGTTCGAGTGCGCGGCCTGCCTCGGCCTCGATCGCGACATGGACCAGCACGAACCAGTTTTCGTCCTGACCACCCGCGAAATGCTGATCCATTACCAGATTTTCGAGGGCGATCGGGCCGCTCTTGTCGAGCCGATACCAATTGTCGAGCACATAACCCGCATAGTTCATCACCGGCGGGAAGCCGATCCGGTCCGCCAGCGCGACAAACGGCACGGCGAGATTGGCGGGCAGCCGGTCGAGCGGCGTCGGCTCCCCCCACACATAAGCCTGAACGAGAAAGGAATAGCGCACCATCGCACGCCCGATTTCCGCATCGGCGGCGGTGGCGAGGAAGGCAGCGATATCGGGGGTGGGCAAGGCATCGAGCCAGTGGCGAACCCGGCCGGTGGTCACCAGTCCGGACAGCTTGGCGGCCGCCTCCTCGATCGGGCCAAAGTCCCCGGGCAATGCGATCTCGTCGATTTCATGGGGCGACAGGAATCCGCGTTCGGCAGACAGGCCATAATGAGCAAGGTCATGGAGCGGCATCGCGAGTCTGGCCTCAATGTGGTTTCGAATGAAACTTCTTATCGTAAGCCCGCGTCTCGCGCCAGTTGCACTAAAACGGTAGTATGTTGACAGGGTCGATGCTGGTCCGCACGGTTGGGCTGGCGCCAGTCGTCGCACCGTCCGGCTTAAGCCAGCGTTCGAGACCAAAGTTATGGCACCCCAGGATCAGAAAGCCGACCCAGCGACAAGCAGAGAGGGCGTGCGTTTTCTCGACGGCGGCGGCGCGGTCGGGGCGCTGCTGCGCGATTTCGATTGGGCGTCGCATCCGCTCGGGCCCCCGCAGGATTGGCCCGCCGCCTTGAAGCTTAGCGTTGGGCTCTGTTTGCGTTCCAGCTTCCCGACTGCGATCTACTGGGGCTCCGAATTCCTGCTGCTCTACAACGATGCGTGGACCGTGCTCGCGGACAACCACCCCTGGGCGCTGGGCCGACCGGCGGCGGAGGCGCGCCCCGACATCTGGCCGGTGCTTGGTGCCCAGTTCCGCGAGACGTTGGCGGCCGGTGAGGGGATCTCGCATGTCGCCCAACGTCTGATGATGGTGCGCGGAGGTGCGCTGACCGAGACCTTCTGGAGCTATAACAGTTCACCTATTCTGGACGAGGACGGGGTGGCCCACGGCATCCTTAACCAGGGGCTTGAGGTCACCGCGCAAGTGCTGAACGAACGCGCGCTAATCGCGGCGAAATCCGAGCGGGATTTCGTTTTGCACCTTGTCGAACAGCAGCGGGTTCAGCGCGATTCCGCCGAGGTTATGCACCTGACGGCGGAAGCGGTCGGCCAATATCTGGGCGTTGACCGGGCGGGCTTCTTCGATGTGACCCCGGATCACGTCGTCGAATATGGGCCGAGTTGGGTTGGTGGAGCATTGTCGCCGCTTACGCGGCCGATCCCTGCGGCTGTTTTCGGGGCGCGCTGGGACGCCGCCATGCGGACAGGCGAGACGATCGCGTTCGGCATGCCGGATGACCGTGATGCACCGCCTGCGGAGGCGCTGGGCCTGGTCGGCAGCCGAGCCGGGGTCACGGTACCCTTGCTTCGTGGCGGCGAATGGCAAGGCGGCTTCTATCTTAGCCATGCGGAGCCGCGAAACTGGACCGGCAACGAAATCGCACTGATTGAGGAAGTTGCGGAATTGAGTTGGGACGCAGTCGCGCGCGTGCGGGCGGTCGAGCGGCTGCGGGCGTTGAACGCGGACCTGGCTGGCGAAGTCGCAGCGCGGACTGCCGAGCGCGACCGGCTGTGGGAGGTGAGCGAGGATTTGCTGGGGATTGCCACGCGCGATGGTCGGTGGCTGTCGATCAACCCTGCCTGGGAACGCGCGCTGGGATGGTCCGCCGAACATATCCTGGGCCGCGATTCGCAATGGTTGCGCCATCCCGAAGACACTGGTGGCAGTGCCGCCGAGATCGCACGCATCGCCGCCGCCGAAACGACCCACCGGCTGGAGAAGCGCTTGCGGACCAGGGCGGGCGACTACCGCACCTTTGCGTGGCAAACCACGCTGTTCGGGGACCGACTCTACACCAGCGCCCGCGACATTACCGAGGAGCGGCGACAGCATCAGGAGTTGCTGGCGGCCGAAACGCGCACGCGGATGGTGCTGCAGGCGATGGACGGGGTGGGGGTGTGGACCTACGATCTGGCGAACGACCGTTTCGAGAGCGATAGCGAGTTTGCCGCGCTATACGGTTTCAGCCCGGAGCATGTGGCGCGGGGCGTTACGCTGGCGGACGTGATGGCGCGCATCCACCCGCAGGACCTGCCCAAGATGCAGGCTACAATCGCGCATGTCCGTGCGACTGGCGGCGACGGTGCCAATGAATATCGTCTGCAACTGCCCGACGGCAGTGTGCGCTGGATAATGGCGCGCAACCACGTGCTGCGCGACCCGGACGGCAAGCCGGGCAAGGTCGTCGGTGTCGGCGTCGACGTCAGCCGCCAGCGCGAATTGGAGGAGCGGCTGCGGCAATCCCAGAAGATGGAGGCGGTCGGACAATTGACCGGCGGCCTCGCGCACGATTTCAACAATCTGCTGACCGGCATCTCGGGCGCGCTGGAGCTGATGCAGCTTCGCCTGAACCAGGGGCGGATCGACGATCTGCCGCGCTATATCGGCGCGGCGCAATCGGGAGCCGCGCGCGCGGCTGCACTGACGCATCGGTTGCTCGCCTTCTCGCGCCGTCAACCGCTCGACCCCCGACCGACCGATGTGGCGAAGCTGATTGCGGGGATGGAAGATCTGGTGCGCGGGACGCTGGGCCCCAGCATCGTGCTCGACGTGGTGACGCCCGCCGATAGCTGGCCGATCCTGGCCGACGCCAACCAGCTTGAGAACGCCTTGCTCAACCTGTGCATCAACGCGCGCGATGCCATGCCCGATGGCGGCATGGTGACGATCGCCACGCACAATGTCGTGCTAGACGAGAAAGCGGCGGGCGAGCGTGACGTGCCGCCAGGCCCCTATCTCGCGCTCAGCGTCGCCGACACCGGCACGGGCATGAGCCCCGAAGTGATCGCGCGGGCGTTCGATCCGTTCTTTACGACCAAGCCGATGGGGCAGGGAACGGGACTTGGCCTGTCGATGATCTATGGCTTTGTGCGACAATCGGGCGGGCATGTGCAGATCGATTCCGTGCGCGACCAGGGCACGACTATGACGCTTCTGCTGCCGCGCCATATCGGCGAGGCGGCGGACTTGATCGCCGCCGGGGCCGGGACCGCGATCCCGGTCGGTGCGGGCGAAACGGTGCTGGTGGTCGATGACGAGCCGACCGTGCGGATGCTCGTCATGGAGTTGCTCGGAGAACTCGGTTATTCGGCGATCGAGACCGAAACCGGCGAGCAGGCACTTAAGGTGCTGAAATCGCAGGGACGAATCGATTTGCTTATCACCGATGTCGGCTTGCCCGGCGGTATGAACGGGCGGCAGGTCGCTGATGCCGCGCGCGCGTCCCGCCCCGAACTGCCCGTGCTGTTCATCACGGGCTTTGCAGAAAATGCGGTGGTCGGGGATGGTCCGCTCGAACCTGGCATGGCGTTGATCGCCAAGCCGTTCGCGATGGACACGCTGGCCGCGCGGATCCGCGCGATGTTGGCGGGGGCTTAGGCGGCGCGGTCGCGCAGCGGGGCGATCTCGTCCTTGCGCCGCAAATAGGGCGCGACGAGGTTGCGCGCGCGGAACCATTCCTGCCGCTCGGGCGACAGTGTGGAAAAATTGCCGATCACGCGGCGGCACTCCGGGCTGCGGCACTGACAGATCATGTGCCAGTTCGATTCGGCGAGCGTGGTCGAATAATCCCAGGCGATTTCTTCGCCGGGCGCGATGTCGCGGGTCGCGACCAGCACGACGCTGGTGCCGCCAAAGCGCAGCCCGGCATTGGGAGAACAGCTATGGTTGATGAGATCGTCGATACGGCCAGAGGGACCCATATAATGTTCGGGGGTTACCTGGACGAAGCGGTCGCTCGATCCGCGCATCAGGCTCGGCACGCGATCTGCGCGGAAGCGGCGACCGGTGAAGCGGATGATCTCGTCGCCTTCGGCAAAGCCTTGCGCGGCATAGACCGCCTTGCCCAGATGCGTCTCGCCGACCGCGAACAGATTGGCGGTGGGGGCATAAGCGTCCAGCACGTAGAAGCGCCCGTCGCGGAAACCGAGCGAGCGCAGCGGGTTGATCGTCGCCAACCCGACCATAAACCACACGCTGGCGTGGCAGAGCAGTTCGACCAGGATATAGACATATTCCCCGGCATGTTGGTCGCCATTGCGCGTCGCCACCAGCAAGGTCGCCAGATCGCCGATCGTCCACAGTCCCCATGCAGGTGAGCGTTCGCGCGTGCGGTCTTCCATCACGCTTTGCCAGGTCGGCCAGAAGCTGACGGGGACGGCGGCGACCACCAACATGTGCGCCCAAAAGGCATTGCGCGACACGATCCACACTAGCAGCGCGGCGAGGCACGCGGCGGTGCAGGCCACTTCGCCGCGCGACGGCGCGCTCCACACCGAACGCCGCCAGATCCCGATCGTCACCACCAGACACGCGAGCGTGGAGAGCGCGAACACCCAGCCTTGCAGCGCCGCTGGGTTGACTGCCGCATAGGTGGCGGCCTCGACCGCCGTCGCTGCCGTCCAGATCAGCCAGGAGGCGCGATTGGGTTGTACCAATTGCCGTCGCAGCCCGGCGAGATACGATCCGTATCCTGCCAGGCTGCAGACGATTGCAATTGGGAACCAGGGGTCGATCGCCATGCCCGCGTGCCGTTATGGTTAAGCCCGAGCTTACCCATTCTGCGGACTCGCGTCCACACAAACCGAGGACTCACCACGAGTCGCGGGGAATTTTGAGTCGTTTGAATCGCTTAGAGCGCGGCGACGCGCACGATTATGTCGCGGTAGATTCGGCTCAGCGCGAGTAGATCGTCGAGTGCTACCGCTTCATCGAGTTTGTGCATCGTCGCGTTGAGCAGGCCGAATTCCACCGTCGGGCACAGTGCCGACAGGAAGCGCGCGTCGGAGGTGCCGCCGGTGGTGGAGAGTTCGGGGCGGATGCCGGTCTGCGCCGCGATTGCATCGCCGATCAGGTCTGAGAAGGGGCCGGGGGCGGTGAGGAACGCTTCGCCCGAAATGCGTGCGACCATCGTGGCGGCGGGATCGTGGCGCTTGACGATCGCCTCGATCCGGTCGGCGAGATCGACGCCGCGCTGTTCGTCGTTGAAGCGGATGCTGAGCCGCGCCTCGGCGCGCGCCGGGATGACGTTGGTGGCGGGGTTGCCGACGGTGATGTCGGTCACCTCGATGTTGGAAGGCTGAAACCACGCGTTACCGGCATCGAGCACGATCGCGTCGATTTCGGCGAGCATCGCGACCAGGCGCGGGATCGGATTGTCGGCCAGGTGCGGATAGGCGACATGGCCTTGCTTGCCCGGAACCCCGATCCAGATGTTGACCGATCCGCGTCGCCCGATCTTAAGGGTATCGCCCAGCCGCGCGGTGGAGGTCGGCTCGCCGACCAGGCACAAATCGGGCCGCACGCCGTTTTCCGCCATTCGTTCGATCAGTGCGCGCGTGCCGAAAATGGCGGGCCCTTCCTCATCGCCGGTGATGATGAGACTGAGCGGAATGCCGGGCTCGACCGGGATTGCTGCGACGAAGGCTGCGATCGCCCCCTTCATGTCGACCGCGCCGCGCCCGTGCAGCAGCCCGCCGCGCACCTCAGGAGCGAACGCGCCGCTGGTCCACCCTTCGCCCGGCGGCACGACGTCGAGATGCCCGGCAAAGGCCAGGTGCGTGCCACGCCCGCCGCGCGTCGCCAGCAGGTTTTCGACCGGTCCGTCGGGCGCGGAACCCGCGATGAAACGGTCAACCGTGAAACCGAGCGGCAGCAATGCCGCCTCCAGCACATCGAACACCGCGCCTTGCGCGGGCGTTACGCTTTCGCAAGCGAGCAACGCCTTGGCGAGGTCGAGCGGATCGGGCAGAAGACGGTCATTCATGGGAGGGGACATTGCCCAAGCTCGATCTCGACACAATCCCGCAAACCAATGCGACCGGCTATCCAGCCCCATTTGATGCGCCAGTGGCGGGGCGCTGGTATCGTCGGCTGGCACCGGTGACGGGGCTGACACACTTCGCCGCAAGCCACGTTACCCTCAAGCCTGGGGCCTGGTCGTCGCAGCGGCATTGGCATGCCGACGAGGATGAGATGGTGGTGATGCTGTCGGGCGAGGCGGTGCTGGTCGAGGATGGCGGCGAGACGCTGATGCGCGCGGGCGACATCGCGACCTTCCCGGCGGGGGTGCGCGACGGGCACCATTTGCAGAACCGCACCGACAGCGATTGCGTGTTCGTCGCGATCGGGGCGGGCGAGCGGCTGCTCGGCGGGGAGTATCCCGACATCGACATGCGTTTCACCGTCGACGGCCATGAGCATAAGGACGGTACGCCATACGCGACGGCGCGCCTGCCCTGAGCGTCAGGCCCTGAACTTAGGTCTTGGCGGCGGGCTGTTCGAACTGCTCGATCACCCATTCCTCTTCCTGCGCCGAGGCGATCCAGTCCTGCATGAAGGGGTGGTGGAGCACCGCATCCATATAGGAGGTCGCGAAGCGCGCGACGGGTAAGCTGTAGGTGACAATGCGGGTCACGACGGGGGCATACATGATGTCCGCCGCCCCGAACGCGCCGAACAGGAAATCGCCTTCGCCGCCGAAGCGCGCGCGCGCCTGCGCCCAAAGTTCCATGATCCGCTGCAGATCGGCGAGCACGTCCTCATCCGGGCGTTGCGGCGGGAAGATCTGGCGGACGTTCATGCTGTGCTTGCGGCGCAGCGCGGTGAAGCTGGAGTGCATTTCCGCCGCCATCGACCGCGCCATCGCGCGCGCGGCGGTGTCCTCCGGCCAGAACAGGTCGCGGCTGGTCTTTTCCGCGAGATATTCGACGATGGCGAGGCTGTCCCACACCACCGCATCGCCATCCCACAGGATCGGCACCTTGCCCGAGGAGGGCGCGAATTCGTCGCCCTCGCGGCGCTTGTCCCATTCGGCATCGTACAGCGGCACGACCGCTTCCTCGAACAGCAGGCCCGATTGCTTGCACGCAAGCCAGCCGCGCAGCGACCAGGAGGAATAGGCCTTGTTGCCGATGATCAGTTTCATGGGGCCCTGCCTAAGCGAGGCGCGCGCGGGGTGCAACATGGCGACGGGAACCCGGGCGATGGTGATGCCGATCGCCCGGGCCGACTCCGGAGACGAGGGGCAAATATTGTTCGGCCGTACCGAAGATCCGTCGTCGAGTTTCCTATGATAGAACTGACGTTTCGCTTTGTCGTGCCGCGTCTCCTGTCGCTTGGCGTTAATTCGCCGCAAATTGGAAGACGCAATGAATTTGATGAAACGCCTCGACTCGATTCGTTCCTTACAGCGAAAGATCGCGACAATTTCCGGGCTGTGTTTGGGAATAACTGTCATAATTCTTGTTGCGATCAGCGCGATTTCATCGCTCACCTCGCATCTGTATGTCAGCAGCGAAGTGGGCGGGATTGTCAGCAGCCAGGCCAAGGATACGCTGCAAAATCGAGCGGCGGTCGAGGCGGACACCGTGAAGGGCGCATTGAACGTTGCATTCGATGCGGCCCGAACGACTGCTCAGTCCTTCGCGGTACTGGTTGGCAGCACGCCGAGCGGCGCGCGGCGCGACCAGTTCAACGCGATCATGCGGAGGGTTCTGGAACAAAACCCCGGCTTCAACGGCACCTATTCGGCATGGGAGCCGAATGCGATCGACGGCGCGGACGCAGCGTTCGTCAATAATCGCGCCAAGGGTTCGGACGATACCGGCCGCTATCTGCCCTATTGGACGCGTGCGGCCAATGGCAGCGTCGCGATCCAGCCGCTGGTCGAATATAACAGCGCCGAGCGCCATCCCAACGGGCTGGTCAAAGGCGGCTGGTATCTCGGGCCACGCACCAATAATCATGAAAGCATCCTCGGACCTTTGCCCTACACGGTGCAGGGCAAGCGCGTATTTCTTGCAACGATGTCGGTACCGATCTCGGTGGGGGGCAAGTTCGTTGGTGTCGCAGGTGCCGATTACGACCTCGATTTCCTGCAGAAGCTGGCGACCAAGACCAATGGTTCGCTGTTTTCGGGCAAGGGCGTCGTGTTGATCGTCAGCGATACTGGATTGATCGCCGCAAACAGCGCCGACCCGTCCTCGATCGGAAAGCCGGCCGCGTCGGTCGACCCGCGTTGGTCGCAATTGGAAGGGATCGTACGATCGGGTGAGGCCAAGGTGCTTGACGACGCGAAGCAGACCAATATCGACGTCTATTCGCCGATCCATCTCGGGCGCAGTACGACCCCATGGTCGGTGGTCATCTCGGTGCCACGTGCTCTGGTTCTGGCGCAGGCCGATACGCTTAGCGCTACGCTCGGTTCACGTGCGATCTCAGGGGTCGTCTGGCAGCTTGTGCTTGGCCTCGGCGTAGCCGTCGCTGCGATCTTCGCGATTTCCCTGGCCGCTGCCCGTATTGCCCGCCCGATCCGCGAATGCGCCGAGTTTGCCGATGGCATCGCGCGAGAACAGCTCGATCAAACGCTGCACATCCAACAGGTCGATGAGGTTGGCACCCTGGCCGAATCCTTGCGGAAGATGCAGGGCGATCTCAAAACCAGCATCACGCGGCGCGCAGAGGAGCAAGCGAAATCGCTTCTGGTCGTCGACACGCTATTGACCAACCTTGGAGGTTTGTCGCGCGGCGATTTGACGGTCGACATTACCACCACGTTCGCCCCGGAATTTGACGAGTTGAAGAACAACTTCAATTCGGCCCTGTTGAATCTGCGTACGTTGATCGGCGCGGTGGGGGAAAGCACGGCGGGCATCCTGACCGGATCGGGCGAGATTGCTCAGGCATCGGAAGACCTGGCGCGGCGTACCGAAAGCAATGCGGCAAGCCTTGAGGAAACCTCTGCCGCGATTGCCCAGATGGACAATCGTCTTAAGGCGACCGCGGTCGCCTCCGGACAGACGGTCGCGCGGGCCGATCAAGCGATTGCGACGGTCGGCGGTGGCCGCGAAACCGCAGACGAGGCGGTGCAGGCGATGGGCCGGGTGAGCCATAGCGCGGAGGGAATCGACAGCGTCATTGAGGGCCTCGACAAGATCGCTTTCCAGACGCGGGTGCTGGCGATGAACGCAGCGGTTGAGGCGGGGCGTGCCGGCGACGCGGGCCGGGGCTTCGCCGTCGTTGCCGATCTGGTGAGCGCGCTCGCCATGCGTGCCGAGGAGGAAGCGAAGCGCGCGCGTGACCAACTGACCGTGACGCAAACCGAGATTGTGACGGCGGTGAAGGCGGTCGAGCGGGTCGATGTGGCGCTGGCGAACATCGCTGGCGATGTCGATGCGGTGCATAAGCTGCTCGGCTCGATGGCATCGGACAGCCAGGCGCAATCGTCGGCGATCACCGAGATCAGCGCGGCAATCAACGAAATGGACCGTTCGACTCAACAGAATGCGGCGATGGTTGAGGAAACGTCGGCCGCCGCGCGCAACCTGTCGACCGAAGTGGTGTCGCTGAGTGCGCAAGCGTCGCAGTTCAAGGTCGACACGTCCGCAAAACCGGGGGCGGGATCGCGCGCACTCACCAACGGTCAGCGTCGTCCGGTGGCGACGCAAGCCGCATTGCAACAGGGCGCGTGGGTCCGTCACTAAGACGGCTTGAAGACCAGGAAGAGCCCCGTATCGGTGGTGTCGCACGATCTGCGATGCCGCCGATACGGGGTGGTATCACGCAAAGTGATCGCGCATGAACGCGGGCATGAATCGCAATGCCTCCTATCTCGTCCGGCTGGTTTCGATCGTGTGGCGACGGCGCGGTGCGCGCCACGCCGGGGCGGAACTGCTGCGGGCGCGGCGGCGGCTGGCGACGGGTGTGGGCGCGGTGCTGCTGGGGCTGGTGGCGCTCGCTTTCGCCGCGATCAGCGATCGTGCGCAGGGGGCGTTCGCGGCGCTGATCGCGCATTGGCCGTATGCGCCGCTGCTGCTGACCCCGGCGCTGTTCGCCGCTGTGGTGTGGGTGACGCGGCGGAGCGCGCCTTATGCACGCGGATCGGGCATTCCGCAGGTGATCGCCGCCAGTCGCGCGCCCGATACACCGCCGAGCAACGCGCTGGTGTCGCTGTGGACGGCGAGCGTCAAATTCGTGCTGACGGTGGTGATGCTGCTCGGCGGGGCCTCGGTCGGGCGCGAGGGGCCGACGGTGCAGATCAGCGCGGCGATCATGGTCAAAGTGCATCGCTATCTGCGCGTGCCGATCACGTCGGGCGTGCTGATCGCGGGCGGCGCGGCGGGCGTGGCGGCGGCATTCAACACGCCGCTCGCCGGCGTCGCCTTTGCGATCGAGGAACTGGCGGCGGCTTATGAACAGCGCGTTGCGGTGCTGGTGATGGGCGCGGTGATGATCGCCGGGCTGGTCAGCCTCGGCATTGCTGGGGACTATGTCTATTTCGGCGTGATGCGCGAGACGCTGGGCGTGTCGGCGGTGCTGATGATTACGCCCGTGGCGGGCGTTCTGGGCGGCGCTGCGGGCGGGTTGTTCTCGCGGCTGGTGCTGGGCTTTGCGGGTGCGCGTTGGCGGCCGATCGCGGCGGCGCGGGCGCATCCGATCCTGTTCGCGGCCGGATGCGGGCTGACGGTGGCGGTGCTTGGCATTGCGACCGGCGGCGCGACCTGGGGCACGGGCTATGGCGCGACGCGGTTGCTGGTCGAGGGGCATGGCCAGTCGGACTGGTTCGGCCCGGCCAAGTTCCTCGCCGCGCTGGCGACGACGCTGAGCGGCGCGCCGGGCGGCATCTTCGCGCCGTCGCTGGCGGTGGGGGCGGGGTTCGGCAATTTGCTGGCCGGGGTGTTCCATAACCAGCCCGCAGGGGCGGTGGTGCTGCTGGGCATGACCGCCTATTTCGTCGGCGTGGTGCGTGCGCCGCTGACCGCCGTGATCATCGTGATGGAGGCGACGGCGGCACGCGGGCTGATCCTGCCGCTGTTCGCGACCGCGCTGATCGCCGACGGGGCAAGCGCCTTTGTCTGCCGCGAGCGGCTGTATCATGGCCTCGCCAAGCCGTTCCTGGCGCTGGTCGAGGGCAAGGCGGCGTAAGCCGGGTTTCGCTATTCCGGGTGCGTTTTCCGCTCTATAGCGCTCGCCGAGAGGGAGAGAGCTATGGCCAAGCGCACATTCGATCCGAGGGTTTTGCCGATCACCAGCGCGGTGGCGACGGCGTTGCTGGCGGGGGCGTGCAGCCCCTCTGCCGATGTCGCGAAGTCGGATGTCGCGGTGTGCCGCGATGCGGCGGGCCTGCGCACCGACGATGCTAATTGCGTGCGCAGTGGCGGCGGGCATGGCGGTGGCGGGGCGATCGTCGGGGCGGCGACCTGGTATTATCTGTCGCGCGGCAGCATGGTGCCGCCGATGGGCCAATCGTTGGCGGGCGGTTACACCACGCCACGCGCGGGCGTCGGCTATGCGCGCGCGTCCTCGGCGACGGTGTCGCGCGGCGGCTTCGGGATGAGCGCACGCGGCGGTGGCGGCGGGGCGGGCGAGTGATGCGCCGCACCGATTGTAGCCCGCGCCGCGACTGGCAGGCACGGGTCGAGGAACTTGGGCTCGTCTGGCATAGCGTCGGCGGCCAGCCTTATTGGGACGAAAGCGCCTGCTACCGCTTCACGCTGGCCGAGATCGAGACGATCGAGCGCGCCAGTGCCGAGCTGTACGAGATGTTTCTCGCTGCCGGGCAGCATGTGCTCGACCGCGAATTGCTCGGCGATTTCGGCATTCCCGCTTTCTGCCACAATGCGATTTACGATTCCTGGAATGCCGAGCCACCGGCACTCAATTTCGGGCGGTTCGACCTGGGGTATGACGGGTCTGGTCCGCCCAAATTGTTCGAGTTCAATTGCGACACGCCGACCTCGCTGGTCGAGGCGGCGGTGATCCAGTGGGACTGGAAGGAAGCGGTCTTCCCAAGCCACGACCAGTATAACAGCCTGCACGAGGCGCTGATCGCCAAATGGCGCGACATCGCGCCGCCGCCGGGGAGCAGCGCGCTCTATCTGGCGCATGTCGCGGATGGGGCGGGGGAGGACAGCGTGACCACCGCCTATCTCGCCGACACCGCGCGTGCGGCGGGGGTCGACACGCGGCTGATCGAGCTGAAGGATCTGGGCTGGGATAGTGCGGGTCGGCGCTTCGTCGATCTCGACAACATGCCGATCGACGCGATCTTCCATCTCTATCCGTGGGAATGGCTGGTCAACGAACCGTTCGGGCGCGATCTGGTGGAGAGCCTGAGCAGCACTTTGTGGATCGAGCCGATCTGGAAGATGCTGTGGAGCAACAAGGCGATCCTCGCGGTGCTGTGGGAGCTGTATCCGGGGCACCCCAATTTGCTGGAGACGCGGCGGGTGCCGCTGGCCGGCGATTACGTACGCAAGCCGTTGCTGGCGCGCGAAGGGGCCAATGTCACTTTGGTGAAGGGCGGCGCGACGCTGGCCGAGACCGGCGGCGATTATGGCGAGGAAGGCTTCGTTTATCAGGCGCTGTACGATTTGCCCGGCAGCGGCGAGCAGCGCCCGGTGCTGGGCGCATGGATCGTCGATGGCGCGCCGGTGGGGATGGGCATTCGCGAGGACGGGCCGATCACCGGCAACACCGCGCGCTTCGTGCCGCATATCATCGAAGGCTAAGATGGCCGAGCATGAGTACACCGCGCGGATCGCCTGGACCGGCAATCGCGGCGAGGGGACGCGTCAGTATCGCGGCTATGACCGGACGTGGCAGATCGTGACGCCGGGCAAGCCGGTGATCGAGTGCTCGAACGATCCGTTGCTGGGTGGCGATCCCGGCCTGCCCAACCCCGAGGACTTGCTGCTGGCGACGCTCTCGGGCTGCCACATGCTGTGGTATCTGCATCTGGCGAGCGTCGCCGGGGTGGTGGTGACCGCCTATACCGACGATCCGCTCGGCATCGGCGAAAGCGCGCCCGATGGGACGGGGCGGTTCGTGAAGGCGGTGCTGCGGCCACGGATCGAGCTGATCGCGGGGAGCGATCTGGCGGTGGCGGATGCGATCCACGCGCGCATCCACGCGCATTGCTTCATCGCGCGGTCGGTGAATTTCCCGGTCGAATATGCGGCGACCTATATCGAGCGGTGATCCGGTGCGCCCGACTCGGAAGGTAACGAAGGTAAGGGCGCGTTATAGGCGGAGTGCGACCAATCTCGTCTTGCTGTCGATGAACCGAGTACGGTCGATGGCGGCAACGATGAGAAAGAGCATGCGGGGCGAGATTTTCATACTTCCCGCGTGTAGGACAACGCTTTCGTAAGGTTCGATCAGCGCGCGCTCAAAACGTGCTTCCCCGGCGAAGGCCGGGGCCCAGTTGCGAAGGTGGAACTTATCAAGCGCTAGAGTGTGATGACGTTTGACGGACTCCCCTCCCCTTCAGGGGAGGGGTTGGGGGTGGGGCCTATCCGTCTCACCGAGACCGGCGCACGCGGGGAGAGGCCCCACCCCAACCCCTCCCCTGAAGGGGAGGGGCTTCCCCGGATCGAAGTAACGTCATCCCGCTTTAGCGCTCGCCCTGTGCCGTTCCTCGCCTGGACCCCGGCTTTCGCCGGGGAAGGGCTTTATGGAAAGGCGTTGCGCCCCTGCGCAGGCGATCAGCGCGAGCGGCGGGGCCAGTTATATTGGCTGCTCTCGAACGACACGACCGCACCGGCATTGTTGCCGAGCGGGATCGCGGCGGTGCCGTAGATGCCGCGCGTGCCGTTCGATCCGATCATCGCGCCGATTTCGCCGTGAATGCCGGGACCGGTGCCTGGGAGGCGCTCGCCGCGGGCGGCGGCGGCGCTTTCCACGGTGTTGCTGTTGAGGATGGCGTCGCGTTCCTTGTCGGACAGCCGGATCGTGTCGCCCGAAGACGGTGCCGCCGCTGCAGCCACAGCAGGAGTAGCCGGCGCGGTCGCTTGCTGCTGGGCGAAGCCTGCCGTCGGCAAACCCGCAGCGGCGGAAAGGAGCAGCAGAGCGGGGCGCATCGGACGAGTCATAAGAGTCACTGTAGCGCAGATGTGGGTGATCGCCAACGTGCGCCGAAACCCCGCTTAGCTGGTGACCGCCTCGATCACCGCCGCGCGCAGTTCGGGGATGCCGAGGCCGGTTTCGCTCGACGTCACCAGAATCTCGGGGTGCGCCGCCGGGCGCTTGCGCGCTTCGTCGGCGGTGGCCTGGGTGACCTCGACCAGTTCGCTCGCCTTGATCTTGTCGGCCTTGGTGATGACCATGCGGTAGCTCACCGCCGCCTTGTCGAGCATCTCCAGAATGTCGCGGTCGACATCCTTGATGCCGTGGCGCGCGTCGATCAGCACCAGCGCCCGCTTGAGCACGTCGCGCCCGCGCAGGAAATCATTGACCATGAAGCGCCACTTCTTGACCATGTCCTTGGGTGCCTTGGCAAAGCCGTAGCCGGGCATGTCGACCAAGCGGAACGCCAGCGGATTGCCCACGTCGAAGAAGTTCAATTCCTGCGTGCGGCCCGGCGTGTTCGACGTGCGTGCCAGCGCATTGCGCCCGGTCAGCGCATTGAGCAGCGACGATTTGCCGACGTTGGAGCGCCCGGCAAACGCCACTTCGGGCACCACCGCATCGGGCAGGAACTCGATCGTCGGCGCCGATTTGAGGAACGCGATCGGCCCGGCGAAGAGCTTGCGCGCGGCTTCAATGTCTTCCGGCTCGAAACTCACTTCTTCACCGCCGGTTCTTTGAGGCCGGGATGGCGGGCGTAGAGCAGGCGCTGCTGCGCGACGGTCCACAGGTTGGAGGTGATCCAGTAGACCTGCAGGCCGACCGCGAACGGGGCCATCACGAACATCAGCATCCACGGCATGATCGCGAAGACCTGCTTTTGCGCTTCGTCCATCGGTGCCGGGTTCAGCTTGAACTGGAAGAACATCGACACGCCGAGCAGCACCGGCACCACGCCGATCGCGAGGAACGACGGCAGGTGATAGGGCAGATAGCCGAACAGGTTGAGGATCGTCGCAGGGTCGGGTGCCGACAGATCGTGGATCCAGCCGACGAACGGCTGATGCCGCATTTCGATCGTCAGCAGCAGCACCTTGTACAGCGAATACATGATCGGGATCTGGATCAGGGTCGGCAGGCAGCCCGCGAGCGGGTTGACCTTTTCGGCCTTGTACAGCGCCATCACTTCCTGCTGGGCGCGGGCCTTGTCGTCCTTATACTTTTCCTGGATCGCCTTCATCTTCGGCTGGATCGCCTTCATCGCGGCCATCGAGGCGAACTGACGCTGCGCGACGGGGAAGATCAGCGTGCGGATGGTGACGGTGAGCAGGATGATCGCGACGCCGAAGTTGCCGATCATGCGGAACAACCAGTCGAGATATTTGAAGATCGGCTTTTCGACGATCTCGAACCAGCCCCAATCGATCGCCTTGCCGAAATGCTGGATGCCGAGGCGGTCCTCATAACGGTCGAGCGTGTTGGTTTCCTTGGCACCGGCGAAGAATTTGGCGGTCGATACGAGCGCCTTGCCCGGTGCGACGACGCGCGGGGCGAGCGTGAAATCGCCCTGGAACACGTCGCCGTTTGCAGCGTGGAAGCCCGCCCGCACCGGCGCGCCGTGATCGGGGATGACGGCGGCGAGGAAGTATTTGTCGCCGAAGCCGAGCCAGCCGCCGGTGGAATTGAAGAAATTCTCGCCGGCTTTGGCCGAATTGCCCCAGATCTTGCCGAGGAAGCTGGCTTCCTTGCCCTTCAGATTGTCGAAGGTGATGTCATAGGTGGCACCTTTGTCGAACACGCCGATCGGGCCGATATGGTTGGTCCAGGTATCGGCCTCGGTGCCGACGCCGGCGCGCGAGACGAGCGCATAGGGGCGCAGCGAAATCGGCGCGGGGCCGGCATTGGCGACGGTCTGGCGCACCGTGAACATATATTTGGCATCGACCGCGAAGGTCAGCGCGAAGCGCTGGCCCTGCTTGTTGTCCCAATAGAGCGTGACCGGCGTATTGGGGGTCAGCGTCGTGCCATTGGCGGTGAAGACGGTATCGCCATTGGGGACGGTGACGCCGTCACCATTCCAGCCGAAGCCCGCGAAATACGCATCCTTGGTGCCGCGCGGCGACAGCAGGCGGATCGGCGGGGAATTCTTGTCGATCGTCTGCTTGTATTTGGTCAGCGTCAGATCATCGATCCGCGCGCCCTTCAGGTTGATCGAGCCTTGCAGATCGGCGGTCTGGATCGCCACACGCGGGGTTTCGCGGCGAACGATTTCCAGATCGCGAACCTGCGCCGGGGTCGTCGCGGCCGGGCTTCCGCTGGGCGGAGGGACAACCTGGCTCTTGCCATCGACCAGCTTGGTCGCGGGCGGATTGGCGACATGCGGGAAATAGCGAGCCGACAGGAAATTGCCGCCCAGCAGAATGATCGCGGCCAGCACCGCGAACAGGATGAAATTCCGGGTATCTTCTTTCACGCGGGTGTCTTCCGTTCGATCAGGGCACTGGATCGGGTCCGTACCCGCCCCAGGGATGGCACCGCGCGATTCGCTTGGTTGCCAACCACCCGCCTTTTACCGCGCCATAGCGGCGAAGCGCGGTGATTGCATAGGCGGAACAGCTTGGGGTGTAGCGGCACGATGGCGGCAATACCGCCGAGGGGCCAATTTGCCAGCCGCGTACCAGCAGGATGAGGAGGCGAGTCAGCACGGCGAGGCGTCGGTATGACCGTTCGCCCTGAGCCTGTCGAAGGGCCCCAGCCGCACGAGCGTCGATGCGTGTAGCGAGCTGTGCTTCGACAAGCTCAGCACGAACGGAGTGGGGTGATCCTTCACCGTGCCGCCTTCGCCAATGCTTTGGTGAGTTCGGCCCGCAATGTGGCGAAATCGCGCTCGATTCCGCCGTTGCGGCCGATCAGCACATGGTCGGCACCGGGCACGCCCTTTTCGGGCAGCAGCTCGCGCGCCAAGGCCCGCAACCGCCGTTTCATGCGATTGCGAACCACGGCGTTGCCGATTTTCTTGGTGACGGTGTAGCCGACCCGCATGGCGGGATCGCCATCACCGCGGGGGCGCACTTGCAGGACGAATCCCGGCATGGGTGCGCGCTTTCCCGCATTCGCCGCGAGAAAATCTGCGCGGCGGGTGAGCGTGCGTAGGTCGGCAGGGCCGACGGGTACGGTTACGCCGAGAGCTTCTTGCGGCCGCGGTTGCGGCGAGCGCGAATCACGTTGCGACCGCCCGGGGTCGCCATGCGCGAGCGGAACCCGTGGCGGCGTGCGCGCACCAGATTGCTCGGCTGAAAGGTCCGCTTCATCGTTCATTCCCTAAAATTCTGCACGGGGCACGTCGAAATAGAAAATGGCCGCCACGAGGACGGCCTTGAAGGTGCGCGCTTACCGAGGACGTGCCGGAAAGTCAACGTGTGCGATCGTTGGTTGGTGGTGCGAGGATCTCGGCGAGCCGCGCGCGAAAGCTGGCGGGCGGGCCGTCTTCCCGCGCTTCCCGGTCGCGCGCGCGGCGGCGTGCGGCGCTTTGGCGGCGCAATCCCATATCGGCATAATGGCCGAGCCTGGGCCAGCGGCGCTTGGCGGTGACGAAATGCTTTTTGGCGCGGTGCGAGTTTTGCAGCACCAGCGCGAGGCCGGCGGCAAACACGAAGATGCCGCCTGGCCCCGGAATCGCGCCGACGATCGGCGAGAGAATCACCAGCACCACGCCACCGGAAACAAGGCCCGTGCGGACCAGCGGATTACGGGACGTCATCATCGACAGGCATGTGGGGCCGGTGTCTTGTTTGCGCAAGACGCCGCCCGGCGCTGTTCCCTCTGCCGGAAAACCCGGTATGCTCCAGCGGCGTCCGGGGGGATCACAGATGGCAGCAAGCGTATCCACGGTGGCGTATCTCGGCCTCGAGGCGCGCGCGGTCGAGGTGCAGGTGCAGTTGATCCCGGGCTTACCCGCCTTCAACGTCGTTGGACTGGGCGACAAAGCGGTGGCGGAAAGCCGCGAGCGGGTGCGCGGGGCGATTGCGGCGATGGGGCTGGCGCTGCCGCCCAAGCGGATCGTGGTCAACCTGTCCCCGGCGGATTTGCCCAAGGAAGGATCGCATTTCGATTTGCCGATCGCGCTGGCGCTGCTGGGCGCAATGGGCGTGGTCGATGCGGAGACGCTGAGCGATTATGTCGTGGTGGGCGAACTCGGGCTCGACGCGCGAATCGCGCCGTCGCCGGGGGTGTTGCTGGCGGCGCTGCATGCGTCGGAACGCGGGATGGGGCTGGTGTGCCCGGCGGCGCAGGGCTCGGAAGCGGCCTGGGCGGGGCAGGGGGTGCTGGCGGCACCCGACATCCTGTCGCTGATCAACCATTTCAAGGGGCATGGCCTGCTGAGCGAGCCGTTGCCCGGCGACGCGGACGATGTCGGCCACGGGCCCGATCTGCGCCAGGTTAAAGGGCAGGAGACGGCCAAGCGTGCGCTCGAAATCGCGGCGGCGGGCGGACATAATCTGCTGATGGTGGGGCCGCCGGGCGCGGGCAAATCGCTGATGGCATCGTGCCTGCCGGGAATTCTGCCGCCGCTCGATGCGAGCGAGGCGCTCGAGGTGTCGATGGTGGCGAGCGTCGCGGGGACGCTGACCGGTGGGCGGCTGACTCGCCAGCGGCCGTACCGCGCGCCGCATCATTCCGCGTCGATGGCGGCGCTGGTCGGCGGCGGGTTGAAGGTCAAACCGGGCGAGGTCAGCCTCGCGCATCTGGGCGTGCTGTTTCTGGACGAACTACCGGAATTTCAGCGCGCCGTGCTCGATTCGCTGCGCCAGCCGCTGGAAGCCGGGACCGTCAGCGTCGCACGTGCCAATGCCCACGTCACTTTCCCGGCGCGGGTGCAATTGATCGCGGCGATGAACCCGTGTCGTTGCGGTCATCTGGGCGACGCGGCGCTTGCCTGTTCGCGCGCGCCGCGCTGTGCAGCCGACTATCAGGCGAAGGTCTCGGGGCCGCTGCTCGACCGCATCGATCTGCATATCGAGGTGCAGGCCGTGAGCGCCGCCGATCTGGTGTTGCCGCCGCCAAGCGAAGGCTCGGCCGAGGTCGCGGGGCGTGTCGCGGCGGCGCGGGCGGTGCAGCGAACGCGCTATGCTGACCATGCGGCGCGCACCAACGCCGATGCGGACGGCGCTTTGCTCGACGCCGTCGCCACTCCCGATGCGGCAGGATGCACGCTGCTGGCGCAAGCGTCGGAAGCGATGCGTTTGTCGGCAAGGGGCTATACGCGCATCCTGCGGGTTGCGCGGACGATTGCCGACTTGGCCGGTGCCGAGACGGTCGGGCGCATTCATGTTGCCGAGGCGCTAAGCTATCGCCGTCAGGCACCTCGCAATTAGTCGGGCTCAGTCGAAGGTGAGGAACGCCGGCTTGCCGTCGAGATAGCAGTGCGTCGGATTATCGAAGCGAAATCCGCCTGGACCCAGCCTCCGCAAGACGTGTGCGCAGTGCGCGGTGGCACGCGCTCCGGCCTGGACGATCGCGGCCGACCTCAGATATGCGTCGGTGGCCAGGACGCCGTGTCCGGCACGCGTCAGCTTTCCCGATGCGACCGCACTTTCGACCTCCCGCCGGACCGTCGAATAGCTCATGCGTAAGGTACGGGCGAGTACGGTGATGGCGATGGGCTCGCGCAAATCCTCGGGCGGAGCGGTATCGGCTTCCCCATAGCGGCGGCTCAGTTCCGGGTCGCGCGTGATCTTGCGCGCACCGGCGGTTGCCACGGTGTGCACGACCACAAGCTCGAGCCAGCTTGCATGCGCGTCCCGAATGTAATCGAACGGCGCAAGCACCAGGTCGATCGCCGCTGCAATGGTAGCGTTCGGATCATAGAAACGATCGACATGATTTGGCGGCAGGGGAACGCCCATCTGTGACAGATCTTCGATGACACTGACCATGTGGTCGTGCAGCGAACGCAGCAAGGTCGCAAAGGCGGGCAGGGCCAGCGTCTCGCTCCGAACGCTCACGCCGTGATCGACGCGCTGGCAAATCCCGTCGTCGATCAAGGCGTGGACGTGCCGTCGTACCGTCTCGAACGGTCGATTGAGCGACATTGCGACCGCATTGATACTGATGCCGTCCACGACCGAAGGCGCGGTCGACGCCAGACCGTTACAGAAAGCGCGAAGGCCGCTACTGCCGCGCAAGATCATTAGCAGGAAAATCGCTCGATCGAACGGGATTTTTCGCTGGAGATGCTCTTCCAGAACGCGGACCACATCCAGTCCAGACGCCAATTGCATCTGGCTGACAATGCGACCGATCATGCGGCTCCCCGGCCGCGCCGCAACTTCCCACTGCAAATGTTGCACCGATCCGATCGCTCCCCACCGCCCTGTGCGAACGACTCTTACCCGATTTGCTCAAATGACGCATGTGATGTTTATCAAACTGGGTAACCATAGGGTGTAATATTTCAAATGGGGCCGTAACGATTCCATTGGGCGGGGGAATTGTATGGCGGGACACGGCGAAGCGTACGGGGGAGCGGACCTTGTCTCAATCGACGTCGCGCCGCCTGTCAGGCGCGAGTCGTTTCCAGGTGCCGCGTTGCAGAGCGCGCGCGAGGCGATGGGCGAGTCGCTCCGCGATGTGTCCCGCCATACGCGAATTCCCGAGCGCCACCTCGAGGCGATCGAGCGCGCCGATTATCGCGTTTTTCACGCGGCCCTTTACGCCGTCGGTTTTGCCCGCACCTATGCACGCCACGTCGGCTTGACCGAGCCCTGGATCGCCGAGGCGGTTCGCGCGCACTATCTCGCTGAGCGATTGCCGGAACGCGATGCGGCCCCCGGTCTGGAGAGCCGTGCAATACAGAGCGCTGTCCCGGCGATTCTGGCGGCGGTGCTGTCAATCTGCGCGGTATTGATCTTGGTGGGCTGGCTTCTGCGCATGTGGGGTTGATGTCCGGCGCGGTCGCGGCTAACAGCACCGTCCACGCTGCGGGTGTGGTGAAATTGGTAGACGCGCGGGACTCAAAATCCCGTTCCGCAAGGAGTGTCGGTTCGACCCCGACCACCCGCACCATCTACGTTACGCTGCGGCCAGCTCCAGCGTTTCGCTGATCTCGAACCACACGGCCTCGGCGGCCTCCAGCTTTTTCGAAATCTGCGCGTGCTGCTTGGTCAAGTCGGCCGGACTTAGCCGCGCGAGCCACGCCTCGGCGGTGCTTGGATCGAGCATCGCGCGGTCGATCGCACCCAGCTGCTTGGTGAGCTTGGCGACCAAAGCCTCAGCCTCATGCGCGCGCTTTTGCAGGGCGACCGCAGCGGCGCTCAGTTGCGGCTTGTCGTCCTTCTTCGCGGCCTTGGCCTTGGCACCTTCGCCACCGCCATCGCCTGCCAGCACGAAGGCGATATAATCCTCCATGCTGCCGGCATATTCCTTCGCGGTGCCGCCATCGACCAGCACGAGCCGGTCGGCGGTGAGTTCGACCATGTGGCGATCGTGGCTGACCAGGATGACCGCGCCGTCATAGGCATTGAGCGCCTGCACCAGCGCTTCGCGCGCATCGACGTCCAAATGGTTCGTCGGCTCGTCGAGGATCAGCATGTGCGGCGCGTCGCGCGTGATCAGTGCGAGCGCGAGGCGGGCGCGTTCGCCGCCCGAAAGCTTGCCGACCTTCTGCGTCGCCTTGACGCCCGAGAAGCCGAAGCGCCCGAGCTGCGCGCGCACCGCACCCGGTGTCTTGCCCGACATCATGCGGGTCATATGTTCGAGCGGGGTATCGTCGCCGTCGAGTTCCTCGACCTGATATTGGGTGAAATAGCCGACGCGCATCTTGCCGCTGGCGTTCATCGCGCCGTCCATCGTCGGCAATTGTGCGGCGAGCAGGCGGGCGAGCGTAGTCTTGCCGTTGCCGTTGCGGCCCAGCAGCGCGACGCGATCATCGGGATCGAGCCGCAGATTGAGGCGCTGCAGGATCGGCTTGTCGGCATAGCCGACCGCTGCCATGTCGAGCGTGATCAGCGGCGGGCGTAGTTCTTCAGGGCTCGGGAATTCGAACGACAGCGTCGGATCTTCGACCATCGACGCGATCGGCTGCATCTTCGCCAGCATCTTCTGGCGGCTCTGCGCCTGCTTGGCGGTCGAGGCACGGGCGCTGTTCTTGGCGATATATTCGCTCAATTTGGCACGCTGCGAATCCTGCGCGGCCTTGGCGGCGGCGAGCTGGGCGACGCGCTCGGCACGCTGGCGCTCGAAGCTGTCATAGCCGCCGGTGTAAAGATGGACCTTGCCGCCTTCGAGATGGAGGATCGTGTCGACGACATTGTTGAGCAGATCGCGCTCGTGGCTGATGACGACCATCATCGCCGGATAGCTTTTCAGGAAATTCTCGAGCCACAGCGTCGCTTCGAGATCGAGATGGTTCGAGGGCTCGTCGAGCAGCAGCAGATCGGGTTCGGAAAAGAGCAGGGAAGCGAGCGCGACGCGCATCTTCCAGCCGCCCGAATAGGAATCGAGCGGGCGGCCCTGCATTTCCTCGTCAAAGCCAAGGCCGACCAGAATGCGCGCGGCGCGCGCGGGGGCGGTGTAGGCGTCGATCGCGGTCAGCCGGTCATAGACGGCTCCGAGACGATCCGGGTCCTGGCAGGTTTCGGCCTCGGTCAGCAGCGCGGCGCGCTCGGTATCGGCGGCGAGCACGGCTTCGATCGGGGTGGTGGTGCCGCTCGGCGCTTCCTGCGCGATATAGCCGATGCGGGTGCCGCGTGGCATCTCGATCTCGCCGAGATCGGGTTCGAGCTGGCCGATCATCACCTTCATCAGCGTGGACTTGCCCGCGCCGTTGCGCCCGATCAGGCCGACGCGGCTCTTGGGCGGCAGTGCGGCGCTCGCGCCGTCGAGGATCGCGCGCCCACCGAGGCGCACCGTGATACCATTGATATTCAGCATCGGCAGCGCCTAGCAGATTGTTGCGTTGCACCCAAGTGTCCGGCAGCGCGTTATACAACAAACACGAGAGGAAGCGGAATGAGCGTCGCCTTCCGTCGCGAAAGCGACGAGGAACATCTGGAACCCAAGTTCGAACGGCCGATCGCGCCGGGGCCGAATCTGGTCACGCCGCGCGGGCTGGCGCTGATCGGTGCCAAGGTGATCGAACTGGAAGCGGCATTGGCCGACGCGGCGGCGGTGGATCGCGACGCGGTGCTGCGTGAGCTGCGCTATTGGCATACGCGCCAGACCACCGCTGAAGTCGTACCCGCGCCGCCTGCTGGCGTGATCGGTATTGGCAGTCGCGTGACGTACCACCTGGCTGGTGCCGACCGCACGGTCGAAATCGTCGGCGGCGACGAGGCCGATCCGGCGGAGGGCCGTATCGGCTTCCAGGCACCGCTGGCGCGCGTGCTGATCGGTGGGGAGGTTGGCGAGCGCGTGGATTTTGCGGGTAAGGTCGATGCGGTCGAAATTATCGGGGTGGCGTGAACCGGGCTTTCCCGGCACCGTCCTGACGCGCACCGAATCCTCGGCCCAAGCGTTGGCGATGGAGACTGTCTCCGCCAAACCCGATCAAGGACCGCGACCATGACCCGCAAAAGCAAGCTCGGCGCGATCGCCAATCCATGGCCGACAATCGGTATCGAAGCGTGGACGCTCGGGCTCGAAGCGTCGGCGGTGATCGGGTTGCGGACGTGGCAGCGCGTGATGGCCGGTCCCAATGGCAACGCTGCCAGCGATGCCGAGGCGCATCGCATGATCGATGAGAAGATGACTGCGGCGCTGCAGTTGCAGATGGCGATGCTGACGGGTCGCCTGGGTACCACGCCTGCAACTGCGACGAAGAAGATCATCCGGCACTATTCTCGCACGGTGCGCGCCAACCGGAAGCGGCTGGCGGGGTAACGCGGGCTTGGCGAGGTTTGCTCGCGCACCCGCCGTTAGGGTCGCGCCAATGTAATCCGCGCGATCAGGCCGCCGCCGTCGCGGTTTTCCAGCGTAATGTCGCCGCCCGCCTCGCGTACGATCGCGCGGGCAAGCGCGAGCCCCAGCCCGATGCCGCCGGTTTCCTTGTTGCGCGACGTCTCCAGCCGGGTGAACGCCTCGAACACATCGCCCAGCCGATCGGCGGGGATGCCGGGGCCACGATCGCACACGGCGATCACCACTTCGCGCGGTGTCGCGGTGAGCGTGACTTCGGCCGACCCGCCATATTTCAGCGCATTCTCGATCAGATTGCGCAGCGCGCGCCGCATCGGCGAGGGGCGTAGCCGGACCTTCAGGCGATCGGCTTCTTCGAAACCGACGGAGTGGCCAAGATCGCGGAAATCCTCGACGACCGCATCGACCAATGCCGCGAGATCGACCTCGGTCGGCGGTTCGCTCGGGCGACCCAGCCTAGCGAGCGACAGAATGTCGTCGAGCGTTCGGTTCATTTCGGCGATGGTATCGGCCATTTTCGCGCGATCGGTGTCGTCCTCAACCGATTCGATCCGCACGCGCAGGGCCGCCAGCGGGGTACGCAGATCGTGCCCGATCGCACCGAGCATGCGATCTTTTTCCTCCAGCATGGCGGTCACGCGCAGCCGCAGTGCGTTGAACGCCACGATCACGTCGCGCACGTCCTGCGGACCGCTCTCGACGATCGGTTCGGTCGCGGTACTAGGGTGGAAGTCGCGTGCGGCGGTGGCCAGGCGGCGAAGCGGGCGCGATATGCGGCGTCCCGCCCAAAGCAACGGCACCAGCACTACGCCGTAGAGAATCGCCGTCTGCGCGAACAGCCGCCACAGGATCGTCGAATCGCTGCGCGTCCAGCCGATGTTGAGCGCAATCCACTGCCCGTCGGGCCGCTGGACCGCGACGACGAGCTCCGCCCCCGCACGGAGCAGGCGTTCGATGCGGGACTGGCTGACATAGCGCAGACGCGGATCGTTCGGCGAGATCGGCAACACTTGCGTCTCGATCCGGTTTACCTTGACGCCAGCGTCAGTGAGCGCAGCACGCAATGCCTGTTCGATATCGCCCAGCCGCTCCGCTCCGGCCGGGATCGGGGAGGTGGCCAGCACGCGGGTGCGGCTCCACGAGCCGCCGCCGCCGATCTTCTTGCCCGCCGCAATGCGTTCGTCGGCATCGACGATGCGGGTGACGGCGGGCCCGGTTGCCTGATCGAGCCGTGCCTGACGCCGTTCCTGCAGCAATAAGCCGAAATTGATCGCCTGCGCGACGAACAGCGCCACCGCGATCAGCAGCGCCATCTGGCCGGAGAGATTGCGCGGGAGGAGCTTCAAGGGCGCGCCGTCGTCACAGCCGGGTCACTTCGGCGGCCAGCGTATAGCCACCGCCCCATACGGTCTTGATCAGTTCGGGAGCCTTGGGATCGGCCTCGATCTTGCGGCGCAGGCGACTAACCTGATTGTCGATCGCGCGGTCGAACGCGGCGGCTTCGCGGCCTTGCGTGAGATCGAGCAACTGGTCGCGCGTCAGCACCTGCCGCGGGCGCGTGACCAGTGCGTGGAGCAAATTATATTCGCCGGTCGACAACGGCACCGACACGCCGTCGCGATCGACCAGAGTACGCTCGCCCGATTTCAGCACCCATCCGGCAAAGGCGAAGGATCCGGTCTCGGGCGCGTGTTGGCGCACGCCGCCCGCGGCGGCACGGCGCAGGATAACCTTGACGCGCGCCGCCAGTTCACGTGGCGAAAACGGCTTCACCACATAATCGTCCGCGCCCATTTCGAGCCCGACGATGCGGTCGGTCTCCTCGGTGCGGGCGGTGAGGAGGATGACGGGGATTTCGCCGCTCTCGCGAATATGGCGCGTGAGCGACAGACCGTCCTCACCGGGCATCATGATATCGAGAATGACGAGGTCGATCGCGTAGGCTGTCATCCGCGCGCGCGCGCCCTCGGCGTCGCCTGCTTGCGTCACGCGAAAGCCCTGCCGCGTCAGGAACTGCGCGAGCGGCTCGCGGATCGAGCGTTCGTCGTCAACCAGCAACAGATGCGGCGTTTCCCCCATGGTGTCGGTGTTTAGCATGACGCGATCCACTTGGAAAAAGGTGCCGGGCGAGCGGGGGGCATGCTCGCCCGGCGGCCGGGCCTGGGGATTATTGGCCCGGATTGGGGGAAGGGGTTGGCGCGGGCGCGATCGCATCCGCAGGGTCGCTGCGGCGCTGCATCACCGCCTTGCGCGCGCGGTCGGTCCAGGCGGCCAATTCGTCCCTGGTGATCTGGCCATCGCCATTGGCGTCGATGCGCGCGAAACGCTTGTCGGCTTGCGCAAGATATTCGGCGCGCGAGATCTTGCCGTCGCCATCGGTATCGGCGCGCGCCAGCAATCGCGCCGCCGGACCCGTCTGCTCGTCGGCCGAGAGGAAGCCGTCCTTATTGGTATCCATCGCGTCGAACCGCGCATTCGCTTGCGCCGTGGCTTCGGCCTTGGAGATCATGCCATCGCCATTGGTGTCCGCCTGCGTCATGCCACCGCCCTGTGCAACGGCCGCAGCGGTCGCAAGCGCGGCAACTGCGGCTGCAGTAAGAATGCGGGTGAACCTCATCGGCTGGTCTCCTGATGCTGCCTTGGCGATGGCGTGTCGGTTGCGCGGTTATGCCGTGGCATCTGTCGCGCCACTATCCCGGGGATGGGGGCAAAGTGTCGCAAAATGTCGCAAGGCGTGGCAAACACGCCCGCCGGTCACGCGAAGATGGCGACGCTTTGCATCCCCTGGGCAATGGGGGTGCCGTCGGCATTCCACAGCATCATCGTTTGGCTCGATCCGCCATTGACCGCGTGGGCCGATTCGGCCGCGAGCAACCACCAGCCATCGCGGGTGGCGGGGGCGGGCGTCAGCAGGTTGACGATCCACGTCAGGGAACTGAGCGGCGCGGGCTGCTTGCCGAGCAATTTGAACGCGGCGGGCGGTAGCGCGTCGGCCAGCGCCAGCACCTCGACCATCGGATCGATGCCCGACGCATCGCGCAACCGCGCCCAGCGCAGCCATTCGGCTTCGCCCGGCGCCTGATCCTTCAGGTCGAGGAAGTTGAAATTGCCGGTGAAAAAGCCGTCGGGGCCCGTGTAGAGCGTGGCGTCTGGAGCAGGCGGGGTGACCGCACGCTGCAATCCACCGCTGAGCGCAATGCGCGAGGGCTGTTCGGCCATGAAGACGAAGATTGCGCGATAGCCGAGCCCCGCTTCGGACACGATATCGGCCTGGATGAAGGCGGCGGTGCGGCCGCGGCGCAATTTGGTCGCGATGACCGTGACCGCGCCCGCCAGGGGCCCGATGAAGGAGACTTGCGCCGACCGCAGCGGTGGCAGATCGGGTTCGATACCTTGCGCGGCGTGCAGCGCCAGCGCGCTCGACAAGCCGCCATAAGCGGTGCGCCCTTGCAGCCAGTCGGAGGGAATTTCGGTGCGGAAGCCGCCCTCGACCGGCTGCGCGGTGGAGAGAATCTGGTGGATCGGGGTCACAGCGCGTGCTCCGCCAAGCGATCGCGCAACTCGCGTTTGAGCACCTTGCCGATCGCGCTGCGCGGGAGTTCGGCAATCGCGTGGAGTGCCGCCAGACGCTGCGTCTTGCCAAGCTGCGCATTGGTCCAGTCGAGGATCTCGGCGATGTTGGCGTCGACCCCCGTATGCGGCACGTAGAAGCCGACCGGGCTTTCCCCCCACGCCTCGTTCGGTACGCCGATGACGCTGCAGTCCGCAACGGCGGGATGACGCGCCAGCACGGCCTCGAGATCGGTCGGATAGATGTTGAAGCCGCCCGAGATGATCAGGTCCTTCTTGCGGTCGAGCAACGTCAGGAACCCGTCGGCATCGAAGCGCCCGACATCGCCGTGGCGGATGAAGCGGTTGCCCACGGCATCGAACCATTCGGCGGCGGCGGTGGCGTCCTTGCGGCCGTGATAGGCGGTCATCATCGCCGGGCTGCGGCCGACCACTTCGCCCATTTCGCCCTGCGGCACCTCGCGACCGTCATCGTCGATCAGGCGGATGTCGTGGCCCTCGACCGGGCGGCCGACGGTGTGGAGCTTGTCGGGAAAGGCGTTGGCGATCAGCAGGCAGGTGCCGCCGCCCTCGGTCATGCCGTAATATTCGACCAGCAGCCCCGGCCAGCGCGCGACGACATCGGCCTTCAGCGCCGCCGGGAACGGGGCGGAGGTGCAGGTCTTGAAGCGGAAGCTCGACAAGTCGAAGCGATCGAAATCGGGCAGCGCCATGATCCGCTGATATTGCACCGGCACCAGCATGGTGTGCGTGGCGCGGTGGCGTTCGGCGAGCGTCAGATAACCGCGCGCATCGAACTTCTTCAGCAACACCACAGTGCCGCCCCAGCCGAGCGTGGGCAGCACGCTGACCAAAGTGGTGTTGGAATATAGCGGCGTCGCGATCATCGTCACCGCGTCGGCGAACCCGGCGGCCTCGTTGCGGTTGATATGCGCCCAGCGCATCGCGTGGCTTTGTACGATCCCCTTGGGGACGCCGGTGGTGCCCGACGAGTAGATGATGTTGAAGCCATTCTCGGGCGCGATCGTGACCGGTGTCGGCCGCGCGCCGACCGGGGCGAGCCACGATCCCAGCGATTTCAGATGGACGAGCTTGCCGGGAATATGGTGTCCGCCCAATGCGCTTGCCGCCTCGGCGTCGACGAAGGTGATGGGGGCAGCACAGTCGGCGATCATCGCAACGATGCTATCGGGCGTCCCCGATGGCGCGAGCGGGGTCGCCACGCACCCGGCCCGGAGCGCGCCGAGGAAGATCGCGACATAATCGATGCTGGCGGCGGCGACGATCGCGACGGCGTCGCCCTGCCGCACGCCATCACGCTGAAGCGCGGCGGCGACGCGGTCGACCAGCGCGTCGAGACTGGCATAATCCAGCTCGCCGTCGGCTTCGGCCAGGGCGACCTTGTCGGGCTGTTCTGCAGCGTGCGCGCGGAGCAGGTCGGGGAGAGTGGCGAAGTCCCTCGCGAGCATTTCGGCAGCGGTCATCATGTCCCTTCTCAGCAAATCCCGATCTTCGATTCGCTAGAACAAGAGAGAGGGAAACACCATACGCGATGTTCGAACGATCGATCCTCCCCGGAACGGGGAAGGGGCGGCTTCGTCAGCCGGGTGGTGGAGGGGGCTGCACGGGAGTTCCGCCCGCGGCACGCCCCCTCCACCATTCGCTCAATGCTCATGGTCCCCCTCTCCCCGACGCGGGGAGGAGTCGTTACCCCAGTACCTTTGCCGTCTGCCCGAACAGGATCTTCTTCGCCTCCTCGGTCATCGGCTTGTTGTCGCTGATCGCGGCCCCCTTGGCATAAGCGGCGATCGTGTGCGGACGTGCGGCGATCGCCTCGAACCAGCGCTTCACGTTCGGGACGTCATCGAGATTCTGTCCCTGCCGCTCATGCGGGACGATCCAGGGGTAACAGGCCATGTCGGCGATCGAATATTCCCCGGTAATGAAGTCGCGGTCGGCCAGGCGGCGATCGAGAACGCCGTATAAGCGATTGGTTTCCTTGACATAACGATCGATCGCATAAGGGATTTTTTCAGGGGCATAGCCGCTGAAGTGATGGTTCTGCCCGAGCATCGGCCCCAATCCACCCATCTGCCACATCAGCCACTGAATCGTCTCGGTGCGGCTGCGCAAGTCCGCGCCGATGAACGCGCCATATTTGTCGGCCAGATAGAGCAGGATCGCCCCCGATTCGAAGATCGCGATCGGCTCGCCACCATCGGCGGGGTCGTGATCGATGATTGCGGGCATACGGTTGTTGGGCGCGATCTTCAGGAAATCCGGCTGGAATTGGTCGCCTGCGCCGATGTTGACCGGAATGATGCGATACTCGACCCCGGCCTCCTCCAGAAATAGCGTGATTTTGTGGCCGTTCGGCGTGGGCCAGTAATGCAGGTCGATCATGCGCCAAGCTCCTCTTGCGTCACGCGGGAGATGGGGAGCCGCTACGCGTCCGCAACTGCGCCGGGCAACAATGCCGGTGCCGATTGCGGCCTGAAGCGTCGCGGCCCGGTGCCCCCTTACCGAACGGGCGATCGCTGCAACGCGCCCAATAACGCTTTTCACGACGCCCATTCTGTGGCATCGCTTCGCCATACCCAATCTTCAGATTTTATCAGCAAGGACAGGTTTTATGGCGACTGCGCCCGAACTCGACGCTCCAGCGACCGCGCTTGACGAGTTCCGCCAGACGGCCCGCGCCTGGCTTGCCGCCAACTTCCCGCCTGCGCTCAAGGGCAAGGACAATGCCCTGTCCGCGCTCGAAGGCCCAACCGAACTGTCCGCAGATGAAATCGCCTGGAAGGCCGCAATGGGCGAAAAGGGCTGGGGTGTTCCCGGCTGGCCCAAGGCTTATGGCGGCGGTGGGCTCGACAAGGCCGAAATCCGCGTCCTGCAGGAGGAAATGGCGCGGATTGGCGCGTGGAACCCGATTGGCGGCATGGGCGTGATGATGTTCGGCCCGACGCTGCTCGAATATGGCAGCGACGCGCAGAAGCACGAACATATCCCGGCCATCGGCAAGGGTGAGGTGCGCTGGTGCCAGGGTTATTCCGAGCCCAATGCCGGGTCGGACCTCGCCAATGTGCAGACCTTCGCCGAGGACGCGGGCGACCATTATATCGTCAACGGGCAAAAGACCTGGACCAGCGGCGGGCAGTGGGCCGACAAATGCTTCGCGCTGGTGCGCACCGACAAATCGCAAAAGCACGGCGGCATCAGCTTCCTGCTGCTCGACATGACTTCGCCCGGCGTCGAGGTGAAGCCGATTCGCATGATTTCGGGCCAGTCGCCGTTTTGCGAAACCTTCTTCACCAATGTGAAGGTGCCCAAGGAAAATCTCGTGGGGCGCGAGGGGCAGGGCTGGGAGATCGGCACGCGGCTGCTCCAGCATGAGCGTAACAGCCTGTCGGGCGGCGGCGGTGCCTCGCGGCTGTTCGCGGGCAAGGCGATGGGGGCGCTGGCCAAGGAATATCGCGGCGCGGATGAGCAGGGCCGCGTGCCCGACAGCGATTTGCGCATGCGCATCGTGCGGCATGAGATGGACAGCCGCGCCTTCGCGCTGACGCTGCGCCGTGCCGCGCTGGAAGCCAAGTCGAACCAGGGGCCGTCGGCGGCGACCTCGATCATGAAGAATGTCGGCGCGCGCATCACGCAGGAACGCGCGGAGCTGTCGATCGAGATCATGGGCATGGCCGGGCTGGGCTGGGAGGGCGAGGGCTTCAGTGAGGACGAACTGACCCAGACGCGCACCTGGCTGTGGGGCAAGGCGGTGTCGATCTATGGCGGGTCGACCGAGATCCAGAACAACGTGATTTCGAAGCGCATCCTCGGGATGCTCGATCACCAGTAATTCCAGATAGGCTGCCGCAACTGCGGCGGGCCGGAGAGGGGCGGGGTGAAGGACGGCAGAAGCCATCCTCCCCCGTTTCACCCATCACAAAACGGGGACCGCGAGATGGCCGTACTCAACGACGAACAAACGATGCTCCGCGACATGGTGCGCGAGTGGTCCGACAATGAATCGCCCGTGACCGCCTTCCGCAAGATGCGCGCGGCCGCACCGAGCGCGGGTTATGATCCGGCGGCGTGGCAAGCGCTGTCCGAAATGGGAGTGGCCGGTATCGTCATTCCCGAGGCTTTTGGTGGGACTGCCTTTGGCTATCTGTCGCTTGGCCTCGTGCTGGAACAGCTTGGTCGCAATCTGGCGGCGTCGCCACTGGCAGCGACGTCGGCGGCGGCGAGCGCAATCGTCTTGGGCGAATCCGAGGCGGCGAAGGCCGAATGGTTGCCGCGCATTGCCAGCGGCGCGGTGGTCGCCACGCTCGCGGTCGATGAGGGGCCGGTGCATGATCCGGCCAAGGTCGCGACCAAGGTGGTCGACGGAAGGCTGAGCGGGACCAAGGCGTTCGTCGCCGAAGGCGATAGCGCGGGCGTCTTTGTCGTTGCCGCCGATGATGGGCTGTATCTGGTCTCCGGCGATGTCGGCGTGACCCGCTCCCCACGCCATATGACGGATTCGCGCAGCCACGCGCAGATCACCTTCACCGACGCGCCCGCCGAACGGCTCGGCGATACCGCGCTCACCGCGCGCGTGGTCGATCGCGCGACTGCGGTGGTGTGCGCGGAAATGCTGGGCCTGGCGGTGCAGGCCTTCAACACCACCAACGATTATTTGAAGACGCGCGTGCAATTCGGGCAGGTGCTCTCGACCTTCCAGGCGCTGCAGCACCGCATGGCAAAGATGTTTACCGAGCTCGAATTGATGCGGTCGGCAGTCGAAGGGGCGTTGGAGGCGATCGATGCGGGGCGGTCGGATGTCGACCAGGCGGTCAGCCTGGCCAAGGCGGTGGCGGGCGATACGCTCCACCTCGTCAGCCGGGAAATGATTCAACTGCACGGCGGCATCGGCATGACCGATGAGCATGATGCAGGCTTCTACATCAAGCGCGCGCGTATCTTGGAGACGATGTGGGGCAATGCCGCTTTCCACCGGGAGCGCTTTGCCCGGTTGAACGGATACTGATCGGGATCCGCTCCCCTTTCGCAATTGCACCATGAGCGACCCATTTTCGAAGCTGCGTTCTGGCCGTTTCGGTCGTGTCATTTTTGTCGCAAGTCCGTAAAACTCCTATACGTTGCCGGTCATTTGCGACGTATCCGCGCTTGACGCGGCCCCGTTCTCGGGTAAATTCGATGATAGGGTACGGAACCGATTAGTGTTCTGGTCCTTCGGGGAGAGAGATATGACGAACGCCTTGTTGTCTGCATGTGCCATGTCCGCGCTTGCGCTTGGGATTGCCATGCCAGCATCGGCGCAGACCGCGCCTGCAACCGGGGTGCCGTCGTCGTCGCCGGAAGCCGCCAAGGCTCCGGCGGCGGCCGATACGGCGGACGAACCCACCCGCGATATCATCGTGACGGCGACGCGCCGCAATTCGCTGCTGTCGGACGTGCCGCTGGCGGTGTCGGCGGTTTCGTCGGCGTCGCTGTCCAATTCAGGCGCGAACGACATCCGCCAGCTTAACCAGCTCGCACCATCCTTGCTCGTGTCTTCGACCGGATCGGAAGCGAACGGTTCTGCGCGCATCCGCGGCATCGGCACGGTGGGCGACAATCCCGGCCTGGAAAGCTCGGTCGCGACTTTCATCGACGGCGTCTATCGCAGCCGCACCGGGGCTGGCCTCAACGATCTCGGTGAAATCGACCGGATCGAAGTGCTGCGCGGTCCGCAGGGAACGCTGTTCGGGCGCAATGCCAGCGCGGGCTTGCTCAACATCATCACCAAGGCTCCGAGCTTCACATTCGGTGCCAATGGCGAGCTGACCTATGGCAATTACAATGCGGTTCGCGCCTCGGGCAGCATTACGGGCCCGATCACCGAAACGATCGCCGCGCGGCTCGATGGCGTGTATTCGAAGCGCGACGGCTTCTACACCGATGCGGTGACGGGCCAGCGGCTCAACAATCGCGATCGCTATTTCGTACGCGGGCAGTTGCTGTATCAACCCACCGCAGACCTGTCGGTGCGTTTGATCGGGGATTATACGCACCGCGTCGAATCCTGCTGCGCCGCCGTCTATGTTTCGACGGTGGAAACCTATGATCCGACGCCGGGTGCGGCGGGGACCAACCCCGAACATGATTATGCCAGCCGGACCAACCGCATCACCGACGTGATGACCAGCATGGGCGCAGTGTTTCCGGGCGGCGTTTATCCGGCGAACATGACGCCCTATAACCGCCTGACCTCCGATACGCCGGGCCGCAGCTTCCGTGGCAAGACCACCGATGGCGGCATCTCCGGCGAAATCAACTGGAAGATCGGTGATGTCGCGTTGACGTCGATCACCGCCTATCGCGAGTATAAGGCAGAGGCCCCCGGCGACGTCGATTACAGCAACATCGATTTGCTGTATCGCGCTGCGGACGGCAATTCCTTCCGCCAGTTCAAGACGTTTTCGCAAGAGCTTCGACTGCAGGGATCGCTGTTCAAGGATCGGCTCGACTGGCTCGTTGGCGGCTATTTCTCCAATGAAGATCTAACGGTTCGCGACAACCTCAAATTCGGCTCGCAATATGGGGCGTTTGCCGCGTGCCGTCTGGTCGCGACGATCAACGCCGCTGCAGTTCTGCGTAACCCCAGCGCACCGGGGTGTCTCAGCCCGACCGGTATCGCCACGTTGACCGGGGCGTTCGGGGCGGCTGCACCGATCTTCATCAACGGGCTCAACACGCTCAGCACGGTCAACAATGTCGGCGACAACAACGCCAATTACTATCAGCGCAGCCGCAACTTCGCCTTTTTTACGCACAATATCGTGCACATCACCCCGACGCTCGATCTGACGTTGGGCCTGCGCTACACGCATGAAGAGAAGACGTTCCGCGCCGATTTCAACAACACCAACACCGTCTGCCCGGCCCAGCAGGCGTTCTTCGCCCCGTTCCTGACCGGAGGTGCGGCAGCGTTGCCGGCCTCGCTGCAATCGCTGGCAGCGGGCGTTGTCAATTTGACGTGCCAAGGCAATTCCAGCTCGGCGCTCAATGCCTTGAAGCTCAGCGACAAGCGCAAGGAAGGCGAGTTCACGGGCACGGCGGTGCTGTCGTGGAAGCCGACTACGGGCGTGCTGACCTATGCCAGCTATTCGCGCGGCTATAAGGCGGGCGGCTTCAACCTCGACCGTTCGGCGCTGGGCCAGCCGATCTTCTCGCCGACCGACCCGCGCCAGTTCGGCGGGCGCGGCGCTGGCTTCGGTACGGCGAACCTCCAGTTCGATGCCGAGAAGGTCAACGCCTATGAAGTCGGCGTGAAATATACCAGCCGCCGTTTCAACCTGAACGTCGCGGCGTTCCAGCAGGACTTTAAGGACTTCCAGCTCAACACCTTCAACGGTTCGGTGTTCCTGGTGCAGAATATCGACTCCTGCTCGACCGATCTGGCGGGCGCGGACCGCGATGCGTCGGCATCGACCGGGGCGTGCGATCCCAACAATGTCCGGCCCGGCGTGCGGACGCGCGGTGTGGAAGTCGAGGCGGCGATCTACCCGACCCGCAACGTGGCGTTCACCGCCGGCTATACGCTGGCCGATACCAAGTTCCGCAACAATCTGGTCGGGCGCAATACCGGGGCACCCTTGGACCCAGCGTTGTTCCTGTTGCCTGGACAGGCGCTGTCCAACGCGCCACGCAATGTCGTGACCAGCAGCATTGCCTGGACGCCGCGGTTGGGCAATTCGGGCCTGTCGGGCCTGATCTATGTCGATCAGCGTACCACCAGCGATTACAATACCGGCTCCGACCTGTTCCCGGAAAAGAAGCAGGACGGCTTCACCACGGTCAATGCCCGCGTCGGCATCCGTGGGCCCAAGGAGCAGTGGGCGATCGAGCTGTGGGCGCAGAATTTGACCAACACGCAATATGAGCAGGTCGCGTTCAGCACGCCCTTCCAGGGATCGAACAGCGTCGCCAACGTCCAGGCGTTTGGCGGCACGGCGAACCAGACAATTTCGGCATTTCTGGCCGAGCCGCGCACCTACGGCGTGACGCTGCGCGGCAAGTTCTGAACGACAGCGGTCGGGGGGCAAGGGCCCGTCATCCTGCGGGGTGGCGGGCCCTTTGCCGTTTGGCCGCGTGTGGCGTATCGCTAGACCGATGCCCAAACCGATAAAGCGCACGCCCGGCCTGCCGACCCGCGAGTATATCTAATGTTGAGCTCAACATTACACATATTCTTTGCAGTCGCAGTTTATGTCGAGCGTGGCGGCAGGAGGCGCAGGTTTCCTTCGGTTTTCCATGATTTCACTCCAGATAATTACGGTTCCCTCGACCTCAACAAGTCGA